>NZ_CP132230.1:90000-690000 GCF_030732225.1 Streptococcus iniae | reverse complement strand
ATTTCACCCAGTGAAATAACTTTTTTCATACTTTGCTCCTTTTATAAATAAGAAACAGCTACCTTAAAAAGGAGCTGCCTCAGAAAACTAGTCTTTATCAACAGGATAATTGGTAACATCAACATAATCCATATCAGTTAATGGAACATTCTTCGCAATAGCTTTAACACGCTCGTCACTTGAAGCAGCTTTCATAACTTGTATTTTCTCTTGAATACGAATCATTTCTTCTTTATCAAGTTTATAAAATCTCATTAAAACTAAGGCAACAAGTAATGCTACAAATGGTACACCTACAAGAAGAACCATTAAGGCCATTTTTAGCTCTGGAGTCAATGGTGTTTCCATAGTAGGATAAGCTTTAGCAAATCCTATACCTGCAAGTACAGCTCCGACAACCATTGGAGCAAAAGAAGAGGCAATAGAGTCCGTTAGCGAGAAGATTGTCCCAATCATCCCAGAGACATAGCGACCTGATTCTGAAGTTTCAAAATCAGAAATATCCGCCCCCATCGTCAGAACCAAACTCGCAGGAGCTTGAGAGGCAAAACGTGCAATAATATTTGTCACAATGAATAAAATAGTATACATGTTGATTTTAGCAAGACTTAGATCACCTGGATGACCAAAGTATAACACTGCACCAAATGCAACTAAACCAACCAAACCAACTTGAAGAGCTTTTACATATGAAAAACGAAGCCCTTTTTTACGTGCAATACTTGAGAAAATAATATTAATAACAACACCAGGCACAACATATAACAAAGAAAATTGTCCTGAAAGAGCATAGTTTCCAAAGAGAATCCCAAATAAAATAACCATTACAACAGAGTCACCGAAGAACTGAACGGCAAACTTAACCAAAGCTGCAGCAATAGATAACACTTGTAGCGGCTTGTTCCCTTTTAAAACCTTCCAATAATCTTTAAGTTCAGTTTTTTGTGTATTTTCACCTAAACCAAAAAATTCTTTATTATCTTTTGACCAAATACCAATAATTGCTGCAATCGCTAAGACTGCTGAGATAACAATTGTTCCATAAATCAATACCTTAAAGAATTCTGGTGTGAAATTTCCAAATTTAGGAACTAAGAAACTGGAAACAACATACTGACCTCCAGTCATTAATGTGGTTGTCATAACTGCATCTACAATATTAAAAATCGGACGCTGTTTTGGATCATTCGTTAAAGCCGTTTGACCAGCCTTTGTTATTGTCTGCTGCATAGAGTATCCAATTTTATGGATAATCAAAACAAGGATAAATAAGGGGAAACGAATCCCTTGATCAACAGCTGAAAGTGATAGCAAAAGGATTAAAGACAAAGCTGTCACAATATTACCAATAACCAAAATCGGACGGTACTTGCCAAATTTTGTTTCTGTTTTATCAATAATAATACCAATAGCCGGGTCAATGAAGCCGTCAAAAATACGGATATAGCCCATAATCTGACTAACAAAGATTGCTGCTAGTCCCAAAACACCCGTCGAGAAGTAAGTAACAAACATAAATGTAAATAAATAAATGTTTGTTGACGCATTATTAAGAGCAAAAAGAACTAATTGCCACACCTTAGCACGATTATAGCTTACCACTTCTTCCCTTTGTTCCATTGTTTTCTCCATGAGAGAAACCTCCTTGTTTTTGCTAACACTTATTGGAAGCGTTTTAATTACACTTTTATCTTACTATTCATCTGACGATTTGTCAATCTATTTTAAATGATTTTTTGCTAATTTTTTCTAAAAAAGCTAAAACACAAGTATAAACAAGCTTTTTTAACGTTATAAATCAAAAACCATCTGATGAATGTATCCTATTTTTTTACAATCATCAGACAAGTAAAAAGAGAATCTCTCGATTCTCTTTACTTTTTAGTCTTCAATTAGTTGAATATCAGCGCCTAAGGCTTGTAATTTTTCAATGATATTAGCATAACCTCTGAGAATAAACTCAATATTAGTTATCTCCGTACGGCCTTCAGCCATTAAGCCAGCTGTCACAAGTGCTGCACCAGCTCTTAAGTCAGTAGCCTTTACTTGTGCGCCACTTAGAACTGCTGGCCCATCATAAACAATCTGATCTCCTAGAGTTGCTATTTTCGCACCCATTCTAGCCAATTCAGGAACATGATTAACACGTTTTTGATAAATGGTATAAATAATACTTCCTCTACCAGAAGCAGTCAGCAACAAGGGAGTGAGAGGTTGCTGTAAATCTGTGGCAAAGCCCGGATAAGGTGATGTTTTAATAGTAACTGCTTTGAGATGCTCTTGCTTTTCAACGTAAATTGAATCTTCTTCAACCGTCATTCGAACCCCCATCTCTTCAAGTTTTGCAATAAAACTCTCTAAATGCTCATATAGAACATTAGAAACCTTAACACCATTCCCAACAGCTGCAGCCATGGCAATATAGGTCCCAGCTTCAATTCGATCAGGAATAACTTGGTGCGTCGTCCCGTGAAGTTCTGTTACCCCTTCGATGGTGATAACATCCGTTCCAGCTCCACGAATATGTGCTCCCATATTGTTTAACAAGGTTGCAATATCGATAATTTCCGGTTCTCTAGCAGCATTCTCAATAGTTGTTTTCCCATTTGCAGTTGTTGCTGCTAACATCGTATTGATGGTTGCACCGACACTAACAGTATCCATGAAAATGTGTGCCCCATGAAGGTGCCCATCAGGAGCTGAAAGACGCATATTCTCGCCTTCATAAGAAATCTCTGCTCCCATAGCTTCAAAAGCTTTTAAATGCAAATCAATCGGTCTAGGACCCAAATCACAACCACCTGGTAAGCCAACCGTTGCTTCACCAAAACGACCAAGTAAACTTCCATAGAAATAATAAGATGCTCTAAGACTATTGATTTTCCCATAAGGCATTGGTACACTTTCCACACCACTAGGATCAATTGTTAAGCAATCCCCTTCATAGGACACTTTGGCTCCCATAACTTCCATGATTTCAATAAGACTATCAACATCACTAATGGCTGGAACACCATCTAATACAACAAGATCTTTTGCTAAGATAATAGCAGGAATAAGGGCTACAACACTGTTTTTTGCACCGGAGACCGTCACTTCTCCACTTAAAGGCTTACCACCATTGATAATAATTTTACGCATACAACCAAAACTTTCTTATACTTGAATTCAACCTTATCATTTTATCACAATTTTCAACGCATTACAAATACCTTGATGAAGCAAATTAGTTTAAAAACGAGACCTCTTCTTCCAAAGCAGAAAATCAGAGATAACCTTATTTGGTTACCTCTGATTAATTCATTCTACTATTCACTAACAGTTTAAGCTAAAAAGGCCTTTAATGCGTCAGCTTTATCACATTTTTCCCAAGGCAGATCAATATCCGTTCTCCCCATATGTCCGTAAGCAGCTGTTTGCTTATAAATTGGACGTTTCAAATCAAGCATTTTGATGATACCTGCTGGACGCAAGTCAAAATGATGTCTCACTGCTGCTTCTAATTGTGATTCCGAAACACGTGATGTTCCAAAAGTATCCACACGAACTGAAACAGGATGTGCAACCCCAATAGCGTATGCTAATTGCACCTCAACTTTTCTAGCTAAGCCGGCTGCTACAATATTTTTAGCAATATAACGAGCTGCGTAAGATGCAGAACGGTCTACCTTGGTAGCATCTTTTCCTGAGAAGGCACCACCACCATGGCGAGAATAGCCACCGTATGTATCAACAATAATTTTACGGCCTGTTAAACCTGAGTCCCCTTGAGGCCCACCAATAACAAAACGGCCGGTCGGATTGATAAAGTATTTAGTCTTGTCATCAATAAATTTCGCTGGAATAACCGACTTAATCACTTTTTCAATAACATCACGTCTAATGGTTTCATTGGTCACATCAGGATCGTGTTGTGTTGAAATAACAACTGTATCCACTCGAGATGGTTGATCATTTTCATCATACTCAACAGTTACCTGTGATTTTGCATCAGGTCTTAAATAAGAAATCTCTCCTGATTTTCTCAAATCAGCTAATTTTTTAACCAAACGATGTGACAATGAAATCGGCAATGGCATCAATTCTTCTGTTTCATCGATAGCAAAACCAAACATGAGACCTTGGTCCCCAGCTCCGATAAGACTTAAATCATCTTTTTGCCCTTCTCTTACCTCTAGCGCTTCATTAACTCCTTGAGCAATATCTGAAGATTGTTCAACAAGCGATGGATGCACCCCGACTGACTCTGCAGAAAAACCATATTCGGCTTCAGTATAACCAATCTCAGCAATAGTATCACGAACAACACGGTTAATATCCACATAAGCATTGGTCGAAATTTCACCAAATACATGAACAGAGCCAGTATATACAGCTGTTTCAGCTGCAACGTGTGAATCAGGATCCTCAGCGAGAATAGCATCTAAAATAGCATCTGAAATTTGATCAGCAATCTTATCAGGATGCCCCTCAGATACAGATTCAGATGTAAAAAGTTTACGTTCTGACATAAAAATGTCCCCCCTTTAAATAATTATTGACGTTTTCATGTTTTAAAAACGTCAAAAAAATGCAAATGTTGAAAACACTATGGACCATTCCACAGGTTTTCCTTTGTTTAACAGCAAGTTTTGTTGCCATAAAACAAAGAGAGTTACAAAGCACCACTTCTCTTTTCCTCCACTAATGCGCTAAAGCATAGATTTGGTCAAAGTAAAAATGTCTTTTCGGGACTCATAACTCCTCCATTATAACACGTTTCTTACTATTTTTGAGAAAATTGTCTTGCACTATTCAAAAAAAGAAGCTGACTAATGTCAACTTCTCAGATTGAAGCAAGCTTATGGCGACTCCAATGTAACCTTATTATTTTTTGCTAAAAGCAATGCCTTTTATTAATGATCATGGTCATGCTCATCTTCATCATGATGGTGGTGCTCATGATTATGATGATCGTCTTCACTATGCTCTAACTCTTCATGAGAAGCACTTTCAGCATCAGTAGCTCTCTTAGCTTTTTCTTCCGCCGTGCCGTTGTCAGCTGCACTCCCCTCTCTTACTGATGGGAAATTTTGTGCAATAACAATTGGAATAGCATTTTCTTGAGGTTGTTTCAATTCTTCTAAAGGAATATTGTTATCACTAACATCTAAGCTGGTTACCTGATGATTTGCTTCTTTTAGTTTTAGACTTGTCAGTTTGTTAGTAGCTGCTCTTAAGGTTTCAAGTTTTTGATAATCATTAACACCTTCCAAATCTTTCAATTCATTTTTTGAAACATTTAAATATTTCAAAGATTCTTGTTTATGAGGCAGTTTTATTGTTTGTAATTGATTAGACTCAGCTTTCAAGTTCACCAAACGTTTATGACCTTCAATGCCATCTAATTGTTTCAGTTGATTATGACTAACTGTTAATTCTGTCAATGAAGGATTGTTTTTAATAAAATCTAACGATTTTAAATCTACTTTCTCTAAAGTCAACATTTCTAAATTTGGTAGTTTCAGACTATCAGCATCAAATCCTTTATTTTCAGATAAGTTAAGTATTTTTAAACTTTCTTTTCCTGTTAAGGCATTTAAGTTTGACAACTTATTATTTTCGATATGAATCTCTTGAATTTTAGACAATGAAGCCAATGGACTTAAATCACTAATCTGATTATTACTTAAAACAAGAAACTGTAAATTGGGCAATTCTGCTAGCGGAGCCAGTGTTTTCAAATTGTTGTCAGCAGCAGCAACTAGGTTAAGCTTTTTATAAGGTACTAAAAAGCTCAAATCATCTAAACCATTTTGTGAAACATCAATGCTTTCAAGCATTGGCATTTGACTTAAGAAATCATAATTTTTTACACCCGTCGCCGTCATTAATAACTGTTTCAATTTTTTAAATTGAAGAACTGGTGTCATATCATCGATAGGTGTAAAACCAATACCTAAAGCTTCTAAATTTGGTAAGTAAGATAAACCAAAGCGTTTCAAAGGATTTTTACGGCTACCTAAATCCACTTTTGTAACACTTGCTAACCATTTTTCCATAGCCTTAGGATTTGTTTCATTTGATGGGAAATCTGTTGCAACCATGTGAGTTCTCACAATATCCAAAACAACCTCATCATCAAATCCCATATTTTTAAGGGTTTGCATTCCGATTTTATGTTTTTCAAGCTGTCTTGCATGGTATAAATCATGAGGATCTGGAATTGCTTTACCAATTTCAAAGTCAGTTAACATGAGCACATGACTATGATCGCCATGTGGATACTCTAAACCAAGTTTTCCATCTTTAGTCTCAATACGTTTAATAAGATCCGTAGATAGTCCTAGTTCTTTAGCCAAATAATCCAACTTTGCTTTAAACTCTTCTTCAAGGGCATCTTTTGGAGTATTTTTTTTATCTCCTTTAGACTGACTCTCATAGTAGTCTGCAATCTCGCCCCAGCCTGATTGACGTAAATCATTAAAAGTGATGGGGTGCAAGTGACCGTTATGGTTGACTAAAATACTATCTTTGGTTTGTCCTACAATTTCTTTACCGTCAAATTTAAAGCCATCACTGGTTGCAAAATCAAGCCCTGAAATGCCACTGCCTTGAGGGGTGTAGTTAACATTTCTTACAAAATTGTGTTGAGCTTGCACTTGCATATTTGTTGACGGCGAAACAGACATTCCCAAACTTGATTTCAAAATATAGTGGAAATGGTCCCCATGTCTAACGGTATAGCCTTGTGCATCTTCTGCAACGATATCTGCAGGATTAAAAACATAATGATGACCTGAACCATGGTTTGAAGAAGCCTCTGCTGTGACCATTGGTTTTGATAAATTAGCTCCCTCAGGAATCAAATAGGCAAATTGACTGCCTTTTAGGTCTTTATAAAAAATAAAATGCGAGTGTCCATCATGTTCAACAACAATACCAGAGTCTGTCTTAGATAGAATTTTTGACTGTTTACTTAACATAAAACCATCGTCTGTTGGGTAGTCAACTCCTGCTACACCTTTTTGTTTTTTCTGGCTAGTTTTACTTTTTTTCTTAGCATCTACTTTTTTACTTTTAAGATGTTTAGAGGGTTGATTTGGCTTTTTTTCCCCTTGCGAGTGACAGGCTGATAAGCTTAAACTACAGGTTAAGGCAATTCCCGCCATCAATAAATATGAGTGTTTTTTCATTTTTCCTCCGAATGATTGTTTTTTTATTAACCAGTTAATTATATCAGACTCTTATTTTTTTGCAATCTTTTTATTATGAGAAAAGCATATTTTTTTAATAATAATACCACTAACAATAACTTAAAACTTTGAAAAATGACAAAAATAGACTATACTAGAGCTATGAAAACATCTGAACGTATTTATGAATTATTATCGCAAACAAGTGATTACACTAGTGGTGAGTCCCTTGCAAAGACCCTAAACCTTAGCCGAACAGCTATTTGGAAGGCTGTGAAATCATTAGAAAATCAGGGGCTAGAAATAGAATCAAGCAAAAATAAAGGTTATCGCATTTTGACTGGTGATTTACTTTTACCTCAACAGCTAAGCCAAAAGCTTAAACTACCTGTTAGTTACAAAGAAGAGACCCAATCAACACAACTAGATGCTAAGCATGGCATCGAAGCTAATCTTTCTTGCCCACACCTTTATTTAGCCAATCATCAATCTCATGGCAAGGGACGCCTTAGTCGCAGTTTTTACTCCCCTTCAGGTTCTGGAATCTATATGTCAATGCATTTAAGACCTAACTTACCTTATAGTCAAATGGAACCATACACAATGATTTTAGCTTCTTGTGTGGTTAAAGCCATTTCAAGATTGACAGGAATTGAGACAGACATCAAATGGGTTAATGATATCTATTTTGAAAATCACAAAATAGCCGGTATTTTAACTGAAGCTGTTACATCAGTCGAAACTGGATTAATCACAGATCTCATTATTGGTGTAGGCATCAACTTTAATAATACAAACTTTCCAAACGAGCTTAAAAACAAAGCAGGATCACTCTTTAAGAGTCATCCCACCATTACAAGAAATCAATTAATTGAAGAAATTTGGACATTATTTTTCACAATTCCAAGTCATGAACACATCAAAATTTACAAAGAAAAATCACTTGTTTTAAACAAACAAGTGACCTATTACAAAAATGAAAAGCTTGTTGAAGGAAAAGCCATTGCCATTACAGACCAAGGCTACCTTATTGTTGAACATCCTGATGGCCAGGTAGAAACCTTACCAAGTGGTGAAGTTAGTCTTTCTTCTTGGTAGCATTAGCTGCTTTTAATAGTGACTTTGAAAACTTATCAATGGCACGCGCACGACGTAAGTCTCTGAAAAATAAGAAGCCCCAAAAACAGGCAAAGAGATAGTCCCCTGATAACAAACTATCATTGAAAAAATATGTCTCAAAAGCTATGATGAGAGCCGTCATAAAAAATTGTTTAATTGTCATAGTGTCATTATACCAATAAAAAGAAAATTCGACGAAGAATTTTCTTTTTATTAATCCTCAATTGTATTTATTTTTTGACTTAAAAAGTCAAATCCTTCTGGAATCACAGTTTCAACCACTTCTTCAACCGGACTAGTAGCCGCTTGAGATTTCATCTGCTTAGCAAACTCTCCTCTGATATGGTTGAAATCAGCCCTTGGTACTGCTAAAATATTGGGGCTAAAACCAGCCGCCTTACTCATAATATTGCCAAACATTGCATTTAAATCAGTACGATTCATCGCCTGCTCAGCATTAAAAGCAGCTTCAAATGCCAAAATAGCATTTTCGCTATTAGCCAAAACCGGCTCAGAACCCATCAAAAGTGCCCTGTCTTGTGGTGAAATACTGTCTAAAATTTCATTCCAAACCGATTTAAGTGAATCAAGGTATTGGCGAGATTGTTCGCTGTTTCGAACAGTCTCTTCCATGATGGTTAAAATTTTCTGGCGATCAACCTTATAGTTGACAGCACTTGGCCTAGTCATTTTCGGTGAACTTGATTTAACCACTGCACCTTGATTTAGCCCGTCAAAACTTTCTTTTAAGAATTTTACTTCTGCTTTTAAAGCCTCAATCTGATTTGCGATATCAGGACTAACCGATTCAGAGGTAAGACCTCGTTTTGTATCAGCTAGAGCGATTGTCATCATTTCAGCATAAATCCGAGGATGAGTGCCTCGCTTAATTTCAGGAATATGTTTGGTCACAATCGAAATCATTTCAAAAATATCCTGAGTCGAAACAACCATATTAGCTAGAAAAGTTTCTGATTGATAGAGGCTTTCACCACCTGTTTTAGCAAGTAATAAATCCCTTAAGTAAGATAAAAGATCTGTTGCAAAACGGCTCATACTTTTACCATTTTCAAAAATCACAGTTAGATTTTCCAAAGCTAATGCTGGTGATTTTTGGATTACTTGTGACACATAGTCATCCAACGCCTTAATACTAATAGAACCTGTAATTTCCTCAGCTACTGCTAGAGTAACTTGATTGTCAGCAGACAAACTAAGGGCTTGGTCCAAAATAGACAAAGCATCTCGCATACCACCTTCAGCGCGTTTAGCAATCAAGAAAAGTGCATCTTCTTCATAGCTAATGGCTTCTTCAGAAAGAATTTTTGCCAAATGTTCTTTGATTGCTTGCTGTTTAATCGACTTAAATTCAAAACGTTGGACACGTGATAAAATGGTTGCTGGGATTTTATGCAATTCCGTTGTCGCTAAAATAAAGACCACATTTTCTGATGGTTCCTCAAGAGTCTTTAAGAGAGCATTAAAAGCTCCAGTTGACAACATATGCACTTCATCAATGATATAAACTTTATAAGTTGCGCGACTAGGAGCGTAGGTTGACTTGTCTCTAATATCTCGAATCTCATCAACACCATTATTAGATGCAGCGTCAATTTCAATCACATCTTCCAGACTACCAGCTGTGATATCTTTACAAATATCACAATGATTACAAGGCTCCCCTGCAACTTGATTAGGACAGTTCATGGCCTTTGCAAAAATTTTAGCAGCACTTGTCTTTCCTGTTCCTCTTGGTCCAGAAAATAAATAAGCATGGCTAATTTTTCCACTTTCAACAGCCTGTTTTAAAGTTGTTGAAATGACAGTTTGCCCAACCATCTCATCAAAGGTTTGGCTTCTGTACTTACGATATAAGGCTTGATACATTAGTTTTCCACTCCGAACATGTCAAAATTAAAACGTGTTTTTTCCAGTAAAATGGCAACAAATTTTTCTAAATACTCTTGATCTGTAGCATCATAATCTCCAACATGAGGAGAATCTAAATCAAGAACACCAATCAATTGCCCATCTTTAACCATTGGGACCACAATTTCACTCATAGCCCTTGAATCACAAGAAATATAATTATCATGTTCTTTAACATTGGCAACAATTAGGGTTTCTTCTGTCTCAGCTACTTGACCACACACACCTTTTCCAAGTGCGATGTGCACGCAAGAAACAGAGCCCTGAAAAGGCCCTAAAATTAACTCTTTGCCATCAAATAAATAAAAACCTGCAAATACAGAATCAGGTAAAGCATTTAGTAATAAAGCACTTGCATTGGATAAATTAGCTAAAGCATTAGATTCATTCATAAACAAAGCTTGAGCTTGAGCTAACATGAGTTGATAATTTTCTTCTTTTCTAGTCATATTCATGTTTTCTATTATACCACAAGAACTCTCTTTCTTTAACTATTAGACTGCTTCTAAAAAACAAAAAAGACCAGCAAATGAATTCTGCTAGCCTTTGGCCATTAGTTGAAATGATTAAAAACGACTAAAGCATATAGTGTTGCCATCAGCACCACTACTCCTAAATACCATACCACTTGAAAATACCATTTTTGAGTCTTGTGATGAAAGTATTTTCCACCTAAAAGGGCACCAAGCCCACCAAAAAGAAAAGATGACCAAAGCAAAGTTTTTTCAGAAATACGCCATTGATTAGTAACAGCCTTTCTTTTATCAAGCCCATATAAGGCAAATACCATAAGGTTCCAAATCAAGAGAACACTCAAAACATCTAAAAACATTTGCTACCTTAAGTTTCTGCTAAAATACTTGCAATTTTAGTGTTAATCAAATCAATCGCTACGATATTGCTAACACCTTCTGGAACAATGATATCAGCATAGCGTTTACTTGGCTCAATAAATTGATGGTACATGGGTTTAACAACTGAAGTGTACTGATCGATAATACTCTCTAAACTGCGCCCGCGCTCCATCATGTCTCGTTTAATCCTGCGAATAATACGAATATCATCATCAGTATCCACAAACAATTTAATATCCATCAAGTTACGAAGTCTTTCATCTTCAAGAACCAAAATACCTTCAACGATGATAACATCTTGGGGGTCCTGACGAAATGTTTTATCACTTCGAGTATGCTGCGTATAGTCATATATTGGAATATCAACTGAGCGTCCCGCTAGCAATTCTTTTAGTTGCTCAATCATAAAATCAGTTTCAAATGCCAGAGGATGATCATAATTGGTTTTAATCCTCTCTTCAAAACTCAAATGTGCTTGATCACGATAGTAAGAGTCGTGTTGAATCATTGCAATACGTGCATTTGGAAAGCTATCTAAAATCGCCCTCGAAACACTTGTCTTACCGCCACCTGAACCACCTGTAACACCAATAATAATCGGTTTTTTACGCATTTTAAACCCCATCTCTAAAAAGTTCTTCGCTATATTCTATCAAAAATTAGAAAATATAGCTATAGGATCTTATGCAAATCTTTCTGGAAGAATCCTAGGAGCATGAGTAAAATCATGCTATAATGATAAAAAAGAACAGTAAAGGATGACTCATGATCACAGAATTTCCAAAAGTTTGGCAAGATAAACTACAAGAAAAAGCCATTACAGAATTAACCGCAATCCAAAAAGAGGTTTTTTCACCTATTTCAGAAGGTAACAATGTCCTTGGGATTAGTCCAACTGGAACTGGTAAAACACTGGCCTACCTTTTGCCAAGTCTACTTAAGATTACAAGTAAAACATCTCAACAACTCCTCATCTTAGCCCCAAATACTGAACTTGCAGGACAATTGTTTGAAGTGACCAAAGAATGGGCTCAACTTTTAGGCATAGAAGCACAACTTTTTATTTCAGGGACCAGTCAAAAACGACAAATTGAGCGTCTAAAAAAAGGGCCCCAAGTCCTAATTGGAACTCCTGGGCGTGTTTTCGAATTGATTAAACATAAAAAAATCAAGATGATGAATGTAGACACTATTATTTTAGATGAATACGATGAATTACTCAGCGATTCTCAATACCATTTTGTCAATAACATTAGTCATCATGTCCCTAGAAATCACCAAATGATTTACATGAGCGCTACCAATAAAGTTGACCCGAACACTCTCGAAGAAGACACCATAACCATTGATTTGTCTAATCAAGAATTATCAGGAATTGAACACTACTACATTTCTGTTGATAAACGAGAACGCATTGATTTACTTCGTAAGTTTTCAAATATTCCTGATTTTAGAGCACTTGTTTTTTTCAACAGCTTGTCTGATTTAGGTGCAAGTGAGGATAAATTAAGCTTCAATGGCAGCTCTACTGTCTCGCTAGCAAGTGATGTTAATGTTAAATTCCGTAAAACCATATTAGAACGGTTTAAAAACAATGACATCTCATTGCTTCTTGGAACTGACTTAGTCGCCCGAGGGATTGATATCGATAATTTACAATATGTCATTAATTTTGAAGTCGCTAGAGACAAAGAAAACTACACTCACAGAGCTGGTCGTACTGGACGCATGGGGAAAAAAGGTGCTGTGATTACATTTATCACACACCCAGAAGACCTGAAAAAACTGAAAAAATTTGCTAAAGTCACAGAGCTTATCTTAAGAAATCAAAAATTGATTGTCACAAAGTCATAACTCCCCATCTAACAAATAATTTGAACAAAACCAATAAGTCTTAAACACTAACTAGCGCCTAATGACACCAATCATGACCATCCGTCTAACGGGTGGTTAATTTGTATCACACCTGCGGAGCCAAATAGACTTAAAGTCATATAACATAAAACACTTCAAACCAGTTCTATCCCGATTTGAAGTGTTTTTTTAGGAGTGTCCTAATACTTGAGAAACAGTTACAAACTTGTAATCCTGACTTTTCAAATAATCCAAGACGGTTGGTAAAGCATTAACAGTGGTCTGATGAACATCATGCATCAAAATAATGCCTCCAGGCCGCAACTGCGCCTTAATATTAGCTAAGATAGCCTCTGTATTGTGGTTTTCCCAGTCTCTAGTATCTACAGTCCACAGAACTTGTGTTAAAGCTGCAATTGATTGAACATTTGCATTTGTAGCCCCATATGGTGGTCTAAAGAAAATAGGAGCCTTTCCAGTAACTTTTTCAATGGCCATATTGGTATTTTTGATTTGAAAAGAAACCTGATCCGGACTTAATTTGGTCAAATTAGGATGGTCCCAAGAGTGATTGCCAATTTCATGACCCGCTTCCTTGACTTTTTTGACCAAATCCTCATTTCCAGAAATTTTAGACCCTAACATAAAGAATGTTCCCTTAGCATGATACTTGTCCAAAATAGACAATACTTGTGGAGTTGTCACAGGGTTTGGACCATCATCAAAAGTAAGAGCTACAATTTTCTTATCCCTTTGACGTTCTTCCTCTTTTTTCTTTTGATAATCATCATAGGCAACTTTTACATCACCCTCAAGCAAGTCTGGATTGACAATATCAAATAGATCACTTAAAGGTAGACTAATTTTATCATCCAATAACAATTGATTTGATGCAATATCAAATTGATCCGTTAGAATATGTTTCTTTTCTGTCATAGCATCTAAATGCTCATGATTCCACTTGCCATGACTTAAGTCTTTCAACTTTTGATTAACTGTTTCTTCTTTTTCTTTAAAAAGTTGTGATAATCTCACATGCTCAAATGCCTCATTAACATGATAACGACTAACAACTTGATCCGATGCTTTATTTACTTGAAATAAACCATGTTTATACCTTACCTCATGTATTGTTACAGTCTTAACATTTTTTAGAGGGGTCTCTTCAATAATAGGCTCAATAAAAACGTCTTCTTTATCGTTTGTAGCCTTCTGATAGACAGACATGGGTAAATTATCCTGATAAAAGTGATCACTATTTGCTAAAGGTGAAAAATAATGAAAGGTCTTATCACCATTTTCGAGAGACTTAACAGACTTGATGCTCAAATAGCGCTCAGTATGTTTTTTTTCAGACTTGATAATTGCTTTAACTTGATTGTTTATTTGCCAATTATTAACCGTTATCCCCCAAAAAATAATAAAGATAACCGAGATAATGGCAAAAATGATAGTATTTAATTTCTTCATTTGCTTCTCCTATTGTATCGTTATTATAACACAATAGGAGAAATAAAGTTATTTTTTACTCTATTTTTGCCAAAAAATATTGCAACTAACTTCCAAAAACGCCAAGAGGCTGGGCAAAAAGTAGCTTCAAATAAAACCACGCAGAGATTTCAGTCTTGAAAACAATCAAGATGAAAAAATCACTGTGTGGTTTTTGAGTATTTGAAGTTTTAGAGTCGAGATTCTTAGCTAATTTCGTGAGATTCATACTCATGAAGAGGAATCCAACCTCCGTTTGGACGGCTTGATTGCCTCTGACATGGACTCTACGCACGCCAAAAACACTCTTCAATCGGCCAAAAACGGGTTCGACATCGATTTTCCGTTTGGCATAGATTCGAGAGCCATCTTCGCTATGTAATTCTTCCTTTATGAGTTCTTTAAAGTAATTCCAAGTTGGATTGTAATGGATCTGTTTCTGGCGACCACTTTCTGTTTTGGAAAGTTTTTCCAACTCTTCCGTGCTTTGTATTTTTTCTGCCTCATAAATCTTGAAATCCCGTTCAAAGCCATACTTATCTTTTCTACGAGAGTAATATTTAAAGGAATAAACAACACCATCTGGTTTAATGAATTGGTCTGTTTCTTCAAGGTAGTCCCAATTATTTGGATTAGTAGGACTGTTTTTATATTTCTTAGTCAATTCCTTCTGGTACATGCCATAGGGAATCAGAGGAGATTTCTCCAACTCATCAATGATAAAACTATAATTCTCCTCACTGCCATAACCGGCATCGGCGACAATATTTTGGAAGAGGTCCAGAGTTTGAATGGATTGGAGAAATGGTTTCAGGGTTCGGGTGTCCGTTGGATTTGGAAATATATCATATGCAAGAACATATTGACCATTGGTGGCAGCTTGAACATTATAGCCAGGTTTGAGCTGGCCATTCATCATGTGGTCCTCTTTCATTCGCATAAAAGTGGCATCGTGGTCCGTTTTGGAGAAAGAGTTACGCTCTTCTAGAATCTCTCTAGCCTCCTCATAGCGTTGCTTACGAGGGAGATAATCCTTTCTCAACTGGTTGCGCAGTTTCTTAATACGACGTCGCTTTTGTTTATTGGCAGAACCTCCCTTGATAACTTTTGGTTCCTCAGAAATTGATTTCTCAACTTCCGCCAAGGCCTGTTCAGTGTCTTCTAAAAGGCGCACTAACCCCTCGCTGGTTTCGCATTCTTCTTTAGACAGAGCTAGGTTTACCCCCTCTTGAACCAGCTGGTCATAGAGTTCTGAGATTTTTCCGTTTAGTGCCTCTTCGTATTTATCAACAGCTCTTTTCCAAGTGAAAGAGTAGAGATTAGCATCAGCTTCTAGCTTGGTGCCATCGATAAAGAGAGCATCATCTTCAATCATGCCATTCTTACGCATGAGGAGGGTGAAATAAATAAAGGCGGTCTTAATTAGGTTATTGGCATGTTTACTAGAACGAAAATTATTGATGGTTTTATAGCTAACGTAGGTGTCCTGGCTCAACCATTTCATGGGAATGACTTCTTCATTCATCTGAACTATTTTGCGACCAGAAAAGACCTGGCGGGCATAGGCGAAGAGCGTCATCTTCAAAAGCATGGCAGGATGAAAGGCAGGACGACCAGTGTGAGACGTCTCTTCAAGCAAAATATGATTTGGAATACTGTCCACAAAGAGACTGATTAATCTAACCTCATGATTCATTGGAATATCGTAGGCAAGATTTAATTCCAAACTGAGTTGATTTGTGTTATACTCTTTATACATAGTCATGGCTTTCTAGTTGTTTTGTCGTTATTATAATTATAAACCATGACATAGGAAAACGAGCATCTCCAACTGCGGAAATGCTCGTTTTTTCTATTCTGAAGCTACTTTTTGCCCAGCCTCTTGATGTGATTATTTATTCAATATCAAAAACAATTGATTTTAAATTCGTCATAGCATCAATTGAGTATTTAACCCCTTGAACACCAGCACCAGATTTCTTAGCCCCCAAGAATGGGAAATTATCTGTTCCACGTTGTGTTTTATTGTTGATATGAACGGTTCCAACTTCAAGTTTCTCTGCAATTGCAAAGGCACGTGGGAAGTTATTTGTAAATACCGAAGCCTGAAGACCATATTCTGAGTCATTTGAAATTTTGATGGCTTCTTCAACTGAGTTAATTCTGATAAATGGCAATACTGGACCAAATGGCTCTTCCCAAGCTAATCTCATGTCTGTTGTCACATGATCAAAAATCAAGGGACAAATCAAATTCCCTTCGCGTTTGTACTCACCAAGAGCTTTCGCACCTTTTTCAGTCGCATCTTGTACCAAACCTTCAACAAAATCAGCCGCTTTTGTATCAATTAACGGTGTAATATCTGCATCTTCCTCAGGCATACCGATTGAAAGTTTATCTACCAATGTTTTTACATTAGCGATAAGTTGATCTGCAACCTTATCCATAACAAGAACACGTTTCACTGCTGTACAACGTTGGCCTGAATATCCAAAAGCCCCTGCTACAATATTTTTTGCAACGAGTTCAATATCAGCATCATCTAAAACAATAGCAGAGTCTTTTCCACCAAGTTCAAGCATAATAGGACGCATACCTGCCAATTGCCCAATGCGTTCACCAACTGGAGTTGAACCTGTAAAGTTAATAAAGTTAACTGCTTCATGCTCAACAATATAGTCCCCAATAACAGAACCACGACCAGTAATAGTATTGAAGACTCCCGCAGGAACACCAGCTTCAGCAAACACTTCTGCTAACAATAACCCTGAGATTGATCCTTGTGTTGGTGGTTTAAGTGCAACGACGTTACCAGCAATTAAGGCAGGTGCAATTTTAGAACCTGCTAAGTTGATAGGATAATTAAATGGTGAAATTGCAAGCACTAAACCAACCGGTTCATGACGTACAATCGCAATTTTCTTTTTACTTGCTGCTTCAAAACTACCGCCTTCAAGCACTTCGCCTTCCATACGAATGCCTTCTTCAGCTGCATACTTGATAATATCAGCAGTACGGACCACTTCACTTACAGCTGCTTTATATCCCTTAGCAACTTCTTTGGAAAGGATGGCACCAATCTTTTCAGCATCGCGAACGAGGATTTCAGCTGCTTTATGCAAATAAGCTGCACGTTCAACATAGGAAAGTTGACGCCATTCCTCCAAAGCATTTTTGGCAGAGGCATAAACGAAATCAACCTCTTGTGTCGTCATTGCAGGAACACTTCCTAACTCTTCGCCAGTTGCTGGAGCATAAATTGTAATATCATTCTCTGAAAGTTTCCACTCACCGTTAACAAGATTTTTGTATTGTTTTGTCAAAGTCATATCTCCTTTTTTGATAGTACCACTATTCTATCACTTTTCAGTGATAATTCAACTAAACGGCACAACCATTTTCTGAATATTTTAACAATTCCTAGACAAAAAGAAGTTGGTCACCCAACTTCCCTTTGTATTAATTTGAAGGAAGGTACTCTTTTGAAAGTTCAAGTACTTCTTCTGCTGTTGAACACTCTGTAAGTGCACGTTGTGCGTATTCACGCATTTTAGCAGTATCAAGAGTTTTCATCAAACTACGTGTACGTAAGACTGATGTTGCTGACATTGAGAATTCATCAAGACCCATACCAACTAATAATGGTACAGCTTGTTGATCTCCTGCCATTTCTCCACACATACCTGCCCATTTACCTTCAGCGTGAGCTGCTTTGATAACATTGTTAATCAAACGTAAGATTGATGGGTTATATGGTTGATACAAATAAGAAACCTGTTCATTCATACGGTCTGCAGCCATTGTGTATTGAATAAGGTCATTTGTTCCAATTGAGAAGAAATCAACTTCTTTAGCAAATTGATCAGCCAACATCGCTGCTGCTGGAATTTCAATCATGATACCAACTTGGATATTGTCCGAAACAGCAACACCCTCAGCAATTAAGTTAGCTTTTTCTTCATCAAAAATAGCTTTAGCTGCACGGAATTCTGTAAGAAGTGCAACCATAGGGAACATAATTCTCAATTGACCATGAACTGAAGAACGTAATAAAGCACGTAATTGCGTACGGAACATAGCATTTCCAGTCTCAGAAATTGAGATACGTAAGGCACGATAGCCTAAAAATGGGTTCATTTCATGTGGAAGGTCGAAGTAAGGAAGTTCCTTATCTCCACCGATATCCATAGTACGGACAACAACGGGTTTTCCATTCATTCCTTCAAGAACTGCTTTATAAGCTTCATACTGTTCGTCTTCTGTCGGGAAATCTTGTGAATCCATGTAAAGAAACTCTGTACGGTATAGACCAACAGCTTCAGCGCCGTTATCATTTACACCTTCAACGTCTTTTGGAGTACCAATGTTGGCAGCAAGTTCAAAATGTTTACCATCTGCAGTTACTGTTTCAGCATCTTTTAATAATGCCCATTCAGCTTTTTGTTTAGCATATGCTGCACCAGCTTCTTTAAAGGCTACAATTTGCTCTTGGCTAGGATTAATAATAACTTCACCAGTAATACCATTAACAGCAAGAATATCACCATCTTGAACACGTTTTGTGATATCGTTTGTTCCAAGAACTGCAGCAATTTCTAAAGTACGGGCCATGATTGCTGAGTGACTTGTACGACCACCAATGTTAGTTACAAAAGCTTTAACAAATTGTTTGTTTAATTGCGCTGTATCAGAAGGTGTTAAATCATGAGCAATCACGATTGACTCTTCATTGATTGTAGCTGGGTTTGGTAATTTCACCCCAAGAAGGTGTGCTAAGACACGTTTTGCAACGTCTCTAATATCTGCTGCACGTTCTTGCATATATGGGTTATCTTCCATTCCTTCAAAGATAGTGATGAACATATCAGTCACTTCTTTAAGACCAGTTTCAGCATTTGTTTGTTTTGCACGAATAGTTTCTTTAATTTGGCTAATCATTTCTGGATCAGAAAGAACCATTAAATGTGCATCAAATACTGACGCCGCCTCTTCGCCTAAGCTATCTACTGCCATTTCGCGGATAACAGAAAGCTCGTCTTGTGAAGCTTGTAATGCAACATCAAGGCGAGCTTCTTCTGCATTTGTATCATCGACTGTAACAGTCTCAAATGACAAATCCGGTTGAACTAGTAGATATGCTTTAGCAACAGCAACACCATCAGAGGCTGCAATTCCTTTAAGCATTTCTGTCATTTTTTTATGCCAATCCTTCTTTTGTCATAGTTTCTTCGATAGCTGCAATTGCATCATCAGCATCAGCACCTTCTGCTGAAATTGTAACGTCAGCACCTTGACCAACACCAAGGCTCATTACACCCATAATTGATTTAAGGTTTACTGCTTTACCTTTATAGTCAAGAGTGATGTCTGAAGCAAATTTGCTAGCAGTTTGTACTAAAAGTGTCGCTGGACGTGCGTGAATTCCTGTTTCTGCAACAATGTGAAAATCTTTTGAAGCCATAGTATGGTTCTCCTTTTAATAGTTGTGTTTTTTCGAGCCATCACATGATAACCCTTACAATATCAGATTATAGCACAATGCTCTTTTATTTTCAAGATTAAATGTTTTTGGAAGAAAAAAGGCTGAAATATTTTTCTTATTTTTTCATCCCCAAATTATCGTTGCTAAGGCAAGAGCTATTCTCAATTGACTCTCCTGTTAGAAAAAATCAATTTGGCTTTCATGTTGTTTCTTTGTTTTCTTGAAACTTTTTCTCTAATTTTCAATATTGTCTTGTTCTATCAAAAATTTATCAGGATTACTAGCATTCTTTAAGAAAAAATATCATCATTATCAGCTTTAAAAGATTTATATATCTGAATTGACAGATAATTTTAAGGCACTATATATAGTAACATCTGCAATAACATGCCCCAAAATATTGTGTTTAATTAATCAAATACCTTGCTTTTTACCTCTATTTTTTATATGCTATTAGAGTACTGATTTCTCATTTGAGAAAAAATAAAGGAGCACTACCAAAATGATTACTATCTATTCTAAAAATAATTGCATGCAATGTAAAATGACTAAAAAATTTCTAGAGCAAAATGGAGCAGAGTTCCAAGAAATTAATATGGATGACCATCCCGAAAAAATTGATTATGTGAAAAGTTTAGGATTCACTTCTGCTCCTGTTATCGAAAGTGATAAACTTGTTTTTTCAGGTTTCCAACCAACAAAATTAAAAGAAATTATTTAATACAAATTATATAAGTAAGGAAAAGTTTTATGAGTTTAAAAGATATTGGAGATATCTCCTATTTTCGTCTTAACAACGAAATCAATCGTCCTGTTGATGGTAAAATCCCATTACACAAAGATAAAGAAGCTCTCGAGGCTTTTTTCAAAGAAAATGTTATTCCAAATACCAAGCAGTTTTCTTCTGTTACAGAAAAAATTGCTTTTCTTGTTGACAATGATTATCTGGAGTCTGAGTTTATTGCTAACTACCGTCCCGAATTTATCGAAGAACTAGCTAGCCTGCTTGCTGCAGAAAACTTCTCCTTCAAATCATTCATGGCAGCTTACAAATTTTACCAACAATACGCCCTTAAAACAAACGACGGTAACTATTACCTTGAAAATCTTGAAGATCGCGTCATGTATAATGCCCTCTACTTTGCTGACGGCAATGAAGAACTCGCTAAAGATTTAGCTATTGAAATGATTAACCAACGTTATCAACCTGCTACTCCATCTTTCTTGAATGCAGGTCGAAGCCGTCGTGGTGAGTTAGTCTCTTGCTTTTTGATTCAAGTAACAGATGATATGAATGCTATTGGGCGTTCTATCAACTCTGCCTTACAATTATCACGTATCGGTGGTGGCGTAGGTATTACCTTATCAAACTTGCGTGAAGCTGGTGCTCCTATTAAAGGATATGCTGGCGCTGCATCAGGTGTCGTTCCTGTAATGAAGCTTTTCGAAGATAGTTTCTCATATTCAAATCAACTTGGTCAACGCCAAGGTGCAGGTGTCGTTTACCTTAACATCTTCCATCCAGACGTCATTGCTTTTCTTTCAACCAAAAAAGAAAATGCCGATGAAAAGGTGCGTGTTAAAACACTGTCACTTGGTTTAACAGTACCAGATAAGTTTTATGAGTTAGCGCGCAACAATGAAGATATGTATCTCTTTAGCCCATACAGTATTGAAAAAGAATATGGTATACCATTTAACTATATTGATATCACTGAAAAATACGAGGAGCTAGTTGCCAATCCTAATATTGCTAAAACAAAAATTAAGGCACGTGATTTAGAAACTGAAATTTCAAAATTACAACAAGAATCCGGTTACCCTTATATCATTAATATTGACACTGCCAATAAAGCCAATCCAATTAACGGAAAGGTGATTATGAGTAACTTGTGTTCTGAGATTCTTCAAGTTCAAAAACCAAGTCTCATCAATGATTCACAAGAATTTGTTGAAATGGGAACTGACATTTCATGTAACCTTGGCTCAACTAACATTTTAAATATGATGACTTCTCCTGACTTTGGGCGTTCCATTAAAGCAATGACTCGTGCCTTAACCTATGTCACAGATTCATCAAGTATTGATGCTGTTCCCACTATCAAACATGGTAACGAGCAAGCTCATACCTTTGGCTTAGGTGCTATGGGCTTACATTCTTATTTAGCACAGCACCATATCGAATACGGTAGTCCTGAATCAGTTGAATTTACAGATATCTACTTTATGTTAATGAATTATTGGACATTAGTTGAATCTAATAATATTGCTCGTGAGCGTCAAACAACATTCACTGATTTTGAAAACTCAAAATATGCTGACGGTACTTATTTTGACAAATATGTCACTGGTAAATTCATCCCTAAATCAGACCTTGTTAAAGAACTCTTTAAAGACCACTTCATTCCACAAGGGTCAGATTGGGAAGCATTACGTCAGGCTGTTATGACTGATGGACTTTACCATCAAAATCGTCTAGCGGTTGCTCCAAATGGCTCTATTTCATATATTAATGATTGTTCAGCTTCAATCCATCCAATCACCCAACGAATTGAAGAACGTCAGGAAAAGAAAATTGGTAAGATTTATTACCCTGCTAATGGCCTCTCAACAGATACTATTCCATACTATACTTCAGCCTATGATATGGATATGCGAAAGGTTATTGACGTTTATGCAGCTGCCACTGAGCATGTTGACCAAGGCTTATCATTAACACTTTTCCTAAGAAGTGAATTGCCAAAAGAAATTTACGAGTGGAAGACAGAGAGCAAACAAACAACGCGTGACCTTTCCATACTACGTAACTACGCCTTTAACAAGGGCATTAAATCAATCTACTATATTCGTACCTTTACCGATGATGGTGAAGAAGTTGGAGCAAACCAATGCGAAAGTTGTGTGATTTAATTGAGCAAGAAAGCATATTACTAAAGTAACTATGCTTTCTACGGAAATCCCTATATGGGGAATTTCCTTGCTCACTTACTGACTTTATAAAAGCCGCATGTTCGGCGACTTTTATACCCTGTCGTAATTCTAACAATTAAGCATGTTACTAAAGTAACTATCCTTTCTATGGAAATCCTTATATGGGGAATTTCCTTGCTCACTTACTTACTTTATAAAAGCCGCATGTTCGGTGGCTTTTACAGAATTATGATATCGCTATTGGAACCAAACTTACTAGCATTGATATCATGTTAAAGGCACTGGTTTTTATACCCCTTATCTACTTATTCGAAAACGACTTAAATTTTTCCTCTTTTGGTTACTATTTTAGCCTTTTCACTTTTTATTTAGCTGCTACTGCTTATCCAGTAGTTCGCTAGTGGTGCTAGCACCTAACAACTCTTTAGGAGAAAACCGCAAGATGACAACATACTATGAAGCAATTAACTGGAATGAAATTGAAGATGTTATTGATAAATCCACTTGGGAAAAATTAACAGAACAATTTTGGTTAGATACCCGTATTCCTTTATCAAATGACTTGGACGATTGGCGTAAGCTGTCTGAACAAGAAAAAGACCTTGTTGGAAAGGTTTTTGGTGGTCTTACACTTTTGGACACCATGCAATCTGAAACTGGTGTTGAGGCTATCCGTGCTGATGTTCGTACACCACACGAAGAAGCCGTTTTGAACAATATCCAATTTATGGAATCTGTTCATGCCAAATCTTACTCTTCTATCTTTTCAACCCTAAACACTAAAAAAGAAATCGAAGATATTTTTGAATGGACTAATAATAATGAATTCCTTCAAAAGAAAGCTAAAATCATTAATGATATTTATGAAAATGGTGATGCTCTCCAAAAGAAAGTTGCATCAACTTATCTGGAAACTTTCTTATTCTATTCTGGCTTTTTCACACCACTCTATTATCTTGGAAACAATAAATTAGCTAATGTGGCTGAAATTATTAAGCTCATTATTCGTGATGAATCTGTTCATGGAACCTATATTGGTTACAAATTCCAATTAGGTTTCAATGAGTTAGCTGAAGACCAACAAGAAGCCTTTAAAGAATGGATGTATGATCTTCTTTACCAACTATATGAGAATGAAGAAAATTATACCAAAACACTTTACGATCAGGTTGGATGGACAGAAGAGGTCATGACTTTCCTTCGCTACAATGCCAACAAAGCTTTGATGAATCTAGGTCAAGACCCACTCTTTCCTGATACCGCAAATGATGTTAACCCCATCGTTATGAACGGTATTTCAACAGGAACATCAAACCATGACTTCTTTTCACAGGTCGGAAATGGTTACTTGCTAGGTTCTGTAGAAGCTATGCAAGATGATGATTATAATGTAGGATTATAAGGTTTATAAAACAAGTACTCTGTGATTGGGTACTTGTTTTTTTCGTGAGGGTGTCAGCTTTATCTCCTTCTTGTCTTTTGTTACAATGGAAGTATGAATTCAAAATCGATACAAAAATTGCTGTATTTTTTTCTAGCCCTACTTATTGTCAGTCTAACAGCTGGACTTGTTGGAAGTCTTTTAACAGTACTTATTCACTTTATTCAAGAGCTCAGTTTAGGTTTTCAAGAAGGAAATTTCAGCCAGACGATTACTCAAACCCTCCCACTTAGACGTGTAATATCTTTAACATTAGCAGGTCTACTTGCTGGTTTTGGTTGGTATACACTAGCTAAGCAAAACAAACCCTTGGTGCCAATTTCAACAGTTGTCCTAGACAATCACATCATGTATAGCCGAGTAAACTTTATTCATGGGATGCTTCAATTAATAACTGTTTCTATGGGATCTCCAGTCGGACGAGAAGGAGCTTCTCGAGAAGTTACTGTTGCCTTATCTGACGCTTGGATTGAAAAAACTCCCTCAATAATTCGTGACAAGAGGAATACCCTCTTAGCATGTGCTTCTGGAGCTGCACTTGGTGCGGTCTATAATGCGCCATTTGCTACAACTATTTTTATTTTAGAAACCATCCTTATTTCCTGGAAATTTAAAGATATCCTAGCAGCGACCTTCTCTTCATTTATAGCTGTTTTTGTCGTCCGCCTACTACTTGGTGATGATATCCAGTATTCACTGCCACTCCTGCAGTTTAATGCCTCCCTGCTTATTTGGTCTATTTTTGCAGGAATTTTCATTGCTCTTCTTGCTTTTGGATACCAATTTGCTCTTAAAAAAATTCCAAAACGGCAGTTAAATGAGAAAAGTTTCATTTTGAGAGCCCTCTTTGCCTTCTTATTGGTAGGTGTTTTAAGCCTTTATTTCCCTCAAATCTTAGGAAATGGAAAGGCTGGTATCCTTTTTATTCTTCATGAAAAACCTAGTTTTATCTATGCATTAGCCCTATTTTTAGCAAAAGCTATTGCCGTTTGGCTTGTCTTTTTCTCCGGCGCCTATGGCGGTAAAATTGCTCCCGCTATGATGTTGGGTGGAACAGCTGCCGCTTTATTTGCAGTCTTATGGAATATCAGCCCATTACCAGTTGTATCACTACCATTTGCCATTGTTATTGGAGCAGCAGTATTTTTAGGCCTCTTAAATCAAATGCCCCTGACTGCTATTTTATTTCTTCCTGAAATCACCAATCAACCATTCTACAATGCCATCCCTATTGCGATTGCAGTTTTGAGTGGACTATTGGTTTATAAAAAACTAGCAAAAACTGAACTGCACCCCAAAAGTTAGACACAAAATCTAACGCTTGGGTTGGACTTGGTATAATAAAGTAGACACAAAATTAAGTGGAAACGAGGAAAAGTCATTATGCCAAGAAAAACCTTTGATAAAGCCTTCAAACTCTCTGCTGTCAAACTCATTCTTGAGGAAGAGCAATCTGTAAAAATGGTTAGTTCAACTTTAGCAATTCATCCCAATAGTCTTTAGCGATGGATTCAAGAATATGAAAAATATGGAGAAAGTGCGTTCCCAGGACATGGGAGCGCACTTCGTCATGCTCAATTTGAGATAAAAAAGCTTGAAAAAGAGAACAAACTGCTACAGGAGGAATTAGCACTTCTAAAAAAGTTTCAGGTCTTCTTGAAGCCAAACCGGAAATAAAATTTCGGTTTCTGAAGGAAAATAGTATTAATTTGACTATTCATCACGCCTGTCAAACTCTTCAAGTTTCTCGTTCAGGTTTCTATGCTTATTTAAAACGTCGTCCATCTTCAAGGCATGTTGAGAATGAAGCTTTGAAGGAAATGATTAAAGCCATTTTCTATGAACATAAAGAGCGTTACGGAAGTGTACGAATTACCCAAGAACGGCCTGCATGTCAATCATAAACGTGTTGGTAGGCTCCTTCATCAGCTAGGTCTCTATGCTAAAGGAAGTCGATATAAATATAAATACTATAACCATCAACGTTCTTCATTAACTCGTCCCAATCTTGTTAATCAATGTTCCCAAGCGACTGGTAAGAATAAATTACGGCTAGGAGACTTAACCTACATTCCTACACAAGAAGGAATACTTTATTTATCTGTCTTTATAGACGTTTATAGTAGAAAGATTGTTGGTTGGGCAATGGGCCGACGTATCAAGACAAGTTGGTAACAGAGGCTTTCAATCAAGCTTATGATAGAGAAAAGCCTAAAGAAGGGGTAATCGTCCATACAGATCAGGGGTCTCAATATACCGGAGCACGATTTCCGGACCTACTTAGACGAAAAAAATGTAAGTCCAGTATGAGTCGAAAAGGTAATCCATACGATAATGCACTCATGGAAGCCTTTTATAAAACATTAAAAAGAGAGTTTGTCAATGATGCTCATTTCGCAACTATTGAGCAAGCTCAGCTTGAGATTTTTAAATATATTGAGACTTACTATAACCCTAAACGTCTGCATTCAGTTTTAGGGTATCTCTCACCTGTAGAATTTGAAAAAAATAGTTACTAATTAGCTTAACTTTATGTCTATTTTTTCTTGACAAGTCCAGGGTGCAGTTCAAAAGTAGAGTTTTTTTGTTTTAAAAGAGGTTTAATTTTCCAATGCGCGCAACAGCTTCTTCTAGTCGTTCAGGTTCTACTAATAAACCAATTCTGACATAGCCATCTCCCATTTGGCCAAAACCTAATCCAGGAGCGACAGCCACCTGTGCCTCTTCTAAAAGCAAATCAGCAAAAGTTTGACTCGTGTAACCTTCTGGAACAGGCATCCATACATAAAAAGAACCCTTGGATGGAAAAGCTTTCCAGCCAATTTTTTCAGCTGCTGTCACAAAGGCTTTACGACGCTGATCATAGTTTTGATTGAGTTTATCAACTTCGACTTGTCTTTGAGGGTCAAGTAGTGCTACAAGGCCTGCTTCTTGTATGACCGGAAAAACACTGACAAAAAGGTGATCCTGAATCAGATTGAGGGCTTCAATCATATCAGAATTGCCAACTGCAAAAGCAAGACGCCACCCCGCCATGTTAAAGGTTTTTGAGAAAGTATAAAGTTCAATGCCTTGCTTCTTGCTGCCTTTAACCTGTAAGAAACTTGGGTTTTTAAACCCTTCATAACCTAAGGCGCCATAGGCAAAGTCACTAACCACACCAACATCATATTTTTGTGACCAAATGACCAACTCTTCGTAAAACGCTATGCTAGCCACTGCTCCTGTTGGATTGTTAGGATAATTAATAAAAATGTACTTAGCTCTTTGTGCCACATCTTCTGGAATAGCTTTTAAGTCTGGTAAAAAATCATTTTCTCGTAATAAGGGATAGGTTTCATACTCAACTTGTGACAAAGCCGTTCCTGACAAATAATCTGGATAACCTGGATCTGGCAACAATATCAAGTCACCTGGATTTGTCAGAGCCCAAGGCAGTTCAACCAAACCAATTTTAGCACCTCCAAGGACACAAATTTCCTTTTCAGGATCAAGTTTGACGCCATACTCCTTTTCATAAAATCTTGCAATTGCTTCTTTGAAGCTAGGATTACCTCGGAACTGAGAATATTTATGGCTACTTGGTGTTTTAACAGCCTTAACCAATGCATCAACAATATAATCATAGGTTGGTTGATCAGGATTTCCTTGGCCCAAATTAATAACATCATAACCTTCTGCTACTTTGGCATTGACTTTCTGAACCAAATGTGCGAAAAATTGCTCTGGAAGTTTTTCTAGTAATTGCGAGTGATCACCTATCATTTTTTATCCTCAATTTCTATTTATACAAATCAGGCTTACGGTCCTCAAAGACTGGTATTTGACCTCTGACCTTTTCTACTTCTGACAAATCAATGTCTACTGTAAAAATACCTTCTTGATTATCTTTTGCCTGTAAGACTATATTCCCTAATGGATCAATGACCATAGAGTGTCCTGGAAAATGCTCCCCTTGAGCTTGCCCGACCCTATTAACTGCGACAACAAAAGCTTGATTTTCAATTGCCCTAGCTCTTAGAAGAAGCTCCCACTGTTGCACACGTGCAGTCGGCCATTGTGCTGGAACAAAGAGAATTTGACTCCCCTGTGACATCATTGTACGTAGCCATTCTGGAAAACGCAAGTCATAACAAATAATGCTCGAAGACAAAACATCATCTACTCTAAAATGAGAAGGACTAGCACCTGACTTCATGACTTGATCTTCTTGCATTAGTCCGAAAAGATGAACTTTTTCATATGTCTGAATCAATTGCCCTTGGCGATCAAACACATAAGTTGTATTAAAAAAATTATTGTCTTTTTTAACTGCAACTGATCCAGCTACAATAGTGACATGATGTTTCTTAGCAAAAGCTGATATAAAGGCTTTGCTTTTTTTACCATCTTCATCAGCAATCTCTTCTAATTGCTCTAAAGCATAGCCTGTATTCCACATTTCTGGAAGGACAATAATATCTGGCCTCTCTAATATGGCTTCTTGCAAAAGCTTTTCAAGATGTTTAAAATTCCTATCAACCGCTGCTTCGATAATAGCCATTTGAACAAGTGAAATACGCATAAGAACCTCTCTTTATTTCCTTATTAATGTTTTCTATTATAGCAAGAATTTTTCTAAGATTTGCATTTTGATTTACAATAATCCCTTATAGTTTAGGACTATATCCAAAAAGTAAAATAACACTTATTTAGATTTAATGATAAGGAAGAAGGCAATAGTTAACAAAGAAAGATAGCTGTTTATTAAAGTTATTTTATTAGATATAAAGGCCTTTTTGGTCTTTATTAAAATTAAATATAACTTATTTAATTTTAATAAAGTTAATCTTTTTCTATTCTATTTAAATTTTTGATTAAACTTTTTCTTTGACTTCTATTAAATGTCCGACTATAATAAAACACGTCGAAAGGTAAAAATCGACAAAAATAAATAGAAAAGAGGAATTCTCTTATGAAAAAAACATTTAAAAAACTTGCGTTCTCATCAATGACAGCGCTAACAATATTCTCATCAGCTACAGCAGCAAGCCAAGTTGTATTTGCTCAAGAGGCACAACAAAACTTTTCAACTGAAGACCAACAGTTAAAAGATGCAATCTCTAAAAAACTTGATGAGATCAATAAGTTACACGGTCACTATGCCATTACAGATAAAGATATCGAACCTTGGTTTTGGGTAGATGGATTTACAGAGCATGATGACAATGGTATTAAATATACTCAAAACATCTTGAAAAATGCCAACTTAGACACTGCAAAATTAAAAGAACTCGAATACTTTACAAAACGCACCTACTACAAACTGCTTTATAAAAAAACATTAACAGATTTGAAATTTGAAGCTTCAGATGTAGAAGCTTATATTGACTTCCGAATTGGCATTTCAGACACTTATAGTCCAGCAAATAATTACCAGTTTGAAAATGCACAAAGAGATCTTGCTATTATCCAAGATCAAGCTTATAGCAATGTCTTTTTAAGAGTCTACATTGATGATTCCTATGAATCACAACAAATCGCCCAAGGAATTGTCAGTCAAAATCCTGATAAGAAAGAAGAAGCTGAACAACAAAACACTGAAAGTATTTTAAATTTATCCTATAAATGGAGTCAAAAAAACAGCTATTACCACTATATCCCATAATAAATCCCAAAATCTATTCACATTAAAACCCTTTCCTAATCAAAACTCTAGCAATACTTTTCAGTTATAACTTAAAAACTTAAGAATGGAAACTCTAATGAAAAAAAATCTCAAAACCCTAATCTTTTCATCATTGTCAGCAGTGATGCTTTTCTCAGCCGCAGCAGTATCTGCCAATGAACCTGAATATACAGGTAGACCCGTTCATACCTTTGAAACAATAACAACCTATGACACTTCGCAATATCTTCAAGAATTGAATGGCTTATATGATTATCTCAAAATAGAGCCAGAAAAGAGATACGAGTGGTTACGTGAAGCTAATGAAACAATCGAAAACTCTTCACAAGCTATAGAAACCTTGCAAGTCAAACAAAAACAAGGATACAATAAGGATAAAGTAGATTTTGATACTAAGCGTCATTATTTTTCATTACTTTATAAAAAAGCATTGAAAGATTTAAAATATGATGATTCTGATATCAATGCTTATGTGGAACATCGTACAGGATTGTCTAAAAACTATACTGACGTATCAAAAGAGGAACAAGATCGACAATTTAAGAAGGCAGCAGAAGACCTTAAAATCATCACCTATCGTTCAAATGATAGTTACCAACTCCGTGTTTATATCGATGACTCTTATGAATCTCAAGATAAAAACATTGAAGACGTTGCAGCTATCGTTAAATCTTGGGATACACCGATGCGCTATTATGACTTATTCAACTTTGACTTTTAAGATATAATAGCTTAAACTGACAAAACTCACCGACTTGTCCTTCGATTCAACTCAGGACAGACAATATAAAACAACACCCTCTTTCTTCAGTAATCCTGAAGAAAGAGGGTGTTTATTTTTACTATTTTTAGAGATGTTCTGGAACTGCTGCTAATAGATCCATCATCTTACTTGCATCTGAACCACCAGCCATGGCCATGTCTGGTTTTCCTCCACCACGACCTGACACAATTGGCGCTAATGCCTTAACAAGATTTCCTGCATGAAAATCTTTTGATTTACTTGCAACAAGAACATTTACTTTATCACCAATACTTGCAACAAGAACTAAAAGATCAGAGTAGTCTTTTTGCTTCCAATTATCCGCAAAAGTACGAAGAGCTCCTGCATCTGACACAGATACTTGAGTTGCAATATAAGTTTTTCCATTAACTTCTTTGACCTCTTTAAAGACATCACCTGCTTGTGCTGCAGCGGCTTTTTCTTTCAATTCAGCATTTTCTTTTTGAAGGTCTCGTAATTGTTCACTAAGATTTGCCACTTTTGTTGGAACTTGTTCCATTTGTGGTACTTTAAGGGTCTGAGCAACAACTTTCAATGCATCTTCTTGCTTACGATAAGCTTGAAAAGCTTGTTTTCCAGTCACAGCAAGGATACGACGTGTTCCTGAGCCAATTCCTTCTTCTTTGACAATCTTAAAGAGGCCAATTTCAGAAGTGTTTGACAAGTGTGTACCTCCACAAAGCTCAACTGAATAATCTCCAATTGAAACAACACGGACAGATTTGCCATATTTCTCACCAAAGAGAGCCATCGCTCCCATTGATTTTGCAGTATCAACATCTGTTTCAACAGTACTTACAACTAGAGCATCCCAAATTTTTTGATTAACTTCTTCTTCAATATGGCGTAGTTCCTCAGCTGTTACAGCTTCAAAATGCGTAAAGTCAAAACGAAGGAATTCTTCCTCGTTGAGTGATCCTGCTTGAGTTGCATGTTCTCCGATGATATTATGTAAAGCTGCATGAAGCAAATGTGTTGCTGTATGGTTTTTCTCAACAGCAAAGCGACGTCTTTGATCAATTTCAAGAGTGTATACTGTTCCAACAGACAAACTTGCTAAAACGTCTACAGTATGCAAAGCTTGACCATTAGGAGCTTTTTGAACATCAATAACCTTTGCAACAAGATCCCCCTTATCATTTTTAATAAAGCCACGGTCAGAAACTTGACCACCCATTTCAGCATAAAATGGTGTTTTATCAAAGACAAGAAGAGCTTGACCTTCAGAAACAACTTGGCTACGTTCATTGTCAGTCACAATAACAGAAAGAGCTGATTTTAAAAGAGCTGTTTCATATTGAAACTCTGAGCTTTCAGTGATCCCTGCTAAAGTTTCATTTTGCATCCCCATTGAACCACCTTTAACCACTGCTGCACGAGCTCTATCTTGTTGCTCTTTCATTGCAGCTTTAAAGCCTTCGTGGTCAATTCTATAGCCAGCATCTTCAGCTAATTCTTCTGTTAATTCTACAGGGAAACCATAGGTATCGTATAATTTGAAGATATCTTTACCTTCAAGTCTATCTTTTCCTGCTTCTTTAAGTTGCGCTAGCAATTGCTCCAAATGTCCTGACCCAGCATCAATGGTACGAGCAAAAGTTTCTTCTTCACGTTTAACGATTTTTTCAATGAAATCACGCTTTTCAAGGACTTCTGGGTAATAAGATTCCATGATGTGTCCTACTGTAGTCACTAATTTATAAAGAAAGGTTTCAGTAATTCCCAATCGACGTCCATGCATAACAGCACGACGAAGTAAACGACGAAGCACATAACCACGACCTTCATTTCCTGGAAGTGCACCATCTCCAATGGCAAATGAAAGGGCACGAATATGGTCCGCAATAACTTTAAAGCTCATATTATCGCCATCTTGATCATACTCTTTACCAGATAATTTTTCAACTTCAGCAATAATCGGCATGAAAAGGTCAGTCTCAAAATTCGTTTTAGCACCTTGCATAACAGCTACTAGACGTTCTAAACCTGCACCCGTATCAATATTTTTGTTAGGAAGCTCTTTATATTCTGAACGCGGAACTGCAGGATCGGCGTTAAATTGAGATAAAACAATGTTCCAAATTTCAATATAACGGTCATTCTCGAGGTCTTCTTCAAGAAGACGAATACCAATATTTTCTGGATCAAATTCTGGACCTCGATCAAAGAAAATTTCAGTATCTGGACCTGAGGGACCAGCACCGATTTCCCAGAAGTTTTCTTCTAAAGGAATCAAATGACTTGGCTCAACACCCAAAGCTATCCAACGATTGTAAGAATCCGTATCTGCTGGATAATAAGTCATGTACAATTTTTCTTTTGGAAAATCAAACCATTCCGAACTTGTTAGCAATTCAAATCCCCATTCAATGGCTTCATCTCGGAAGTAGTCTCCAATTGAGAAATTACCAAGCATTTCAAACATGGTATGGTGACGAGCAGTTTTACCTACGTTTTCAATATCATTTGTACGAATTGATTTTTGGGCATTGGTAATCCGTGGATTTTCAGGAATTACAGACCCATCAAAATATTTTTTAAGAGTCGCAACCCCTGAATTAATCCATAACAAAGTGGGATCATTTACTGGAACAAGGTTTGCTGATGGTTCCACTGAATGTCCTTTTGATTTCCAAAAGTCCAACCACATTTGACGAATTTCTGCCGATGTCATTTGTTTCATAATAAAATCCTATAGTGTGACTAAGCCTTGCTTTGCCAACACTTTTCTCCTTTTCATTAGTAAGGTCATAAAAACAAAGACAAGCTCATCTCACAGAGGGCGAAAACCGCGGTACCACCTCTATTCAATGAACTTGTCATTCTCTTTTAAATTATTAAATATGATTTTAGGTTAAGTAGCATGTCTCTCTGATTATCCATGACTCGCAGCAACCGTCATTTTTCTGTGTCAAATCTATGAAAAACAATTCTCAACTTTTCTATTATACTGTCTTTTTAAGACTAGGTCAACTGATATCTATTTACCAACAGATGGTTTAATAGCATTATTTGCATTTTTATCTGTTGCAAATTGTGCTAAGATGTTTGCAAAAGCTTTGTCTTTAATTTTTACATTTGCTTTATCAAGTGATTTTGAAATGACCTTGTTTTGGAAAGCATTGTCATTAATTTTTTCATTTAAAATGATTTCTTTAAGACGTTTTTTATAGGTTTTCCAGTCTGATTTTTTCTCAGCTTTTTTAACAACATTAAGGATGTAGAATTTTTTCTGGTAAGTAGCTGCATCCATAACAGTCACCAGTTCAGATTTTTCACCCTCTTTAAGTTTAGCTGCTTCTTTAACAACATCTGCTGGTAAAACAGTAGACGCTGAATCAAATGAATAATCTACTTTTTTCTTAGCTTCAGTTGTTTTTTCTTTAGCGATATCAGCAAAATTTGTCCCTTCAGCTTTTGTTTCTTCTAAAACTTTCTTAGCTGTTTCTTCATCATCAAGTGCAATGACCTGTACATTCATTTCAGGCGTATAATCTTTGAAAGCTTTTTTATAGTTTGCATCTGTTAACTCTTTTTTAGCCTCAACTTTAACAGCATACTCCACTAACATTGTTGTACGAATTTGTTTTTTATAGGCTTCTGTAGTTAAACCTGCTTGTGCTAATGCATCCGAGAAAGATGAACCATATTGACCAGCCGTTTTATTATATGATTTCTCAACATCTTTTTCAGAAACTTTTTTACCAAACTCTTCTTCAAAAACACGTGACATAACAAGACTAAGCATAGATTGCTGTGCTGCTGTTGATGTTTTAGCTTCCTCATAAAAATCTTTAACAGTAATAGTATCACCTTTCATAGTGACAAGTTTTGTGTTACTACTTGTTGAACTACATGCAGCAAGTGTCATTACTGAAGCAAGCGTTACAAAACCAGTGAGTAACTTTTTAGAATTTTTCATATTTATGTTGTGCTCCTTTTTATCTTTAACCTAGCTATTATACCATATTTCCTTAAACAATACTTAATCTGATAGTCTTACATTATCACTATTTTTTCTGACCATAAGCAATCCATCACTAAGCGGAATGAGACTTGCAGAAAGACTCGGATTGTCCAGTGTAGCTTCAAACAGTTGATGTAATCCTCTGTAAATTGTACGCTGACCTCGGCGAACTTCCTCGATAGGTTTTGCAATATCCCCGCCTTGAAAGACGTCATCACATATGATAAGACCACCAACCTGCAGATGTTTAAGAATTTCTGGTAAGAAAACAATGTATTTAGATTTAGCTGAATCCATGAACACAAAATCAAATGTTTGATCTAATTGTGACAAGACATCCGCTGCATCTCCCTCTAATAAGGTGATTTGTTTTTTCTTGTCATATTTGGCAAAATTCTCTTTGGCAAATGCAATCATCTCAGGATTGCGATCAATGGTAACAATTTCTGCTTCTGGTGCATTTTCTGCCATTAGCAAAGCTGAAAAACCAATTGCTGTTCCTATTTCTAAAATTCGCTTTGGCTGCAAGGACTGCAGAAGGACTCGAAAATAAGAAACAACTTCGTGCTGAATAATTGGAATATTTTCCTGGCGAGCAAAGGCCTCAATGTCAGCCAAATGCCCACTCGTTTTCATTTGGTGATGACGCATAAAACGAACTATTTCTTCTTTCACAACAGGACGACGCATATTGTGATTTGCATTTTTACTATATGATTTAACCATGACGCTAGCATATCACAGACTGTCAGAAAGTGTCAAGAATGTTGATACAATAGGCTTTCATTTTTTTACAGTTTTATTGATTGTCATAACATTCAATAAAGACTCCTCAAAAAGAACCACAATTGATGCGTTCAGCAAGCGAAAAAAGCTAGCTTGAAGTTTTTTACAGTCTATTGTTCAATTAAGTTAAAAGCTTCCGAAAATCCTGTAATAATAGCATCACAAGCTGATAAATCTTGCAGTGGATAATCAGGGTTTGCAAAGCCAATACAGGTCATTTGAGCAGACTTTGCTGCACGACTACCATTTTTAGTGTCTTCAAAAACGATACAATCCTCTGCTTTAACATCCATTAATGCTGCTGCTCTTAAAAAGATATCCGGCTCTGGTTTAGACTGTTTAACTTCTTCACCACTAACCTTAACTTCAAAAGCATCTAAAATTCCCAGTTCAGCTAAATTCCTCAGAATGTCTGATTTTGGTGAAGATGAAGCCAGAGCTAAACGGTATTGCTTTTCCTGTAACTTTTTAATAAACGCTACAACACCTTTAATGGGTTGAATACCATCTCGAGCAATCATTTGTTCACGCCTGTCATTCATTTCCGAAATCAAATCATCAACCGAATCCTCTAATTGGAACTCTTTTTTCATGACCTGCCACATAAAAGGAAACGTTGTTCCCATAAATTGGTATTGGTAAGTCTCATCAGTATCAATACCTCGATCCAAAAGCATTTGTGTTTTACTGGATAAAAAGGTATATTCTGAATCAACGATAACACCGTCCATATCAAAAATAATAACTTTACGCATAATCACCATTTTCTATTAAGGAAATCCCTATTACTTTACTTAGAGATAATATTTTGGTCGATAATCACTTTGATATCACTTAAGTCATTAATGGCTATATTTTTTTCCGATGAGGCTTCTCTTAGATTAATTGACATTACTTTAGAATTTTCAGCAAATTCTCTGTCTAAAGGCCGATCACCGATATAAAAGGTCTGACTTTTATCAAGTTTGTATTTTTTCAAAAGATAATCAAAAGATTCTGAATCTGGTTTTCTTGCAAACCCAGAAGCTGCTGTGATAACTTCTGTAAAGTATTGTTTAATTCCTAATCTCGTAAGAACTTGCTCAGTTGTACTGCCTTTATGAGTGATGATAAAATGTCTTATGCCTTTGCCTGTAGCATAATCTAGAAGGTCTTTAGCTCCTGGCATTAAGCTAATCATATGATCACGCGCTTCTTGCTCATGATTAAAGAAGATTTTTAATGTTAAAAGGGGCAAGCCATGCTCTTTAGACAACTGTTCTAAAAGCTCACCTATAGAGTTCTCAATGATAAAATCACTTACACCATTAAGGTCAAAAGGCAACTGATAATTATCGTAAAGCAAGTTTAAAACCTCAATAATTGCTTCATAGGACTCAACCAAGGTACCATCAAAATCCCAAATAAAATTTGCTAAGGGAAATGCTTTATTTCTTAGCGCCATCTTACAAATGCGCACCTTTTTCAACCAGTTTTTCAAGTTCAGTTAAACGTTCCTCAAAAACTGCAAATGCTTCGTTAAGGTAAGTCTCATTCGTCATATCAACACCAGCCTTAGCAATAACATTTAATGGGTAATCCGAATTTCCAGCTTTAAGATAGTCTAAATAACGGTTTATGTCTTCTTGCTCACCATGAACAATTTTATTGGCTAAATAGCTAGCCGCAGCAAAGCCAGTTGCATATTGGTAAACATAGTAATTGTAATAGAAATGAGGAATACGAGCCCATTCGTATTGAATAAAATGGTTGTCTTCTTTAGATAAGCCATAATACTTTTCATTTAAATCAGCATAAAGGGTGTTAAGGAATTCACTTGTAAGCACTTGTCCATTTTGATCTGCTTGATGAATAGCATGTTCAAATTCAGCAAATTGTGTCTGACGGAAAACAGTTCCACGGAAACCATCAAGATAATGATTTAAAATTGCAAAACGCTCTTTGTCGTCTTCTACCTCATTCAATAAAGCTTCTGTCAGAATATTTTCATTAGTCGTTGAAGCAATCTCCGCCAAGAAAATACTATAATCACCATAAACATAAGGCTGTGTTTGACGAGTAAAGGTTGAATGTAAACTATGACCAGTCTCGTGAACCAGAGTAAACATATTATCCAAATTATCTTGCCAATTCAAGAGCATAAAGGCATTCGTATCATATGAACCACCTGAATAGGCACCTGAACGTTTTCCTTTATTAACATGCACATCAATCCAACGATCTGCAAAAGCATGATGAACATGTTTAGCATATTCGTCACCAAAAATAGATAAGACTTTTTCTGCTTTTTCAATAGCTTGATCATAAGGAATCGATAAATCTGTTGCAGAAAGTGGCGTGTAGACATCATACATTTTTAACTGATTAAGACCGAGAATTTCCTGGCGTAGCTTTAAATAACGATGTAACAGTGGCAAATGCTTATGAACTGCTGTTAGAAGAGTATCATAAACAGATTCTGGAATAAAGTTTGCTGACATAGCTGCATGACGAGCTGAATCATATTTATGAACACGTGCTTTGAAATTTTGAACCTTAACATTTGTTTGCAATGTTTTAGCATAAGTGTGTTGGAATTGTTCATAGGTACTATAAAGACCTTCATAAGCATCTTGACGCACCTTACGGTTTTTGGATTCCATCAAACTGATAAAGTTTCCATGCGTGATTTCCACTTCTTGGCCTTTGTCATCCATAACTGTTGGAAAAATCACATCGGCATTGTCAAAAATACTAAATGTTTCTTCAGCACCATTAAAAATTTCTTGTGCACCAGCCAATAGCTCTTCTTCTGCTTGAGACAAAACATGCTTTTTACTATGTAACAGTTTGTCAAAGAAATGTCTATAATCATTTAATTTTGATTCTTCTTTAAGGAATTGTTGAAACTTATCTGCTTCAAGTGCCATAAATTCTGGTTCATAAAATGAAAAGACTTCACTAAATTTAGCATATAAAGCCGATGCTTTTGCTTGGTATTCTTGATATTTGGCTACAGTAGTATCCTGGTCATTTTTCATATGAGCATAGACATAGACAGTCTCAATTCTTCGTGACAAGTCCAACTCAATCTCAGTAATAGTTAATAAATTACTAGCAGACTCTACTAAATGTCCTGCCCATTTTTTAGCTTCTTCTACTTGCTTAACAAGTACATTAAGCTCCATTTCCCAGTCTCTATCACTAGCAAAAATAGTGCTTAAATCCCAAGTATATTTTTCTTCTAAATGGCTACGATTATCTGACATAATATCCTCCTAAAATTCTATACCTTCATATTTTAACATAAAAGTAGGGAGGATGAAGCGTTTGCACCGTATTATTGCTTATATTCTTATAATAATGTTCAAAGTGTTTGTAATAGTTGCTCAAATCCTGACTAATTTGACAAAAACCTAACTGTGAGGTCACTGGTAAAAGCTGTGGGTAAAAATCACTCCATTTTTTTTGAAGAATGTTATCCCCTTGTAAATACGCCTCTTCTTGTCTAAGCATCCACTTTTTCTCACGCCTTAGTAAGGATTTTTGAATCTTTTTCAAGACTGACTTATCCATAGCAACACTAAAGGTCAGATAGTTTTGAATTCTATAAGGCAAACGAAAAAAAGCCATGAGATCTCCATCTAAACTGCAAGTCTGTTCCCTATAGTGTACGTTACCAAAGAGATCCTCATGCATTAAAAATTTTAATCTGATCTGATTACCTTCTAAATCCAACTCCCATAAATGAAAGCCCAATTGCCAGCTAAAATAAAGCATTTGTTTTTGCAAAGCCGTTAAACGTTTCTGTAACCATAATTTTTTCCCTAATAACCACCTTACTTGATACCCATTTTCCTGATAAGATTGACTCCTTCTGATTAAACGAGGCAAGGGTAAAGAGCTACACTGAACCTCAAGTACTAATTTATGATTCACTAAAAGATCTGCAACTTGACTGATTTCAGGAATAAATGCTTCCACCTCAACTGTTTGATTGCTAGATAAAGACTGGTAAAGTTTTGCTTTTAAGGATAAATGCTCCTCAGATTCATTGAATAGGTTACACTAAACTAGACAGAAATTATAAAGTGTTCTACACTTAAGAAAAACGGGAGAAAAACCATGTCTAGAAAAGTACGTCGTCACTTCACCGATGATTTTAAGCAACAAATTGTGGACCTTTACAATGCTGGTAGAAAGCGTAGCAGCCTCATCAAGGAATACGAGCTAACCCCTTCCACCTTCGATAAGTGGGTTAGACAAGCCAAAACAACTGGTTCATTCAAGTCTGTTGATAATCTGACAGATGAACAGCGGGAGCTAATTGAACTCAGGAAACACAATAAAGAACTCGAAATGCAATTAGATATCCTAAAGCAAGCGGCAGTGATTATGGCACAAAAAGGGAAATAATCACTGCTAATAAGGCTAAATACAGCATTTCAAAGATGTGTCGCTGGCTGAATATGCCACGCTCAAGTTATTACTATCAAGCCGTGGAGTCAGTATCTGAAACGGAGTTTGAAGAAACTATTAAAAGAATTTTCCTCGAGAGCGAGTCCAGATACGGATCCAGAAAAATCAAAATATGCTTGAATAACGAAGGTATCACACTTTCACGGCGTCGGATTCGACGCATTATGAAGCGACTCAATTTGGTTTCTGTTTATCAGAAAGCCACCTTCAAACCACATTCTAGAGGCAAGAATGAAGCCCCTATTCCCAACCACTTAGACAGGCAGTTTAAGCAAGAAAGACCACTACAAGCCTTAGTCACTGACTTAACCTATGTTCGTGTAGGCAATCGTTGGGCTTATGTTTGCCTCATCATTGACCTATACAACCGTGAAATCATCGGCCTGTCTCTTGGTTGGCACAAGACCGCTGAACTCGTTAAGCAAGCCATACAAAGCATCCCTTACGCCCTGACCAAAGTCAAGATGTTCCATTCAGATCGTGGCAAAGAGTTTGATAATCAGTTAATTGATGAAATATTGGAAGCCTTTGGAATCACACGTTCGCTTAGTCAGGCTGGTTGTCCTTATGACAATGCCGTAGCTGAAAGTACGTATCGTGCTTTCAAAATTGAATTTGTTTATCAAGAAACCTTTCAATCGCTGGAAGAACTAGTTCTTAAGACTAAAGACTATGTTCATTGGTGGAATTACCACCGCATTCATGGTAGTCTCAACTACCAAACACCAATGACTAAAAGATTAATTGCCTAGAAAAACACTTTATAAATGTTGTACAGAAAAGCGTTGCCTTTTCACATTGTCACTTGCTAAATAACAGTCTTTTAAACGTAAATGAGCAAAATATGGCCTAACCACAGTACCAATTCTCAAGACGACTTGGCCATTACAAGCTGGGCACCTAAATTCCTGTTTCGAAGGTAGGCTATCTAATAAGTTTACTAACTGTCCGTTTTTATCTATAGCTCTTAACATGTTTATCCTCTCACTAAAAGTCCTCACATATTTATTCGAAAAAAAGCTATCTTTTCAGATAACTTTATAACTTTATTTTAAATTTTTTTCTAGCATGAAGTAAATAAGAACATTAACTAACATTAAACCACTTGTAATATAAAATGGTGTAATAAAAGTTTCAAGATGCATTGCCGTTGGTAACTTTGTAAGGATTAATGGTGTCACAATAACACCAATATTCCCTGCTGTTAGGGCTAAACTGGTCACAAAGTTATTATGCTCACCTTTAAAATGCTTTGCAATGACATAAAAGACAGAAGACATGGTACCTACAAAACTTGCACCAATAAAAAGAGCACCAAGGAAAAATAAGAATGAATGGTTAGCAAAACTAAAGAAAAGATTTCCTAATCCCATTAATACAATCATGAAAAGCATTGTTCTTTCTTGAAAAAGTTTTGTCAATTGCCCAAAAACAAGTCCAATTAAAATACCACTAACAGCCAAAAGAGTTAAGACATTACTTGCAAAGAAACTGCTATAGTGATAGTGATTAACTAATAAACTAGGGATTTTAATGGTTGCCCCAATATAACTTATTCCAACAAAAAAAGTAATGAGCATTAAAAGAGCAACAGTTTTATTGAAAATACTTGCAGCTTTAATTGGGACAATCTGATTTTCTGTTTCAATAACATATTTCGAAAAGAAAAGATAAACAGGAATCACTAGGAGGTAGACAAGGAAAGTATAATTAACACCAATTAATAAGGCAAAACCAACTAAGAAAGTTGTTAAAGCTTTACCAATATTTAGTGTTGCAGTTCTAAAACCAATCATACTAGCACGCTCATCACCTTCGTAATAATCACTAAGAATACTGATTGAGAGGGAATTATAAAGTCCAATACCAACACCAAGTAGCAAACGGCAAATCAATACCAAGGTAAACTGTGTTGTAAAAAAAGAAACAATCCCTGAGAAAAGAATGAGAATCAAACCAATTTGGATTGTCTTTTTCTTGCCTAATTTTGCAACAACGAAATTACTTAAAATAACAAATAAGGTAATCATCATTGCTGGGATTGTAACTAGACTTTCTACAGATGCTAATCCTAAATTAGGATTACTTCCATGATAGAGTTCATATAACTTTGGAATTGCAGGGGCAATAGCCAAATGGGACATGAGGAAAATAGAAATTGACAAAATAGCCAATTTTCTAGACAATGTATTTTTCATAACTAATCTCCTTGTAAAATATTACTTTACAAGTATATAAGCACTTTTAAGTCTGGTCAAGAAATCTGAATTACTTATTGCAAAAACTGCTTAATCACTTCTTTTTCAGTGTCTGTCAATTGTCTATAACAGCCTACTTTAAGATCATTTAATTTTAAGGCATCAAATGCTGTACGTTTCAAATAAGTCACTTTTAAACCGTAGCTTAAAAACATCTTTTTAACCTGATGGAATTTGCCTTCTGAAATGGTTAAATATGCTGAAGATTCCTCCTCTCCTTGCTGGATAATCCTCAGTTTACTCGGTTGACATCTTGTCCCATCTAAAAATGCAACGCCTTTATCAAAAAATGCAACCGCGTCATCTCCTAATAGACCATTAACTTTTATAAAATATTCCTTAGTAACATGGTGTTTCGGATGAAGCATTCGAAAACCCAATGGCCCATTATTTGTTACTAAAACGAGTCCTTCCGTATCTCTATCTAAACGTCCAACAGGGTATAGCCCCTCAACAAAATCTTCTTCCCCAATTAAATCAATTACTGTTTTATGCTTTGCATCTGACCGCGCTGAAACAACTCCTTGTGGCTTGTTGACGAGCAAATAAGTTGCTGGAAAAAAATGTATTTGTTTGTCATTAACAAGGATTGTTTGTAGACCAGGATCAACATTTTGACTTCCAGATTTTGCGATATTTCCATCAACCACAACACCATGTGCCTTAATTATCTTTTTAACCTGATTTCTAGAGCCAACAGCTGACATTTCTAACAATTTATCTAATCTCATAGAATAAGTGTAACATAAAAAATAGATGCCACGGCATTAATTAACAGTGACACCTATTCTTTCTATTCTTAATCTAGCAATGCTCCTGCTGCCTCATCAACAATGACATATACTGCTTCATGTTTTTGAAGGACACTTGCAGGCAATTCTTCTGTAACAGGGCCAGTAATCATAGCTTTAACAGCCTCTGCTTTTTCTTCTCCAAAAGCCAATAAAACAATTTCTTTTGACTTCATAATTGAAGCAATTCCCATTGAGATAGCCTGTTTAGGAACAGCATCGACACTGGCAAAGAAACGACTATTAGCTTCAATAGTAGATGCTTCTAAATCAACGACATGCGTTGTCATCTCAAACGATGTACCTGGTTCATTGAAACCAATGTGCCCATTACGACCAATCCCTAAAATTTGGAAATCAATAGGATGCTCAGCAATGACCTGATCATAGCGTTTGACTTCTTGATCAAGGTTTTCAGCCAAACCATTTGGCAGGAAGTTTTCTTTGAATGGTTTATGATTAAAAAGATGATCTCTCATAAAGTAATCATAGCTTTGGTCATTTTCAACTGGGAGTCCAACATATTCATCCAGGTTAATACTGGTCATTTCAGAAAAATCCATGGTACTTTTAACAACTTCTTGATAAAAAGTAACTGGTGTACTTCCCGTTGCTAAACCTAATGTTTTAGCCCCTCTAGCAAGACTTTCTTTTAACAATGTGTAAGCAACTTTGCCACCTTCTTCTTGATTTTGTACTTTAATGACTTTCATATTTCCTCCTTATTGGTATAGACCTTTTGATATCTTCATTGTATGGTATAGACCAATTTTTGTCAAGCCCTTGATTTTTATTTTTTACATAGCATTCTAATGACTCTTTATCTAGAGCATGTTATAATAGTTAAGATTTATTTCAGGCTAGAGACATCTATTTTTAGTCATATAATAAAAGGAGCCCTAATGAATACTAATGATTTTGATTTTGATTTACCTGAGGAGCTGATTGCTCAAACCCCACTTGAACAACGGGACAGTTCAAAACTATTGCTATTAAACACTAAAGACAAAAGCATGAAAGATAGCCATTTTGATCATCTCATTGATTACTTAAATCCAGGAGATGCATTGGTCATGAACAATACGCGTGTCCTTCCAGCTCGTCTTCACGGCGAAAAAATTGACACTCATGGTCATGTTGAACTTCTTCTGTTAAAAAACACGGAAGCTGACCAATGGGAAGTTCTAGCTAAGCCTGCTAAACGCCTGAAAGTTGGCAGTCAAATCACCTTTGGAGACGGTCGTCTTCAAGCTACTGTGGTCAAAGAGTTGGAACACGGTGGCCGCATTGTTTCATTTTCTTACCAAGGTATTTTCCTAGAAGTTTTAGAAAGTTTAGGCGAAATGCCATTACCACCATATATCCATGAAAAACTAGACGATTCTGAACGTTACCAAACTGTCTACGCCAAAGAAAATGGCTCAGCTGCCGCTCCTACTGCAGGTCTTCACTTTACCAATGATCTTCTTGACAGAATCAAAGCCAAAGGGGTACATTTGGTTTACTTAACACTCCACGTTGGCCTTGGTACTTTTAGGCCGGTATCAGTTGATGATGTTGATAACCATGAAATGCATTCTGAATTTTACAGTTTATCACAAGAAGCTGCACAAACTCTTCGAGAAGTTAAAGCAAAAGGAGGACGTGTTGTTGCTGTTGGAACGACTTCTATTCGAACACTTGAAACCATCGGTAGCAAGTTTAATGGGGATATCAAGGCTGATTCTGGTTGGACTAATATTTTTATTAAACCAGGCTATCACTTTACTGTCGTTGACGCATTTTCTACCAATTTCCATTTACCAAAATCGACTTTAGTAATGCTTGTTTCAGCTTTTGCAGGTCGTGAATTCGTCCTTGAAGCTTATAAACACGCAGTTAATGAAAAATACCGATTCTTTAGTTTTGGGGATGCTATGTTTGTACACTAAAAAACAATGAAAAAAAGATATTATTTCCTAATCATTATAGTCCTACTGCCACTAATCAGCTACCAACTCATCCCCATCATAAAAAAAGAACAAAACCGTATAGCTTTTAATAGAGCACATGAAGCCTACAATGATTATTACTTGCATTATCAAGCATCACATCATAACAGTCAAACCTTAAAAACATCTGCTAAAGAAGCACTTCGACGCCATATTTTGATTTATGCCAAACAATTAGAAGAAGATGGTTGGACAAATCAAGCTATTCAAAAAGGGTTTATCAACCGCTTAGCTGTCACGAGTAAAGCAAAAGATTTCAAAAATAATTATCAAAGCCTTCAAATTGTCGGCTCAGAAAAGTTCAAACAACTCTGGTCCTTACAAGATAAGGCAGCAACACCACGTCAAGCACATAGAGATTTACAGCTACTTTTAAAGTACCTCAAATTACCTGATGAAATCACTAATCGTAAAAAAGAAGCTGAACAATTGATGCAGAGGTTTGATGCAGATTTGTCTCCGACCGATCCATTTTGGGATCAGTTGGCCTTTTTGGTACAACTGAATTACAATGACTTAAGTCAAGTTGCCTATAGCCCTTTTAACCAAAACATTCATCAATTACGTTACCTCATTTCTGCTCAACAAAGTCAATGGGTGCGCCGTTTTTATCAGAAAAAAGGAGAAACTGATGCTCAAGCTTTTGCAAAATATTTAGCCAGTTTAGAAAAAGACCAATACAGCCTTTATGAATCCTCACGCTACCACAATAAAGTAGCGGACCTTGGAAATCAATTACCACTTTACTCGGATAACATTCCCCAGAACAATTACAAGGTTTTGGTTAATTTCCACTCAGAGTTTATTCTTTCTGAAGAAGGTCAATTTTTGTCACCACTTGATAATCAGCACAGCGATCGCAACAGTCTAGTTAACGGAGCTAGCTTTAATTATGCAAATAGCAACAACGAGCTGCATTATAAGTTAGATGTCGAATTAATCGATCGTTTAGACCCCATTTTTATTAAAAAAGCTATGACTGAAGCTGATGGCAAATTTCTTGAACCCGATTTAGATCAACAAGAAGATGCCAACAACCCAATCTATAGCCGGAATGGGAAATCTTCCAGTCAGCTAACTAGAGCTGCATTAAAAAAATTCCGAAAATTACTGCGGCATTATCAAAATGCTATTCATCCCTAAATAAAAAGGAGCATCTTTCTAAGATGTCTCCTTTTTACTTTCACTATTGTGATTGACACGATGCCATTGATTAATAACATAGGTTAACGCAACCAATTGATTATAGCCTAGACTACTGATTTCTTCAGATTGCTCTGTGGAACCTCCCAAATAAGCTGTATAAAGAGCAATTAAGTATGGACTTTCTTCTAGAACAATCGCATCAACATTCAGTGCTTCCCCAACATAGCCAGGTTTTTGATAGATTATTAAATCAGGTAAATAAGTTTTTTAATATTGATTTGGAAAAGATTCTCCGATGTAGTATAAAAGGTCTTTATACTTCTCTTGCTTTGTCCAAAGGTAGTCTAAAACTTGAAGATAATAATCTGAAGTGGTCTTATTTCCTTGTCTTTGAATCGTTTTGATATCAGCTTTTGACTGTCCATATTTTGACATTTTTTGAAAAGCTTTATCTAAGCCTCCAACTCTCTCTGCTAGGGCATATGCTGGCGTATTTTCAGAATACAGTAGCGAATATTCCTGCATTTCTGGAATGCTCATTGCACCTGAAAATTGGCCAACATAAGCTAGATGCTCATTTTCATATTCATATGTGGTCTGTGTAATATCAAACCGCTCGTCCATTGTGAATTTTCCTTTAGCAAGGTCATCTACTACCAACATATTTAAGGGTAATTTGTAGGTAGATCCCGCTGTCATTGGCTGGGTATCATTCATTGAGAAGGTTTTACCTGATTCCAAATCCTTGTATGAAAAAGCAATTTGGTCCTCCGAAATCGAAAATTCCTTCAAATAAGCTTTTACAGTATCAACTAAACTAAGATTGGCATAGTCATAATAAAGTCCAAGTTCATTCATTCGTGCAAAATCTTCTTGCATGACAGCTTCCTTGGCCAGCTGTGACTTTTCTTTTTGTCGCGTCTTTGGCAGTAGAACTTTAGCCGGTTCTCTAACTTTTTTTACTTGATTAGTCTTGTTTTTTTGCTGCTGACCCTTATGGTCAGTAACTTTGGCTGTTTGTATAAAGCCAACAAGTCCTAACAGTAAACATATCCCCGTGATAAGTCTATCTTTTCTAATCTCCCTTATTTTTTTCATATGTCTTTATGTCACTCTCCTATAATTATATTGTATATCAATTTAATTTTTTATCAAGCAAACATCTTATAAACATACAAAAAAAGCCAAATTTGGCTTTTGACTTTTACACTAATTATGCTTTAGCAGCTTTAAATAATTCATCTACTTTATTCCAGTTAATGATTTCAAAGAAAGCATTGATGTAGTTTGGACGAACATTACGGTAGTTAAGGTAATAAGCATGCTCCCAAACATCAAGTGCTAAAATAGGTTTCTTACCTTCTGAAATAGGGGTATCTTGATTTGCAGTTGAAGTAATTTCAAGACTTCCTTCTTTAGTAACAACTAACCAAGCCCAACCAGAACCAAAACGGCCAGTTGCTGCTGCTGCAAATTGTTCTTTAAAAGCATCAAAAGATCCAAAAGCTTGGTCAATTGCACTTGCAACTTCTTTTGTTACTTCAGTTTTCTCAGGTGATAATAATTCCCAGAACAAAGCATGATTCAAGTGTCCGCCACCATTATTGATTAAAGCTTGACGAATATCGGCTGGAATAGACTCAACATTTGCCAAGAGCTCCTCTAAGTTTTCACCAATTTCTGGGTGTTTTTCTAAGGCAGCATTAGCATTAGCAACATAAGTCGCATGGTGTTTATCATGATGAAGTGTCATTGTTTCTTGATCAAATTGTGGCTCTAAAGCATCATATGCATATGGAAGTTCTGGTAAAATAATAGCCATTGTTTTTGTCCTCTTTTCCTAAGTATAAGTCTATAGTAACGCAATTTGAGAGAGCTTTCAACTAATTTGATTAGAGCTAAAAAGAGTTCTGTGGATTTTTTATTTTCAATATGTCATTAACTTTAATAAGGCAATATCAAACAGGTAATCTTTCTCGTAAACTCCTGTTTTAATCTGATAGTCTGTCTCAATCAAGATTTTTATAGCTTCCTTTAAAAAACTTACTTTTACTGTTTTAAGATCTTTTATAGCATATTTAACTTGATATGGGTTCACTTTACGCCCAAATAAATCAGATAAGGTTCCGATAATGTGTTGCTCATTTTTACCCATTTGCAGCAATAAGGCAATTTGCAACAACAGTCGAAATTGCCCAATCATAATTGCAATTAACTTAATTTCATCTTCGCCAGATAATCTCAGATCATGGACCAAACTATTTGCTTCTGTAACCTTTTTTTGACCAACAAAGCGTGTTAAATCAAATATATTATCGTGTAAACTCTTTGGGATTGCCTCATCAATATCTGCAAATACAATATGACCATCTTTTTTATAAGATTTTAAGAAGGTTATGTTTTTCATCATCTGACTAAAGTCAACATTTGATTTTAAAATGAGTTGATCAAAAACCCCATTATCAAAAGTAAGACCTTGTTTGTGACTATATGTTTGAAAATATGAAACCACTTCAGCATCTTTTAAGAGATTAGCTTCTAGTACTTCTGCATCCCTTTTTAAAAGTTTAACTAAACGACGTTTCCCATCCAATTTGCCAGGCGCAAAAATAATCAATCGGCTAGTCTCAAGCGGCTGTTCTAGATAAGCTTCAAATGCTTTTAAATCCGCGTCTTTCAAGTAAGATTTCTTGCTTGTTGTTATATCTAAACAGTTATCAAACACCACATATTTTTCATCTGCAAAAAAAGGCAAACTAAGTAAATCCATTTCAGCATCTTGATAAGAGCACTCTGATAAATCAAAGTAAGAGTAGGTTAAATCGTCCTTATCAAAAGCTATTCTTTTCATAAAGAGTTCTTTCATCTGACTGTATTGGCCAATATCTTCACCTGTAATAAGTGTAATTAAGCCTAAATCTTCTTTTTTGAGTTTTTCAATTTGTTCAATAGCTATCATATCTTTATTATACCATCTTCTTAGCTTTTAGCGGCGTTTCTTTATCGGCTAGTCTCAATCTGCCACCTCTTCCAGCCTATAAAACGAATTGCTCCTTGCTGGTCTGTTCGATAAACAGTAATATTTCTCCTGTTAAATCTATCTATAGTTTCTTTATGAGGGTGTTTATAACTGTTATTTTTTCCTGCTGATATGAGACTAATTTGGGGATTCAATGCATCAATAAAGCTTTCTGTAGAAGATCCTTTTGATCCATGATGACCTGCCTTTAGAACATCAACTTTAAGAGGCTTATAATGCTTCATGATTGCTTCTTCACCTGCTTGTTCCAAGTCTCCTGTAAAGAGAAAAGTCTGATTCAATAACTTTCCATACAATACAAGTGAGTCATTATTCTTGCCATCGCCTTCTTCCCAAGGGTAGAGGACCTGCAAATGACTTCCCATAATAGAAAGGGTATCACCTGCCATCACAAGTTTTACCTTTATTGCCATTTTTTTAAGGCGGTTCACAAAAGCTTGATTAGTCAAACTTCCTGCACTAACTAAGATTTCTTTAATCCTGAAGGCTTTAGCAACCTCTTCCATATCTCCTACGTGATCCGTGTCGGTATGGGTTAGAAGCAATTGGTCAATTGATGAAACACCTCTTGATTTCAAATAGGGAATCAAGGTTTTTGCTGCATTACTGCTTTGATGACGTTTCTGCCAGTCTTTCTTACCTTGATTATAATGAACACCTCCAACATCAATCAAAAGGGTGTGGTTTGTCATATCCCTGACAAAAATACTATCCCCTTGGCCAACATCAATAACAGTAACTTCATTTATTAATGGGTACTTTAGACTTAAAAATACTCCTAGAATAAGAAAACCTATCCAAACTTTCTTTGTGGGTTTCCAAATGGTTCTATAGTCATATAGTAAAGCGACTAAAAAACTAATTAGCATGACTTGGAAATGATTCGGTGTTCCAAAAACGATTGCTTTTCCTAAGGAATAATTTACAAGCTTTAATAAGTGTTCAAGTAAAAGAAAAACAGGGTTGACAAGACCTAAATTTAAAAGAGGGGAAAGGAAAAATATTCCTGTTAATCCAGGTAGAATCAATTGATCAAATAAAAAACCACAAATAAAGGTTAAAACAATAGCTAAAGGATTAAACTGTGAAAAAAAGCTAAGTAAGACAGGTAAAACAGCTAGTGATAGCATGACAGATTTTTTCAACTGATTTCTTAAGGAGTTTTTCCCTTCAATTTTAATCATTCCTAAAAGAAAAGCATAGGTAAAGGAAAGAACACCTCCTGCGGTTAAGAGAAAAAAGGGGTGTATCAAAAACATAATGACAATGGTCACCGCTAAATTCGTCAGTCCTTTTATCCCTATATTATTGAGGTTTTTTTGCAGCAAACTCCTAAGAACTGAAACACTATAAGCAGTCATTGCAGCATAAAAAAAGGAAAAGAGAACTTCAGAAAATGGGAAAAAGTCTCTTGGAATGCCAAGTAAGATTAATAGTTTTCTAAAATTTTTGATAAAAAAAGAAACATGCATACCTGATAAAGCAAATAAATGAATAATACCTAGTTGGTTAAAAATCGTTGTCATTTCTCCAAAAGACTTGTCTAAATAGCCAAATAAAAGACCAGCCATATAATGAGACATTGGTTCAGGAAAAACCTCCAATGACCAAACAATCACTTTTCTCCTTAAGACTTTAAACTGGTCATATATATTTTTGGGCCTACAATAGCTAATGCTTTCAATCGTTTTAAGTTTTCCTAGTCTATAGATACCTTGGTTTTTCAAAAAATAGCGATAATTAAAGCCATTAAAATTTCGGACTTGTTCTGCTTTTTCAAGTTTGATATCAGAAGTGATTGTTAAAAAGTCTGTATTACGCTTGAAAAAATCATGTTCCTTCTTCGTTTTAAGTTTGTAAAAAATAGTGTAATGGTTATGGTGATAGCGACCTGTGAAACTCACTAAATCACCATTAAGCTTAATGGTATCTGGGAGGAGCTCAATGCGTGAAATATGGTTTGGCTGATGCTGAAACTGCCTCTTTTGATGGTATTTAAGCCCTGAAAAATAGAGACTGCTACAAATCAAGATAATCAAAACTACAGCTAACTGTTTCAAGCCATAATGCTTAATCAAGAAAAAAAGAAAAAAAACGAGTAAACAATAGTTTAAAAGACTGGGGCAAAAGATCGCATAGAAGAAGAAAACCAGCAAGAACGAAAATTGTATGGGTTCAATTGGAAAATACTTAGTCAACAGTGATGTCATTTTTTAATTTATCCAAGGTTTTTTGCCCAATTCCTGAAATTTTAAGCAAATCATCAATGCTTTTAAAACCCCCTTGTCTATCGCGTTCTGCAATGATTTCTTGAGCCCGCTTTTGACCGACACCTGGAATTTTTGTCAAATCCGCCTCACTGGCCTTGTTAATATTAATTTTTTCGTCTTGCTTATCAGAGCTAGATGCTGCAGCTTTGAGAACTAGCTCTGAACTATTTATTTCGCCTTTTTTAGCCACGTAAATCATGCTTGCATCAGATAATTTTTCTGCTAAATTTAAGGCATTACGATCTGCTTCTGGACTCAGCCCACCTGCCATTTGAACTAAATCCGTAACACGACTCCCTGCTTTAAGATGATAGACTCCCTCGTGCATAACGGCACCTTTGACATCGACAACTATTTCGTTAGCTTCTCCCTGACTCTCAATAGTCTTACTGTCTAGAGACTCTGTCCTTGTTTGATCAACTTTTTCGAACTTGGGTATTAATTTTTCTTCTTTTGCTTGATTAGCCTTTGGTTTTCCAAAAAACGTAAAAAAGACAATAAGTATGAGAGTTAGTGTAAGCAATAGTGTCACTAGTCTGCTTAGAGTATATTTTTCAGTAATCCAATTATTAACTTTCAAGAATAAATCTTCCATTTTTCACCTCAATTGTTTATTCGAGAAAAATAAAAAAAATCCACAGTCTTGTGAATTTTTTTAGCGGTGTTTTTCAGGCATCCAAATAAAGCTTGCAATATATGAAAAGAGCATTGTTAAAAGAAGGATAACAACAAGAATTAGGGCTAGTGGGATTCTGTAAATATAAGTCAGTGGATGACGTTTTTTACCCGGTTGGTAAATCTGATTTTCTTGATCAAGTCTGTCAAACTCTGCTTGAATTCGATTCGCTACTTCTGCAATTCCTTCGTCATTCATGCGTTTGATGTCTGAAATATCAATCGGGTTACCAAAGTTCATATCAACGCGTTCTCCAGCTAATAAACCTTTTGGGGTCATTGGCCCTGCATAGGCTGCTGGCATGATTTTGACTTTGGCCATCTTAGCAATAACTGCTACACCACCTTTAACATCTTTTGAATGACGACTGCCACTTGGAAACATGACTAACGAACGATTTTGTTTTTTTAAAACATTTACTGGGTATCGAATGGCATCTTGACCTGGATTTTCACGGTCAATTGGGAAGGCTCCACACATTTTTATCCACCAAGCAAAAAGACGATTCGTAAAGAGTTCTTTTTTGGCCATAAAAATAAATTGTTTAGGTCTGGCAGCAAAGGCCATATATACAGGGTCCCAGAATGTGCGATGTGGGGCAACTAAAATGTAATTGTCATCAGCTTTTAGTATTTTTTCTTCATTATGATAATGGGCATTGCCGTTAACAACCCATAATAAAAAAACAACTAAGCCTCTTAAATAAGCATAAAACACAGGTTTCTCCTTTGGTATATCACTTCTTACTTATTGTACCATGAATGAAGGCATTGGGAAAGTCATTGGTTAATGCCTCTACTATTACCTCTTTTCCAGTTTTTTGTTATAATATTTTTATGACAAGTAACTTATTAAAAACGGGCGAAAGAATTGATCAACTCTTTTCAAGCGACGTGAAAATTATTCAGAACAAAGATGTCTTTAGCTATTCTATCGATAGTGTCTTGCTATCACGTTTTCCTAAAATTCCATCTAGAGGTCGTATTGTTGACTTATGTTCTGGAAATGGTGCTGTTGGTCTCTTTGTGAGCACCAAAACTAAGGCTACTATTCTTGAAGTTGAAATTCAAGAAAGACTAGCTGATATGGCAAAACGCTCCATAAAACTCAATCAGCTCGAAGATCAAGTAACTATGGTCTGCGATGACTTAAAAAACCTTTTAAACCATGCCCCACGCTCAGGTGTTGATTTGATCCTCTGCAATCCTCCTTACTTTAAAAGTAGTGAAACATCTAAAAAAAATCTCTCGGAACACTACTTATTAGCTAGGCATGAAATCACAACCAATTTAGAAGAAATCTGTCAGATTAGCCGTCACGTTCTCAAGTCAAATGGTCGCCTAGCAATGGTTCATAGACCAGACCGCTTCATTGATATTTTGGATTGTCTCAGAAGCAATGGTTTAGCTCCTAAGCGCATTCAGTTTGTCTATCCTAAACTGGGTAAGGACGCTAATATGTTACTGATAGAAGCGATCAAAGACGGTTCTACCGATGGCCTTAAAATATTGCCCCCCCTTATTGTGCATAATGATAATGGGGACTATACAGACCATATTTATGATATTTATTTTGGGCAAAACTCTCAATTTAAAGCGACCTAACATTACTTTCCATAGAATACCTTATTTCTCGCCTAATAAGGCTTTTATTTCCTATTAGAATGGGACTATCAATGAATCAAACCTCTGCTTATATGTATGTCTTAGAGTGTTCAGACGGAACCTTATATACCGGCTATACAACAAATCTTGAACGCCGCCTAAAAATGCACAATTCAGGAAAGGGAGCAAAATACACAAAGGCTCGCATACCTGTGACTTTAATTTATTCTGAAAGCTTTCCAAGTAAACAAGAAGCCATGAGTGCAGAAGCTTTATTCAAAAAACGAAAAAATCGGGCACAAAAATTAGCTTATATTGCCCAACATCAAAGTAAAAGCAATGAGAACTGATCTCATTGCTTTTTTATAGGCGTCAGCTTTTTGGGGCCAGTTCTACTGGAGCTTCCAGTACTTCTTCCATTTCTTTAATTGGCAGTTTAAGAATGTCTGAAAGAATTAATGGGACCACTTCCACTGTTACTTCTGAATATTGCAAACCAAACCAACGGGACGGAGTGGCTGTGAAGTGCTTTATACTTGCTTTCGTTTGCATAATAAAGCGTTCAAAAGCATTTAATTGTCTTGCATTTGAAACTCTTTCTTCAATAATAACAAATCTAAAATCACCAACTTTACGACCAGGAGTAATTGAAAATTCCTGTTCTTGAAGGGGGAGACGACCACTAGTCATTAAATCTTGAACAATAGTTCTCAAATATCTTGGAACAGACTGAGGCATTCTAAATCCTAAAAAGAGTTCAACTTTAACCATGTAATCTGTGCCAAAGGTATCAACTCTATATTTTGCGGTATAGGGTTCATCTGTAACTTTGACGTTGACAAACCAATAGACTTTAGCTCGTTTAGGACGTTTATCCAAAATAGAGTAAAGAATAGAGCGATCAATCATATTATCTTTCATACGATTGGTTAAATAAACCACATTGGTTTGATACAAATCCACACTGGTATCATCTCTAAGTGCCCTAATTTGCTCTTTATAATCCACCAAATTAAGTGACTTAACATATTTGAAAACAATTTTGGTGCCTTGATGCCAAATAAACATCAGAAATAAAATTGCAAAGGCAATAATCACAACAACATAGCCACCATGTAAGAATTTGACAGCGGAAGCCCAGAAGAAAATAAATTCAACCAAAGCAAAAAATGCCATGATACAATGAGCTAAACCTGCGTTCATGCCCTGTTTAATAAGGAAATAAGACAAGAGAATTGTCGTCATCAGCATGGTTATGGTTATCGCAAGACCATAAGCAGCTTCCATATGCTCTGAACTTCTAAAATAAAGGACTGTACACGATGTGATAAGAAATAAAATCCAGTTAATAACAGGAAGATACAATTGTCCTAAACTTTCGCCAGGATAGGTCACACGAAAAAGTGGGAAAATTTTAAGACGCATGGCTTCTGCCACTAGAGTAAAGGAACCCGTAATCAAAGCTTGTGAGGCAATAATAGCTGCTAAAGTTGCTAAAATAACCGAGTAAACCCTAATGCTTTCTGGAACACTGGCAAAGAATGGATTCAAGACAATTCCACTGTTTTTATTGGCTAAAACCCATGCCCCTTGTCCACAATACGATAAGACGATGCAAAGTTTTACAAATGGCCAACTCATATAAATGTTTCCTCGACCAACGTGTCCCAAATCTGAGTAAAGGGCCTCTGCACCAGTTGTTGCAAGGAAAATGGAACCTAGGATAAAAATGCCACGATGATTTTCTGGGCTTAATAATAAATGAATAGCATAGTAAGGATTAATGGCTTTAAAAATAGCAAGATGGCCTAAACTATTATAAATCCCAGTCAGACCAAGAAAACTAAACCAAAGCAGCATAATTGGTCCAAATAACTTACCAATAACACCTGTCCCAAAGCGCTGAATGGAAAAAAGCGTCAGCAGAATCAAAAGGGTGGTTATGATGACGTTAGTTTGATTCTGATAAATATGGCTAATTCCTGGTACAGCCTTTAAGCCCTCGATTGCCGAAGTCACTGTAACAGCTGGTGTGAGTGCCCCATCAGATAATAAAGTAGCCCCACCAATCATTGCTGGAACAATTAACCATGGCGACATTTTTCGAACCAGGGTATAAAGCGAGAAAATTCCACCTTCATGATGGTTATCCGCCTTCAGGGCAATCCAAACATATTTAATGGTTGTGATCAAGGTTAAGGTCCATATAATTAAGGAAACTGAACCTAGAATAAAAGCTTCTGATACCGAGCTAATTCCACCTTGATTTTCCACTAATGAATTCATGGTATAAAGAGGACTTGTCCCTATGTCTCCATAGACAATTCCGAGTGCAATGATAAATCCGGCTTTACTTGCTTTATCAAAAGCCGGGTGATTGGCATTTGACATCCCAATCTTCCTCCTAAAATATTATATAAAATATACCCAAATGGATGAACCCATTATAACAGAAAGCATTCAAAAAAGAAAACAAATTTGAAAATAAAAAAAAGAATTGAAAATCATTTCAATTCTTGTCATTTGATTATTCACCTTTATGACGAATAACGAAACCTGAATCCTTTTTATTACCAGACTTTTTGTCTTTATTGTAAAATTCTTTTGCATTACGTTTTGGTTTGCGGCTACCACTAGCACTTGCATCATGGTTGTCACGTTTATCACGTTTGTTGCGACGACGGTCATTATCACGGTCATCACGGTTACGATCACCACGGTAACCACCACGACGGTCACCATCACGGCCACCACGTCCACGGTTATCTCTACCACGGCCGCCTTTACCTTTTTTGCCACCGCCATGACCACCACCAACATATTTAAATGGTAATGGTTTTTCACGTGCAATTTCAACTTCTGGTAGGGTGTCTGGATCTTGAACGGTTAAACTCAAGATATAAAGCGCTAATTCTTCAGGTGTAAATTCTGAAGCTAATTGAATTGCATCTCCTTTGAATTTGTCAAAGTTTGAACGAATAGTCTCATCAGCAAAGTCACGTTCAATTTTCTTAAGAGCAATTTTCTTTTTCGCTTGGAATGCTTCTTCTGCTGTTGCAGGTTTCAGTGGAAGCATTTGTTTTTTAGTCAATGTTTCAATCATTGACAAGTAACCCATTTCGTTTGGTGATACAAAAGTAATAGACTCACCTGTTTTACCAGCACGACCCGTACGACCAATACGGTGAACATAACTTTCTGGATCTTGAGTGATGTCGTAGTTATAAACGTGAGTAACTCCTGAAATATCAAGTCCACGCGCAGCAACGTCAGTTGCAACTAAAATATCAATTTGGTCCCCTTTAAAATCACGAATAACACGTAAACGTTTGTTTTGATCAAGGTCTCCATGAATACCTTCTGCACGGAAACCACGTAATTTAAGACCACGGGTAATTTCATCAACACGACGTTTTGTACGACCAAAAACAATAGCAAGTTCTGGTTGTTGAACGTCCATAAGACGTGTCATGGTGTCAAATTTTTCTTGTTCTTTAACACGAACGTAGAATTGTTCAACATTAACATTTGTTAATTCTTTGTTTTTAATTTGAACATGTTCAGGATTTTTCATGAACTTAACACCAATTTGTTTAATTGGAGCAGGCATTGTTGCTGAAAATAGGAGCGTTTGACGTTCTTCAGGAACACGACTGATAATAGCTTCAATATCTTCAAGGAAGCCCATGTTTAACATTTCATCAGCTTCATCAAGAATCAATGTTTCAACATGTTCTAGTTTCAATGCTTTACGTTTGATAAGGTCTAGTAAACGACCTGGTGTACCAACAACAATATGAGCACCGGATTTCAATGCTTTAATTTGTTTATCAATACTTGATCCGCCATATACAGAGCGAACTTTAACACCTTTATCACGACCAAAACGGAAAAGTTCTTCTTGACTTTGTACCGCTAATTCACGCGTTGGTGCAATCACTAATGCTTGGATGATATTGTCATCCGTGCGAATCTTATTCAAGGTTGGAAGACCAAATGCAGCTGTTTTACCAGTTCCTGTTTGAGCCTGACCAATAACATCCTTACCTTCCAAAGCTAATGGAATAGTCATTTCCTGAATAGGAGATGCTTTTTCAAAACCTGCTGTTACAACAGCTGATTGGATGTCTTCTGATAAGTTTAATTCTGTAAATTTCAATTGTTTCTCTTTTCTAAAAAAGCAGTGCGAAGCTGCCTTATAAGCCTTTTATATTATTTGTCGTTCAATTAACAACTAAACTAGTTTAACACAATAAAAATCAAAAAGATAGGAATTTAGTTATGAAAAGGTTTTTATGCTAAAATAAAGTTATGAACTATAAAGGTATTGTCTTTTTTGACCTAGATGGCACTCTTTTGAATGCCTCATCACATATTTCTTATGAAAACCGCCATGCTCTTAAACAATTACGTGCCAATGGCTATTTACCAGCAATTGCAACAGGTCGATCTGTAAAGGAACTCGATACTGTTTTAGAAGAATCTGGGATTGACTCTGTCGCTATGCTAAATGGTATGGTTGTTCAGGTAGAAGGCCAAATTATTTCTTCTGAAACAATTGATAAACAAGATATTAAAGACACATTGCAATTAGCCCGACGTTTAGGAGAAAGTATTGCTTATTACACCCCTAAAGAACTAATTTTAGCAGATTTATCTGAAGGTCTTAAACAACATTTCAAGTATTTTCATGGCCCTACTCCAAGAATCGATGACAACTACTATTTGGATCACGACGTTAATATGATTCTTGTAGGTGCTTCTAACAAAGACAATGATCATTTTTATAAGAAAGCTGTGCCCAGTTTACAATTCTTGCGTAATAGTCCATTTTCTATTGATGTTGTAAAAACAGGCTTCAATAAAGGCACAGGTGTTAACACTATAAAAAAATATCTAGGTTTAAGTAATCTACCAACTTATGGATTTGGTGACGGTGGGAACGACCTTGATTTATTAAAAGCTGTTGATCATCCCATTGCCATGGAGAATGCTATAGCTGAACTAAAAGAACTTGCTGAGTTTATCACCCATAAAAACACAGAAGACGGAATCCTTTTTGGACTCAAACACTATGGGCTCATCTAAAGTCTATTTTCTTACGATCTTTCTTGCAAAAAGTTTATTAATACAATGTTTTTTTGAGTCTAAGTCTATATCCTAAGTAATTGAGTTTAATGGTTTATGATGCGTTTTTAAACTATCTATTGTTAATTTTTTATATCATTTAAAGCCCAGAACAGTAATGTCCTAGGCTCTTTTTTTATGGTTTTCTTAACGTTGGGCCACTTAAAGGAGAAGCAAAATCAAATTCAGAAGCAATGTCCGTTTGCCACAAAACAGGGATGAGACTATTTCCGTCAAGATGCATGCCAAAGGTATATTTGATATTAGCACCACCGATTCCACCAATAATCATAATAGCTTGATTTGTCCCATAATCACCAACCAATTCATAATTGCCATTCCCACGATCATAAACCCCATTAAAATGTACACTTTGTGGTTGAGAATAGTAAGTATAAGTTTCTGATTGATCAACTCGACTTACTGTTCCATCAGCAGAAACTGTAATGGTCACTAACCAATCTGGCTCAACTTGGACAGTCCATGTACCAATACTAGCAACAGGTAGTGGCATTAAGGTTTGAAGAGCAGGTAGTGTTGCCACTTCTGGAGTTTGACTCATTCTGTTGACTTGCTCACCATTATTTGTCGTTTTTGCATCAGCAACTTGAGCAACTTCTTGAGCTGCAGTTGTTACAGGAAGCTCAAATGCTTGATCCTTTTCATCTAAAATTGGAAGAGTCGTCTGTTGATTAACATGACTTTGTTCTTGCACTTGTTGAGGAAGATTTCCTCTGATAGGTGAACTCGAAGTCAACTTTTTATCATCGACAGCTTTAAAAACTTCATTTGCATCTTTTTTACGAGTCATTTTTAAGTGACTAACTGGAATTGCTTTACTTATAGGTTGCTTTTTAGCACTTTTTTGTTCCTGACCGAAGCAAAGAATACTTGAGCATGCCAATGTAAGGACTAGGGTACTAACAGCAAATTTCTTTTTCATTTTTTTCTCTCCTTATTATGATCTTGATTGATGTCAAATCTCTATATGAAATGACTTGATTAGTGTTTAAAAAATGGATGTTCATCTGCCGCTAAGGATTGTCCTACAACAATTGAATTCTGATGATATACCATTCCATTATGGTTATTTTTTACACCAGCAGGAATTACTATAAATCTAGCGCCAGTAATATTAGCCATGTAACAGTCCTCTTGGATAACACCCGTACCTATTTTGTCCTGGCCGCTACTTATACTACCGTCAGGCTGCTTATACTCTAGAGTAAGGCTGCTATCATCAGCAATAATGATAAGGTCACCTAAATCATTTTCCCATGTTCCAACAATCGAAGAGAAATCTCGATTTTGTAAAGCGCTTAGTAAAGTTTGTGTTTCACTTATTTTTCCATTTTGTGCTCCAATAGTAGCACTTGTTGAATGAGAAGTATTTTCTTGACTACTCTTTTGACCACTATGATTAATAGTTTCAGATTGATTCACACGACTGGTATCTTGACTTATTTTTAATGCTTTCTTTTTCACTTTTGCTTTTTTAACTTGTGACTGACTAACGTCTTTTTTAAGCGCTTGTTCTTGAGGTTTGGCAGTGAAGAAGGTAATGGCTAAAAATGCGGAAAGAATCACAATAATGGTCGAAATAGCAAAAACTAATCTTTTTTTCATAATAGGTCTCCAAATGTCTTTTTATCATTATTTCATTTTCATTATATCACTTAAAAATATCATTGCAACACTTTTGTTACATTTTTGTAATAAAAGTCATACCAAAGACATATAAACTGTGGCAAAAAACACTTTATAACCTTATCAATACTTTAAAAGAGGCTGGGCAAAAAGTAGCTTCAAATAAAACCACGCAGAGATTTCAGTCTTGAAAACAATCAAGATGAAAAAATCACTGTGTGGTTTTTGAGTATTTGAAGTTTTAGAGTCGAGATTCTTAGCTAATTTCGTGAGATTCATACTCATGAAGAGGAATCCAACCTCCGTTTGGACGGCTTGATTGCCTCTGACATGGACTCTACGCACGCCAAAAACACTCTTCAATCGGCCAAAAACGGGTTCGACATCGATTTTCCGTTTGGCATAGATTCGAGAGCCATCTTCGCTATGTAATTCTTCCTTTATGAGTTCTTTAAAGTAATTCCAAGTTGGATTGTAATGGATCTGTTTCTGGCGACCACTTTCTGTTTTGGAAAGTTTTTCCAACTCTTCCGTGCTTTGTATTTTTTCTGCCTCATAAATCTTGAAATCCCGTTCAAAGCCATACTTATCTTTTCTACGAGAGTAATATTTAAAGGAATAAACAACACCATCTGGTTTAATGAATTGGTCTGTTTCTTCAAGGTAGTCCCAATTATTTGGATTAGTAGGACTGTTTTTATATTTCTTAGTCAATTCCTTCTGGTACATGCCATAGGGAATCAGAGGAGATTTCTCCAACTCATCAATGATAAAACTATAATTCTCCTCACTGCCATAACCGGCATCGGCGACAATATTTTGGAAGAGGTCCAGAGTTTGAATGGATTGGAGAAATGGTTTCAGGGTTCGGGTGTCCGTTGGATTTGGAAATATATCATATGCAAGAACATATTGACCATTGGTGGCAGCTTGAACATTATAGCCAGGTTTGAGCTGGCCATTCATCATGTGGTCCTCTTTCATTCGCATAAAAGTGGCATCGTGGTCCGTTTTGGAGAAAGAGTTACGCTCTTCTAGAATCTCTCTAGCCTCCTCATAGCGTTGCTTACGAGGGAGATAATCCTTTCTCAACTGGTTGCGCAGTTTCTTAATACGACGTCGCTTTTGTTTATTGGCAGAACCTCCCTTGATAACTTTTGGTTCCTCAGAAATTGATTTCTCAACTTCCGCCAAGGCCTGTTCAGTGTCTTCTAAAAGGCGCACTAACCCCTCGCTGGTTTCGCATTCTTCTTTAGACAGAGCTAGGTTTACCCCCTCTTGAACCAGCTGGTCATAGAGTTCTGAGATTTTTCCGTTTAGTGCCTCTTCGTATTTATCAACAGCTCTTTTCCAAGTGAAAGAGTAGAGATTAGCATCAGCTTCTAGCTTGGTGCCATCGATAAAGAGAGCATCATCTTCAATCATGCCATTCTCACGCATGAGGAGGGTGAAATAAATAAAGGCGGTCTTAATTAGGTTATTGGCATGTTTACTAGAACGAAAATTATTGATGGTTTTATAGCTAACGTAGGTGTCCTGGCTCAACCATTTCATGGGAATGACTTCTTCATTCATCTGAACTATTTTGCGACCAGAAAAGACCTGGCGGGCATAGGCGAAGAGCGTCATCTTCAAAAGCATGGCAGGATGAAAGGCAGGACGACCAGTGTGAGACGTCTCTTCAAGCAAAATATGATTTGGAATACTGTCCACAAAGAGACTGATTAATCTAACCTCATGATTCATTGGAATATCGTAGGCAAGATTTAATTCCAAACTGAGTTGATTTGTGTTATACTCTTTATACATAGTCATGGCTTTCTAGTTGTTTTGTCGTTATTATAATTATAAACCATGACATAGGAAAACGAGCATCTCCAACTGCGGAAATGCTCGTTTTTTCTATTCTGAAGCTACTTTTTGCCCAGCCTCTCTTCTTATATTTACATTTTTTCTTCTAGTTGAACATCGGGATATTTATCTGCAAACCAACGTAGGGCAAATTCATTCTCAAAGAGGAAGACAGGTTGATCAAATCGGTCCTTAGCCAAGATATTGCGGCTAGATGACATGCGTTGATCCAAATCAGCTTCATCAATCCAACGAACAGTCTTTTTCCCCATCGGTGTCATGACAACTTCTGCATTATATTCACCTTCCATACGATGTTTAAAGACTTCAAACTGCAATTGCCCCACTGCTCCTAGCATATACTCGCCGGTTTGATAGTTTTTATAAAGCTGAACAGCACCTTCTTGAACTAACTGCTCCATTCCCTTATGGAAAGATTTTTGCTTCATAACATTTTTAGGTGAAACTTTCATAAAGATTTCAGGGGTAAAAGTTGGAAGAGGTTCAAACTCAAATTTATTTTTTCCAACAGTTAAAGTATCACCAACCTGATAAGTACCCGTGTCATAAACACCAATAATATCACCAGCTACAGCATTCTCAACATTTTCACGAGATTCAGCCATAAACTGCGTCACATTAGATAACTTAGCTCCCTTACCAGTACGAGTAAAGTTAACCCCCATACCTTTTTCAAACTCACCAGAAACAATCCGTACAAAGGCAATTCTGTCTCTATGACGTGGATCCATATTTGCCTGAATTTTAAAGACAAAGCCAGAAAAATCGTTGTTTAGAGGATCAATAACCTTGTCATCTGTTGTTTTATGACCATGCGGTTCTGGAGCAAACTCTAAGAAAGTATCAAGGAAAGTCTGCACACCAAAATTAGTTAGGGCAGAGCCGAAAAATACTGGTGTTAACTCACCATCTAAAATAGCATCCTTTGAGAATTCATTTCCAGCTTCTTGCAAGAGCTCAATATCTTCAAGTGCTTGTTGGTAAAAAGGGTTACTTGCAAAAATACTTGCCCCTTCTTCTAAACTTGCAAAGCGTTCATCACCTTTATAGAGCTCTAGGCGTTCATTATGCAAATCATAAAGTCCCTCAAAAGCTCTTCCCATACCAATTGGCCAGTTCATCGGGTATGATGCAATCCCAAGAACTGCTTCTAGTTCTTCAAGCAACTCTAAAGGTTCACGACCATCACGGTCTAATTTATTGATAAAGGTAAAAACAGGGATGTTTCTGTGTTTAACAACTTCAAAAAGTTTTTTAGTTTGTGCTTCAATCCCCTTAGCTGAGTCAACAACCATAACCGCAGCATCAACAGCCATTAAGGTTCTATACGTATCTTCAGAGAAGTCCTCATGTCCTGGAGTATCTAGAATGTTAACACGTTTTCCAGCGTAATCAAACTGCATCACAGATGATGTCACCGAAATACCACGTTGCTTTTCAATATCCATCCAGTCAGATTTGGCAAAGGTTCCCGTTTTCTTTCCTTTAACAGTTCCAGCTTCACGTAATTCTCCTCCAAAATAAAGGAGTTGCTCTGTAATAGTTGTTTTACCAGCGTCCGGGTGACTGATGATGGCAAAGGTTCTTCTTTTTTTAATTTCTTCTTGTAATGACATTATTTTATTCCTTGAATGTTTGAAGAGTCATTTTAACTCTTGTAATAGTTTTGACATCAATCCTAATAACTACATTGGTTGATCTCCTTTATAATACATGTAAAAAGAGTCGTCTTTGATGACAACTCTTTTATTATAGCTGATTTTAAGTGCTTTCGCAATCTCTTACTTCTCAATTGTGTAAGCTAAAGCTTCCGGATTATTTTCTAAAGCTTTTACAAATCCTTTTTCAACAATTTTAGCTAATAAGGTTAAAATAGCCGTCATGAAAATAAAGTTAAAAACCAAATGTTGGCTATGAATAAGCGGTAAATTCATCAAGAAACCATAATTTCCTTTAGTAATTACATTAACAATCATAATAAAGAAATGTAAACTAGCTAAAAAGGTCACGATTTCTCGTACAGACAAGAGATCTCTATCATAAAATCTCATCAAATAGACCATACCATTAACAAGTAGAGCATAATGACCTAAATAAAAGGCAACATTAGAGATATGCCATAGAGGGTAAGGGTAATAATCTGGCGAAATTAAAGCCAAAATGGTCCCACCGATTCCTAGAAGCATAAACAGTTGTTTCCACTTGGTTTTATCTGGCAGGAAAAATACAGCTAACATGCCGATACGGCAATGGTATAAAGGAAGACTCTCTTGAATTGGAAAACCTTTCAATGCATACCAACCATAAAGTCCAATTAATTGCGTAAATTGAATGACTAAAAAGAGTTGACGAAAGCTCTTTAACTTGTAAAATCTGAAACTAGCTACAAGCAGTAAGGGAGCAATTAATAGTGCTGTCAGGAAAAATAAATGTGGAATCCCACTCGGATTGGTTGTAAAAAATTCCATGGTTAATCCTTTCTTCATTTCCTCATTATACCCTAAGATTGTAAGAGTGACAAGATTTTTCTGAGCTTACGCCCTATCGTGATGATCTTGTTGTCACTAAAGCATCAACAAGTCGCTCAAGGTTCATTGAGTTACTTCCTTTAAGTAAGATTTGATCAGTTGATTCAACTAATGCCTTAACATGTTGGCAAAGGGCTTCAAATTGATCAATCTCCTTATCTTTTCTAAAGAAATGCACTTTATTAATGGGGTAGATTTGACTGGCTAATTGCGCCAACTCTTCAATATCGTCTCCATAAAAAACAAGGTCAGTAATAAGGTTAGGATTCAAAGAACTGACTAATTGTGAGTGAAGAGCTACTGAGTCTTCTCCTAATTCTTTCATATCAGCTAATAGGGCTATTTTTTTCCCATTAGGATTTGCTGAAATGCTAGAAAAACTTTCTAAAATCAATCGTGTCGCTGTTGGATTGGCATTGTAGACATCTGATAATATATCTGCTCCATTAGCAGCTTTCAACCATTCTGTACGATTTTTGGTTAAAGAGACCGTCTCTAATGCTTCAATAATGTCTTCATCAGTTACAGCTAATAGTTTACCAACATAGGCTGCTACCATAGCATTACTGGCATTAAATTTACCTGCCAAAGGAAGTTTGACCTTCTCTTTAAGCACATTAGTTGTGAAGGTTAATCCAGTTTTTTCTTCCACAACATCTTCAACAAAAATCTCCTGATGCGGTCCAAAACGGATAATCATTTGATTGTCTGGAAGATAAGGATCAATGATTGCATCACCTGGGGCAATTAAAATGCCGTCTGAATCCATACCATCTGTGATTTGCATTTTGCCTTCTGCAATCTTATCTCGACTGCCAAAAAATTCTAAATGGGCTTCACCGATTAAGGTTACAACTGCAATGTGAGGCTTGGCAATTTCTGATAAGAGATGAATATCACCCAAATGGTCTTGTCCCATTTCTAGGACAATTTTTTCTGTATCATCAGGCATATGCAGTACCGTATAAGGCAAGCCAATTTCATTATTATAGTTACCTTGTGTTTTATAGGTTTTATAAGTGGTTGAAAGCACAGCCTCAATCATGTCCTTTGTACTGGTTTTACCATTTGAGCCAGTCACTGCAATAACGTCGAGACGCATTTTTTCAATATAATACTGAGCTAATTTTTGGAAAGCCACTAAGGTGTCTTTCACTAAAATATAAGGCTTGTTACTAATTACTTTCTCTGAGAAGGTTGCCACAGCACCATTTTCAAAGGCAATATCAATAAAATCATGCCCATCTCGTAAGCCTTTTAAGGGCAAAAAAAGGTCCCCTTTAGTGATTTTTCTGCTATCAAATTCGATTTGTCCCAGGGGAACGTCTTCAAACTCTGAGATGGCATTTTCTGCATCCACAACCTTCGCTATTTCATGTAATGTTAATTTCATATTCTATCCTTTTTGATTAAATCCTAATAGTTACCATAATATTATAGCACATTTTTAGAAAATGACTTGGACAATTAAAAGCATGTCATCCTAAAAAAGAAGACCTGAGTCTTCAATTGTTTATCTTATATCAGATGGCTTTCACGTTTTTCAAAGACCTCTTTTGCTAAATTAACAAGTTTTTCAATCAAGTCAGAATAACTCATCCCCATATTTTCCCATAATAGTGGGTACATAGACCACTGAGTAAATCCTGGCATGGTGTTTAATTCATTGAGGTAAATCTTACCGTCTTCTGTTAAGAAGAAATCGCATCGTGACAAGCCACAAGCACCGATTGCTCTGAAAGCTTGTTCTGCGTAACGTCGCATGTCTGCAACAATTGGTGCTTCAATCTCTGCTGGTATTGCCATTGTAATCTTATTGTCTACATATTTGGCTTTATAATCATAAAAAGCAACATCTTTAACAACTTCACCAGGAAGAGTTGAAGAAACTTGAGTATTCCCTAAAAGACCTACTTCTATTTCACGCGCCACTAGTCCTTGCTCAATTAAAATACGGCTATCATATTTAAGAGCTAATTTAATAGCTTCTCTTAATTCTACTTGCGTCTCAGCTTTAGAAATGCCAACAGAAGAACCCATATTCGCTGGTTTGACAAAAATTGGGAAAGTAAGTTTTTCTAAACTTTCAGCAATGGCTAACTCTAAATCCTCACCTTCGATATAGACAGTATAAGCAACTTGCGGAATACCTGCCGATTCTAAAACATGTTTTGTGGTGATTTTATCCATAGCAACACTTGATGATAGAATAGTTGTTCCCACATAAGGCATTTTTAAGATTTCTAAAAACCCTTGAATTGAGCCATCTTCTCCCATCGGTCCATGAAGAACTGGAAAAACAACAGCATCTTTCTCATAAATGTCGCTGGCTTTAATTTTCTGACTCATGTCCTTGGTTGCATTTGTCATCAATTTAGCAGAGGCCAATGGCTTTTGATCAAATGATTGCGTTTTGAAGAACTCCCCTTCTTGAGAGATAAAATAAGTCTTAACCAAAAACTTGTCATAATTAATAGCATTCATGACGCTTTCAGCTGAAAGAACTGATACTTCGCGCTCAGCAGAACGTCCTCCATATAATAATACTAATGTTTGTTTAGCCATTTTTTTTCCTATCTGAATTGAATTTTTATTAGATTATAGCAAAAATAAGAATACTTTTCAAAATCATTTTAAGCACTACTATAATTCTGTTCGATTCTCAATTGCCCGAAGCAAGGTCACTTCATCTGCGTATTCAATGTCTGAGCCAACGGCTAATCCGCGCGCAAGGCGTGTGACTTTAATCCCTGCAGGCTTTAAGACACGCGAGATATACATAGAGGTTGCTTCACCATCAGCTGTTGCATTGGTTGCAACAATGACTTCATTAACGTCACTATCCATTAATCTAGTAATCAAGGTTTTTAAGTTAATATCATCTGGACCGACACCATTCATCGGTGAAATTAAGCCGTGCAAAACATGATAAAAGCCATGATACTCTTGAATCTTTTCCATCGCTGAAACATCTTTTGACTCTTCAACAACTAAGATAAGACTTTTGTCTCTATTTGGATCTATGCAAATAGAACAAGGGTCTTCATCTGTAAGATTCCCACAAATAGTACAATAGGTTAATTCACGTTTTGCAGATAAGAGATTTTTGGCAAAATCATTAACATCTTCGTCACTCATTCCGATAGTATAAAAGGCTAAACGGGTCGCTGTTTTTACACCGATACCTGGGAGTTTAGAGTAACTTTCTATTAATTTTGCAATTGGGGTTGGATAAAGCACGCTTAGCTCCTTTATTGATTTGCATATTTTGTCATGTAAAGATTAATAATATCCTTAGCAATATATTGATGTGTCTTGGCTAATGGGTCACTAGCATGCGGGTACATGACTGCAACAGCAACTTGAGGATCACTGCTTGGTCCATAAGCCACTACATTTAAATTGAAAGTTTCAACCGTACGGCCATTGCTATCTTTTGCATAGGTTTCAGCAGTACCTGTTTTGGCACTGATAGGCGTTGCAGAACCTGCCAAGCCTTTACCTGTAGCATAAGGGCTAGCACTATTAACTACCTGATAAAAACCATCTTGAATGATAGACAGTTGTTCATCTGAAATAGATACTTTATTAAGTGCTTTGGGTTCAATAAGATGATTTAATCTCCCAAGCCCTTTCTTGTCATCTGCATCATAAATCCCTTCGACAAGATGAGGGGCCATACGATTTCCCTTGTTAGCAATGGTTGAAACATATTGGGCCAATTGTAATGTTGTGTAGTTATCAAACTGACCAAAAGATTCCGTTACGACATTTGAAACTGTGTAGTCATTAGTAATAAAGCCTTGGGATTCTCCTGAAAGATCAATGCCTGTGGCAGTTCCAAGTCCAAATTCTGCATAGGTTGATCGCAAGCGTTCCATGGCTGATTTCATACCATCTGTGGTTAAGGACATACCAACATGATAATCCTGTCCCATCATTTTCAGAGCAACTTGCACCATGTACGTATTTGATGAATATTCCAGTGCTTGAATAGCTGAAATGGCTTGTTGACCTGATGTAAACCAAGAGTTAATAGGTTTTGAATTTCCAAACTGAATGGGCTGGTCAATTAAAACTTGGTTTCCTGAAATCACAGAAGATTGCCATCCAGCAGCAAGGGTGGCACCTTTGACAACAGATCCTGGCGTAAAGACATTTGTAAAAGTGCCAAGTGCATTATCTTGCAAAGCTCCACTTTCAGTATCTCGACTTAAACCTGACATTGCTAAAATAGCACCCGTTTTAGGATTCATTGCAAGAGCATAGATTCCCTCAGAGTAATTCGCCAAACCTTGAGATATCTCTGTTTGATAGTGATTTTTGACAATAGCATTAACGTCTTTTTGAAAATCACTGGAAATGGTTAATTTCAAATTTTTACCATTTTCACCTTTATCTGTAATCTTGTCAGAAATGATTTTCCCATTTTTATCTGTTTTAATGTCACGTGTTTCATGACGACCCTGAAGCTCATTTTCGTAGCTTTTTTCCAAATAAGACGTCCCAACACGATCATCTAAGGAATAGCCCTTTTTGAGATAAGCATGCGCTTCTTCTTGAGGCAAGCCTGCTTCGCGGCTAGATACTTTCCCAATAATAGAAGCTAAGCTTGTCTCTTCAATCTTACGGTTCCAATCAGTGCTTACTGAAATCCCTGGCAGCTTTGACTGATTAGCAATGACATAGGCAATTTCTTGGTCAGATAAAGCTTTTGTTTTAAGGGTAACGGTATAAAAAGCTGCCGTTGCGTTCATCTGATTAAAAATAGCAATACGTTTTACTTCTTGAGGGGAATAAGTGAGATCACTTTCTTTAATGCTATCTATTGCATTTTGATAAACTTTAGCTTCGGTCAGGCGATTGCCATAAGAATCAAATTTTTTCTTTTTAGGGAGTTTTGTAACAACTTTGGCATAGACCTCTGGATCAGCCAAATAATAATCCTTCTTAGCTCTTTGTGAAACCTTATTATCAGAGAAAGTGACATAGTCGGATAAACGTTTTGCCAAAGTCTTGATGTCTTTCGCAGAAACTTTTGGGTTTCGTGTAAATGAGACAACATCTTTAATGTCATTAGCAACAATAACTTTACCGCTATGGTCAAAAATAAGGCCTCTAGGCTTAGAGCTTTTCACTTTATAAACAGTTGTTGCTTTGAGTTTAGCATCGTAAAAACTCTTGTTACGAATTTGCATATAGGCTAGGCGAAAAATCAAACTTGTAAACAGAAGGACAATAATCAAAAATAAGAGGTGGATACGCAAATGAATGGATGGATTTTTCTTGTTTTGTTTGCGATTTTCGTGATTGAAACTGATGACGATGCCCTCCATTTTTTTAAACTTCGCTTCCTATTTTATCATAATTTATAAAAATAAGGCTGAGAATAATCTTCTCAACCTCATCATTTTTTTCATATGTTTAGATTAATGACCTTCTTTTGGATGATGGAATGCTTTGTAGTAAAAGAGACTAACAAAGATAGCGCCACCAACAATATTTCCAAGGTAAACAAAGGTAAAGTTACTTAAAAATTGCATCCAAGTAGCTGCTGATTCAAAAATAGCTGCTGGAATAATAAAGGCATTAGCCACACTATGCTGAAAGCCTAAAGCTACAAACGTCATTACTGGGAACCAAATGCCTAAAATTTTACCTGAGGCATCACCTGCACCATAATTTAACCATAAGGCTAAACCAACAAACCAATTACACCCTATACCTGAAACAAAAGCTTGCATAGGACTAGCTGCAATTTTAGCATGTGCTACTTCGATGACTTCTTGTTTGAAAATACCTGCTGAGGTTAATCCTAAAAAATGCCCAAACACAAAGGCTACAAAAATAGCGCCAATGACATTAAATAGCGTAACAACTAACCAGTTTTTAACTAAGTCAGATAAGGTAACTTTTTTAGCAAAAAAACTTGCCGACACAGCCATCATATTACCTGTAATTAGCTCACCACCAGCCATCAGAATAATGATTAAACCAATTGGAAAAGCTGCTGCCCCTAAAATACTTGAAAAGGCTCCAAAGCTTTCTAAAGCACTCGCCGCAATCCTGACATACAAGAGATAGCCAAGACTAATCATGGCACCACCAATAAATCCTAAAATAGCCTTAGCAAGAAAGCTTTTTTCAATCTTGTGGTGACCAATTGCAATCGTTGTTTCTAAAATATTTTCTGGACTTTTCATATTAACTCCTAATGTTACGTGATTCACAAATGCATTAACTAGTATAGCAATTTTTAGAAAAAATGCAAGCACTTTCAGAGAAGATTTCAGAATTTAGATGAACTTACTTTAGAAGATTTGCCTTAAGCAAGGATTTCCATAGGAAAAGAGCTAAATAGAAATCCACTAGACCATGAATAACTGTTCCGACACCAACTAGAAGAACTAGTGATAAGAGATACTTCGGATCACCTCCAGCTGGTGACGTCATGAGGTAAACTGCAATCAGCTCACCCAAACCATGAATCAGGTTAATCAATAAGCCAAAAATAAAGGTTTTAAGAGGCTGTTCAATCCACTGAGGACTTTTTTTAAGAATGATACTCGCGATGAACGCAAAAATAATTTGCGACAAAGCACGCATCACAATAACAATAGGAAATCCTGCCATAAAGAAGCCTAAAGTTGTCCCAAACCCAACAAAAATAGCAACAGGAACAGATATAAAGGTTGCTAAAAATAAGGGGACATGACTAGCTAAGGTAAAAGAAGCTGGACCAATAATGATTTTCACCGGCATTATCATTGGAATTAAAATTCCAAAAGCCGTTAAAATTGAAGCGTATGCGATTTTTTTTGTATTTTTTTGCGTCATAATGTCTCCTTCAATTATTAATCATAAAAAAAATACTTACAAGTGTCAAGACACCTGTAAGTATTTTTTTTTAAATCTAGTATAAAATATGGGCCTTGCTTAGTGCTTCTTTTATCCGTTCAAAATCAGCAAGACTTGGACAAGCAATCAAATGACTATGAAGTCCTTCTGTCAAAGATGATAGAAAATGGCCTTTAGAGTCCTTTATAGCCTCTAAAAAAAGAGCAATGTCATCTTCATTTTTGATATTCAATGGCGCTGTTAACATGCCATAGACAGGATGGTCAATTTCAACAGTAAGAATTTGTCCGCCTTGCTCAAGAATAATTGAGAGCTCCTGGTAAGTCTCTTCCGGAGAGTGCTTACAAACTATTCTACCCGAATAGTAGTGGCTGGCAACAATTTCTCTTATCATATACCCTTTTGGCGTAGATAGAATATCTGCTCCCTGCGCCCGCAATAAAGCAATGTCTCCTACAATGACTTGTCTACTGACATCAAACACTTTAGCCAATTGTGAGGCCGATAAGGTCTCTTGACTAACCGTTAGCTTCTCTAAAATTTCTTTTCTACGGTCCTTAGCTTTCATTAATATCCTTTCCTAGCATTTTCTTACCACTATCATATCATAAAAAACCAGGTAAGAAAAAGAAGAAAAAATCAGGCCGTAGCCTGATTATCGTATTATTCACCACCTAGGTAATATTCAGCAGTAAGATTCAATTTTTCATCAAATTCGAAAACTAATGGTGGGAAATTTGGAATTTCAACGTCCATGATTTCGTCATCTGATAATTGTTTGATGTGCTTAACAAGGGCACGAATTGAGTTTCCATGTGCGCCAACAAAAACATTTTTACCATCAACTAAAGCTGGTGCAATTTTATCTTCCCAAAAAGGTAAGGCACGCTCTAAAGTAACTTTTAAGTTTTCTGCATCAGGAATAACTGAGTTATCAAGGTGAGCGTAACGACGGTCAGTATGTGCTGAATGCTCATCATCTTTAGCCATATTTGGAGGCAATACATCGTATGAACGACGCCAGATGTGAACTTGATCATCACCAAATTCTGCTGCAGCTTCTGCTTTGTTTTTACCTGTTAAACCACCATAATGACGTTCGTTTAAACGCCATGATTTTTCAGTTGGTACCCAAAGTTGATCTGAGTATTCAAGTGCAAGATTTGTTGTTTTAATTGCACGTTTAAGAACTGAAGTGAAGGCTAAATCAAATTCAATACCAGCTTCTTTAATTAATTTACCAGCATCAATAGCTTGTTGAGTTCCTTTTTCTGAAAGGTCAACGTCTGCCCAACCAGTAAAAAGATTAGCTTTGTTCCATTCTGACTCACCGTGGCGAGCGAAAACCAATTTTACCATTAGTTAATATCTCCTTTTATTAAAGGTTTTAAACCTTTTTCCTCTCTATTTTACAAAAAATAGACTAAAAAAGCTAGTATATTCCTGTATATTTTGAAAGACCTTAGTCATTCTCATGAAAAGTTTGAAAAGTTATCATTAACATACATTTTTTATTTTCTTAGGAATTCACTTGCCTTTGTAAAAGCCAAATGATAGAATAGAAAAAATTTGCCAACTTTAGGAGGTTTTATGGTCTCAACTGCTACAACAATTGGTTCATTTCACTTTGATAATTGTCTAATGAACGCTGCTGGTATCTATTGCATGACAAAAGAGGAATTACTTGCCATTCAAGCATCTAAGGCTGCTTGTTTTGTGACTAAAACTGGAACGCTAACGCCTAGAAAAGGTAATCCGGAACCAAGGTATCTAAAAAGTCCATTGGGCTCTATTAATGCAATGGGACTTCCAAACTTTGGTTATGAATACTACCTTGACTTTTTACTTGAATTAGATAAAAACACCACCAGTACCAATCACTTCTTGTCAGTGATTGGTCTAAGTCTTGACGATACTCATCATATCTTAAAAAAAGTTCAAGATTCTAATTATCGTGGTCTAGTCGAACTCAATCTGTCTTGTCCAAACCTTCCTGGCAAGCCCCAAATGGCTTATGATTTTGATACCACAAAAAAAGTATTATCAGAGATTTTCACTTATTTCAAAAAACCTCTAGGACTAAAATTACCACCCTACTTTGATATTGTTCATTTTGACCAAGCTGCTGCTATTTTTAATCACTTCCCGCTAACCTTTGTTAACTGTGTGAATTCGATAGGTAATGGATTGCTAATTGATGATGAAACAGTTACCATCAAACCCAAAAATGGTTTTGGTGGTATTGGAGGGGAATACCTTAAACCAACAGCTCTTGCTAATGTTCACGCTTTTTATCAAAGACTCAATCCTTCTATTCACATTATTGGAACGGGAGGTGTCAAAAATGGGCGAGATGCCTTTGAACATATTCTATGTGGGGCTAGTATGGTTCAAATTGGAACAGCCTTACACGAAGAAGGTCCCATTATCTTTGATCGGGTCACCAAAGAATTACAAAACATTATGCTTGCAAAAGGGTATGACAGCTTGGCTGATTTCCGAGGAAAACTCAAGTACCTTACTTAAATTTAAAAGAGACTACTTTAAAAAGTAATCTCTTTTAAACTTCTCTGCTGCTTTTAAATGGCCAATTTTTGAGGGTTTTAGCTCAGATTCTTTACCTTCAATTGCTGCTTTTTGTTTACCATTTTTAGGTAAAAAGATATTGGACATTATCATAATCAAAGCAATTTTGACTGCTGTGAAAATAACAAGGCCCAAAACGACATGATGTATCATAATAGCCCTCTCCTCTAGAATTATTAATTCTAGTATATCGGCTTTTCTGAGACATTGCAAGCCTTTACACTATTTAAAGGACAGTAGGCGTAGACCATTTAGGATAACAAGAATTGTAGAGCCTTCATGCCCAACTACCCCTAGTGGTAAATTAACCACTTGCATGACATTGGCAAGAATCAACAAGGAAATGACAGACAAAGCAAAGATAATATTTTGTTTGACAATCCCTTTCATTTTTTGGGATAGTCTAATAGAATAGGGAATTCTAGTCAAGTCATCCATAATGACGCTGTCTGCACTTTCCATAGCAATATCTGTTCCTGTACCAATTGCATAGGATACATCGGCCTGTGCTAAGGCTGGTGCATCATTAATGCCATCACCAACCATGGCCACACAACCGTATTGTTTTTTGAGCTCTAGGATACGTGCTAGCTTATCTTGTGGCATGCAATTTGCTACCACCTGATCAATTCCCAGCTTTTCAGCAACATAGGTTGCTGTTTTTTCTTGGTCTCCAGTTAGCATAACTGTTTTAATGCCGAGATCATGTAACATATTAATAGCATCTAGAGATTCTGCCTTAATATCATCTAGCAAAGCAAAGTAAGCCATTAATTTATTGTCACAGGAAACATAAACCAGTGTTTTACCTTGATTTTCTAATTGTTCAATAGCTTCTTCAACCTTATCAATAGAATCAACCACTTCTAAAACAAATGATTTCTTACCTATACGCCATTCTTGGCCTTTATATTGCAACAAGAAACCTTTTCCAGAGATGTCATCAATTGAATCAAGTAGCAAGCGATCTGTTTCTGAAGTAAATTCTAAAAGTGCTTTTGAAATTGGATGTGACGATGTTTCTTCTACTGTTTTTACAAGGGCATCAACCAGTCCTTTTTCACCTATATACTTGGCATCAACTACAGATGGTTTTCCTTGTGTTAGAGTACCCGTTTTATCCATGACAACTGCTTTGATATCTCCCATATTATCGATGATATCTCCCCCTTTTATGACTAATCCTTTACGAGCCGCACGGCTAATAGCAGATAGACTGGCAGGAGTTGAAGCAGCAACCAATGCGCAAGGAGATGCAACGGTTAAGAGAATCATTCCTCTATAAAAGGCTGAAAGCCACTCCCAGCCCAAAATGAAGTGGGTAAAGAAAATAAAAATTGGAACCATTAGCAAAACGATTTTTACATAAGTGTCTTCAAGATTTTCAATAAAGGTTGCTGTTTTACTTTTTTGGGTTTGAGCTGATTCTACTAAATTAACAATTTTGGCAAACAAAGTGTCTTCGTTTTCAACCGTTACAAGCATTTCAACTGTCTGTGCCTTGTTAATAGTACCCCCAATTAAGTCATCACCTTTTGCTTTATCCACTGTAATAGGCTCACCTGTAACCATTGACTCATCAAATTGTCCAAAGTCACTCAACAACTTGCCATCAATAGGTACAGCCTCACCTTTTCGGACTTGAAGTTTGTCCCCTATCAATAGATTTTTTGTCTCAACTTCTTCGAGATTTCCATTAGCATTAAATTTACGTGCAGTGTCTGGTGTCAGGTTCATTAAGGCTGCTATTGCATCTTTACTTTTTTCCATAGCCAATTCTTCCAAGGTGCTTGACAATGAGAAAATAAAAATCAAAAGAGAGCCTTCTAACCAATAACCAATAAAACCAGCACCAACTGCTGCTAAAACCATTAAAACATCTACCGAGAGATGTTTATGGATGGCCAACTCTTCTAAACCTGTTTTTGCCGATTCATAACCACCAACTACAAAGGCTGTTATAAAAAAATAGGATGCAAGAGTTGCTTGAGAAGCATATAATGCCAAACCAATTAAAATCAAAATCAAACAAGATACCGTTGCTAAAATACGTTTATGTTCTTTAATCCAAGTCATTTTAATCCCTCCAACTTGAAAGTTATCAAACTCTTTAATCTATCTTAATTATAATTATTCTAAATAAAAAAGTCAAGTAATTTGGAACGATTCTAAATAATACCTTTCAGAAAATTTCAATGAAAATAAAAAAAAGACCTTATCAAGGTCAACTTCAGTTGAAATGATAAGGTTTTTTTATAATTATTATTTAACAGCGTCTTTAAGAGCTTTACCAGCTTTGAATGCTGGAACTTTTGATGCTGCGATTTCGATTTCTGCACCAGTTTGTGGGTTACGACCTTTACGAGCTGCGCGTTCGCGAACTTCAAAGTTACCAAAACCGATTAATTGAACTTTTTCACCTTCTGCAAGGAAGCCTTCAATTGCAGAGAATACAGCGTCAACTGCTGCTGCTGAATCTTTTTTAGTAAGTTCAGTTGCTTCTGCAACTTTTGCGATTAAATCTTGTTTGTTAGCCATTTAACAAATCCTCCAATTAATTTATAAGCATTATTGCTTTAACAGTTATAATCATATCTAAAAAAAGCTTATAGGTCAAGTATTTAACGTTATTTCTACGATTTCTTAAAGATATCAAAGCTAATGTCATTATTAACTAAGTCAATTTTCTTAGATTCCAGATAAAGTCCTTGTTGGTTTTCAATCGATTGTAAATTAACAACTAGAAGTGACTTCTGAGGATTGACTGTCACAAAGTGTGGCAGTTTATAAGTTGACTTTAGATATTGCAGGACTTCTCTTTCTGGTAAAGGGAGAGTCCCTGCCGAAAACGAGGTGACTTCTAATTGAATAGCCCCATTTTCTAAATGACTTGGTTGGAAATAGATATATAAGGGCACTTCATAGCCAAGTAACTTGTATTTTCCTTCAAATACAATGGATGAACTCGTCGTATAAAGTTTGTAGTTGAGCTCTTTTGTTTGGTAGGCTTGCAAAAAACTAGCCACCGTGTCATTGATTTGCTGACGATTGCTGATAATCGTTCCAACTTTAACTTTTTTCGCTTTAGATTGAACCAATTGCTGACTCTCTGTTTCTCTAACTTGTATCAAACGACTGGCAAGCACAGCTACAAAGGCTAAATTGAAGGCAAGTAGTAATAAACAGGCCCACTTCCACCAATTAATTGTTAAGTTTTTTTTCATGTTTCTTAATTGCCTCCATAACATTGTCTGACATAATGTGATAACCAATAGTGTTGGGATGGAAATGATCTCCTGTAAACAAAACATCATTGATTACTGTTTTTTGACTGCCATCTTGCTCAATAATAGCCTCTTCACCATTAGCACCTTTATAAAGCTGATCATTAATTGGAACAAAATAGACCTTGTCATATTCTTGGGTAACTTCTTTAGTCTTTTGATTCCAATTATCGATAACATCTTGCATCTCTGTCATCTCTGGAAAATTAAGGTAAAAAGGGTTATAGATTCCTAGAATATAAATACTAAGGTGCTTATTTTCCTTTTTGCTTAAGTCAATAATCTGACGTAAACGATCTTGATAGGCAAGCGAAGCTTTTTCAAAACTAGAACGTTTTAAATTAGTCAAATTTTTCCGAATAACAGCCATGACATCATTGCCACCAACTGTTAGGGTCATTAAATCAGATTGTTTCACTTGTTCTTGAATGACATCCTCAGAAAGCATTCTTGCTAAAATCTGATTACTGGTATTGCCTGATATGCCATAATTACGGTAGGTAACTTTGAGGTTATACTGGCTTTCTAAATTTTTAGCAAGTATTGGCACAAAACCACCTTGATTTGTTGAATCACCAACTCCTTCAGTTAAGGAATCACCAATTGCAATATAGTTGAAGGTCCGATTTTCGTGCTGTAATAAATCACCTTTTTTAACTTGTGATTTCGATTCTGGTATCAACAGATTTAAAACGAAAAAAGACATGGCAAGCATGAGCAAAAAGCCCAGACTAGTTTTAAGAAGTGTTTTAATCATATCTTATCATAATGGCGAATGCCCCTTCACCAGTGTGGGTTTGAATAATAGATCCCGTTTCTAATACTGCAATTGGACCACTGTAAACGCTCGCCAATTTTTCTTGCAATTGTTGCGCCAAAGTGCGGTCTCCTGCGTAGGAAATGCTTAATTCTTTAATCGTTTTATCAAGGGTATCTGTCATATAATTATCTAACCATTTCAAAAATGTTTTATTTCCTCGTCCTTTAGCAATCGGTTTTAATTCAGAATCCTTCAACTCCATTAACAGTCGAATGTTAAGCAAACTTGTAATTGCTCCTGTTACTCGACCAATTCTTCCACCTTTAACAAGATTTTCTAGGGTAGAAACACCAATAAACAGTTTGGTATTTTTTTTGATGTCTTCAATTTTTGTCAGGATGTCAGACAGTTCTGCTCCTTCTTGTGCCATTTTTGCAGCTTCAATCACTTGGTATTTCATGGCCTGGTCAGTAAATCCTGAATCCAGCACATGAACATTAGCGCCAGCAATTGTTGCGCCTTGGCGCGATGCTTCAATAGTCCCCGACAAAGCTGGCGTAAGGTGGATGGCAATAATCTCTTTCGCCCCATCAGCCTGTAATTGTTCATAGTACTGTGCAAATAACCCTACTGGGGGCTGGCTAGTTTTAGGAAGCTCTTTGCTATTTTGCATTAATTTTAGAAATTGGCCTTCTGCTTTTAAGTCATTATCAGAATACAGTTTACCATCCACCATTACTGATAGGGGAACAACTGTAATGTCATATTTTTCAATTAATTCCGGTTCAATTGTTAGGGATGAATCGGTCACAATTTTAATTTTTCCCATTTTTTCCTTCCATTCTATCATGAGATTCATGTCACTTTATTTTAGCACTGATTAGCCAATAAATCAAAAACTCACCTTCTTTAGCAGACGAATTGATCCCCCTAAAAACAAAAAAGAGAGGTGATGGCGCTGCACCCCAATAGTGGGACAGAAGAAAAACACTTTCACGCGATCAGTTTCCTGTACTGTACAGGAGGCTGGTCGTTTAATCTCTGTTGAATTCTAGTTTCATTATAAAATATAATGTAATTTTTAACAATATTTGTTATACTATCCTTGTTGTATTTTCTCCTATCATGGAGATAAAAGGTTTCAGTCTTTAGGACGGAGTGAAACCATTCAATACAGGCATTATCTGCTGGTGTTCCCTTACGGGACATAGAGCGGGTGATGCCTTTTTCCGTGCAAGCCTGATAGTAAGCCTTAGAAGTGTAGACTGAGCCCTGATCGCTGTGTAAGAGTGCTCCATTGGGTAATTTCAGTTGATTAAGGGTGTCTAGTACAAAATCTGTGTCCTGACAATCTGAGATAGTATAAGCTATAATCTCTCGGTTATAGAGGTCCATAATTGAAGAGAGATACAATTTACAGTTTCCGAAATATAGGTAGGTAATATCCGTTACAAGCTTTTCCAATGGCTTATCGGCTTGGAAATTCCGATTTAATTTATTTCCCGTCACATAATAGGGTTTGCCCAGATTGGGAGATTTCTTTGGACGTGTACGACAAAGCCAGCCATTAGTTTTCATGATACGATAGACCTTCTTAGCATTAATAGTCAATCCATAGGTCTTCTTGAGCAATCGTGTAATGGTACGATAACCATAAATAAAGTGATTCTCCATGCAGAGTAGCTCAATGGTTTCAACTATGACATCTCTTTTCTGTGGCGTCTCCCTTTTCTTTTTCCAACGGTAAAAGGTAGACCGTCTGACACCAAAACAATTTAGAATAACGGAAACGGGGTAAATATTCTTATAGTCTTCCACAAGCTTGATAAGGGTCACTTTGTCGATTTTCTTATCAAGCTTCGATACTTTTTTAAGAGATCCACCTGAAGTCGTAACTGTTCTATTTCAGAGAGTTGTTCCATACCTTGTCCGTAAGTATATTGTTTACCTACAGGTTGGTGGAAACGGTGCAATTCATCCTTTTCATACCATTTCATCCAAGTATAGATTTGACTATCATTTTTGATACCTAAGGTCTCCATAATGACCTTGTTTGACTTGCCTACATTCTTCATCTCGATGCAAGATAACTTCGTTTCTAATGAATAAGCTTTTTTGACCATAATAAAACACTCCTGTTTCTAGTTTACTAGATTTCTTCAGGAGTGTTTTTCTTCTGTCTCATTTGATGGGGGCAGTGCCGATTCTCTCTATTTTTGTAATAAGTCTTTCGCTTGTTGTCTTGCTGTTTCTGTAATATCATGCCCTGCAATCATTTTAGCAATCTCCTCAACACGCTCTTCAAAAGTCAAAAGAGACACTCTTGAAACTGTGCTATCTTCCTTACTTTCTTTAGAAATAAAGAATTGGTAATCAGCAATTGCAATAACCTGAGGCAAATGTGAGATAGCTAAGACTTGACCATGCTGACCAATTTTATAGATTTTTTGGGCAATAGCTTGCGCCACACGACCGGACACACCAGTATCAACCTCATCAAAAACAATACTCGTCTTGTCCTCTTTTTGTGAAACGGCTGATTTAATAGCTAACATGAGACGAGATAATTCCCCACCAGAAGCCACTTTCACAAGTGGTTTAAAGCCTTCACCAGGGTTTGTCATGATGTAAAATTCAATGCTCTCATTCCCCTGACGGTTAAATTTCGAAGCTTGAAAATTCACTTTAAAATCAGCTTTTTCCATATAAAGCTCTTTAAGTTCATTTTTAATGTCAGTCTCAAGTTGCAAGGCCAATTGATGACGATGTTTACTTAGATCACTAGCCGCTTGTAAAAGGTCTTTTTCTAACTGTTTGAGTGCTTTTTCAATATCACCTGTTGACACATCTCCACCTGATAGGAGTTGGTATTCCTTAAGGCTATTATTGTAATAATCCAAAATATCATCAACCTGCCCCCCATATTTACGGCTAAGGCTATTAATGATATCTAGACGAGCTTCAATCTCTTGCAATCTTGCCCCATCAAAATCAAGGTTGTCAATTGTATCAGCTAGCTGCTTTGTTACTTCTTCTAAAATGTAATAGGCTTCTGAAACACTTGATGACATGGTCTTATAGTCAGGATCATAATCTTCAATTGACATCAAGTCATTCATGGCTGATCTCATATTTGATAAACTTGAGAATTCCTCATTATCCAACATGACATAAGCATTTGTCAACGTATCAGCGATATTTTTATGGTTAAGTAATCGATCACGCTCTTTGATTAGGGCTTGGTCTTCACCACGTTTTAAATCTGCAGCTTCAATTTCTGCCATTTGGAAAGAAAGCATGTCAATTCTTTCTTTATGGTCACGCTCATTTTTTTGTTTATCAATGACTTTTTTGCGTAAGCTCTTATACTGATCAAAAAGCTCTTGGTAGGTCAACTTAACAGCTTTAAAATGACTATCACCAAAAGCATCTAAGATTGCCTGATGGTGACTAGCCTTCATTAGGTCTTCTTGGTCATGCTGTCCGTGAATATCCACTAAAAACTGACCGACTTGTTTAAGTGTTGCCAAATTGACCATTTGACCATTAATGCGACTGACACTTCGCCCATTAGCAAAAATTTCTCTTCGGATAACCAAATCATCAGAAAGTTCCAATCCATTTTCCTGTAAAACTTCTTGGAGTGCTTGATTTTCCCCTAATGAAAAGAAACCTTCAATTTCAGCCTTTTGAGCCCCATGTCTAATCACTTCTGTACTTGCACGCGCCCCAAGCATCATATTCATAGCATCAATGATAATAGATTTACCAGCTCCTGTTTCACCAGTAAGTACTGTCATTCCATTATCAAATTGCAAGGAAATTTCTTCAATAATTGCGAAATTTTTTATGGAAATTTCAAGTAGCATGCATTCAATCCTCTCTTGAGATTATTTATCCTTCATCCATTTTTGAACTTGTTGACGAATATATGTTGTATCTTCAGGTGTTTTACTAATAATTTGAATACTGTCATCATCAGCAATAACACTAAAGAGTCTATCTGCAAAGTCTGTAAACAAGTAACGCTTAATAAGCATTGCATTTCCAGGGGTTACCTTAAGGTAAAGATGGTACTTAAGACTCTCATGCTCCTCTGATACTTGTAAAATTGTACTGCGAATAGAGACAGGGCGTTGAGAAATTTTTTTACCACTATCCTGAGATAAGCCATAAATATAGGGACCTGATCCAGACGGAATCTTAACAATACCAATTTCATTCATATCTCGAGAAATGGTAGCTTGCGTTAACTCTAAACCATGATTTTTTAATAATGCTAGCAATTCATGCTGTGTTTCAATATCATGGGATAAAACCATTTTTTTAATCAAATCTAAACGTTCATTCTTCTTCATGTCGATTAAATTCCTTATGTGCTTTTTCAACGATTTCCTCAACAACTTGTAAATCCAGTGATTGAGGATGTGATGTTTTTTCTAAGTGGGCTAAAAATTCAATATTACCATGGCCACCTTGAATTGGTGAAAAATCTAAGCCTTTAACTGTAAATCCGTTATTTTGAGCAAAATGCATGACATTTTTTAAAACAAATTCATGAATCTTAGCGTCTTTAACAATTCCATTTTTTCCAATTTGCTCTCTGCCTGCTTCAAACTGTGGCTTAACTAAGGCAACCACTTGTCCTTTATCAGCAAGAATTTCTTGCAATGCTGGTAAAATTAAATTCAAGGAAATAAAAGAAACATCAATACTTGCAAAGGAAGGTTGACCTTCCATAAAATCTGCTAATTGTGCATAGCGAAAATTATATTGTTCCATACTACGCACCCGTTGGTCTTGACGCAACTTCCAAACCAATTGATTGGTTCCCACATCAACAGCATAAACCAACCTTGCACCTGCTTGCAACATGACATCTGTGAAGCCACCTGTTGAGGCACCAATATCAATAGTTGTCATATCACTAACAGAAATACCAAAAACCTCTAAAGCTTTTTCAAGTTTAAGACCACCACGGCTAACATATTTCAGTTTTTCACCTTTTAGTTTAAGTTCAGTTGCTTCATCAATTTTTTCTCCTGGTTTATCATACCGCTCCCCATTGAGTAATGAGACGACAAGACCAGCCATAACACCTCTTTTAGCTTGTTCTCTAGTATCAAATAACCCTTGCTTATAGGCTAGGACATCTACTCTTTCTTTAGGCATTTAGTCGCAACCTTTCTATCATGTCATGTATGGTAGTTGCATCAAAACCAACTCGTTGATGCAAATCAGCAAAAATCCTTTGAGCCTGATCCAAGGAATCATTTAAAACAAAGTAAGATTGCTCTAAGCCCAGTAAACTTGGGTAGGTTGATTTCTGTGCTTGGAGATCTTTTTGAGGTGTTTTACCAAGTTGATCAAAGCTAGCAGTAAGGTCTAAAATATCATCTCTAACTTGAAAGGCGTGACCAATCAGTAGACCTGCTTGATGAAGTCTTTGCGTGATTTTTTCTTCTTGTTCTGTAATTAAGCCTGCTGCCATAAATGGAAAAGCTAGTAACTGTCCTGTTTTATTAGCATGAATAATTGATAATTCTATAACATCTAATTTTTGACCTTCAGCTTGCATATCCAGCATTTGCCCACCGACCATACCAAAGGTCCCTGATGCAGCTGATAGTTCTTTTACTAGCCTAATCAAAATATGAGCAGGTAATTGAGCTTTAGCTAATAAGCCAAAGGGGTCTAAAAAAAGACTATCACCTGCTAAAATAGCTGTCGCTTCATCATATTGTTTATGACTGGTTAAACGTCCCCTACGGTAGTCATCATTATCCATAGCTGGAAGATCATCATGAATAAGACTACCAGTGTGAATCATTTCTAAAGCAGCTGCCACATCATAATGAGCATCTGTTAGCGTCACGCCAAATCCTTCTAGTAATTCTAGTAACAGTAGAGGTCGAATACGTTTACCCCCAGCATCAACAGAATAAAGAATAGCTTCAATTAGGCTTTCTGATACAACAAAAGGCGCTGTATCATAGTAACGACGAATAGCATCATCAATTCCTTGTAACTTATCCATTAGGCATCAATTTCCACTTCTGTTCCGTCCGCCTGCATGACCTTAACCATAGTTTTTTCAGCTTCCTGTAAGGTCTTTTGAAGGTTTTTAGACAAGAGCATTCCTTCTTGAAATTGGCTAATGGCCTCTTCTAAAGGAACATCACCATTTTCCAATTGTGTAACGATAGCTTCTAATTCTTGTAAATTTTCTTCAAATGTTTTTTTAGTTGACATGCTTAACCTCTACTTCTATCTGACCATCTCGCATTTCAATGCTAAGTTGATCTCCTTTTTTTAGTGTTTTCACAGATTCCTGGACTTGATTTTCTTTTTTTACCAAGGCATATCCCCTGGCAATAATCCGTGTCGTATCTAAAGATAATAAAGCATCTTGAGCTTTTTCAAAACGAGCAAATTGTTTCTCATATTTATGTTTGGTATGAGCTTCTAGTTGATAAGTCAGATGTTTAAGATTTTCTTGATAAGTGGTCACTTTTCCAATTAAATCAATGGAGCGTAACCGATGCTTAAGAAGCAACTCGTCTTCTTTTGACTGTCTCAACTGCTCTTTAAAGGCATTGCCTAACGCTAATTGCAAGCGATCAAGTTTCTGCAAATAAGCATCATAAAGACGTTCTGGTTGCCTAAAAATCACTGATTGTGACAGTTTAAGAACCTGTTCTTGCTTTTGTTTTATGAGTCTTAATTGTGCCTGATAGACTCTATTTTGTCGTTCTGCAAGCCAAGAGATGATATCAGCTTTAGTTACTGGCGTTGCTAACTCTGCTGCTGCTGTCGGTGTTGCCGCTCTGCGATCAGCTACAAAATCTGCCAAGGTGACGTCTGTTTCATGGCCGACACTGGAAATGATGGGAAGGTGCGATTCAAAGATAGCTCTAACGACCTCTTCCTCATTAAAAGCCCAAAGGTCTTCAATAGAACCTCCTCCTCGACCAACAATTAACAGATCTAGATCATCTCTTTGATTTGCTTTTTTAATGTTTGCAACCACTTCTTGCGCCGAACCTTCTCCTTGTACCTTAGTAGGAAAAAGCAAGATTTCAACACCAGGAAAACGTCTGGATACAGTTGTGATAATATCTCTGATAACAGCTCCACTTGGACTTGTCAAAACCCCAATTTTGGTCACAAACTGGGGAAGACTTTGCTTGTGTTTGTCTTCAAAATAACCTTGAGCCGCCAATTTATTTTTTAATTGTTCAAATTGTAAGGCCAAAGCACCTACGCCATCTGGCTCTGCCTTTTCAATAATAATAGAGTATGACCCAGAAGGTTCATAGATTTGAATCCTTCCAATAACATTTACTTTCATGCCTTCTTCAAGGTCAAAGCCTAATTTTTTGTAGGCACCTGCCCACATGGTCGCTTGAATAACTGCACCTTCATCCTTAAGTGAAAAATATTGATGACTGGGACGTTTACGAAAGTTGGAGACTTGACCCGTCAGGTAAACCCTTTCCAAGTAAGGGTCACGGTCAAACTTCATTTTCAAATATTTGGTTAAATGTGTGACACTTAGATAGTCTGGCATGGTCTAACCTTTCTAACTTCTTCTCATATCGAGTGAATACTAATGCAATTATACCATTTTTCGCTATAATTTGGGTGTTGAAAGAATGAAAAAAGAAGCCCTATGCTTCTCTTTAACAATGTTTTAGTCTGTAATGATACTACGGAGTGCTGATTGATAGGTTTGCTCTAATAGCATGGTTATGGTCATAGGTCCAACACCACCTGGAACAGGTGTAATATAGCTTGCTAAGGGTTCAACTTCATCAAAAGCAACATCACCAATTAACTTACCATTGTCATCACGATTCATCCCAACGTCAATAACCACTGCACCGTCTTTGACAAATTCTTTAGTGACAAAATGACCTTGACCAATTGCAACAATTAAGATATCTGCCCGTCTTGCAATTTTCTCCAAATGACGCGTACGTGAATGAGCTAGAGTGACTGTTGCATTTTTATCCAAAAGTAATTGAGCCATTGGTTTTCCAACAATATTAGAACGACCAATAATAACAGCATCTTTACCTTCTAAATCTATGCTGTATTCTCTAAACATTTCCATAATACCTGCTGGTGTACACGGAACCATTTGAGAACGGCCTGACCAAAGATGCCCAGTATTCATTGGATGAAAGCCATCAACATCTTTTTTAGGGTCAATTTCCAAAATAATTTTTTTATCGTTAATATGCTGTGGTAGCGGTAACTGCACCAAAATACCATGTATGGTTTCATCAAGATTGTACTGTCTAATGATTGCAATTAATTCCTCTTGACTCGTTGATTCTGAAAGTCTAATGGTCTCACTTTTAAATCCTGCAGCCAATGCAGATTTTTCCTTATTTCTCACATAGACTTGGCTTGCTGTATTATCTCCAACTAAAATAACCACTAAACCTGGGACAATGCCGTACTCTTTTTTCATGTCTGTGACTTTTTCTGCAAGGCTCGCTTGCATTTTTTGCGCTAAGGCTTTTCCATCAATTATTGTCGCCATTTGACTATCCTTTCATTTATTTTTTCTATTATATCAAAAAGAAGAAGCATTTGCCTCTTCCTTTTCCAATTTCTTTTAAAGAACCTTACTTAAGAAATCTTGTGTTCTTTCTTCACGAGTATTGTCAAAGACTTGGCTTGGTGTGCCTTCTTCAACAATTACACCACCATCCATAAAGATGACCCGGTCTGCGACTTCCTTTGCAAATCCCATTTCATGTGTTACAATCACCATTGTCATTCCCGATTTTGCTAAATCTTGCATAACAGCAAGTACTTCACCAACCATTTCAGGGTCTAGAGCTGATGTTGGCTCATCAAACAATAAGACATCTGGATCCATAGCCAAACCTCGAGCAATAGCAATCCTTTGTTGTTGTCCACCTGATAAACTAACGGGATAGGCATGAGCTTTTTCTGAAAGTCCCACTTTTTCAAGTAGTTCAAAGGCTTTCTTTTCAGCATCAGCTTTTGATTTGCCTTTGGTTTGAATCGGAGATAGGGTAATGTTTTCTAAAACAGTCATATTTGGAAATAAGTTAAACTGCTGAAAAACCATGCCCATTTTTTCACGCATCTTGAAGACATCATTTTTCTTATCAGTGATATCAACACCTTCAAAAGTGACCTGACCTTTAGTAGGAACTTCTAACAAATTCATACTTCTCAAAAGTGTTGACTTTCCAGAACCTGATGGTCCGATAATAACAACGACTTCACCTTGTTGAATATCAAGATTAATGCCTTTTAAGACTTCATTTTTACCAAAATATTTATGCAAATCATTAATTGCTATAATTGTTTCACTCATAATCCATTTACTCCTTGTCCCATTTTTGACTCAAGCATTTTCAAGAGTTGTGATAAAATTGTTGTCACCATTAAGTAGTAAAAAGCAGCAAACAGTAAAGGTGTAATTGGCAGATAAGTTGAAGACACGACTGTTTGAGCCCCATTCCACAATTCCATAACCCCGATAGTTTGAAGTAAGGCACTATCTTTAATAATGGTAATAAATTCATTGCCTAAAGCAGGTAATATATTTTTAAATGCTTGCGGTAAAATGACAAATCTCATTGCATTTTTAGGACGAATACCAAGTGAATAAGCTGCTTCTAACTGGCCTTTAGGAACAGCTTCAATACCTGCTCTGACGATTTCTGAAATATAAGCTCCGCTATTTAAAGAAATAATAATAATACCAGGCAATAGTCTTGAAAAATCAAGATCAAGAACACCAAAACCAATTGTTGGTAAGTTGTTAAAATGCATCCAAGCAAAGGCTATCATAATTTGAACAACCATAGGAGTTCCACGGAAAATCCAAACGTATAAGCTAGCCAACCAACTTAAGGGCTTAAAAGAACTGCGATTGGCAAAAGTAATCATGACACCAATAATTGTTCCAAAAAAGACGACGCTAGCTGAAATAAGGATGGTTACGATAACCCCATAATTAAAATAAGCCCAGTATTGGGGCAAAAAAGAAAAATTCATATAAACTCCTATTAGTATCAATTTAAGAATAAAAATAATTATAACATCAAATGAATAAAAATACAAGTTTAAAATAAATAAGGGAACTTACAAAGTAAGCTCCCTTATTCCACATGATTAATATAGTAAATCGTAGATTTCCATTGCAATTAAATCAATGCTATCAAAAGAATATGATTCACGTGCTTCAACATCTCTCAATGTGAAAACTGGTCCGCTTTCTGGGTCATTAGAAAATGCCACTTCAGCGACGACGACACCATCACGTTCAAAATTTCTTTTTAAATTACCACCATCAGTAATCATCAATTCAAGGCGGTTAATAATTCTCACCAAATGTGATTCCATTTCGATTCTCCTATTCCTTTATTGTCTTTATTATTTTAACATAAAAATGTCTAAACAAACACAAAAAGAAAGTTTTTTCTGATTATTTTACGTGAGATTTTCACTTTAAAACAAGCGATTAGCACTCTGATTAAAAGAGTGCTAAAAAATAAACTTTTTACTTGATTTCCCATTTTAGGGTGCTATAATATGAGTATAAAGTTTGACCTTTATTGACTAAAGGCATAACTGTCACAAAAAGCTTTGGAGGTAATCATATGCTTTGTCAAAACTGTAACTTAAACGAAGCTTCCATTCACTTGTATACAAGCTTAAATGGTAAGCAAAAACAAGTCGATTTATGTCAAAATTGCTATCAAATTATGAAAACAGATGCTAACAATCCAATTTTGGGAGGTCTTCATTCTAAAAGACAAGATTCTTCTATCAGTCCTTTCTTTGATGATTTTTTTGGTGATTTAAATCATTTTAAACCCTTTGGTCAATTGCCAAACACTCCGCAAGGCAACAACCAACAGCCCCCTATTAGAAACGACGGGCAACAACAAGGCCATCAGCAAACAACAAGCGCTCCTGCTCCTCAAGGACTTCTTGAAGAGTTTGGTATCAATATTACAGATATGGCTAAAAATGGTGATATTGACCCGGTTATCGGACGTGATGAGGAAATCGTGCGTGTTATCGAAATTTTAAACCGTAGAACGAAAAATAATCCCGTTTTGATTGGTGAACCTGGCGTTGGGAAAACAGCAGTTGTCGAAGGCTTGGCACAAAAGATTGTTGATGGAGAAGTCCCTCACAAACTCCAGCATAAACAAGTTATCCGCCTAGATGTGGTCAGTCTTGTTCAAGGAACTGGCATTCGTGGTCAATTTGAAGAGCGTATGCAAAAACTGATGGATGAAATCCGTCAACGCAATGATGTCATCTTATTTATTGATGAAATCCATGAAATTGTTGGTGCTGGTAGCGCTGGCGATGGCAATATGGATGCCGGTAATATTTTAAAACCTGCTCTAGCTCGTGGCGAGTTGCAATTAGTTGGTGCTACTACCCTTAATGAATACCGTATCATTGAAAAAGATGCCGCTCTTGAGCGGCGAATGCAACCTGTTAAGGTAGATGAACCATCTGTTGAAGAAACCCTTATTATTTTAAAAGGGATTCAGGCAAAATATGAAAGCTACCATCATGTTAAGTATAGCCAAGATGCTATTGAAGCCGCAGCTCATTTATCAAATCGTTACATCCAAGATCGTTTCTTACCTGACAAGGCTATTGATCTTCTTGATGAGGCGGGATCTAAAATGAACTTAACACTCAATTTTGTTGACCCTAAAGAAATTGATAAACGCTTGCTTGAAGCTGAAAATCTAAAAACTCAAGCAACGCGTAATGAGGATTATGAACGCGCAGCATACTTCCGCGATCAAATTACCAAGTATAAAGAAATGCAAAAGCAAAAATTGGATGATCAGGATATTCCTATTATTACCGAGAAAACCATTGAAGCAATTGTTGAGCAAAAAACCAATATTCCTGTTGGCGATTTGAAAGAAAAAGAGCAATCTCAATTGGTTCATTTGGCAGATGATTTGAAAAAACATGTTATTGGTCAAGATGAGGCTGTCACAAAGATTGCTAAAGCTATTCGCCGCAACAGAGTGGGACTAGGCAGCCCTAATCGACCAATTGGCTCCTTCCTTTTTGTTGGACCTACCGGTGTTGGGAAAACAGAATTGTCTAAACAATTAGCTATTGAACTTTTCGGTTCTGCTGATAATATGATTCGATTTGACATGTCAGAATATATGGAAAAACACGCAGTATCAAAACTTGTCGGTGCTCCTCCAGGATATGTTGGTTATGATGAAGCAGGTCAATTAACAGAAAAAGTTCGTCGTAACCCATACTCTCTTATCCTTTTAGATGAGGTTGAAAAAGCACATCCAGATGTTATGCATATGTTCCTTCAAGTGTTAGATGATGGACGTTTAACAGATGGACAAGGCCGCACTGTCAGTTTCAAAGACACTATCATTATCATGACATCAAACGCAGGAACTGGTAAAGTCGAAGCCTCTGTTGGATTTGGTGCTACTCGTGAGGGGCGTTCACAGTCTGTTTTAGGTCAACTCGGGAACTTCTTTAGCCCTGAATTCATGAACCGTTTTGATGGTATCATTGAATTCCAAGCACTTAGCAAGGATAATCTCTTACATATTGTTGATTTGATGTTAGATGATATTAATCAAAGACTTGAACACAACGGCCTTCATTTAGAGGTGACTCAAAAAGTAAAAGAAAAATTAGTTGATTTAGGCTATGATCCTAAAATGGGAGCTCGGCCATTGCGTCGTACCCTACAAGAACACATTGAAGATGCTATCACTGATTTTTACTTGGAAAATCCAAGCGAAAAAGATTTACGCGCCATCATGACAAGTAATGGTCAGATTGTCATTAAATCAAATAAAAAGAATGAAGTGACAAGTTACGAAACACCACAATAAGCCACAAATGCAAAAAGAATGAAGCTTTGGATTCATTCTTTTTGCTTTGAAATCTTTTTAACAAATTAATTATTATTCAAAGATTTATTGTTGAAAATTTAGTATAATAAAGAAAAGGAGAGACCTATGACAATTCCAATTTTCGGTGAAAAAATCCCTGACAAAGCCTATCAGACACGCTATGGCGTCTATGCTGTTATTCCAAATAAAGAAAATAGTCACATCGTTTTAGTGCAGGCACCAAATGGTTCTTGGTTCTTACCTGGTGGTGAAATCGAAGCTGCTGAGGACCATATTATGGCTCTTGAAAGAGAACTTGCTGAGGAATTAGGCTTCTCAGCTAAACTTGGTTATTATTATGGTCAAGCTGATGAATACTTTTATTCCCGTCATCGTGACACTCATTATTACAATCCTGCCTATCTCTATGAAGTGACTGATTATACCATTCTTGGCAAGCCACTTGAAGATTTCAATACCATCGCTTGGTTCCCAGTTGAAGAAGCTATTGATAAGCTAAAACGCGGAAGCCACAAATGGGGAATTGAGCAGTGGCTGGATAGACATCATTAATCATACCAATTGTACAAACCATTTTACATCATATCATACCCATAGGAGAAACCATCATGCGATTAATTAACACGACTAGCAGTCACCCCGAACTTGTCCAAAATCAACTTCGAAATACTGATGCTCAACTTGTTGAGGTCTATTCCGCTGGCAACACAGATGTTGTGTTTACTAAAGCTCCTAAGCACTATGAACTTCTCATTACTAACAAATACCGTGCTATCAAAGAAGATGAATTAGAAGTTATTCGTGAATTTTTCCTCAAACGTAAAATCAATACACAACATATTGATCCAGAGTTAACAAGGACGCTTCATACAGATAATCTTATTGAAATTTCATTTCAAATCACACAATAACAAGGGCTTAAAAGACAAAGATTGCAATTTTAGAAATGCGTCATCATTTGGCTTCACGACTTGCTCTAGTTAAAGAAAAACAAACAAGACTGTAACTCAAAATTTCAGTCTTGTTTGTTTTTTTATTTAGTATTTGACATTTAGCTCAAACTTTTTTAGGATTCAAAGCCTTGAGCTACTGCTTCTGGGAAACTTTCTTCAATGATTTTTGCACTGGCATCACAGACAAAAGCATTGTAGGAACGCATTCGTGTTGTAGGATCAATACGACGAGAACGTTCACACACTTCACCAATAGCATGTTCAACTTTAAAGGCTACACCATCGAATGCCACAGCATCAGAAGGCGCCTCAGACAAGTCAGCAATTGTTAATTGAGAAACAATAAGAAGTAAGGCAACATCACTGTCTAGTGCTTCTAAAAGTGTCTTAACTTCTTGACCAGCATAGATTGTTAAATGAGCTTCTAGTGATTTACCAATGACTTTTTCATTACGAGCTTCTTCCAAAGCTTTTTGAGCTTGATTACGAAGTCCCATAAAGGCATCCCAAGCTTCAATAATTTCTTCTTGACCTGTAAAGAACTCTGCCTGCGGAAGTTCCGTCAATTGAACAAATTCTTCTTCCTCAAATTCTAAATATGTCCAAATTTCTTCTGCAGTATGCGGCAGAATTGGCGTCAAAAGTTTTGTGATTTTAACTAAGATATCATAAAATACGGTTTGCATGCGACGACGGCTAAGGCTATTAGCTGCATCAATATAAACAACATCTTTAGCAAAATCAAGGTAGAAGGCTGACAAGTCAACAGTTACAAAGTTAACCACTGCCTTATAAATTGCCATAAAATCATATGTTTCATAAGAGTTATGGAAGGTATCTACCAATTGATTAAATGTGATTGTCATGTATTTATCAACAGGGGCTAGGTTTTCAAATGCAACAGTATCAGTATTTGGATTGAAATCAGCTGTATTTGCAAGTAAGAAGCGTAGGGTATTTCTAATTTTACGGTAGGTTTCTGAGACTTGACCTAAAATATCCATAGACACACGTACATCATTGTCTGTATCAACAGATGTTACCCAAAGGCGTAAAATTTCAGCCCCATATTGTTTGGCAACATCATTAGGTGAAATAATATTTCCTTTTGATTTAGACATTTTCTCACCTTTTCCATCCAAAACAAAACCTTGAGATAGAATTGACTTATAAGGCGCATGCCCATTAACGGCCACAGATGTAATCAAGGATGAATTAAACCAACCACGGTATTGATCTGATCCCTCAAGGTATAAATCAGCAGGGTAAGATAGATTTGGACGAGCATTCATAACACCATTCCATGACGACCCCGAATCAAACCATACATCCATGATATCTGTTTCTTTGGTAAATTCTCCGTTTGGAGAACCTGGATGTGTGAACCCTTCTGGTAAAAGTTCCTTAGCCTCTTTTTTCCACCAGATGATTGAGCCTTCTTTTTCAAAAAGATTTGCTACATGGTCTGTCACTTCTTTTGTCATGATTGGACTGCCATCTTCAGCATAGAAAATCGGAAGCGGAACCCCCCAAGCACGTTGGCGAGAAATAACCCAATCTCCACGGTCACGAATCATATTATAGAGACGTGTTTTACCCCAAGCTGGGTGGAAGGTTGTTTTCTCGATTTCTGCTAGAATCTCTTGACGGAAATCAGAAACAGATGCAAACCATTGTGGAACTGCTCTCCAGATGATTGGTTTTTTCGTTCTCCAGTCAAATGGGTAAGAGTGATTAATGACTTCTTTAGCAAGAAGTAATTCACCAAGTTTTTCAATAACAGTTGGAACAACTTTATCATAGAATTGGCCCTGGAAGTCTGGACCAGCATTTTCCATCATCATTCCACGACCATCAACAGTTACTGCTACTTCAAGTTTGTATTTGATACCAACATTGTAGTCATCTTCACCAAAACCTGGAGCTGTATGGACAATACCAGTACCTGAATCAAGGGTTACGTGGTCACCTAAGATAACCAATTCGTCAACTTCAGTATCCCATGGGTGTTCTGTCACAATATACTCTAATTCTGACCCTTTATGACTTGATAGAACTTCAAAATCAGACCAATTAAATTTAGCTGCAAGACTATCCAATAGTCCTTCAGCCACAAGGTATTTACGGTCTTGACCAGTTGGTTTAACCACAACATAGTCCATATCAGGGCCAACAGTCAAACCTCGGGATGCCGTTACTGTAAATGGTGTTGTGGTCCAAACAACAATATAAGTATCTGTATCAAGGAGTCCTTTACCATCTTTTACTTTATTTGCATAGTAAAGCGATGTTGAATCAATATCATGGTATTCGATTTCCGCTTCTGCCAAGGCTGACTCAGATGACCACGACCAATAAACTGGCTTAGCACCACGATAAATATAGCCTTTATCTGCCATAGCGCCAAAAACACGAATTTGATCGGCTTCATATTCTGGTTTCAAAGTCACATAAGGATTTTCCCAATCTGCCGAAATTCCTAAACGTTTAAAATCTTCACGTTGTTTATCAACCTGACTTAATGCATAATCACGACACATTTCAAGGTATTGAGCTAAATCCAACTCTTTACGCTTAACGCCTTTTTTAGCTAAGACTTGTTCAATCGGTAAGCCATGAGTATCCCATCCCGGTACAAAGGGTGCTTGATAACCTGACATTGACTTTGAACGTACAATAATGTCTTTTGAAATTTTATTCAAAGCATGACCAACGTGGATGTTCCCATTGGCATAGGGAGGACCATCATGTAAATGGAAGGCTGGTTTACCTTCATTTAATTCTTGACGTTTTTGATAAATGGCAGCTTCTTGCCAAGCTTTTTGCCAAACAGGTTCTTTGCTTGGTAACCCTGCACGCATTGGAAAGGCTGTTTTCCCAAGGTTTAATGTTTCTTTTAATTTCATAATCTCAAGCTCCTTATCAGTATTGTAATAACTGTAAACAAAAAGAGCCTCGCCGCAAAAAGGACGAAAGCTCGTGGTACCACCTTAGTTCAGAATAATAATCTATTATTCCCTCTTTGCTCGTAAGGTGAGCTAACCTCCTAACTTACTGACTTCAGTTAGAAAGATCGAAAATGATAATCATTTGTCAAGGGAATATAGGTCTCTCATCATCACCTACTTGCTGTAAGTATTAACAAATCATCTTATTTTTCTTAGTCTTCAATATTTAATTTAAAAGTTTGGGTTTCATTCAAATTGATTTCAGGTTCAGAGAAATCACTGTTTTGTTGCTCTAAATGTGATTCCAACTCTTTATTGCTTTCATCTACACGACGTTGCAATTCTTCCATTTCTTCCGGAGTAAATTGACGTGTCGCATCAAAAGAAGCACTGTCGTTTGTCTCAGGAATATCTTCTCCGAGAACTTCTTTTACAACTTCTTTAAAGGCAACATCTGAATTTTGAAGGTAAACAGCAGTAGGTTGCATTAATTCTGACCATTCTGGAGAATTTGCTAAAGATAACTGCGCTTCAATTAATGAAACAAGACGTTGATTGAAAACACGTGTTTGACGTTTCAATTCTTCAGTCTCAATTGCAACACGTTTTGCTTCATCAGTTGCTTCACGTAACATTTGGTTGGCTTTAGCTTTTGATTCATCCAACAAATGTTGGGCATCGTAATTAGCTTTGCTAACTAAATTCGTTGCTTCAGCATTTGCTGAGGCTTTTACTTTTTCAGAAGTTTCTTGAGCCAAAATAACAGATTGGCTAAGTGACTCTTTCATTTCATCAAAGTAAGAAAGCTTTTCTTCAAGAGTTGCAATTTTAGCTTCTTGATCACGTGTTTTCTTTACTAAGTATTCATAGTCATCAACAACGATGTCAAGAAATTCATTAACTTCTTCTTCGCTATAACCACGTAATTTTGTTTTAAATGTTTTATCTTTAATTTCTAGTGCTGAAAGTACCATTATTTCTCCTTATTTATGCAACGTTTTACTGAGTGTCAATTTATGTTTTCCATTTTTAGTAAAGCCATTATCCGCCATTAACATGAAACGACCAAAACCTCGGACGCTAACCAGATCACCGACTTCTAAAAGATCAGATGCCTTATTAATTTTCCTATAGTTAATTGTAACCTTTTCTGATGCAATCAATTTGATAGCTTGATGTCGAGATAGCTTCAAAATACTTGCCATGAGACGATCAATTCTTAAACTCGATACCGTAACATCAACCATAGAGGCTTGCATTTTAGGAATGATTTGTTTACTAAAATCAATCTCTTTTAGACTAACACTTGTTCTTGCAATTCTAGTGATATTCCCTAAAAAATAACTTAAAAGATGCTGACAAACCATTAATTGGGCGTAACCTTCTTCTACAAGAATATCCCCAATTAAGGAACGCTTTATTCCAAGTTCATTAATTAATGTGCCTAAAATTTGCGAGTGTTTGAGTTGGTTAAATTTTGCATGATATCTCATTTCGAGTAAGGAAATTTCAAAGTCAGCTTCATCCAATTGATAATAATCTGGTGCAATAATCAAACGACCATACTCACTCTGAAAAGAATCTGTCGAAGAATAACAATGAAGTCCTGAATGTGCTACCACATTTTTAGCAATGGTAATTTGCCTAGGATTTAAAAAATCCGTTACATGTAAAACATAAGTTTGATCAACCTTTTGAATCACATCTTTTATTTTTTCAATAAAGGGATATTCATCTGGGTGAAAGTGTTGCAAAATGTCTTTTTGTTTAGTCATCTAATTAATAGTTTTATCAGAAAATCACTTAAAAAATTGAGGGCTATCATAACTGCAAAAACAGTAAAATCTATCCCAGCAATTTGCAAAGGCAACTTTTGAAAAGGTTTCAAAACTGGTTCAACTAAATGACAAATTAATCTCCCTAGCCATGTATCATACGCTCCTGGAAACCAAGATAATAATGCAAAACCTAGGAGTAAATAAGAATAAACCTTAATAATATTTAAAATGATGATTAGTAAAAAAATCATTGCTTACCGTCTCTTCATATCAAAATCATAACCAAAATCTTGGCCACTATTTGGAATATTCATATCTTCAATATTAACAGATACATTGGATGGGGTCAACAAATACATTGAAGAACCTACTTTTTGAAGAGTACCATAGAGTACTTTACTTGCGCCATCAATGAAATCTAAACATCTTCTAGCTTGAGCATCAAGCATAAATTGAAAATCAATAAGAACACATTCATTAACAATCAATAAGTCAACAATTTCTTGTGCATCTTCATACTTTTTAGGGTATTTCAAAACAATTGTTGTTTGCTCTTGTTTTGAAACTTGCTGCATTTGGTCACGTCGTTGTGATACAAGAGCTTCTGGATTTGCCCGTCTTTCCATCGTTTCAACATGAGTTGGTCTAGCTTGCGACTGATTTGGGTATTGACGAACTTTCTGTTCAGTAGCAACTGGTCTTTGAGTTACTGGGCGACTTGAAGTATGTGGTTGATTTGGAGTTACCGCTTCTTTTTGCGTTTTTACCTTTTCTTCCACTTTTTGAGGAGTACTGGTTTCCTCCATTTCACTGACGCCATCAGTATCAAAATAAGAAACCATCTTATTAAGTGTATCTTTAAATGCCATATTTTTCTCCATTTTATTTAAAGAAAGAAGTTCCAATCCTGACAAAACTTGTACCATTTTGAATAGCAAGATCAAAGTCATTACTCATTCCCATACTAAGTTCTGAAAAAGGCATATTCTTTCTATTTTGTGCTTGTAAAGCTTCTCTCAATTGATTTGTTTTTCCAAAAATATTAGCGATTGTTTCTTGATTTGCATTCAATGGTGCCATTGTCATTAAGCCTACAATTTGAAGCTTATCTAAGCCTTCTATCTGATCAAGTGCTTCTTCAATCTCATTCATTTTAAAGCCATGTTTGCTTTCTTCTTCAGAAATATTGACTTGGAGGAAACATTTGATGGGATGATCAGCACGTTTTTGAATTTCTTGAGCAAGACTAACCGAATCTAAAGCATGAAAATAATCTACTTTGTTAATGACATCCTTAACTTTACGCCTTTGAAGGGTTCCAATTAAATGCCAAATTAATTCTTTATCCTTAAGTGCTTCATATTTATCAAGAAATTTATCAACACGGTTTTCACCAATGTGCTTAATCCCCGTGTTGATTAACTGTCCTGCAATATCATTATCCACATACTTGGTAACTGCAATCACTGAGACTGAGTCTTCATTACGTCCTGCAGCTAGACAAGAACTTTGGATTCTTTTAAAAATCTCTTCTTTATTTTGCTTTAAATCCATTATGTTTTAGCGATTTTTGAAAAATGGTGGTGTTTCTAACTCGTCATCACTATCTTCAGTTGTTGAGAAAGTTGTCATATTCAGTTGACTGTCTAATTCACTTTCAGTTGGACGAGCAATATTGTCACGTCTTAAATCCCAGTTGCCAAAAGCAGAGCCTTGACTTTGATTAGATTTTGGTGCCATTCCTTGTGTTTTTGGCATTTCACGTGTTTCTGTCATATCAAAATCAAAGTTTTTTGTCTGACGCTCAAAATTTGGTGTTGGAGCTTGTTGCGCTTTTTCAGCATATTGAGCACCTGCTTGTTGAGGGTTCACATTACCAAATTGACGAGGCTGACGAAAACCAGCAACTTGCTCAGCTTTATCTTGACGGACACCTGTCGCAACAACTGTTACACGGATTTCGTCATTCATCGTATCATCAATTGATGTTCCTAACCAGATATTTACACCATTACCGGCTGCTTGACCAACAATTTCAGAAGCTTCTTCTGCTTCTGTTAGTGTCATGTCCATACCACCTGTAACGTTGACGATAACATCTTCTGCCCCATCAATAGTTGTTTCCAACAATGGTGAGTAAATAGCCTTACGAGCCGCTTCAACAATACGCTCTTCACCAGTACCAATACCGATTCCCATAAGAGCATTGCCTTTGTTAGCCATAACAGTTTTAACATCCGCAAAGTCAAGGTTAATAAGACCTGGGCTAGTAATTAAATCAGTAATTCCTTGAACACCCTGACGTAAAACATTATCAGCTTCACTTAGTGCTTCAAGCAATGGTGTTTTCTTGTCAACAATTTCAAGAAGATTATTATTTGAGATGATTAATAACGTATCAACTTGTTCACGAAGTTCTTGAATACCTTCAATAGCAAAGTTGCCACGTTTATTTCCTTCAAAACCAAAGGGACGAGTTACAACTGCAACTGTAAGAGCACCTAAACTTTTTGCTACACGAGCAATAACAGGAGCCGCACCAGTTCCAGAGCCACCACCCATACCAGCTGTGATGAATACCATGTCAGAACCTGTTAAGGCCTCTGTTAATACTTCTTCACTTTCTTCGGCTGCTTTACGACCAACTTCAGGTTGACCTCCTGCACCAAGACCACGTGTTAATTTAGGGCCAAGTTGAATAACTGTTTCAGCTTTTGATGAACTAAGAGCTTGAACATCAGTGTTTGCTGCGATAAATTCGACACCAGCAACACCCTCATCAATCATACGGTTAATCGCGTTTCCGCCACCACCACCTACACCAATAACTTTAATAATTGCACCTTGTACAGACGCTGCATCAAATGAAAATGCCATTTTATATCCTCACTTTATTACTATCTTTTAATCAAACATGCTTCCAAAAATGCCACGAACACGATCACCCAATTTCGCCTTAGGCTGAGCTGGCTCTTGACTACCATATTGTGCTGGAGCCACTTGAGGTTCATAACTTGGGGTCGAATTAGTTGGTCTTGCTTCGTTGTAATTAGGAACATAAGTATCGTGGTTAGAATAATCAACTGGTTTTCTTCTTAACAGTTCTTCACCTGATACTGCATTCTGTGCTAAAACATCAACTTCAGACATCTTACCAACATACTCTACCAAACTGATAACATTGGCAAACATTGGATTTCTAATACCAACTTGATTTGGCACATGAAGTTTAACGGTTGTTCCAAAGATTTCTTGAGCAATATCAACAACGCCAGGAACAATAGCCCCACCACCAACAAGAACAATACCACCTGGTAATTCTAAAAGACGACCACGGTCTAAATCTTGTTTAACACGTTCAAGAATATGACGCACACGTGCAGAGATGATTTCTGAGAGATAACGTTCTGTTACTTCTACAGGCTCTTCACTACCAACAACATCAACACTCACAGTTTCTGTTAAACTAGCTTCTTCAACATTAGCTTGTCCAAAGTTGAATTTCAAAGCTTCTGCAATTGACATGGATGTTTTCAATACTTTGGAAATATCCTTGGTGATGTATTCGCCACCTTCAGTATAAATATTCGTGTATTGAAGTTCTTGTGCTCTCATTGAAGCAACAGTTGTTTGACCGCCACCCATATCAATAACAGTTGCGCCAAACTCGCGTTCGCCTTCGTTTAAAACTGTTTTAGCCAATGCCAGTGGTGTAATCAGAATATTTTCAACTTTAATACCAGCACGTTCTACAGTTTTACGAAGATTGTGTAAGATTGTGCTTGGACCTGTATAAATCAAGCCACGCATCTCTAAACGAATCCCCATCATACCGCGAGGGTCACGAATGCCTTGGAAGCCATCAACAATAAATTCTTCTGGAACTAATGAAATAACTTCGCGTTCTGGTGTGATGCTTTTTGTTAGAGCTGATTTAACAACACTATCAACATCTTCATCTTTGATTTCTTTTGATTCACTTGGAACTGGTATCATCCCTTGGCTAGGCTCAATTTGAAGAAGGTTCGCTGGAAGACCAACGTTGACTTTTTCAATTGTCATTCCTGCTTTTTCTTCTGCCTGTTCAACTGCAGTTTTGATTGCAGCAGCTGCTGCTTCAATATCAATAATTATTCCATCTTTTACGCCGGTACTAGGGACATTACTAACGCCAATAACATTCATTTCACCTGAAACAAATTCTGCTACTAAAACCTTAATGGAGCTAGTTCCTATATCCAAACCAGTAAAAAAGCCATTTCTAGCCATTCACTTGACCTCACTTCTTTCCAAACTTTTACTATTCTAAAATCTGTTCAAAAACAGAATTATTCAGTGAATATTGTATCATAAAAAAACGTAAAATGTTATCATTTTACGTTTTTTGTTATACAAACTTAATCTTTTTTGTCAATAGAAAGTTCTAAAATGAAGTTAGCCATCTGAGGGTATGAAAAAACATCTCAAAGAGATATACTTGTAGTTCACCACAAACACAAGATAGGACACTTTGAGATGCATGAACATTATACACCAAAAGGAAAACATTTGACAATAGCTGAGCGTTACTTCATCGAGAAATGGAAGTCAGAAGGAAAGTCCAATAGAGCCATCGCTAACTTGCTAGGTAAAGCGCCTCAAACCATTCATAATGAGGTTAAACGAGGACTTGTCAGACAACAAATTCGTAAAGGTAAATTTGAAATGATTTATCAAGCTGACTACGCTCAAGCTAGCTATGAGAATAAACGACGAAATTCTATTCGTTCTATTGGCTTGGATAAAGATACGAAAGAGAGGATTCTGCACTATATGAGGCAGAACTTTTCACCTGAAATGATGGTGAAGTCGAAAGGTATAGCTGTTCCTGTTTCAACCATCTATTATTGGATTCATAACGGACACCTTGGCATCCATTCTGATCACATCTTGTATCCAAGGAAAAGAAAGGGAAAATCAAAGAAGGCTAGCCCTCGTTTCAAACCTGCTGGTCAATCCATTGAGAAAAGACCTGATGCGATTAATCGTAGACTTGAAAATGGGCATTATGAAATTGATACGGTTATTCTAACAAGGGCTAAGAATGAATGTCTACTAACTCTAACAGACCGCCGTAGTCGTCACCAGATTATCAGACTCATTCCGGATAAGTCTGCTCAGTCGGTCAATCATGCCTTAGAAAGTATAGTAAAGACTCACCCTATTCACTCTATTACAGCTGATAACGGAACTGAATTCAACAGACTTTCTCTTGTCTTTCCAAAAGAAGATATCTACTACGCACATCCCTACGCTTCCTGGGAAAGGGGAACGAATGAGAACCATAACAGACTGATCAGAAGATGGTTACCTAAAGGAACAAAGAAAACGACCCAAAGAGAGGTCGCATTCATTGAAAATTGGATAAACAACTATCCTAAGAAAATATTAGACTACAAATCTCCTAAAGAGTTTTTAACCGCTGGCTAACTTGGACTTGAAATTTAGCTCTTTTTTGTCAATTTAATTTTTATTCTAAAATCTGATACTTTAAGTCTTTGTCAAGACCAATTTTCCTACTATTGGACTGCTGGAGCTGAAGTTGGAGTTCCAGGTTGTGTTGGCACTTCTTCTCCTGAAGATTGACCTGTTTCATTGCTAGCAGTTTGTCCATTTTCTTGATTTTCAGAAGACTCTTGTTGCTCTTTTGTCTTTTGTTTAAGGGCCTCTTTATTTTCAATTGGGGTTGCTGGAGTCGCTTCAATATCACTTGTTGTTGAATAAATACCAACTTCCATATCGACAATAACAGCACCTTCTGTTTTTCCTTTAACTTTTGGATAATAAGGCATTTTTTCAAGCAATTGAGATTGCGGAACTCGCACAAGGTTGCCGTCATGCAGTTCAATTAATAATAAATCTTGAGTCACTTTTGAATCTATAGAAGAGACCGATTTAATATTTTTCACTAATTCTTTGGGCAACTTGGTCAAATCTTTAACAAGATTCTGAATAGCTGTTTCGTCTTTTAGATTAATAATCAAATAAGATTTTGGTAACTTTGAATGATTGACCATATCAACACGTCGACCATTTTCAAGAATAGGTTGTAAGCCATTTTCTTCTTGTGCATAAGCAATAATATTATACTCCTTAACGTCAAATGTAAAACGATTAGGAAAATCATAACTTATCAAAACAACTTTTATCCAGGGATTAGCATTTTTAATTGCAGTTTCAAACTTACTGGATGATAACCAAACCTTTGAAATGTAATCACTGTCTTTAATTTTACTTTGATCAATGAGTTCTGTCAGACTGGTATGCTTATTCCCTTTGGTCGAAAAAACTTTATTTTTACTATATGGTGTCAGCATAAAAAGTGACCCTGATAGCATTAAAAGGCTGATTAATAGAACTGGAATTGCCTTAATAAAAGCCAATTCTCGTCTGCTTTTTTCTCTTTTAACTTTTTTAGTTTTCAGAGTTTTTAGAGACTCTTGCTCAACGTTTTGTTCTCTTTCTTCCTCAACTACTGTTTCTTCTACAGCAATTTCTTCTGTACTTACTTGTTCATCTTCTTCGGAAATTTCGGATACTACTTCTTCTTGTTCTTTTTGAAACTCAGCTTTTTTTTCAAGAAGAAGTTTTTCTCTTCGTTTTTCTTCCTCTTCTTCTTGAAGTCTTTTTTTCTCCAAAAATTCAATATTTCGCTTCTGCCATTCACTTAAGTTAACAGGTTGATTTTCGGTTTTTTTCTTATTTTTTGTCATCTACCTATCCTTTGTTTTGGAACTTATATCAGCCCTCAACAACTCATAAAACCTTTCTGGTGATGTGATTTCGTGTGATTGTCTCATGGCATCTTTATAAGACTCTTGATTTTTTAGCAAAGCATTAACTTCTTCAATCAATTTTTCCAAACTTAGAGAGTCCTCACTAAGTTGTCTAGCATAATGATGCTTTTCAAAATACTGGGCATTTTCTAGTTGGTCACCACGACTTGCTTCCTTGCCTAGGGGAATAATAATTTGCAGTTTTGTCATTGCCAACAATTCAAAAATTGTATTTGAACCACCTCTTGTCACAACAACATCAGCTTGATTCATCAAAGCTTGATATAAATCTGTCACATAATCAATACGGTAGAGATTCTTTTGACTAGCATTCAACTGAGGATCTCCAGTAATATTAATCACGTTAAATTGAGTCATCAAGGCTTCATTGTCATCAATGAAGCGATTGAAAACATTTGCTCCAGCTGAACCACCAATAAAAAGCAAGGTTTTTAAAGCAGGGTCAAAGCTAGCTCTTATTGCTCTGATTTCATGGTCAAAAACACTATCATCTTTCTTAACTTTTGTTACAGCTCCAACATGTTTCATGATTGGAAGTGCTTGTTCTTGTTTAAATGTTGTGTACATGGTTGTGGCAAATTTAGAAGCAATTTTATTAGCAAGGCCCATTGATAAATCAGATTCATGGACAAAAACTGGAACACCTGCTAATCTTGCAGCTATAACAGGAGGCACTGAAACAAATCCCCCTTTTGAAAAGAGAGCTTGCGGTTTCAATCTTGCAATAATCATCAGCGACTGCAAAAGACCAATACCAACCTTAAAAGCATCTAAAAGATTTTGCCATGAGAAATATCGTCTGAGTTTGCCTGTTTTGATACCATGAAAGTTTACTGCCAATCCTGATTTTTGAATTTCCTTGTATTCGATGCCATTTTTGTCACCAATATAATGAATTTCCCAACCATCTTTTATAAATTTTGGAATCAAAAGCAAATTCAAGGTCACATGACCAACTGTCCCACCACCGGTAAATACCATTCTCTTTTGGCGCATTAGGCATCTCCTTTTAAGTCACGGTAAGCTGACAGAAATTCTTCTCCACGGATTTCAAAGTTCTTATACATATCCCAACTGGCATTGGCTGGACTAAGTAAAATGGTATCTCCTGCTTGGGCAACTTCTTTAGCCATGCGAGTTGCATCTGCTACATCTTTAGCCTTAAGACAAGTTACGCCAGCTTTTTCAGCTGCCGCTTTCATTTTTTCAGCTGACTCTCCTAGGACAATCATTTTTTTCAGTCCTACAATGTCAGGTACTAATTCATCAAATTCATTCCCTCGGTCTAAACCACCGGCAATCAAAATCAAATGCTCATTAGCAAAGCCCGATAAAGCTTTTTGACAAGCTAAAATGTTGGTTGATTTGCTATCATTGTAAAAGCGCACGCCATCAATAGCGCCGACAAATTGGAGGCGATGTTTAACCCCACTAAAACGTGAAATACTTTCTGCAATGACTTGATTTGATAGGCCTGATAATTTTGCAACGCTAATAGCTGCAAGAGCATTTTCAATATTATGGCTGCCCGGGACACCAATTTGATCAGCATCCATTATATAGTCCCCTTGGTAATAGAGTTTGCCTTCAAAAAGATAAGCACCATTGATTTTTTCAGTAGTTGAAAAGTAAATAACTTGCGCTCTAGTGTTTTGAGCTAACTCTTTTGATATGGCTTGGTTGGCATTCAAAATCACAAAATCTTCTGGGGTCATGTTGTTTTGGACATTCCATTTTGCTGCTACATACTCCTGGAAAGTGCCATGATAGTCCAAATGACTTGGCATTAGGTTTGTAATCAAGGCAATGTGTGGATGGAAAGCTTGCACTCCCATCAATTGAAACGATGATAACTCCATTACAAGGGTGTCTGATGACTCTGCTGCAATAGCAACTTCCGAAGCTGGAAAACCAATATTCCCTGATAAGAGTGCTGATTGTCCGCCATGTTTTAAAATGTCAGCAATCATTGTTGTTGTGGTTGTTTTTCCGTTTGAACCTGTGATAGCAATGATTGGAGCCTCAGAAACCAAATAAGCCAATTCAACTTCGGTCAGAATTGGAATCTCTTTGTCTAAAGCTTTTTTTACCATAGGATTACGATAGGGAATCCCTGGATTTTTAATCACGACTTCAAAATTTTCATCCAAAAGTGTTAGAGGATGACTTCCACAGATAACTTTGATCCCTTCAGCCAATAAGGACTGAGCCTCTGGATTTTCTTCAAAAGTTTTGCCATCATTAACAGTGACCATAGCCCCCAACTGGTTTAAAAGGCGTGCTGCTGCCTGTCCTGATTTAGCTAAACCCAGAACAAGAACTTTCTTATTTTTAAAATTTGTAATCTTCTTCATTGTCGAAAACCCACTCAATCTATTCTAATCCTTTACTATTTTACCTTTATTTACTGCCTTTTTCAAGATTTTAAGCGAGAGGAGTAAATAAACCATTTTCTGTTCCCATAGTAATAAGGAAATGGTATAGAAAAAAAGGAAAACCAAACTGTATTCCTTTTTCATTTTTATTTTTTAGGCATTTTTATGACATCTTTAAGAGCAAAATAGGCCAAAATAATCATCGCAAGTGCCACAAAAATTTCTGGAGGTGATTGCATAATTTTGACAATACTCATAACAGAAAGAACCAATAACAAAGCTGTAATAGCTACAAGCCCAATCATGTTTAAGGTGTTTTTGATACTATCAGGTGCCATAAAGAAATAGTATAAAACAATTAATACCGCAATAATGAAGTAAAACACAATAACTCTCTTTCTAAACAGCACAAAATAGCAACTGTTTAACAGACACAAAAAGATTTTTAAAAAGTAAGTAACCTTCTAAAAACCTTTTTCTTATGCCTGCTTTAAATGATTTGCAATTCGTTTATTCCGCAGATTTTTTCTTTTTATTAGCTTTATCACGCGCTGCTTTGTTTAAAATTTGTTTACGCAGGCGGATTGATTCTGGTGTTACTTCCATGTATTCATCGTCATTCAAGAATTCTAAAGACTCTTCAAGGGTTAAAATACGAGGAGTCTTGATGACTGATGTTTGATCTTTATTAGCTGAACGGACATTTGTCATTTGTTTAGCTGTTGTGATATTGACCCCAAGGTCATTATCACGTGAGTTTTCACCAACAATCATCCCTTCATAAACCTCAGTACCTGGGTTTACAAAAATGGTTCCACGTTCTTCAACACGCATGATTGAATAGGTTGTTGCTTTACCATTATCAATTGAAACAAGGGCTCCGCGATGACGACCACCGATTTCACCTGCAACTACTGGCATGTATTGGTCAAAGGTGTGGTTCATGATACCATAACCACGTGTCATTGACAAGAACTCAGTAGAGTAACCAATCAAACCACGAGCTGGAATCAAGAAGATCAAACGGGTTTGTCCGTTACCAACCATTTGCATATCAAGCATGTCACCTTTACGTTCTGAAAGGGATTGAATGATTGCACCTTGGTATTCTTCTGGTGTGTCAATTTGAACACGTTCAAAAGGCTCCATCTTAACGCCATCAACTTCTTTGATGATAACTTCTGGACGTGATACTTGAAGCTCATAGCCTTCACGACGCATTGTCTCAATCAAGATTGACAAATGAAGTTCTCCACGACCTGAAACAGTCCATTTATCTGGAGAATCTGTTGGGTCAATACGAAGTGATACGTCTGTTTGCAATTCTGCAAGAAGACGTTCTTCAATCTTACGAGATGTAATCCATTTTCCTTCACGACCTGCAAATGGTGAATTATTAACCAAGAAAGTCATTTGAAGGGTTGGTTCATCAATACGAAGAATTGGTAATGGTTCAATAGCATTTGTCGGTGTAATGGTTTCTCCAACAAAGATATCTTCCATACCTGAAACAGCAATTAAATCCCCTGCTTTAGCTTCTTGGATTTCACGGCGTTCTAGACCAAAGAAACCAAATAATTTGGTAACACGGAAGTTTTTCGTACTGCCATCAAGTTTTGAAAGGGTAACATTATCCCCAACCTTAACACTACCACGAAAGACGCGTCCAATACCAATACGACCAACAAAGTCATTATAATCTAAGAGTGACACTTGGAATTGAAGCGGTTCATCTGAATTATCAACTGGTGCAGGAATATGCTCAATAATTGTGTCAAAGATTGGTGCCATTGTATGTTCTTGATCAGCAGGATCATCTGAAAGTGATGATGTTCCATTAATAGCAGATACATAAACAACTGGGAATTCTAACTGTTCATCATCAGCTCCAAGCTCAATGAACAACTCTAAAACTTCATCAACAACTTCTGCCGGACGCGCTGATGGTTTATCAATTTTATTAACAACAACAATTGGTGTAAGATCTTGTTCTAATGCTTTTTTCAATACGAAACGTGTTTGTGGCATTGTTCCTTCATAAGCATCAACAACAAGGACTACTCCGTCAACCATTTTCATGATACGTTCAACTTCTCCACCAAAGTCCGCGTGTCCTGGTGTGTCCATAATATTGATACGTGTATCATTGTAGGCAACAGCTGTATTTTTAGCAAGAATTGTGATACCGCGCTCTTTTTCAATATCGTTTGAATCCATCGCACGTTCTTGTAACTCTTTACGCTCATCAAGTGTATGTGATTGTTTCAACAGTTCATCAACAAGTGTTGTTTTTCCGTGGTCAACGTGAGCGATGATGGCAACGTTACGGATATCTTCTCTAAATTGTGTCATTTTTTCCTCTTGTAGCTTATTTATTTTTAACTAAACAAGTATACCACTTCATCATCTATTTTGCACGCATTTTTACCAATTGCTAATATATAAACGTTTTCAGTCCCACTTTTACCCTTTCATGAAAATCAGTCCAAACAAAAAGGCTAGTTTTTCCTAGCCTCAAAATAGATTAGTTTTCTTTAAGTTTGCCATCCCAATAATCAATGCCATCTTTAAGGAAATATAGATCCGTAAAACCAGCCTTTTTCAATTTTTTGATTGCTCTGGGTGCATTATTAGATCTGACAGCTTCATAAATCAAGACAGGCTTGTCTTTTCGCAAAGCTTTTAGCGATGCATCAAACTGTTGAATCGGGAAATTTCGTGCCCCAATAATGTGTTTTTTTCGGAAAGACACAGGGTCTCTTAAATCAATAATTTGACTGTAATGCATCATTTCTTTAAACCTTGCATTATCAATGTGTTTTGCCATTTTTTTAAAAGCAAAATAATTCCAAACAAAATAGGCAAGGGTTGCTAACAACAATACCCATAACAAGATAGTAATTGGTGTCATAATGTCCTCCTAAGCTATTACGAATTGGCTAGCTAAACTCGCCGCACCAATAATACCAGCATCATTTCCTAGCTCAGCAATTTTAATTTTTGTTGATTGACGAACCTGAGGAAACGTAAATCGTTGGAAGTTACTTTCAACCCGCGAGCGTAAAAATTCTCCTGCTGCTGACACGCCTCCACCAATAACAACTGAATCTGGATTAAGAATATTTGAAATATTAGCTGACGCAAGACCAAGATAGAAAGACACTTTATCTACTACTGAATTAGCAAAAGCATCTCCTGATTGCGCTGCCTCAAAAATATCTTTTGAGCTTACAGCATCACCATTGTCAATCGCAGCTTTAATTGATGAGTCACCTTCGTAACTTTCAGCCAGAAGACGTGCTACTTTGACAACCCCTGTCGCAGAGGCAACTGTTTCAAGGCAACCCTTGCTACCACAAGTACAAGCAAAACCATTTTCAGGTTCCACAATCATATGACCAATCTCACCACCAGCACCAGCAACGCCGTGGATAAGGTTACCATCTGCAACAATACCACCACCAACACCCGTTCCAAGAGTCATAAAAACAACATCGGGATTGTTTTCTCCTGCTCCAATCCAACGTTCTCCTAGAGCTGCAACGTTAGCATCATTATCAATTGCAAAAGGAATTCCCGTCTCTTTTTCAATAACAGAGCCTACTTCTTGAGTGTCTTTCCAGTTCAGATTGAAAGCACCAGTTACTGTCTTATGGTCACGATCTACCGCTCCAGGTGACCCCATTCCAATTCCTGCAAAATCAGACTTATCTAATCCATACAATTCCAAACGGTGCTTAATCGAAGCAACAATATCAGGAACAATGTGCTTTCCATTTTCTAAAACATTCGTTTCAATAGCCCATTTTTCTTGAACCTGACCGTCTAATGTCAAAATTCCAAATTTAACCGTTGTTCCACCTAAATCAATTCCCAGTAGTTTTTGTGCCATTTTTGTTTCCTTTTTTACTTTCCTTTTCTAATTCTAGTCTGTGCTCTTGACGCAAAACAAGCTCAGCATTTATATAATCCGTTTTGTCTAATAAACCATTATCATAGATACGTTTCAACTCAATCTTCATCACTTCAATATCATAAAGACGTTTGCCAATATAAACATAAATACCAAAATTTTTAAGCAGTTGCTGCACATCATATAATGTTTTCATATAACTAAAGTTTAGCAAAAACTTACTGTAATTTCAAGAAGATAGTGCAATCGCTTTCTGTTTTTCTGAAAAAAAGATTTTTTCTTTTCTTTAGAAATTTTTCGAATAAGTAAGTATGGACACAATTTTATTTTTTACTTTAGGAGCGAGTATCGGCTCCTTCATAGGGTTAACTTGGTATCGATTCCCTGAAAAATCACTCCTTTTTCCTCCAAGCTTTTGTGACAACTGCCAGCAGTCTTTAGAAATACGTGATTTATGCCCCCTTGTTTCTGTTCTGATTAATGGTTTTCGATGCCGCTTCTGCCATATCAAGCTTAGCCTATCCTATTTTTTCATCGAACTCTTTTGCGGAATCTTACTTTGCCTAACCTATCATCAAATCTTTCTCACTTGGGCAGATTTGGCTATTTTATACGGCTCCCTTCTATTATCTTTGTTTGATTTACGTGACCATTCTTACCCTCTAACTCTTTGGCTAATTTTTACAGGACTTCTGATAATTTTCTATCCTATCACAACTCTGTTTCTACTTTTTCTCACCCTAGCGTTTTTAGCAGAGTGGAAGCTAAAAGCGATCGGATCTGGCGACTTTCTTTTTCTTGCTAGTTTATCACTAACATATTCTCTATCACACTTATTATGGCTTATCCAAATCGCTTGTCTTTTAGGAGTTAGCGCCTGCCTACTTTTTAAAAGTAGGAAAATTCCCTTTATCCCATACTTATCTTTTAGTTTACTTATTACTTTGTTTTTCTATCACTAATCAAAAAACAACCCTATTACGAGTTGTCTTTGCCCATCATTCCGGCTTGCAGTTGATACATTTTATGATATGTTCCTTTTTGAGCTAACAATTGCTCATGGCTGCCACTTTCAATAATTTTACCTTTATCTAAAACATAGATACAATTTGCATCTTGTATGGTTGATAAGCGATGGGCAATTGCAATGGTTGTTCGTCCTTGACGCATTTTAGCTAACGAATTTTGAACAATTTGCTCCGTAGCAGAATCAATATTAGCAGTTGCTTCATCTAAAATAAGAATTTTAGGATGACTAGCAATAGTTCTTGCAAAAGCAATCAGTTGGCGTTGACCAGTCGAGAAACTTGCCCCTTTTTCTGTCACCTTAGAGTTATAAGCTTCTGGTAATTTTTCAATAAATTGATTAGCGTCTACAAATGTCGCCGCAGCCTTTACCTCCGCGTCACTCATTTCTTGATACATTTTAATATTTGAGGCAATGGTTCCATGATACAAAAATGGATCTTGTAAGACCAAACCTATTGACTGACGCAACGTTTTTTGACTATATTGTCTGATATCTACGCCATCTAGCAAAACCTGCCCTTTTTGAAAGTCATAAAATCGCATAAAAACATTGATAATTGAAGATTTTCCAGAACCAGTTGCGCCTACAAATGCAATGGTTTCTCCTTTTTTCACCGAAAATGAAATATCATCCAAAATAGGATTCACACCATCATATGAAAAAGAGACATTTTTAAAAGTAATATTACCATCATTAACCTGAAAATCAGATGCCATTTGCTCTGGCTCATAGTTTTTTTCATCAATAAGTGTAAAGACACGTCCTGCTGAAATCATAGAGGTTTGTAAGGTTGAAAAATTTTGAGTCACTTCAATCAAGGGATCAAATAATCTGTTAATGTATTGAATAAAAGCATACATGATACCAGCTGTCAGTCCACCATTAATCCCCTTAAAGCCAAAATAAGCCATCAAAACAGCATAAGCTAATAACTTCAACAGAGACATTGCAGGTCTTAAAAAGAGACTATCCAAGGCTACTGATTTATTGGCATAATGAACATGGTCTTCGTTGATTAATTCAAACTCACTTTTCAGTCTTTCTTCTTGTCCAAAAGCCTGAATAATACGTATTCCTTCAATACTTTCAGCAAGTTTGGTGTTAATATCACTCAAAAGACTTCTTGTTTTAGCGATAACGGAGACAGATTTTTCACGGTAGATATTGACCAAAATAAAGATAAAAGGAACAAAAATCAGCACAATACCCGTTAATCTTGCGTCTAACATCAGCATGGTATAAAGTGTTACAGTAAAAATAAAGATGGCTGATATGAAACTTGATAGTAAACCAGAAAACATATCGCTAATTGCTTCGGTGTCATTTGTCAATCGAGACACAATTGAGCCAGCTGGAGTTTTATCAAAATAAGACATACCCAATTTTTCCATATTCTCAAAGGCATCACGGCGAATATCTCGTACAATACGGTAAGAAACCTTAGCAAAGAAAAGATTTCCAAAATATTGAATAATACTCTGAAAAAGATACAAAGCATAGTAACCTATCAAAAGAATAAAAGCTGTATTGTTAATATTTTCAAGATAGTGATCAATAAAATAAGAGGCTACCAAAGGAATAAAACTCTTTATAACAGTTGTCAGAAGTAAAAGCCCTAAAGCAAGCCCTGTTAACAACTTATAGGTTTTCAAATAGGATAGCAACCGTTTAAAAACCTGCCACTGTGTTTTTTCAGTCGTCATTTTCCCCCTCCATTTCCATTTGTTGAGACACATAGGTTTGAGCATACCAACCACCAGCTTTTATTAAGTCCTCGTGTCTTCCTTGCTCAATAATATGCCCATCTTTCATGACTATAATTAAGTCAGCGTGAACAACTGCACTCAAGCGATGAGCTGTAATAATGGTTGTTTTATCTGATCTGCTTGTTTTAAGATTTTCAATGATAGCATGTTCTGTTTTAGCATCTACAGCAGAAAGAGAATCATCAAGAATAAGGATATCTGGATTTAAAACCATTGCTCTACTCATTGCTAATCTTTGCTTTTGGCCACCTGAAAGAGACACTCCCTTTTCACCAATAATAGTATTAAACCCTTCTGGCATAGCCGTAATATCATTAAAAACTTGCGATAGTTTCGTTGCTTCTTCAACTTCTTTTAGAGTAATTTGGGGATCTCCAAATCGAACGTTTTCTAAAATACTTGTGGCAAATAAAAATTGTTCTTGAGGAACATATCCGATGAGATGCCTTAAATCTTCTAAGCGGTAATCTTTAATATTAAAACCATTAAGAAGAATCTGCCCCTCTTCAAGATCATATTCTCTGAGTAAGAGTTTTATGAGTGTTGTCTTGCCCGAACCGGTCTGGCCAACCAAGCCAAGTGTTTGCCCCTTTTCGATTCTAAAAGTAACAGCCCCTAGAGTTGCCTCTTGGTCATATTTAAAGCTTTTCATGTGATACTCTAATGCCCCATTTGCTACCAAGTTGACTGGATTTTCAGGATTTTTAACATCAGATTCTTCTTGTAAAAGTGCATTAATACGATCAAAAGAGACCGCCCCTCTTTGAATCATATTAAATAGAAACCCTACTGCCATAAGTGGCCAAACCAACATATCCAGGTAAGTAATAAAGGTAACTAAGTTCCCAATTGTAATCGATTGTTCTTTTATCATGAATGCACCAACAAGTAAGGTTAGCACATAAGAAGCACCAATAAATAAAAGTACTAATGGATCAAACATAACATCGTATGACATGGTTTTACTATTTTTTAAATAGGTTTCTTGATTAATTTTTTGGAAAGATGCTAGCTCATCCGCTTGATAACCAAAGGATTTGGTAACTTTTATTCCTGAGACACTTTCTTGAACCTTGTTATTCAAATCTGAAAAAGCAGCTTGAGATTCTCCAAAAGCCTTATGCGTTTTACGACCAAGACGACTCGTTGCATAAGCCATTATAGGTAAGGGCAATACAGCAATAATAGTCATTTGCCAAGAAATGCTAAAAAACATGGTCATAAGAGTCACAATTGCTGTTATTGAAGCATCTACTGCTGACATGACTCCTCCACCTGCTAAACGTGTTAGGGAGTTAATGTCATTTGTTGCATGGGCCATCAAATCCCCCGTCCGATAACGTTGATAAAATGAAGGGGACATTTTAGTAAAATGATTAAATAAACGAAACCGCATAATCTGTCCAAGACGATAAGAGGTTCCAAAAATACAGATGCGCCAAATATAGCGTAATACATACATAGCAATCGCTGCTAAAATTAACCAAAATAGCTGCATAACAAGGTCACTTCTTGTTAATTTCCCACTAGTAATGCCATCAATAACCACTCCCATTATCTTTGGTGGAATCAGATTAAGAAGAGCCACCAAACTGAGTGAGAAAATACCAATAAGGTAGGGTTTCTTCTCTTGTGTAAAAAACCACCAAAGGTGTTTAATAATTGACATAGTTGTCCTTTCTTATTAAAAATTCTATATTTATAATGTTTTTTGTCAACAAAAAGTCTCTCCAAAGGAGAGAAACTTAGATTTTAGTCACCCTATTTTTTGTGATAAGACGATACATAAAATAAGCAAAAACAGCACCTAAACTATTGGTCCAAAGGTCATCTATTTCAAACACACGATTGGCATCAATTGCTAAATCTAAAACAAGTTGAGTCACTTCAATGGTTAAGCTGATTAAAAACCCTAAAAGAGCACTTTTTTTATAGCCATGCCATTTCCCCGTCAACAAATGCACGAAAAAAACAAATGGAAAAAGTAGAAAAACATTTAAGATATTTTGACAAAAGACCCAAAGTAACTGGTACAAACTGGTTATTTGATGCCATCCAAAGATTGAATTAAAGGGAACTAGTAAAAGTCGCAAACGGCCAATTACTATAATATTAGGCGTTTCTACCTGTCCAAAAAGACTTGGTTGAGGTGTAAAACACATGAACATCACTGCCAACACATAAAGAATTGCTAAAATCCTTATGGTGTTAAGCCAATGTTGTGAGAGATGATTAGGATTAGACATTACTTTCTATCCCTTGTTAGCTTTAGCGGCTAATTTATCTTTCTTCATTGTGTTTGAACGGAGCTGACCACAAGCAGCATCAATATCTGTACCATGTTCTTGACGAACGACACAGTTAACGCCATTCTTTTTCAAAACATCGTAAAAGGCTTCAACACGCGCCTTAGGGCTTCTACTGTATTGGTCATGTTCTGAAACAGGATTGTATGGAATCAAGTTAACATAAGATAATTTACGAATATTTTTTGTTAAATCAGCTAACTCTTGTGCCTGTTCAACACCATCATTAACTTCATTTAACATAATATATTCAAAAGTCACACGACGATTTGTTGTTTCAATGTAATACTCGATAGCAGCAAAAAGTTTTTCCAAAGGGAAAGAACGGTTGATGCGCATAATGCTTGAACGCAACTCATTGTTTGGCGCGTGAAGAGATACTGCAAGATTAACTTGAACACCCTCATTGGCAAAATCACGAATTTTATGTGCAAGACCAGACGTTGAAACTGTTATGTGACGGGCTCCAATAGCTAAACCATTATCATCATTAATAGTTCTAAGGAACTTCATAACATTATCATAGTTATCAAAAGGTTCACCAATGCCCATAACAACCACATGGCTAACACGTTCATCTTTTCCACGCTCATCAAAATATTTTTGAACCAACATAATCTGAGCTGTGATTTCACCATTTGTTAGGTCACGTTGTTTTTTAATTAATCCACTGGCACAGAAGGTACAGCCGATATTACACCCAACTTGTGTTGTGACACAAACCGATTGACCATAGTGCTGACGCATTAAAACAGTCTCAATCAACATACCATCTGGCAATTCAAAAAGATATTTTACTGTACCATCTGCAGACTCCTGAACAGTTCTTTGTTTCAGAGGATTAACACAGAAATGCGTATTTAAGAGTTCAATAAAGTCTTTTGAAATATTGGTCATTTCGTCAAAACTTTGAACACGTTTTTTATATAGCCAATCCCAGATTTGTGTCGCTCTAAATTTTTTCTGACCATTGTCAACTGCCCAATCAATGAGCTCATCTCGGGTTAAACTATAAATTGATGGTTTCATGCTTTATTTTTCCTTCTTTCTGATAACAAAGTGACCTGTTTTAGCATTGTGTGACGACTCTTTCGCCTTACCTTCAGTTCTTGATTTTGGTTTCTTTGTTTCTTGACGCTTCTTACTTGTAAATTGTTTTTTCTCTTTTAAGCCATCAGCTGATTTGCTTTTTGCTTTCCCTTTAGCTTTTGAAGGCTCTATTGTCGCTAAAGCTTTTGGTTTTGCTTTTCCTGAGCGATTATTTTTTTTACGTCGTGGGGCACGTTCCTCTTCAAACTTGATTTCAACAGGATTAGCATTTTCTAAAACAAAATAAGCACAACCAAAGTTACAATACTCTTTAATATAGTCTTCTAAACGAGATATACGGCTCGACTTCTTGATGTCATTAGCATCCTTGTAAAAACCCCTTAGGCGTAATTGCTCATTGCCCCAGTCACCTACGATATAATCATATTTCAACAAAATATCCGTGAAACGTTGGCCAAAAACAGTTGCGTCAAAAGCATCCTTTACATTTTCTAATAGCGTAAAGGAAATCGTATCGCTTTTAACCTGATCGTCAAAAGCAATAAATTCTGGACCGGGAAACTTATTATAGTTATACATTTCAGGTGTTACTTCTTTTTTCATTGGACTCCTTTCTGGTTCAATTCCTTTTCTTGAGGTACAGTTCAAGGACTTCTCTTAATAATTCTGGAAATAAAAGTTCTACTTGCATCTCTTTTAAGCGTGAAAAATAGGATGCAAAATAATATTGGTCAACCACAACCACTTTCATGGCATCTGATTTACCTATAACTCTTCTATTATACACTATTTTCCCATTTTTGTATTCAAAGCCTCTAGTCATTAACTTCCCAAAGTGTTTGCCTCTAAAGCCCATTCCTCTAATTTCTTGATTTTTTAATAGCTCTGCTTTCTCAAACATGTCATAACAAAGCAGTGATAATTGCTGTTCACTAAGCGTAAAAGTGGCTAGACGCATCTGATGAGGCAAGGACAAGTGCAGGTCTTTCCGGCTTAATTCTTGCCTAAAAGGAGCAAGTAGTAACCCTGAATTGATTATCGCTAAATCTGCATCAGCATAATCAATCATAGCATCCATAATAAGTTCTAAAGAAGCTTCTTCATTTAATGCTTCTGCTAGACTTGCGACAGGAATTTTACTTAAGAGAGTTTTACCTTGCTCTAAAAAACCATTTACTTGCTCCTTATCCCCTTTTTCTGTGGCCATATGACTGGTTTCATGGGCAATAATATCAAGATGGCTCAGTCGATGATTGGTCACTTGCATATTGATTTCGCCTACATGCTCCCCATACTTTCCAGCGCAAGCCATATAAGTCCCGTTGAGACAGGCCCCTTCTTCAAAAACATGGTGGGTATGACTGCCAATAATCAGGTCAAGTTGGTCAACTTCTTCTGTGATCTTTTCATCTACTCGAATGCCCAAATGGCTCAATAGTATTCTAATATCTGCATGGGCAACTTGAGGAATCTGCAAATCTCTTTTTAGAGCTGCTATTGGCTCTTCAATTTGCCAACCGTTTGGAGCATAGGTTTTATCATAAGGGAAAGTATAGGCTAGAAATGCTATTTTTGTACCTGCAGCTGTTTCATAAATACTGTAAGGCCTCCCCCAAACAGGTTGTTTTCCCTCATCTTTAAGATTCCCAATAATAAGGGTGAAATTTGCCTCATCATAAACCTTATTGAGTTCTTCCTTACTTAATCCAATCCCCTCATTATTTCCAATTGTCGCAAAATCAATCCCTAATTGATTCATCAACTCTACATTGGCTTTGCCCTTTGTGGCATCTGATAAGGGATGGCTGCGGTCAATATTATCTCCAAGATCAAGTTTAATCACTTGAGCATCTGTTTGTGAAGCCTCTCGAAAAAAACGGCTGACTTTTGGGAAAGCTTCTAAGTGAGAATGTAGGTCATTCAAATGAAGCAATCTAATATTTTCAATCATCCATTTTTCCTCCAAGGTTTCTAATAAGACCATCTGTCTTTCTTCATTATAGCATGACACTAGCCATATTTCACTGTTAGTGAGCCCAAACAAAAAAGAAGTGCCTAAACACTTCTCTCACTACTGGCATTACCAGTTATACTGATCAACATTTTCTTTTGTCACAAGGAAAATCGGTGCCACTGTTGATTTTTCAACTTTTTTCCCTTGGTAATGGTCAATTGCTGCTTGGATAGCAATTTCTCCCATTTTAGCAGGTTGTTGAGCAATTGTTGCTGTAATATCACCATTTTTTATAGCATCATGTGCATCTGGCTGGCCATCAATACCGATGATAATAATGTCTTTTAGTCCTGCAGATTTCACAGCTTGTGCTGCTCCGAGCGCCATTTCATCATTTTGTGCAAAAATAACTTGAACATCTTTGTTTGCTTGAATCATGTTTTGAGCTGTGTTAAGAGCTTTCGCACGGTCAAAGTTTGCTGATTGGCTTGATAAAACAGTTAATTTTTCTTTTGCGATTTTATTAAAGCCTTTCCCACGGTCCACTGTTGCAGAAGCTCCAGGTACCCCTGAAAGTTCAAAAGCTTTAGCTTTATCCCCTAATTTTTCAACAACAAATTCTGCAGCCATTTTACCTGCTTCAACGTTATCAGAAGCAACTGTTGTTAAAACGTCTCCGCCCTCACTTCCACGGTCAATAAGAACAACTGGAATATTTGCTTTATTGGCTGCTTTAATGGATGTGACAACGGCTTTTGAGTCAACTGGATTGATCAAAATAGCATCGACATTTTGGCTGATAAAGTTTTGAATATCATCTGCTTGGCGAGCAGCATCATCTTGAGCATCAGCAACTTTCATGCTCACTTTCTTTTCACCAGCATATTTATCTAACCCATCTTTCATAGCAACAAAATATGGGTTATTTGTTGTTGAGATCGAAACCCCTAATTTGAGATCTTTTGCAGCTTTTTTAGTGACTTCTTTCGAAGCATTTGACGCATTATCTAAACCTGTTTTGCCGCAAGCACCCAAAACAAGAACCATTGACATGAACAAAGCAAGAAAGCCTAATTTTTTACCAAATTTCATTTTACCTACTCCTTTAGAATAATAGTGTGAGATTGACAAGTTTTTGTTCTATGTGGCGAATTATGGCTTCGCTACTTTAAAACGGTCAAGTAAAACAGCAATTAAAATGACAATACCTTTAACGACCTGTTGCCAGAAGGCTGACACCCCAATGATATTTAAACCATTATTTAGCACACCAATAATAAGTGTCCCAATCAAAGTCCCAAGGATACGACCTTTACCACCAGAAAGTGACGTTCCACCTAAAACAACCGCCGCAATAGCATCCATTTCATAACTTGCTCCAGCAGTTGGTTGCGCTGAACTCAAGCGTGATGTAATAATCAAGCCAGAAATAGAAGCCATCATACCAGAGATTGTATAGATGATGATTTTAACCTTGTTTAACTTAATCCCTGAGATATATGCTGCTTTTTCATTCCCTCCTAGAGCATAGACAGATTTCCCAAAGGCTGTTTTATGTAATAGAACATACAAAATAAGAAAAGTAAGAAACATGAGGACTACTGGAAATGGGATTCCAAAAAGGTAGCCCTGCCCTAAAAATTGAAAGAGGAAGCTATCTGAAAGTCCTGCTGTGATAGGATTTCCATTGGAATAAACTAAAGTTGCTCCTCTAAAAATCGTCATGGTTGCTAAGGTGACGATAAATGGGGCTAATTTCCCGTAGGAAATAAGAAGGCCATTTAACATACCAAAAATGCCCCCTAATATAATAGCAATCACAATAGCCATACCAACTGGAACACCACTGCCAATAAGACCTGCCGTTAAGGCACTTGAGAGTGCTAAAATTGAACCAACAGAAAGGTCAATACCCCCTGTTAAGATAACAAAGGTCATCCCAAAAGCAATGAAGCCATTTGCAGTCACTTGTAACAATAGATTCATCAAGTTATTTGTTGTTAAAAAGTTAGGATTAATTGCAGTCATTACAATCATCAATCCCAATAAAGCTATCAGAGTGGTTAGCTCTGACATATATTTCATGACTTTTTTCACCTTATTTACCTCCTGTAGCCAGTTGCATTATTTTTTCTTGATCAGCGTCGTCTCGGTGTCGTTCACCTGCGATTTTACCCTCATGCATGACAATAATCCTGTCACTAACACCAAGAATTTCTGGTAAATCAGATGAAACCATGATGATTGGAACACCTCTTTGTGCTAGCTCGTTCATCAATTGATAAATTTCACGCTTGGCACCCACATCAACGCCTCGAGTTGGTTCGTCAAGAATCAGCACCTTTGGTGCTATACCAATCCATTTTGCGAGAACAACTTTTTGTTGGTTACCTCCTGATAAATTACCAACTGGCATCTTAGGAGTTCCTGTTTTTATTCTTAGACGATCAATCAGTTGTTGAACAAAACTGGTACTTGTTTTATCGTCAAAAAGTCCATTTTTGACAAAATCTTTTGTACTAGGCAATGTCATATTGTCTTTAATGGAAAAATCAAGAATTAGCCCTTCTTCTTTACGATCCTCTGTTAGAAATCCAATCCCATGTTGAATAGCTTGTACCGGATTAGTAATGGTAACTTCCTGATCAGCAATTTTAATGCTTCCAGACCTTTTGGTATCAAGACCAAAGATAGCACGCATCACTTCGGTACGCCCTGCCCCCATGAGACCAGAAAAACCTAGAATTTCACCTTGACGCACTTTGAATGACACATCTTCAAAATGCTTACCAGATAGATGTGATACTTCAAAGGCTACCTCTCCAATTTTAGCGGTTTTTTCAGGATAATAATCCTCAATTTCACGGCCCACCATTTTTTTCACCAATTCCTGCGGACTGGTTTCTTTGGTTTTTTTAGTGTCAACAACAATACCATCACGCATGACTGTTACCAAATCTGTGATTTTGAAAATTTCTTCCATTCGGTGAGAAATATAAACAATACCCACTCCGTCATTTTTCAAGGATTGAATCACTCGAAACAGATTTTCAGTTTCACGATCTGTCAGTGCAGCTGTTGGTTCATCCATGATTAATAAAGAAACCTTGGTTAGCAAGCTCTTGGCAATTTCAATCATTTGTTGCTGACCAACAGATAGACTACCAATTGGGCGGTCAAGCGGGATAGAAACATGTAACCTATTAAATGCTTCTTGTGCTTTAGCTTTCATTTGTTTTTGGTCCAGTAAACCAAATTTTGTTTTAATTTCACGCCCTAAAAAGAGATTTTCTAATACAGTCATCTCAGACCAAGTATTCATTTCTTGATGGATAAAACTAATCCCAAACTCTTCGGCCTCTTGAGGATTAGAAAAGGTCATTTCTTTTCCATCAATTAAAATACTTCCTGCACTTGCTGGAAAAAGTCCTGTCAGAATATTCATCAAGGTTGATTTCCCAGCACCATTTTCACCCATTAAGGCATGAACCTGACCAGATTCAATCACTAAATCAATTTTTTCTAAGACTTTATTACTACCAAAAGATTTAGAAATGCCTTTCATGTCAATTTTCATGAGATCAACCTTTCTAAAGTATTACGCCAGATTGTAAGATAATATTTGAATACGGGGTATCTTCGCCGGTTCTTATGACAGCCTTAACTTGACTGTTAAGATTCTTGAATTCTTCATGTGACAGATAGTCAACTTGAACCGAACGATCCAATTTATCCAAGATAGCTTGCAATTGATCTGGGTTCTCTGTCTTAATTTCTTCTGCAAGGACTACTTTTTCAACCAAAACATTTTCCAAATAAACATCCAGTACATCCTGGAAAGTCGGCTGACCATGGCGTAAGGCCAAATCAATTTTCTTAACACCTGTGGGAACAGGTAAGCCTAAATCACCAATACAAACACAATCCGTATGTCCTAAATCATCTACAACTTTTGCTAAGTCACTATTTAAGATTCCATTTTTCTTCATATGCTTCATGTCCTTTCATCTCATCTAACGTTGGCATACCACCTTGCGCTCCAAATTTCTGAACCGATAAATGTGATGCTAAGGTTGCAAATCTTAAAGCGTCAGCAATTGCCAAATCATTTGAAAGCGCAAAGCCAAAAGCTCCGTTAAATGTATCTCCGGCTCCTGTTGTATCAACGGCCTGTGTTTTAATGGCTGGAATCATTTGAATTTGCTTGCCATCATAATAAGTAGAGCCCTTACTTCCAAGTGTAACAATTAACTTATTTGGGAAGCTTTTCAAGGCCTCTTCTATAGTCTTATCAGGGAAGAGTTCCTTACACTCACCTTCATTTGGAGTGAAGTAAGTAACATAATCAATCATCTCAAGATCACTTGATCGTGCTGGTGCCGGATTATAAAGCACTCTAATCTTATGGTCATGGCAATAAGATGCAATTTGTAAATTGACTTCATGTGGAATTTCATTTTGTAAAATCACTAAATCACAGGTCTTGATGATTTCCCATTCCTTAGTCCAGCCGCCAGTGTCAACCAAGGCATTTGCCCCTGGAAAAACAATGATGCGATTATCTTGATTAAAGAGAGTAATTTGTGCAATTCCAGATGATTCTGGTACCGTTCCCACACAATCCACATTAACTGCATTCTTTTTAAGATTGTCTACTAGAATTGGACCAAAAGAATCATTTCCAACTGTACCTATCATACTAACACAGTCATCTCCATGACTTAAACGTCCAAGAGCTACAGCTTGATTAGCCCCTTTTCCGCCTGGCACCATTGAGAAGGCATCCCCAAAAACGGTCTCCCCCTCAAGGGCAATACGACTAGTTTCCATGACTAAATCCATGGAAATACTTCCAACAACAACAATATTACTCATAGGACCTCCTTACAGTCTCACGTTCAACATAATAAACAGGTAATTTAATCCGATTTTCTTCCACCGGAATCTGATTCGCAATTTTATAAATCAACTCTGCCGCATAGTGCCCCATCCGATAAGATGGTTGATGAATAGTGGACAAAGAAGGATAAATAAACTGACTCATTAAAATGTCATCATAGCCCATAACCTGAACTTCCTCAGGCACCTTAACACCACGAGCTAAAAGCTCGTGTAAATATGCAATAGCATGCACATCTGATGGAGCAATGATACTGTCAATTTTCGTCCACTGATTTAAGTTTTTTCTGGCTTCGCTTTGAATCTTATCAAATTTGAAACTCTTACTATCGCTGGTATGAATCAACAAGTCCTCTTTTTGAAGATAGGCTAAACTGGATTGATAACGCTCATTCAAATTATTAGCTAAATCGAGTGGTCCTCTAATTAACAGAACTTCCTTAGCACCAGCTTGACAAATAATTTCAGCAGCTAAATGACCACCTGTTTTATTGTCTGAAAAAACGCCATATTTGGTTTGCTCGTCAACACGGTCTACAACAACCACTGGAATATCAATTTCCGGATGTTTTTTAGTAAAATCATGTGTTGTGATAATCCCAGCTGCGTTACTCTGTATCAGCACTTTGAGATAGTCTTCTTCCAAATCTTCACTATCTGATATATTTCCTAGCATAACACGGTAGCCTTTTTCTTGCAGATACTCTTCTGCTCCTCGAGCTAACCTTGGAAAGAAAGGGTTGGAAATATCTGGTAGGAGTAGACCGACCAATTGATTTTTTTTAGTTTTAAGAGATTGTGCAAGTACATTTGGGCTATAATGTAACTTGGCAATGGCAGCCTTAATACTTTCCTGAGCTTCTTTTGAAACATAGCCTTTTTGGGAAATGTAGCGAGATACTGTTGATTTTGATAAACCTGCTTCTTCTGCTACCTCTTTAATGGTTGCCATATAATCTCCCTTCTTTTCATTGTGGTATCGGTCTCACAAAATATATTGTAACCGTTTTCTTTTTGTCTGTCAACTTTTTTTCTACAAAAAAACAGATCTTTTTTAAGACCTGCTTTCCTTATTGTTGCAAATAAGCAATTGCTTCCTGAACATTTCTGACTGGAACTATTTTCATTTTTGTTTTTAATTTTTTTGCTGCTGCTTTGGCTTCTTGATAATTTGTTACTGCTTTAGGATTCACCTTTTTAACCCGTTTATCAACTGGGTTGTTTGGCACAAAAAAGACATCTGCTCATTCGTTAGCTGCAGCAACGACTTTAAGACCCGCTCCACCAATATCACCAACTTTTCCTTCTCTATCAATGGTACCTGTACCAGCGATTTTACGACCCTTTCGCAAATCTTCCTTATTCATTCGATCAAGAATATCAAGGGTAAACATGAGTCCAGCACTTGGACCTCCAACCCCTTCTGTTTTGAAGGTAATCTCTTGGTCTGTATGAACCTTGGTATAGTCTGTCAAGCCAATACCAATCCCATTCTTACCGTTCTTCAACTTGATGATATGGCCCTTCTTAGATTGGTCAACGCCATTTGACGTGTATTGAACACTAACCTTATCACCTAAACTTAAGCCAGAGACATATTTGATTAAATCAGCAGAGCTTTTAAAATGCTTGTTGTTAACTGCAGTCACAGTATCGGCAATGTTTAAAACGCCTTTAAATGAGGAATCTTTACTAACATCTAAAACATAAACCCCTAAATAATCCAGAGAAACCTCTTTGCCAGCTAATTTTAACCCTTGATAGATGGCATCGTTTTGGGATGTTTCTAAGTAATACTGGTTAATACGCATGTAATCTTCATCACTGTAGCCACCGGTTGTTTCTTCAGCTGGAGCAATTTCTGTAAAAGGGGTTAACCATGCATAAAGAACCTGTGCAAGAGTTGCTCGGCCAAGGCTTACCGCAACAAAATTATAGGAACCTTTTTCCTTATCCTCATGCCCTTTAATCTCTAAAACAGATTTAATATCATAAGCACCACCAGGCATTTCAATATAATAAGGCAAAGGGTATAAAAAAGTAAAGGCTAACCCTAAAAAGGCTATAATTCCAAGTAACCACCATTTGATTTTATTAATAACTTTCATGTTGAGACTCCAATTCCTTAATAACAGCTCGAGGAACTAAGCCCTCTATTGATGAGTTAAAATGCAAGAGTTCTTTGACGCGGCTTGAACTAATGGGTTGCATGTGATTTCTAGCGATGAGATAAACAGTATCAATGGAAACATCCAAACGATGGTTAAAATATTCTAAATTAGCTTCATACTCAAAGTCTGTTGGATTACGAAGTCCTCTTACCATATGGGTTACTGACAATTCCTTAGCAAGAGCAACTGCCAATTTATCTTGAGCAGATACAACACTTACATTCTCATAAGAGGCTAATGCTTCTTTCAACACTCGTACACGGGTCTCCAAATCAAAGAACCCTTTTTTATCAGGATTGTAAAAAACCCCAATGTAAAGGTGTTCAAAGAGGCGACTGGCCCGCTCAATGATATCCATATGCCCATTAGTTACAGGGTCAAAAGAGCCAGAATAAAGCCCAATTTTATTTGACATAAACCGTTACCTTACTAATTCCATAAACTTTTTCTTTCCAGATTCCAACTGAAGCAATTTCTTCCGGCAGCTGAACCTGCTTATCTGTTTCACAAACTACCATAATGTCATCTGTAAAAAGCCCTTTTTGATCCAAAGCCTCAATCGTAGCAACAATTTCTTCCTTAGCATATGGAGGGTCCAGAAAAATCAAATCAAAGGGGTGACTCAACTGACCAATAGCCTTGTTGGCCTCCATCTTTAATAACTTAAACTGGTTTTCAGACTTGGTCATCTTGATATTTTCTTGGATAATAGCTTGCGCAGACCGATCACGTTCAACAAGAACAGCCTCTGATATGCCCCGGGAAACAGCTTCAATAGCTAAACCACCAGACCCTGCAAAAAGATCTAAAACACGTCCTCCTTGAAAATAAGGACCAATCATATTAAACATAGCACCACGAACCTTGTCAGAGGTTGGGCGAGTTGTCTTTCCTGGTAATGTCTTAAGAGGACGACCACCAAATTCACCTGATACAATTCTCATAGCTTTTATTATATCAAATTTATAGGACTATCCAACCATTTTACTTTTAAAATATGAAGCAAAATTCTAAATACTGAAAAAAATATAAGCTATAATGAAAAGCCTCCACCAACAACCTGATCAAAGCCATTAAGCCAATGCTTTTTGGTAATGTTGACAAGATAACATTAGACTTCTCACCACTTTGACTATAAAAATAGAGAGAACCAATTTGGTCCTCTCCAGAGTATGACAATGCATCTATTAATTACAGTGCACAATTGTTGCTACTTTTCTTACAAAATATGCTCAAATTGATCACGTACTTCTTGTGGCCAAACAGACGTTTGAACTTCTCCGATGTGCTTTTTCTGAAGTAGGAACATCGCCATACGAGATTGACCAATCCCTCCACCAATCGATAGTGGGAAAAGGCCATTTAAGAGTGATTTATGCCAATCGTATTCTAAACGATCACCATCACCTGTAATAGCAACCTGACGACGTAGGGCTTCTTGATCAACACGAATTCCCATTGATGACAATTCAAAAGCTGACTGAAGTTGAGCATTCCAAACCAAAATATCGCCATTAAGCCCATGGTAGCCATTTTCTGATTCTGTTGTCCAGTCATCATAGTCAGGGGCACGACCATCATGCGGCTTACCATCAGCAAGCACGCCACCAATACCAATTAAGAAAACTGCTCCAAACTCCTTAGTAATCGCATTTTCACGTTCTTTAGGAGTCAAATCAGGGTATCTTGCAACTAACTCTTCTGTGTGAATAAAGGTAATTTTCTTAGGAAGAACTGCTTCGATATCATAGCGGGCTTCAACAGCCAGTTCGGTCAAACGAATAACTTTATAGATGGTTTCAACGGTTTCTTTTAAATAAGCTAAGGTGCGTTGCCCATCAGGGATGACCTTCTCCCAGTCCCACTGGTCGACATAAACCGAGTGGGTTTGGTCTAATGAATCCTCGTCTGGACGGAGGGCTTTCATATTAACAACAAGACCTTCACCTTCATTAAAACCAAAACGTGCCAAAGTGTGACGCTTCCATTTAGCCAAAGAATGGACAACTTCAAAGGTTGCATTTGGAATTTTAAGAACATTAACAGATACAGGGTTTTCAATACCGGACAAATTATCCTGCATACCATCCCCGACCCGACTTAAAATGGGTCCTTGCACTTCAACAACATCTAGCTTAGCAATTAAATACTGTGTAAATGTATTTTTAACAAAGGAAATCTCCTCTTGTTGATGAATAAAACTTTTCTTCATAGCTCCTCCTCTTATTTTTTACTCTTTTAAAAGAATATTAGAGCTATTATACACTTATTTAGATTAAAGATAAAGAGCAGATTTCCTAAATAGTCAAACTATTTTTTCTTTTTTTTAAAAATCAAAAAGCCTTGGGAATTCCAAGGCTTAAAACGAGGACTTAATCACTAATAATTTGTGTTCCTGCTCCTTCTGAAAGAACATGATCAATGTTTTCAAGAGAGGTAATAATTGCTTTAGAAGTTGGTTTGTTCTCAACAAAAGCAATAGCTGCTTCTACTTTAGGTAGCATGCTTCCAGGTGCAAATTGATTTTCTGTAATGTATTGTTTCATTTGAGAAACAGTCACTGTTTCTAATTTTTCTTGGTTAGGCTGATTATAGTTAACAAAAACATTATCCACACCTGTTAAGACAATAAACAAATCAGCATCAACTAATTCTGACAAGGTTTGGCTCGCAAAATCTTTGTCAATAACTGCTTCAACACCCTTGAGCATTTTAGTAGTTGGGTCTTCAACAACTGGAACACCGCCTCCTCCTGCACTAACAACAACGACACCTGAATCAACTAAACTTCTGATAACATTAGCTTCTTTGATTCCAACAGGTTTTGGAGAAGGAACAACTTTGCGCCAACCACGGCCAGCATCCTCTTTGAAATTTGCTCCCGTTTCTGCCATTTGTTTTTTAGCCTCTTCTTCAGTTAGGAATGGGCCAATTGGTTTTGTTGGGTTTGAAAATGCAGCATCATTTTTATCAACAATAACTTGTGTTACTACAGCTGCAACTTCTTTTTCAATGCCTTGTTCTTGCAATTCATTATCAAGGGCATTGACCAACCAAAAGCCGATACTTCCTTCTGTCATTGCTACACAGGTATCAAGTGGCATAGCTGGATTTTTTTCTGAATCAGCTGCTGCTTGTTGTAAAAGTAAGTTACCAACTTGTGGACCATTACCATGTGTTACAATCACTTCATTTCCTTCTTTAATCAATTTTACAAGTGATTTTGATGTTGAAATTAATGCTTCTTGTTGTGCTTTAGCTGAGGCATCTTTTGAAAGAATAGCATTTCCTCCTAAGGCCACAACAATTTTTTGTTTTGTCATACGATAAACTCCTCTATTTTTTTCTTATCGTGTTAAACGGTAGATAGCTTCTGCGTAAATCTCCATAGCACGATAGGCGTCTTTTAAGACGATATTTTCATTTTCTTGATGTTCTGTTTGAATTGAATCAGGGAACATTGCTCCAAAAGCTACACAATTTGGCATTGTTCTTGCAAAGGTTGCACCACCAGATGAAACCGCTGGACTTTGATCACCAGTTTTTTCTCTGTAAACCTCTAGCAAGGTTGTTACTAATTCACTATCAAGTGGCACATATAATGGTGCTAAATAGTCAAATTCTTCATAACACAGACCATATGCTTTTGCTTTTGCTGTTAAGTCTTGAACCAATTTTTCCTTATCTGCTAAAACTGGAATACGGATATCCAAGCGAATTTCTGTTAGCTCTTTATTCAGTGTTAGTCCTGCAGCATTGAAACTTAGACTGCCTGACGGTTCATCTTCAACAGGTCCAAAGATATTAAGCCCTTTACCATCTTCATCAACACAATCAGCTAAAAAGCTTAAGGTAGGATTTGAGTGAATGCTCACTAATGCTTTAGCTAAACGAATTAAAGCATTAATGCCATGTGGGGCATCTTTTGCATGTTGTGCCAAACCATAAACTGTTACTTCACTATCCTTGAAAACATATTCAAACCCTAAGTGATCTAAGGCTTTTTTTACATCCTCAATATCTTCTCCCTTGTAAGAAGCTCTTGCTGGTACCACATTATAAGCATTACCAACTTCCAACTGCAAGTCCTCTGAGCCGTGTCCAACAAGTTTGGCTTGTAACAAGCCTTTTTCAGCATAAATCAAAGGGAAACTAGAATCAGGTGCAAAACCATACGTCGCTTGTTCTTCAATAGCATTGTAGCGGTTCATACAGCGCCAAAGTGTTTCTTCGTCAGTACCAAAGATAAATCGAATACGCTTGTTAAAGGCAACTCCTGCATCCATTAAAGCTTTCACTGCATAGAGCGCCATCATTGATGGTCCTTTATCATCTTGTGTACCACGACCATAAAGTTTGCCATCTCTCTCAATACAATCAAAGGGGGCTGAATTCCAAAGATTCGTGTCACCTTCTGGAACCACATCCAAGTGACAAAGAATAGCTAAAACCTCTTTTTGTTCGCCATACTCCGCATAGCCATAATAACCTTCCGGGTCAATGTAGGTTGTAAAACCTATGTCTTGACACATTTTTAAGGTTTCTTCAAGAACATCCTGAATAGCTTGTCCAAACGGTGTGCCATTCTCACCTTCATTTAGAACAGAAGGAAAAGAAACAATTTTTTTAATCGCTTGAACACAAGCCTCTTGATGTTGTTTTGTAATATATGTTTTCATACCATATTACCTCTAGTCTTCTTAGATAAAGAATGTCGCAAGAAGTAAAATGAGAATACTTGCAACAATAACTAAGATGATAAATTTAGTGATAAATTTCCACCAAGTTGCCAAATCAATTTTACCAATAGCAAGAGCACCCATAACGATTGCTGAGGTAGGTGAAATCATATTAAGAACACCTGATGCTGATTGGAATGCTGTAATAACTAAGTGCGCTGGGACATGAGAGAATTGACCAAGAGGTGCCATAATACCCATTGTTGCTCCGGCAAGACCTGAAGTTGATGGAATCAAGAATGACATTGGTAGATAGAAAATGTATGCTAAGATAATAAATACTTGTGATGATAGCCCTGAGAGCCCTTGTTCACCCCAAGAAAGAATAGTTGATGTGATCATACCATCATTCATGATAACTTGGATACCACGCGCAACAGCACAGATAATTGCAACACCTAGGAATTCTCCAGCACCTGTAAGGAATGAAGAGAGGAAATCTTCCTCAGACATTTTATAAACCATGGCAACTAGAACACCCATCATAATGAAAAGCATTGTAATTTCAGGGAAGTACCAAGTTCCAAAAGCACCCATTGATTTGCCGACAAGTGTTCCTACAACAGGAAGACCTGTTAACCAAGAATTAAAGTTTGAGAAAAGTGTGATTTTAAAACCTTCCCATGGAATCAAGCTCAAAATCATAATGACAAAGGTACAAATAAATATCCAAAGAACTTTTACTTGTTTTTTCGACATCTCTTCGTCAGTATTTTGTAGTTTAAAGATTTCACGGTGTTCTTGCATTTTATCTGCAATTACAGACTTACTTGGATCTTTTTCAATTTTACTTGCATAACTATAGACAAACCAAATAGACAATCCTACTAGAATAAACCATTGAAGGACACGCCAAACCATACCATCAGCAATCGAGATACCCGCTGCATCTGCGGCAACACCTGTTGCAAAAGGATTTATGGTTGAGGCTAAGCAGCCAATTTGAGAACCAATTAATATAATAGCAACTGCAACAACACTATCAAAACCAACAGCAATCATTACTGGAATGAGCAGTGGGTAAAAAGCCATTGTTTCTTCACCCATACCATAAGTTGATCCTCCTAATGCAAAGATTGGAATCAAAATGGCGATGAGCATTTTTTCTCTGCCTTTATTTTTCTTAACGATTGAAGCAATCCCTTGGTCTAATGCTCCCGTTTTTGTGACAACTCCAAGGAAACCTCCTACCATTAAGATAAAGAAGGAAACATTGATAGCTCCATCGGTGCCTTTAACACCTAGCATCCCACGTACTGGAGCCATTAAAACATCAAAAATACCTTGTGGGTTAGATTTTACGGCATGATAGGTACCAGAAATAACTGCTCCATCTTTGGTTGTGTCATATGCTCCTGCAGGAATAAACCAAGTCAAAATTGCCATAATAGCAATGATAATAAAGAGAACTGTATAAGAAGAAGGTATCCTAAACCCTTTTTTTTGTTCTTCCATTTTATATACCTCAATTTTAAAGTAAAAGGCCGCCCTGAAGTTCTGGTATGTGTTGCCAGACCCCAGAACGACCATAATAGTAGTTAACGTTTGGTTTTATGACTTATACTTTAGGGATAAAGAGGTTACCTAGAGTAGCTGCCATAACTGCTTTGATTGTGTGCATGCGGTTTTCAGCTTGGTCAAAGTGACGAGCATATTTGCTGCGGAAGACTTCATCAGTAACTTCCATTTCAGAAACACCAAATTTTTCTGCAACGTCTTTACCATAAACTGTGTTAGTGTCATGGAATGCTGGTAAGCAATGTAAGAAAATAAGATTTTCGTTGTTTGCTTTTTTAATCAGATCCATATTAACTTGATATGGTTGAAGCATTTCAACACGTTCTTTGAACTTGTCTTCTTCACCCATTGATACCCAAACATCTGTGTAGAAAACATCTGCGCCTTTGACAGCTTCATCTGCATTGTCTGTCACAAGAATGTGTGCGCCAGATTCTTTAGCGTAGCCTTCAGCTAATTTAACAATTTCTTCTTCTGGGAAGAGTTCTTTTGGAGAGAAGATATGAACATTAACACCCATTAATGAACCAGCAACTAATAATGAATTGGCAACATTGTTGCGTCCATCACCACAGTAAACCAATGTAATGCCTTCAAGTTTACCAAAGTTTTCTTTAACAGTGAGGTAGTCAGCAAGCATTTGTGTTGGGTGCCATTCATCAGTAAGACCATTCCATACTGGAACACCTGAGAATTCTGCTAATTCTTCAACCATGCGTTGGCTGAAACCACGGAATTCAATCCCATCAAACATACGGCCAAGAACTTTTGCAGTATCTTCTGTTGATTCTTTTTTACCAAGTTGAATATCATTTGCACCAAGGTATTCAGGGTGTGCTCCTAAATCGATAGCTGCTGTTGTGAATGCTGCACGTGTACGTGTTGATGTTTTTTCAAATAAAAGTGCAATATTTTTGCCTTCTAAATAGTGATGAGGAATACCGCGTTTTTTAAGATCTTTTAAATGTGCTGATAAATCAATGAGGTATTCAAACTCTTCACGAGTAAAATCTTTTTCTGCTAGAAAGCTACGTCCTTGGAATACTTGAGTCATCTTGTTCTCCTTTTAATTACTTTTTATTTTGAGATTGTTTGTATAAATATATAGCTAAGAATCCACCGATAATGGCAGATAGTGTCCAAAAATGCATTAGCACACGCTCCATTCTTTCGCTAGTGATTGACAGATTTCTCCGTCTTCTTCATATTCATGGCCAAATAGTTGATAACCAATACTTTCGTAAAAGCTCTTTGCTGTCAGTTCTGCATGGATGACTAGTCTTGTATAACCTTCAGCTCGGGCATGTCGCTCTAATGCTTGAATGACTTTTCCTCCATAACCTTTACCTCGATAGTCCTTCAAGGTTGCAATTCGTGTTAATCTGGCTTGGTCAGTAGTCTCGGGAAGGAAGCGCCCGGTTGAAACTGGCTGATTGCCATCATAAAGAACGGCATAAATAGTTTTACAGTTGTCATTGGCATCACATTCGTCTTCCATTTTGATCTTCCGTTCAAGAACAAAGACTGAAAATCGAATGTAGAGGCTTGCTGCTCTTTGAAAGGGTTGGTTACCGACAATTAATCTGACCATAAGCTTTAGATATCTTCACGTTCAAATGGCATTGACATACAACGTGGTCCACCACGACCGCGAACTAATTCACTTCCATGAATTTTAATTAATTTCAATCCTTTAGATTCAAGGATAGCATTTGTGATTGTGTTACGGTTGTAAACAACAACAACACCTGGTGCAATGGTTAGAGTATTTGAGCCATCGTTCCATTGTTCACGACCAGCTGCTACAAGATTACCACCACCACATGGGATTAATTCTACTTTTTCAACTCCTAAGTTTTCTGCTAGAAGCTCAGCAAGATCGCCTTTTTCTTCATGAATACGAAGCTCTTCGTTTTCATATGTAACAGAATAAACACGAAGGTCGCCTTCAATTTCTGGGTGAATGGTAAATTTATCATAGTCAACCATTGTAAATACAGTATCTAGGTGCATGAATTTACGGTTGTTAGCAAACTCAAATGCCAATACTTTTTTAAAGCCAAGATTTTCTTTGAAAATATTAACTAATAGTTTTTCAATAGAGGCAGCATCTGTACGTTGTGAAATACCAACTGCTAACACATCTTTAGAAAGAACTAACTCGTCACCACCCTCGATACGTGTTGTTTCATTACGGTCATAAACCATAGGAACCTTACCACCACCATATACTGGATGGTAAGTGAAGATGTATTTGCCATATAATGTTTCACGGTTACGTGTTTCAGCAAACATATGGTTGAGTGATACACCATCACCAATTGTTGCAAATGGGTCACGTGTGAAATAAAGGTTTGGCATTGGATCGATTGCAAATGGATAACTTGATTCAACAAGGTCTGTTAACCCTTTTGCATCTTCAGCAATTTCAGGAAGTTCAGATTTTTGAACACCTGCCATTGTTTTTTCAATCAATTCTTGGTTATCTTCAATGGCCATCAACAACTTGCGGATAGCTTTTTTAGTTTCACGTCCACGAATGTTCGCTTCATCTAAATATTCATTGATGAACTGTTCACGAATCTCTTCATTAATCAATGATTCTGCAGCTAATTTTTCCAAGTAAAGAACTTCAACGCCTTCATTTCTCAACGCATCAGCAAATGCATCATGTTCTTTCTGAGCATCTTCTAAGTATGGAATATCATCAAATAATAGTCTTTCCAAATAATCTGGCATTAAGTTTTCGATTTCTTTACCAGGTCTGTGGAGCAACACTTTTTTTAGTTTTCCAATTTCAGAATAAACATGAATCGGTGATTTAGCAGTCATAAGAATTACCTCTTTCTTTTGATAAATTTTGTGAATTCACTTGTCAAGATTTCTTAGTTCTTGCTTACACTATTAGTCTATCTTATTTATTCGAAAAAAATGGGAGAAATTTCACGTTGTTTTTGTGTAATCGTTTACATTTTAAAGGGCATTTTCTTATAAAAATAAAATTGTATTCGTTTTCTTGTAAACTATATACATTTATGCGCAAATAATGTTTTTTATAAAATTTAAAAAAAGTATAAAAAAAAGCAAAAAAAATGATCATTTTTTTGCTTTTTATTCTGTAAACTGTAAAAAATAATCCTTATCTAGAAAGGTCATATACTTGGCTTTTATACTAATACGTTTTTTCTTTTTTAGGTCACTCAAAACATGACTTACCGTTTCTCTAGTGGTTCCACTCATACTTGCAATATCTGACGAAGTTAATTGGAAAGGCAAAGTGTTATCTTTTTTACCCATCTCTACTAATAATAAGGCTAATAATTGAGTTACTCTAGCAGTTGCACTTGAAGTGATTAAATTTCTAACGCGTAATTCGTGTAACTCCAATAAGCGTGATAACTTACTGTATAAATGTAACATTTGTTTGGTATTATTTTGTGAGTATTGCTCAAACAAGTCCACTGGAAAATAATAGTAAGTAACGTCTGTAATTGCGACAACAGAGAAATGATAACTATCATCTGTAAATAAGCCACCATATGGGAAGATGGTACCATGACGAACAAAATCCGTGTAAACAAAAGCCCCTGACTGGTCGCTTTGCTCAATTTTAAAATAACCATCAGTGACTAGAAAAAGCTTATCTCTTTTATCGCCTTCAAAAAATAAGATGTGCCCTTTTGAAACCTTTCGGCGTTCCATTAGACCAACTATTTTATCAAATTCTTCGATTGAAAAATGTTTAAAATCATCTAATTTTCGCAAGTATTGATAGTCTTCACGTTTAATCAAACTGCTCCTCCTTTTTCAACATCTCTTTCTATTTTAGCATAAAACAAGGCTTTTTTGTAAGCGTTTCTAAAAAAACTTTACAGTAGCAAGGCTTTTTGATATACTCGGTTTAAACTGCTTGAATTAAAGGAAAATGACGAATGAATAAGAAAGAGACCCGACATCAGCTAATAAGATCGCTCATCTCTGAGACGACAATACATACACAACAAGAATTGCAAGAACGCTTGCGAAAAAATGGAATTGACATCACGCAAGCAACACTTTCAAGAGACATGAAAGAACTCAACTTAGTTAAAGTCTCTAATGGTCATGAAACCCACTACGAAACACTCTCTATCTCACAAACCCGTTGGGAACATCGCTTGAGGTTTTACATGGAAGATGCTCTTGTCATGCTCAAAGTGGTGCAAAACCAAATTGTCCTCAAAACCTTGCCTGGGCTTGCCCAATCATTTGGATCTATCTTGGATGCCATGCAAATTCCTGAAATTGTCGCCACAGTTTGTGGTGATGACACTTGCTTAATCATCTGTGAAGATAATCAAGCTGCAAAAGCCTGCTATGAAACACTTAGTCATTACACCCCACCTTTCTTCTTCAGTAATAAATAAAACAGCGATTGTGGCTAAGCCACAGTCGCTGTTTTCGTTACAAGTTTATAGTTGGATTTTCTTGTGTTAATATCTCAACCTGGGTCTTCGCTTTTAGATAAGTCTTACTATTTTCTTCAATAAACGATAATGCCTCTTGTAAAGAATCAGCCTTATTTGGATCTAGTAGCTCAATAATCAAAAAGGCATTGGTTGTTTCAGGTCGAATCATGGTTCTCTCCCCGTCACGCCAGTTAAGGCAACGGCAAACAGCACCCTTATCATCCTTATAACAAAGCTCATTTGGAAGGGTCGGACTATTGTTATCATCACCAATTAGGTAAAACGCATCGCCACCTTCTGTAATGGTCAACCTTAAATCTCCAACAAAAGTATCCCTATCCTCTGCTCCAACAGGTAAACCAAAACGAAGACTGGCTGCATTGTAGATATCTACTAAAGGATTTATGGAGGAAATTTCTTGACCATTATTCACCCGTTTCAAAAGCGCCTCAATACTAGAGCGCACACCTTTTTTGGTTTTAAATTGTTGATAGGCTTTACGGTAAGTTTGAATCACCTGATTGTCAGTGAAATTGTCTTCAGGCAAGTGTTTCAAGGCCAAATCATGACTATCGCGCAAAAGACGTTTAATCTCTATAGGCGACGTTTGCTCAGCTTGATAATTTTTTAGCAATATTACCCCCAATTGGGCATCTGGAAACAAATCCCAGAAACTGTCATCTGCAATAAACAGTGTCATCTTATTCTCCTTATATACACTAGTTTTCTTTAAAATACTCTTTTTCAGCTAAAAACGCTCTTAATTGCGGACTCATTCTCCTTGGACCTCGAACAGCAGTCACCGCATGCACTTTCATGATGTCAAAGGGAATCTTATCATCTGTATATTGCTCAAGTAATTCCAATCGCATCAGATAATCAATGCCATCACGATTCCTGTAGCCATTATTTTGCAGATTAGCCTCTAAAACCTTGCAGGCATATCTAATAGCTTTAGTTGGGGCGGTGATGTAAATAAAAACATAGTCACCTGCTTTGATACCAGCTTTTTGTGTCCACAGAATTTCCTTACTTGCTGCAAATTCAGCATCAATATCATAATACTTTAGGTTAGCTGGAATAATCCAATAATCAGAACCATTAGGATTACTTAGTAAAGATGGTGCAACCAAAGCTCTGCTATTATCAAAAAAATCCCACACCACAGCATCAGAGAGACTATCATCTAAAAGGATTGTCACCCAGGACTTCTTAGACATATGGTAAGCCGGGTAAACCCCATCTAAGGCCAAAAAGGAATCCAGATGCTTTGCGTTCACCTTTACATTAGCCACCTGTAAGATTTGACCTGCTTTAGTCTTTGGAATCCCTACTAATTTCGAGACATCCAAGCTATAAACTAGGGCATACCACTTACCCGCAACACGAAAAGAACGATAAGAATCTCCCTTCTCAAAAGGCTGATCAAAAACATCCCCGTACCGCTTAATGATTTTCTGATTGATTCGATTCATCTGATCTGACGTAAAAGGAAGATGCTTGCAACAAGACGTCCTAAAAGACCTTATCACTTGCTGATAAGCTGCTCTAACTTTTTTGGCATAGGGATTGCTTGCGCTCTTAACCCAGATTGGAAGATAATCCTCTTGCAAATCATTGTCAATGACACGACTAAAAAGGTCCCCTTCAGAGTTGACTTGTAACTCAACACGAAAAGCCTCCTCCATAATCAACGTGGAAAAAACATGCGTTTGCCCTTCTTGTTTAAAGCCGAAATCTGCTAATTTTGTCTTATCGACATAGTCTTGTTTTAAGGGAACTTGCCTTAATGCCACTACTTCCTCCATTTAAATAACTGAAATGAAGGACCTCTCTATCAAGAAAGGTCTTCATCACTATTAAGCTTTCCCCCATGATTTGTAAAGGTCTTCGATAATTTTTACAACTGATAGGGTTAATTGTGCTGTCATAATAGGACTTTCTAATTCGCCTTTACTTATCAAGTGACTGACATGATAAGCTTCTGAGGTGAAATCACTGTCCATTGGTGCTTCTAACAACTTTCTGCTACCATCTTCTTTGATTAGAGTTGCCATGGTTGTTTTCCAAAAGCTTGGGATTTCAAGAGAACCCTTGTCGCCACGAATGGTTAATTTATGATCAAGATTTAGCTTAGTGGTTAAAAAAACATCAACAAGGACACCACTTGCCATTTCTAAAATCAATTTAGCTTGTTGATCACTCTTTCCTTCTGAAAAAGTGGCAATACCACTGGCCTTTTCAATAGGGCAGTCCAAAAGATACTGTAAATAAGTTAAGGGATAGGACCCCATTAAACGTAGGGCACCTCCACCTAACTCCAAGTCTTCAAACCAAGAAATATGTGAAATATTGGGATAAGCGGTTTGTGAAGTGACTGAAATAACCCGCCCAATGTCACCTGATGTGATAGCAGTTTTGATGCGTTGTGTTATAGGAATAAAAACGGATTTTTGAGCCTCCATAAGAAACCGTTTTTGCTCCCGCGCCAGCAAAAAGAGTTCTAAGGCCTGCTCATAAGTCATCGTAAAAGGCTTCTCAACAAGGACATGTTTCCCTGCAAGGAGGGCCTGCTTAGCCACAGAATAATGCTCTTTATTAACCGTCGCAACATAAATAACATCAATATCCGGGTCCCAAAGCATCTCCCTAAGACTCCCATAAGCTCTTGGAATGTCATGTGTCCTTGCAAAAGCCTGGGCAACAGGCAAAGAACGGCTAGACACCGCTAACACTTGACCATTACCTGCCAAGCGAACACCCTCAATAAATCTTGGTGCTACCTGTGCCGTTGACACCACACCATAAGTCACAACTCTCATACGCCACTCCTTAACACTCTCTAACTATCATTATAACATGAAGAAGAAAGAAAAGCTGAGATGAAGGAATGTTACTTTTATGGATTTATTATCTGTAACTTTCTATTCGGAAAATATGCTACAACTGACCGGCAAAAAAACTCAGTCTTTTTCAAGGCTGAGTTTTGATGTTATTACATGCTAATGCTGTCGCTCTTAGAAACTTTCATAAAGAGTAAGAGAGATAAGACTGTGAAGCTTGTTAGAATTGTAGATAATGCTGCAGCTATGCCGTAATTCCCTCGTAAGACTTCGGTATAGATAGCAACGGTCATCGTTTTTGTATTAATGTTGTAAAGCAAAATAGAGGTTGAGAGTTCTGAAATCATGGTAATCCAAGAGAGAATCGCTCCTGAAATAATGCCTGACATCATCATGGGAATAGTGATTTTCACAAAAGTATTGAGGCGTGAGCTTCCTAAACTTGCAGCAGCTTCTTCAATACTTGGCGAGATTTGTTGCAAGGAAGCCACTGATGACCTAATGGTATAAGGTAGGCGACGCACTGCTAATGACATGACCATTACAAAAGAAGTTCCAATGATTGCTAAGAAACCTGAACCAGCAATTCCTGTATTAAAGGCTGTGATAAAGGCAATCCCCATTACAGTTCCAGGAACAATATAAGGAATCATGCTCATGCTATCAATCAAAGATGTAAATGGATTACGCTTTCGAACACTTAAATAAGAAATAAATGTAGCAAAAATCAAGACCAAAACCAAAGCCATTAAAGGAATTCTCAAGGTATTTAAAATACTTGTCCCCATACGGTCAAAGGCTTGTCGATAACTGTTTAGGGAATAGCCTGGCACAAAAATCATTCCTGAGGTCTTTAAAAATGAGGTGTAAATCAAATAGGTTTGTGGTAAAACAGCTAAACCAATCACACCATATACCCCTGTATAGACAAGAATTTTTTGCAAACCAGAGATTTTTTTAGCTTCAATCGGGTGTAGAGAATTCATGCTAAAACTATTTTTTTGAGCCACATACTTTTGCACCAAGAAAATAATCAAAGCAATAGTAATGGCAATAATAGCAAGGGCCGAAGCAAAAGCTGAATTCCCGCCCACTTCACTAATAAATTGGGAATAGACAAGAACTGGGAAGGTCCTATAGCCTTCACCAATAAGCATCGGTGTTCCAAAGTCTGAGAAAGCACGCATAAAGACCAAGAGTGCGGCTGCTAGGAGGGTTGGTACTAAAAGAGGCAAAACAATCTTCGTCAAACGTTTAGTCCCTTTAACACCCATACTTTCTGCAGCTTCAAGCAAAGAATTATCCATGCTCTTTAAGGCACCACTAACATAGAGGAAAACCAAGGGGAAGAGCTGTAAAGTAAAGACTAAAACAATACCTGAAAACCCGTAAATGTCTAGCTTAGGAAGGCCAAAAGTAGCTGTTAACCACTTGGTAATCACACCATTTCGACCCAACAAAAGAATCCATGAATAGGCCCCAACAAAAGGTGCTGACATCGAAGCAATAATCACTAAGATTTGTAGATACTTCTTGCCCTTGAACTGGAACATGGCAAAGCAATAAGCAAGCAACGTCCCCACAATCAAAGAAAGAAGAGTTGCCATCACCGAAACCTTAAAACTATTAAACAAGGTTTCAAAATAATAATCTTTAGAGAAGAAGGCTAAGAAATTTGCAACAGACAATTTGCCATCAACAAAGAGCGCCTGCTTCAAAATCGTAACAATAGGGTAAATCAGAAAGAGTAGGTAAGAAATAAAGATAACTAAGGAGGACAAAAGCCAAATATTCATATTCTGAAGGGATTTTTTCATCTAGTTACCCTCCAACAAGTTCACCTTACCATCCGCTGTGAAAACATTTATTTTTTGCGTATTGATAGCTAATCGAATCTTATCTCCTGCCCCAAAATCTTCATCCAAAGTGGATTCTTCAGTCACTTGAATTCTATCAGCGAAGCCAGTTTCAAGAATATATTCTGTATTTAGCCCCAAATAAGTGCTATCTTTAATCACAGCCTCAATAGGGCCATCAACACTTCGAACAAACTCTTCCGGCCTAATGCTGACGCGGACTTCTTGATCTTCAAGGTGGTTAAGAGCCGGATAGGAGATTCTAAATCCGTCTAAAAATTGAAGATAGGCTTGTCCACTATCGTGTAATAGCTGAGCAGGAATGATGTTTGTTCTGCCAATAAAGGTGGCTACAAACTCATTGCTTGGACGGTGATAAAGTTCCTTTGGTTTGCCAATTTGTTGAATTTCACCCAAGTACATAACTGCAATCTGATCTGAAATAGCCATAGCTTCTTCTTGATCATGGGTAACATAAACCGTTGTAATTCCAACTTCTTTTTGAATTTCTTTAATGGCTTGACGCATATCAATTCTTAGTTTGGCATCCAAATTACTTAGGGGCTCATCCATCAAAAGAACATCTGGACTAATAGCTAAAGCACGCGCCAAAGCGACACGCTGCTGTTGCCCACCACTAAGATTTTCTGGTTTTCTATCTTTAAATTGGTCAATCTGCATTAATTTCAGGTATTTAGCGACACGTTCTTCTAATTCTGCTTTTGGAATGCGACGCTGTTTTAAACCAAAGGCCACATTGTCTTTAACAGACAAATGAGGGAAAATGGCATAATTTTGGAAAACCATACCGATATTACGGCGACTCGGTTCCATCTGGTTAATGCGTTCTTGACCGAAGTAAAAGTCGCCACCCTCAATAGAGTTAAAACCAGCAATCATTCGCAAAAGTGTTGTTTTACCACAGCCTGATGGACCAAGTAGGGTAAATAGGCTACCGTCAGGAATGGTCACATTAAGGTTTTCAATAACAGGTGTGTCATGATAGATTTTTTTAGCATTTTTGATGGTAATCTGACTCATCTATAACCTCCTATTTTGATTGAAGATCAACAAAGATGTCACTGTAGTGTTTTACAATATCTTCTTTATGTTTAATGACATAATCATAGTCTTCCGTAATAGTCTTAATGTCTTTCAATGATTTCATGTTTTTGCTAACTTTAGCATCTTTACGAACAGGTCTGTTAGTTGTTTCTGTTCCAAGAGCATCTTGAGCTTCTTTAGAGACAATAAAATCAATGAATTTTTGAGCATTTGATTTATTTGGAGCATTTTTAATGATTGCTGCACTTGCAGGTAAGAAGACTGATCCTTCTTCTGGGTAAATAACCTTAATATTAGCTCCATCATTTAATAATTTAACACTTGGGTCTTCATAGGACAAACCAACAGCCATTTCACCATCAGCTACAGATTTGTAAACATTTGAAGAACTTGAATTAATTTTACCATCTACCAAGGTAAATAAGTCTTTGACATAAGACCATGATTGGTCTTTATCGTAACCACCATTAGCAAGTAAAATATTAGTTAATTGTGCAAAAGCACTTGATGAGTTAGCAGGGTCTGCTGTTGCAATCTTGCCTTTCAACTCAGGGTTCAATAAATCTTTGTAACCTTTAATCTTCATGCCTTTTGTCAAATCAGGATTAACAATCAAAACAGAACCATCTAAGGTGTATGGTGTTGAATAGCCAGTTGTATTTTGATAATCCTTAATCACCTTGTCATTATCTTTTGCAGTGTATTTTTCAAATAAACTAGGATGTTGAGCATACTGAGTATAAGAACCTCCAAAGACAATATCAGCAACTGGTTTACTTGCTTCACTCTCAACTTTTTTAAAGAGTTCCCCAGTACCTGCTTGGATCAATTCAACCTTAACCCCATATTTTTCCTCAAAAGCTGGAATTGTCGCATTGATTAAGCCTTCTGAATTGGGAGAGTAAACAACCAGTTTATCACTGCCCTTATCCTCTTTTTTAGCTTCTTGTTTTGATCCACATGCCGCCAAACTAAGAACTGTTGTTGAAGCGACGAGTAAAGAAAAGAATTTGTTACGCATTGTCATGCTCCTTTATATTTTGATTACCCCCATTTTATAAAAGAAAGCGTTTTATTTATAGGAAAATTCTATCCTTTATGAGTAAAATTCTCTTTAAATTCTGTAAAGGTCAAACCTGTGTAACGCCTAAAAACTTTACCAAAATAGTTGTAATCCGAAAAACCAACAGCAAGTGCAACCTCATAAACCTTTGAGTCCGAATCACTAAGCATTAACTGAATAGCCCTCTTTACACGATAACGGTTAAGATAGTCCTTCAAAGTAATGCCTAATTCTTCCTTGATTTTTTTATACAAATAACTCTCACTGTAACCAAAGTTTCTAGCAATTTCCTCTGTTGAGATAGCTTTATTGTAGTTTTGATGCAGGTATTCAATCACTAAAGCAGACCAATTCTCATGATCAATCTGCGGTAATTCAATCCCAGGAATAGCCACTTCTTCTTGAATTGACATCAACTTATTGTTCTGGTGTTTCTTGTCCAATGACAACTGCCAAAGCGTATCTCTTAGCTCTTCCACATCAAGAGGTTTAGCTAAAAAATTAGAAACCCCATATCGCATAGCCCTCTTAGCATGCTCAAAATCACTGTAAGAAGACAAAATAATCTTGTCATAAGTCAAATCCCTACTCGCCTCAAACATATCAAAAGCCGTCATCCTAGGCATCATAATATCCGTCAAAACAATGTCAGGCGCACAGTTCCTAATCAAGTCCAAACCTTCTTGCCCATCTCTTGCTGTCGCCAAAAGCGCAATCCCTAACTGCTCATAGTCCAAAACCTGAGCCAGCCAATCTCTTATCAATTGCTCGTCTTCGACGATAATCATACGTAACATGCTTGTTTCCTTTCAAATTGTAATTCTACGCCCTGCATATGATCCCTATGGCAAAGCCTTATCTTTGCACTAGGGTATAACATGGCTAACCTACTGTAAGAATTCACAAGACCGTGCTCAGTGCCCCCTTCTTTAATATAATTCGAAAACTGTTGACGAAATGTCTCACTAAAACCCGGACCATTATCAAAAATAGAAAAATAGATGGCTAGATCATCACTCCAAACCCTAATAGAAAGCCTTAAATCATGCCTATTTTGCAGACCATATTTAAGAGCATTCTCAATTAAAGGCAGTAAAAAGAGCTTGGGAATTATCAGGTGCTCCAAATCCTTAGCATAATTCAAATGAACATCCAGTTCATTAAAGCGAATCTGATTGACCGTCAGATAATCTTCAATAATGTCGCAATCATCTGCTAAAGCAACATCATCACAATTAGAAGCAATACTATACCTTAACACCCTATTGAGAGCTAAAATCATCTGCTGTGCTTTTTGAGGGTCAATATCAATTAAAATCTTGATTGATTCCAAAGAATTATAGAGGAAATGAGGATTGAATTGAGCTTCTAAAAGTTTACGTTGAAAAACAAGTTTTTCTTTTTCCGACTTCAAGGTCTGGTTAAATAATCTGTGAAGGGTGTCTAAAACGCTATTGATTTTTCTTGCCAAGTATCCAAATTCGTCATCAGTAGTTACATCAACAGTCGTTTTATAACCATTGACAATCCTGTTCAATTCCAAAACCAGAAGGTCAACACTATCACTACTATGGAGGGCAATTCTATTGGACAAGCGTCTGGCCAAAATCATAAGAATAAGCATAATGACAAGAGCAAATAAGCAGGTAAACCCTATCAAATAAGACAGAGGCACCACTGAGATATAAGAATAGAGGATCAGATGATCACTGAGGTTTAGGTGGTTATTGAGGTAGAGCTTGCCATCTCTGATGGTTATGAAAGCTAGCAACTGGCTGTCATCGATTTTTTGAAGAACCTGAGAACTTGTGCTGACACTGTTTGAACTAAAGAGATTTTGATAGGTATCTGTAATCATATATTGGGTAGAATCTGATTTCAGACCAGAACCAAAATCATTACCATCTAGATAGAGAACCAAATAACCAATCGCTCGTTTGTTCTTTAAGATAGGCTTGATTTTAAGTAAATATCGGTTCCCCTGATAATCTTTGCTAATCCGGTATTCAGATGCCTCTTTAATATTTTTCAAAGCAATTTTAACATAAGAGTCGTCGCTTAAACCATCACGATTAGGCAATTTTGTTGATAAAAGCAAGTCTCCATTTGGCTGATAAATAGAAAGGGCTGAGCGAAATGGGAGCTTACCTGTTTCTTGATAAATCTGCCGAAACATCTCGCGCTCTTCCAAACGACCAGCCAAAAACTTCTCGATCCCTCGCCTTTCCAAATGCTCAAAGATTTGATCACTCTTAAGATTAATCCCTTCAAAGTAAGTGACTATGGTCCGACGTCCCTCAACCAATTGGCTAAATTGCACCAAAAAAATAAAGGCCGTCAAAACCAAGAAAGAACTCAATCCAATAAAAATAGCTGCCTTTTGAAAACCACGCAAAACCTCACCACGCAACTTCTCCTTAAAAGGAACTAAACCAATCCGATCACCCAAAATAAGCCCACCTTTCCACACAAAAAAGCATGCTAGCATGCTTTTAAAATAGTGACTACATTATAACAAGCAGAAGAAAGAAAGTAAATGATGGGGTGGAGCACACAGATCTAGTTTTATCTTTTAGAAACCCAACCAATAGAATCTTCCGGAGGATTTTCTGAATCAATCCATGTAAACTCGATTCCTATAACTTCTGAATTTCTATACTTAGTAAGTCGTATAGCATTTATCTGCAATTCAACTAATTTATCATAAGTTAATTGTTCCCTGTTTTTTAGTTGAAAAACTTCTTTAATAATCCATTCCCCTAAGATTCCCTGATGTTTTGTAGATTGAATTGCTTTCCCATTTTCTTGATTGATATATGCTTCAATTTCATCACCTGAAGGAATAAAACGTAAGATAAAGGTTCTTTTAGCCTTATCAAGGGCTAATTTTCTTCCTCCATTCATAAAAGTGCCAATTGAAGGACCAAAGAAATCTGGAAAGTCTGTATGAAACCTTCTAGAATCTGGAATAGGAATATAAATTTCATTAGAATCGCGATAGATTAAATTTTCAACCTCCTTTATCAAACACTCATCTTCAAATTCTTCAATCTTTTGAATGAAGTCTTTTCTAATTTGACGCATTAATTTTGTTTCATCATCTGTTCGATATTTTGGAATCAACAATCTAGTTAATTCGTTTTCAATAAAATCTAATTGTTCTAAAGTAAAATCCTGACTATATTTTTTAATGAGGGCTTCGATGCGTTTTTCTCTATAATTATCTTTTCTAGATAATTTTGATCCCCCATTAAAGCCATTAAATCCTGAACTAGCTTCAACCTCATTATTTTTATTTGCAATCATCCACGATACTGTTTGTTCAATTTCATCAGATTTAGGCATTAATGAAATTTGATGGAGATTTTCAAATAAATAAAATGGATCCTCTATATAATTGACATCCCAAGTATCAACTACAATATCTTTATTATTAAAAGTCATATGAAGCTGGCTATCAGCAGATGTATATTTATATACATGATTTCCATCAGTAAATCTAAAATTAGTTGGATTTTTAAAATTTGTAGCCCCTAAAATTTGAATTTTATCAATATCAATAGGTAGGTAAGTGGTCTCACCCACATATATTTGAGGTCTACTTTTCTTTGATGTTGGCATTAGTACATGATAGACAGATTCTACAACAACATCTTCATATCTAAACCCTTTTAACTGTGCTTTAGAGGATTCTATTCTCTGATTCCTTAACCTTGAGATCTCCATCGCTAGTTTATTATAAAGATTATGATTCATTTTGTCGGCCGATTCTTTATCAATGGAACATTTGGCATTAAAGTCTATTTCACCTAGGATATCACTCCAATATTGAGAATTCTTTTTGAATTGAGCAACTTTTTGATCTCCTGAATTAATGCCAAATGATTTAATTCCAACTAGATATTTATGCTTTGCATGAGGTTAAGTCAAGTTTTTAGAGTAACAAACGTAGAATTTTAATCTATTTATTTTAAGCACTTACCTTTTCAAATTGATTAGGTGTAAGATACCCTAAACTTTGATGGATTCGTTTTGAATTATAAAAGGCTTCGATGTACCAGAAAATACTCTGATAGGCTTCTTCAAAGTTCTTATATTTAAATTGATACACCCACTCTCTTTTTAAATGTCCATGCCAAGATTCAAGACTGGCATTATGATAAGGGTATCCCCTTCGACTGAAAGAGTGAGTCATCCCATAATACTTAAGCAACTCTTCATACTCTAGACTCGTATACTGGCTTCCTTGGTCAGAATGAAGAATAACAGCTTCTGGATAGTCTTGTGATTTAATGGCCTTATTTAAAGTTCTTTGCACTAATTCTACAGTCATTCGCTTGCCCAAATCCCAAGCAATGACTTTTTTAGTATAACGATCCATAATGGTTGAGAGATAAGCCCATCCTTGTTGAGTAGGAATATAAGTAATGTCGGTTGACCAAACCTTATTTTTCTTTGTAGGTTCAGTCTGTATGAGATTTTTTCGATTGATGTGATCACTTAGTGAGTATCCAGGCTTAAATTTCTTAATGACTACAGACTTGAGTTGAAGTTGCTTCATTAGCTTCTGTACCAGTTTTAACCCGACTTTTTCCCCTTGTTTAAATAGAAGATGATGAATTTTAGGAGCACCATAGATTCCTCGGTTAGCATTGAAGAGTTGAGAAATTTTGAGTGACAGGTATTGTCTCCTTAATTGAGTTTTAGATGGATGTCGGTTAATCCGTTCATAATAACTTGATTCAGGAACATCAAGGAGTTGACAGCTTAGTCTGACATTGAGTGCTAAAGTTTGTATGGTTTGAGCCATATCCGCAGCACTCACTTCTTTTTCTCGGCGAATATGGTCAATACTTTTTTTAAGATGTCTCGTTCTTCCTTAACTTTAGCCAGTTGTCTTTTTAATTCTAGAAAATCAGCTTTAGAGACGGAGCTTTCATTAGATTTAGAGTAGAGGTCTATCCATTTATAAATTGTTGCAGGGGCCACGTCGTATTCTTTAGACAGCTGGGTGACGGATTGACCAGAATGATAGAAGGCGATAAGGGTTTCTTTAAATTCTTTTGAGTAGCGTTTTTTCATGTTTTTGTCCTTTGTCTAAATTATACAATAGTGACTCTAAGATTTAAGGATAACATCAGCATCAACTTCAAGAGAAGCATCATATGAGGTGTTTGAAATATCTTCACCAACTGCATTAAACGCTTTTTGAAAGACTGTCTCTTGAAATTTTGAATTAATAATTGGCGCAACATACTCAGTAGCTGAAGTTTCATTTTCAACCTCAGCTTTTTGCGAAAAAGCTTCACTAAGGCTTGCAAAATTAGTTATAAAGGTCTTATATTTTTCTTTATCTTCCTTTTTTAAGTTATCCCACATATTTTCACCATTATCTGTTTTTCTATAGTATATCAAAAGAAGACTAGTTTATCACTAGTCTTCCTACTCTACTATTCGTTATTGAATATAATAAAATTCCATTTTACCACGTTTTTTTACTAAACGTAAATATTCTTCATGGTTGAGAATTCCTAATCCATCTTGATAAGTGTCTATTGTTAAAATAGCTTCATCATGCTCTTTGACAAAGTCTTTCACATAGGACTCCCCCTCAAATGGACCATTCATATTAGTATAGATAATTGCAGTATTTCCTTGGCGATTATCTTTAACAGCATGCTTAGAATGATTTAAAGCATAGGCAATATTTTTGGCAATCCTTTTAATGACTGGTACCACTACACTATTACCAGCTTGCTTATAAAGGTGACTGTTAGCTAATCCATCTGGAAGTTTGAAATCCTTAGGATATCCTTGAGCATTAAAGGTTTCTTTAGGAGTTAATTTTCTAATCTTACCATTATCAGTCAGAATTAACGGGACATTATGCCCACCAGTACCCATATTGGCAGTTAAAGTCGGTACTACTCCACTTTTATTTTCACGAACATATTGACGACGCCATTGATACACAGTATCTTGACGATCCATGGCAAGCTTTAAATCCGAGTAAAAGCGCTGTTTGCCATCCCCATAATAGAATGTTGTATCTTTTTCTTCACTAAAATCAATAATATCATTTAATGAAGTGGTTAATGGAATTTCCTCAGGAAACTCAAATAAATCAAATGCTTCTTTATTATCAAAACCGACAATATAAATACGTTCACGGTTCTGTGGAATATTCCCATAATCTTTCCCATTGAGAACCTTCCATTTAATGAAATAATTATTCTCAGTCAAAGCCTCACGAATAACTTTAAATGTATTCCCATGGTCGTGACCGACCATATTTTTGACATTCTCAATAAAAATAGCTCTTGGTTTTTTCACTTTGATCATTCGAAGCAATTCAAAAAACAAGTCACCACGCTCATCTTCAAAGCCTTTACGATAACCTGCAATAGAAAAAGCTTGGCAAGGGAAACCTCCAACAATAAGATCCACAGTTTCAGATGGAATTTCATCTGGATCCACAGCGTGAATATCACGACTATCTAAAAAAGTATCCGGGTAGTTTAATGCATAGGTTTTCCTAGCATTTTTATCAAATTCATTGGCATACACCACTCTGAACTCGCCGGTTTGTTCAAAACCTAACTCAATTCCACCAACACCAGAAAAGAAAGCAGCAATATTATACTTCTTATCTGTGACAGAACTTACAGAATTTGTCATGTAAGCACCTACTTTCCATTTTATGTCTAACTTTGACATTATATCATAGAATTATTCTATTCAAAAACAGAAACTACAAGGATATCCAGTAATTCAGTTAACGTCATTGGATAAAAAACATTACTTTTATATATTTTAACTATTGACTCAATTGTTATTAGGTTTTTACCATTCTCATAATTACTAATAATTTTATCGGATAAATTTATGAGCTCTGAGAATTTACTTATAGTCAAGTTTTTCTTTTTTCTCATTTCCCTTAGTCTTTCACCCATTTCAATAAGTTTAGGATTATAATTTTTTTTATGTCTAATTGTCATCTTAAGTACTATGGTTCCTTTTATTTCTGATAATATAATATTATAATAAAAACAGAAAAATTAAAAGAGGTGAATCTATGGATAAAATTAAACAATTTTCATTTGCAAAGTGCACAAAAATGGAAAGCCCATATAAAGGAGATAACAGATTAGTTTATCATTTATTTGTTAATGTAAAATCTATCCCTGAGGGGTTGCCCACTGAAGTTAACCCTAGGGAAGTTAATTCCAAGAAAATAGTTTATAAAAAAATTGTATCCGGTTTAACTTCAAATGAAGATTCTTTTTTTGTGAATAACCGTGGAATTTTAATCGCTGCAAAAAAAGTTACAATCGATAGTCTAAACAACATTATTAAACTTGATATCGGCAATGGTAGTGATAAAGATAATTCTTTATATGGTGTTCTTGACGGTGGCCATACTTATCATGCAATAATAAATAATCGAAATTTAATTGACGATGAATTTTCAGAATTTGTACACTTAGAAATTATGACAAATGTAAGAAATATTGATGAATTATCTTCTGCTAGAAATACGAGTGTTCAAGTATCTGATAAAGCAATTGCTGAACTTGCAGATAAATTTGAATTTGTAAAAAAAGATATTTCCAATACTCCTTTTGCAAAAAAAGTTTCTTATAGAGAAAATGAAGATAAACCCTTAGACGCAGTTGACTTAATTAAATTGATGTATGCATTTAATATAAAAAAATTTCCAAATAACGGAAATAGTCATCCAATTCAATCATATAGTGGTAAGCAAGCTGTACTAAAAGATTATCTCAATGACTTCGATAACGATAAATTTTATAGAAAAATCTCTCCCTTACTACCAGTTATTACAAATTTATACGATAAAATCGAAGTTGAGATGGTTGATGCATATAATGAAATTCATCAAAATGGAAAATTCGGCAAAGTTAAAGGTGTAGATTTAAAAGTAAATGGAATACTATCAAAGTATTATTCAAACAAATGTAAGTATCAAATTTCACAAGGTTTAATTTTCCCAATAATTGCTGCTTTCCGAGCACTAATTACTGAGTCAAAAAATCAACTAGATTGGGAGGTTGATCCTTTTATAGTTTGGGATAACATCAAACCAAAATTAGTAAATAATACAATTGAAATGTCACGATCATTAGGTAACAATCCTCAAAGTGCCGGAAAAAACACTTCACTTTGGTCTCAAAATTTTGATGCTGTAAATACTGAAAAATTACAAATTCTAATTAATAAACTTAGATCAAAATAAGTATTGCTAAGGATTTTTATTAGGTATCACTGTTTTTTACAAAAAAATATAGTATACTTCTCCGATAGCGTGGCTTAATCCTATATAATAAAAAGAATTTAGTTCTAAGTTATATAGGATTAAGTCGTTTGCTATTTTTTGTATTTGTTTTAGTCCAACCTTTTGACATAAGTATAACTCTGTATTGCATCATATCTAAAAAGTGCCATGAATCCTTTTTTTATGATTTATGGCACTTTTGTATTAGTATCTTAATTTTTAATATGAGTTATCATTTTTGTATGAGTAAGCTGCGGAGGAGGGGATGTGTTATTTCATTTCTATATTGGTGAAACCATTTGCTTCAAAGAGGGTTGTTTTCATATTCTCGGTAAATGGTGTGATGACAATGTGTGATTGACTGTCGGCACTTGTTGCAATACCGATAATCTGACCATCTACAATAATTGCTGAACCTGATTGTCCAGCGACTCCCGAAATATTTGTTTCCAAGAGCCCATCTTGACGAACATTAGTTATTTTACCATTTTCATAAGCCCAACGTCCGTCTAGGTTAAAACTATTGCTAACAATGGTGAAATTTTTATTACGAAGATCACTTATGTTACGATAGACTCTGAGTTTTACAGAACTTGTATCCAAAGAACTTGTCTTTTGTGCAGGATCTGTAATTCTTACAAGAGCAATGTCATTTGGAGCATCCCAATTACCACCGTAATTCTTATAAATGATAAATGGGTTCATTGAATTGGTACGACTAATATCTGACATGTAAGTATAATTAGCTTGTCCATTTCCCCAGAGGCTTTGAGCAAAAACGGTACTCTCTGGCAATCCTCCATCCGAAATACAATGAGCTGCTGTTAGTAAGAGATTAGGAGCAATTAAGGTTGCAGACCCCTTCTTATAGCTACCATTACCTAATTTCACTTGAAGGTAATGTGACAGATTGTACGGGGAGCTATTGGCTAAGTTTGAGCCAGCAACAGGAGTCGTTGCTGCGGAAACATTGAGGCTCATTAATAAGGCAAATAGAATTGTGAATAGGTAAAAAACATTTCTTTTCTTCATAGTCTTTTCTCTCATTCTTTGTGTACCCTTTTAGGGCTAGAAGTGTTTTGACATCTGATTCCTCCTCCTTTTAGAAAACGCTTACTCGTTAGTTCTAGTATACTCTTAAATCATTCCTTTTTGCAAATAAAATCATCATTTAAAATTCATTTTTTTCTTTTTTTGAAATGTTAAAAATCATTTTTATACAACTAAACTCATAGTCATGATATTAACTTCGCATAACATGCTATTACATATCACTAAATGGCTACTATTTAAATCACTGGCTTTTCACTATTTATATCAATCTGCTACCCTTTTAATATTTGTTTTCAAAATATCTATTTAAACATCCCATAATGATAGATGATGAAGCTATTATTAGAAACAATAACTCATCTCATTATACATTTTTTTAGAATAATTAATATTACTTTATCAGTTCATTATGATTGTTAACAATTGGACTAATATCAGACTTCTCATGAATCATAGATGCTACCGCTATAGTTTGTATCCCTTTAGAGATATACTGGCTTTTTAACTTATATTTTATCTGAGAAAATTGGTTCCTTACATCCTCTATTTCCATGGTTACCTCAGTAATTATGAAACGATTATGTTAGAATATAAGTAATTATCTACAAACAATAAGTAAAGAGGTTATCATGAAAAAACTTTTTAGAGCTTTCACAAAGTTTAGCTACTACTTTCCTTTATTAATCATGCTAATTGACATTGGTTACGGATTATTAAAGATAGATTTTGGTGACAGTCCCGATTCTGCGCATTCACCTTATGGTTGGCTTTTTATATTTTATCTGATTTTACCACTTTTTATTTTTTCATTAATCTCATATATAGGAATCTCTCTATCAAGCCTGAAGAGGCTATCCCAAGAAAATACGAAATACTATAAATTTTTTGTAGTTATTCAATGGGTAATTCTCAATGTGACCTTAATTTTTTGTACATCAACGCCGCAGATTATCTTTGGTTCAGAAGCTTTAAAAAGTAATTATACGACTTGGATTCCCTTATTTTTAGTTTTTTCCTTAGCAATATCAGAAATGATTCATTCTAAAGTAAAAACCTTTACAAAGAAGGTATTTGTTTTTCCAATCATTATCTTCTTGCTTGCGATCATTCCATTAACAATGCAAACTATTTCAAATCACAATATAAAAGCAAATCATTTCCAACAAGTAAAACATTTTTATCAATCAGTTGATGATTCCTATAAGGTAAAAGATATCAGTACAAAGTCAACTTTTGGCCTTCCTTTTGAGTCCCAATACGGTAAATACGAAATTTCAAATTATGGGAAGAAGTTGTATTCAAATACTGTATTTTCGAACAATAAACTTGAAAGAGTACATGAAAAGGCAACACTTTTCTGTACAACATTTATAAAGTGTTTTTCTAGGCAATTAATCTTTTAGTCATTGGTGTTTGGTAGTTGAGACTACCATGAATGCGGTGGTAATTCCACCAATGAACATAGTCTTTAGTCTTAAGAACTAGTTCTTCCAGCGATTGAAAGGTTTCTTGATAAACAAATTCAATTTTGAAAGCACGATACGTACTTTCAGCTACGGCATTGTCATAAGGACAACCAGCCTGACTAAGCGAACGTGTGATTCCAAAGGCTTCCAATATTTCATCAATTAACTGATTATCAAACTCTTTGCCACGATCTGAATGGAACATCTTGACTTTGGTCAGGGCGTAAGGGATGCTTTGTATGGCTTGCTTAACGAGTTCAGCGGTCTTGTGCCAACCAAGAGACAGACCGATGATTTCACGGTTGTATAGGTCAATGATGAGGCAAACATAAGCCCAACGATTGCCTACACGAACATAGGTTAAGTCAGTGACTAAGGCTTGTAGTGGTCTTTCTTGCTTAAACTGCCTGTCTAAGTGGTTGGGAATAGGGGCTTCATTCTTGCCTCTAGAATGTGGTTTGAAGGTGGCTTTCTGATAAACAGAAACCAAATTGAGTCGCTTCATAATGCGTCGAATCCGACGCCGTGAAAGTGTGATACCTTCGTTATTCAAGCATATTTTGATTTTTCTGGATCCGTATCTGGACTCGCTCTCGAGGAAAATTCTTTTAATAGTTTCTTCAAACTCCGTTTCAGATACTGACTCCACGGCTTGATAGTAATAACTTGAGCGTGGCATATTCAGCCAGCGACACATCTTTGAAATGCTGTATTTAGCCTTATTAGCAGTGATTATTTCCCTTTTTGTGCCATAATCACTGCCGCTTGCTTTAGGATATCTAATTGCATTTCGAGTTCTTTATTGTGTTTCCTGAGTTCAATTAGCTCCCGCTGTTCATCTGTCAGATTATCAACAGACTTGAATGAACCAGTTGTTTTGGCTTGTCTAACCCACTTATCGAAGGTGGAAGGGGTTAGCTCGTATTCCTTGATGAGGCCTACCAGCATTGTAAAGGTCCACAATTTGTTGCTTAAAATCATCGGTGAAGTGACGACGTACTTTTCTAGACATGGTTTTTCTCCCGTTTTTCTTAAGTGTAGAACACTTTATAATTTCTGTCTAGTTTAGTGTAACCTATTCAGCTTATTTTCAAATTCAAATAAAGGAAATTATACTTATTTACAAAATACGTAAAAACTCTTCAATTTTTGTAGAAGAAATATTACTATTAAAAAAAATATATTCCAGACCTTTTTTAGATTTTCCAGCACTATAATTTAGTGAATATCGAAAATGTTCATAGTCAAGGTACATATTTCGAATTTCTTCATGAAAGTCATAAGTAAGAATCCATTTATGGTTATAAAGATTATTTTGAATTGTATCTCTTAGTTCTAAATGATCTATGTGTTCATAAAAATTTGTATATAGTTGCTTTCCTTTTTCATAATAAGGTGGATCGAAAAAAGTTAAAGATTGCTTTGTTCGCTTGATATTTTTTTTGATGAATTCAATTGCATCTAGATTATATAATTTGATTCTATTTCTATTTTTGGCAATAAGTTCAATTTTTTTAACTAATGCATCTGAGTTATAACGGCAATCCATCTTATAATTTCCCAATTGTTGGCGACCACCAATTGGACCTGCTTGAATAATTCCTGATCGATTAGTTCTATTTAGGTAAAAGGTTGAAAAACCTAGAGTCAGTATATCAACTGTTGATTTTTCTTTTTGAATATTCTGCTGTCTATCCCATTCCTCAATTGAAAATACAGCTTTTCTAACTTTATTGATAAATTTATCAGTATCATACAAGATAGAGTACCACATTGCATAAATTGAACGGTCAAAATCATTTAACATTATTTTTTTGACATCATTATTAAGTAATAATTTTAATGCTACTGCAGCTCCACCACAAAACGGCTCTATATAGGTATCGATATCATTGTTCTCTACAAGATATTTGACATATTCATAAGTTTTATTTTTCCCCCCAGGATAGCGTAAGGGACTAAAATTATCCATTATTCATACCCTCCGATAACCTTTTGAAAATTACAGAAAAATATAAAGTAAATTTTGCAGCAATCGACTGTATACTTACTGTACTAACTTCTGTTTTATAGTCATGAATCATTCCATTCAATGCTTCAATATCAATATCATGCTTATTGAAAGCCTTTGCTTCTGTTTTAGTAAGTATTTCCTTTGTTACTAAATGATTTTTAACAATTGAAACAAGCGGAGGTAACTTTTCTTGTGTTTCTCTTATTTCAGCTAACTCTATATACGCTTTTGTACTGTATTCAATCAAATTTCTTAGAAGAAATGCAATAATAATTTGATGTCCAATATCCGTTGACAAAACATTATAATTTTGTATACTTTTAACTACTTCATAAATTTTAAAATACTTACTATTATAAGATAATAGGGCTAAAGATTCGTCGTACCATTGTTGTTTAAACAATACTTGATAATCCTGTTGAAGATTATTAACCGCAATATTCAAAAATAATTTAAAATGTTTAATCAATCCATCGTATTCAACGTCAATATCATAAGAACCATTTTCAGAAATAGATTCAATACAATTATTTTTAATTACAATATCTTGATGAGAGCAACTAATAGAAATTTTTGAATACTCTGAACTTTGCCTAGAAACTTCATTTCCCAAATTGTCTATCAAATCAATTTCACTAGCCAAGTTGTAATTTTGCTGTTTTATGGTAACTGATTGTTTGGGAACGAAAAATTTATATTTTGTTGTTTTATTTTGTACAGTAGAACTATCCGAGTTATTCTTTTGTGTATTATTTTTTGATGATTTAGATATTTCATTATTGTCTTTTTCACTGTCGCCAGTACTCTTTGTATCATTATCAGGAGTATTACTTACCTCTCCCTCATTGAATTTCTTCGTTTTTTTTAATTCTTTATATTCCTTGATTTTTTCAGCTAAGCCCGGTATGATATGATCACTTTTAACAATTTCAGTCCATTGCTTTTGAACACTAAAAACACGAGTGTTTAGACTTTCGTCAATCCAAACCGCCTTCCCTAGCAATCCTAATATGTTATGATACAATTTTTTATTTTGTGAAACAACCTGAAGATCATCATTCAATTCAAGATTTAACTCCTTCGTTAAGGGTCTCAAAACCCTTGAAACTAAAACATCTGTATCTAAATGTGTTAATTGCTTTAAGTCAGATTTATAAGATTTTGTTGCATCATAAACAGAGGTTAAATAATTCAATTCCTTTATTGAATTTTTTATAGCAACTTTGCCTTCTGGAGTAATAACTTTAATTTTATCTAAAGCTTCATCACTAGTTAACCCTTTATTTTTATACTGATTATAAAGATTATGGTAGAACACCCTTTTATCAGTAGCACTCCAAGCCTTAATCCCATCAACATGTTTTGCACTTATTTTAAAAAGTGCTTCATCTTTAATATCTTCTTTTACTACGTCACAATTAACTTTAAAATCTTCAGGATTTAGATTTAATTTTTCTATTTTTTTCCTATCTGAACTTGTTAATAAAGATGAATACATGAACAAAAGTTTCAACGAGGCAATTCTTCGATTACCCTCTAGAACAGTATAACTAATCTTTCCATTACTGCTACTTTCTAGAACAATAATACGTTCACCTATTGTATTATAACCGTTCTCTCCAATTTGTAATGCAAGTTCTTTTATATGTTCAAACCCAATTAAATATTTAATTATTTCTTTCTCATCATTAAAATCAAACATTGAAAACCGTGGATTATTAAAATCTAATTTAATTTCTAAAGGATTTAAAACAACTGTATCAAACATACAACATTCCTCTCATAACTTTTGCATATATTCTTTATATTATACCACAAAAAGCACAGTTTTTCGACTGTGCATTTCATACTTTATTTCACCAACTTCTCCATCTCTGCGATACGTTCTTGTGTTGCATCGTATTTTGCTTGGTAGTCGGCTTGTTTGTCTTTTTCTTTTTGAACGACTTCTGGTTTGGCGTTGGCGACGAAGCGTTCGTTGCCAAGTTTTTTGCCGACCATATCGAGTTCTTTTTGCCATTTGGCCAGTTCTTTGTCCAGACGGGCTAATTCTTCTTCCACATTGAGCAGATCTGCTAGTGGGAGGTAGATTTCTGCGCCTGTGATGATTGACGTCATAGCCATTTCTGGAGCTTGCAAGTCTGCTGAAATCTCTAATTTTTCAGGATTTGTGAAGCGTCTGATGTAGTTGACATTGCTGTTAAAGAAATCTTGCAAGTCTTTATCAGATGTCTTAATCATGATTGTAATGGCTTTGCTTGGTGCAACGTTGACTTCTGCACGCGCATTGCGCACTGAGCGAATCAAGTCTTTGAGGCTCTCAACACCCTTATGAGCGTCAGCATTTTCAAAAGCAGCAGTCACAGTTGGGTATTGCGCTGTTACAATCGAACCTTCAGCGTATTGACCAAAGATTTCTTCTGTAACAAATGGCATGATTGGGTGAAGCAGACGAAGAATCTTGTCCAGAGTATAAAGTAGGACTGAACGGGTCATCACTTTCTCAGCCTCATTGTCGCTGTAAAGCACTTCCTTAGTCAACTCCACATACCAGTTAGCAAACTCTTCCCAGATAAAGTTGTAAAGGATATGACCTGCTACACCAAACTCAAACTTATCAAAGTTCTCAGTAACCTTACCAACAGTTTCATTGAGGTTATGGAGAATCCAACGATCCGTCACATTACCAGCCTGACCTTGAGCCACTTTAGCAACGTTAGCAGTCGCTTCTTCAAGGCTAAGACCTTCATTGTTCATAAGGATATAGCGGGAAATGTTCCAAATTTTATTGATGAAGTTCCATGACGCATCCATTTTTTCGTATGAGAAACGGACATCCTGTCCTGGGGCAGAGCCGTTAGATAAGAACCAACGAAGGGCATCGGCACCATATTTTTCGACAACATCCATTGGATCAATCCCATTACCAAGAGATTTAGACATTTTACGCCCTTCTTCATCACGGATAAGACCGTGGATAAGCACGTTTTGGAATGGCTGACGCCCGGTAAATTCAAGAGATTGGAAAATCATACGTGACACCCAGAAAAAGATGATGTCGTAACCTGTAACAAGCGTTGACGTTGGGAAGTAACGCTTGAAATCTTCAGCATCTGTATCTGGCCAACCCATGGTTGAAAATGGCCATAAAGCAGATGAGAACCAGGTATCAAGAACATCTTCATCTTGTTTCCAGCCGTCACCTTCTGGTGCTTCTTCACCAACATAGACCTCACCATCTGCATTGTACCATGCTGGGATTTGATGCCCCCACCACAATTGGCGAGAGATAACCCAGTCATGAACATTTTCCATCCAACTCATAAAGGTATCATTGAAACGTGGTGGGTAGAAGTCGACCTTATCATCTGTTGCCTGATTGTCCATGGCTTGTTTAGACAATTGGTCCATTTTAACAAACCATTGTGTTGATAGACGTGGCTCAACCACTGCACCAGAACGTTCAGAATGCCCAACCGAGTGGACACGTTTTTCAATCTCAACAAGGGCACCGAGTTCTTCTAACTTGGCAACAGTTGCTTTACGAGCTTCAAAACGGTCCATGCCATTAAAGTCACCAGCTAGTTCATTCATTGTTCCATCGTCGTTCATGACATTGACTTGTGGTAGGTTATGGCGTTGACCAACTAGGAAGTCATTAGGGTCATGGGCAGGTGTGATTTTAACAACACCTGTTCCAAATTCTGGATCTGCATGCTCATCGGCCACAATTGGGATAAGCTTATTCACGATTGGTAGAACAACATTTTTACCAATTAAATCTTTGTAACGAGGGTCTTGCGGGTTAACGGCTACTGCAACATCACCAAACATGGTTTCTGGTCGAGTGGTTGCTACTTGAAGGGCGCGCGAGCCATCTTCCAACATATAATTCATATGGTAGAAGGCACCTTCCACGTCTTTATGGATAACTTCGATATCAGATAGGGCTGTACGGGCTGCTGGGTCCCAGTTGATGATAAACTCACCGCGATAAATCCAGCCTTTTTTGTAGAGGTCTACAAAGACTTTTCGCACGGCTTTTGAAAGGCCCTCATCAAGGGTAAAACGTTCACGGGAATAGTCCACCGAAATCCCCATTTTGCCCCACTGTTCTTTGATGGTTGTAGCATACTCATCTTTCCATTCCCAAACCTTGTCTAGGAATTTGTCACGACCAAGGTCATAACGGGTAATCCCTTGCTCCCGCAGGCGTTCTTCAACTTTTGCTTGGGTAGCAATCCCGGCATGGTCCATTCCTGGTAACCATAAGGTGTCAAATCCTTGCATACGTTTTTGACGGATGATGATATCTTGAAGGGTTGTATCCCAAGCATGACCAAGGTGCAGTTTACCTGTCACATTTGGCGGTGGAATAACGATAGAGTAGGGTTTGGCATCAGGATTTCCTGATGGCTTGAAAACATCTTGTTCTAGCCATTTGTCGTAGCGACCAGCTTCAACCTCAGCTGGATTGTATTTTGGTGATAGTTCTTTAGACATATAAGTCCTTTCTTTTTCTTTACTAATTTTTTATCTTTTATACTTTTCTGAAGTAGTATGGGACAAAAGCGACTCTTAATAGGATTTCATTACTAATAGTATTTGGATTGCTCGTCTACTCTGTAACACTAGCTACAAATGTCATGATTTGATTTGCTACTTCTTTTGCACTCAATTCTGTATTATTTATTTTTAAATAATAGTTAAGGCTTTCTGGTGCTTGTTTAGAAACAAATTGCATCACTTTTGCAGTTTCAATAATTTCTTTCTCTGAGACTTCTGTATTTCGTTTAATGGGTTTAAAACGTAACCTATTTTCTGTTTTATTACGTTTTAGTCGTTCTTCTAGACTGGTCTCCAATTCAACGAAAACAACATCTTGATGATTGCGTTGAAACATATTTTGAATCTCATCAAGATAGGTTAGATAACCCTCTTGTTTAAAATCAATAACTTCGGTACCAATAATTGGTTTAGCTAACTTTGCAAAAGAATAGTAAAAATTAAGTCTTATTCGAGCTGCTAATTGCATCATCTCATCAGAAATTTCAGGTAGAAAGTGCAAAACAAAATCAATGCTTTCATGATTATGAAATAATGTTGCTAGGCTCACTTTTTCAAGTTCCTGCCCAATAGTCATCTTACCAGATGCAGGAGCTCCTAAAATAATGATATTCATAAACCCTCTCCATCCGGTTTTTGTCCATCGTGGGCTTGCCACTGGCAGTCGTCGAGTGTCATGTTGGTGAAGGTTGCGGTGAAACTTGATTCTTCTGGGCTACAGGCATAGATGCCGAATTGGACAGGGCCTTGGGCTTTATGCATGTGGGCGATACGCATTTGTTTAAAGGTGACGCCGTCTCTTGAGTTTTCTAGTCGGAAGTCGTCTTTACGACGGCTGAGGCGATACCACATTTCTTTGATGCCAGCATCAATTTCTGTCGTTGCCCAATCTGAATAACCTTGATTAGTAACGACGGAGCCAAGATGTTGGTAATCTTCATTTTCATATTCAATTGAGGCTTTTAACCAATTCTCGGAGTCAAGGTACATGACTAGTCCACATTGATCAAAGCGATGACCAGAGTTAAAGCTGGTTTTGACTGTAAATGAGAAATAGTCTTCATCCAAAGTCATCTGTAAAACTGGGGCATTATCATTCTGAAAATGGTAATAGGTTTTTTGCCATAAATCAGTATGTGGCAAGGTTTCAATGACAATTTTATCTTCCGCAATACTATAATTTTTTGGTTGCCGGGTCCAGACTAAACGGTTACAATTAAAATTTTCCATGACTTGTCTCCCACTCACTTTTGAGTAAGCCATAACGTAGGTCGCCACATCGGTTTCCTCGGACGTCTTTTCTGTCACGAATAGTTGCTTCTAGAGTGAAGCCTGTTTTTCGAGCGACAGCTTGACTTTGCTTGTTGTAGTCGTAGCAACCTAATTCAATTTTATGCAAGTTCAGTAGGGTGAAACCTATTTCCAAAAGTGCAGAGACTGCTTCTGGCACAATGCCTTGTCCCCAATAATCTGGATGAAGAAGATAGCCTATCTCACAGACATCATCGGCATGTCTGTGATTAAAATCAACCGAGCCAATAACCTTGTTTTGTCCTTTTAGGGTAATGCCATAGCCAGACGGGAGATTTTCTTTTTTGAGGTTTTCAGGATAAATTGCTTCGAGGTAATGACGCTCATCTTCCAAGCTGGTAACAGGTGGAAAAGCTGCTGGATAGGTCACTTCTGGAAGACTTGCATAAGCATAAATATCTTCTAAATCGTCCAAGGTTCTGGCTCTCAAAATCAATCGATCAGTCTCAAGGCTTGGCAATTGATTATTCTCAAACTTTTCTAACAGTTTAACCATAAGCATTCTCCTTAATATCCCTATAAAAATAGCCCTGCCTAGCAAATGCCAGACAGGGACGAATTGAATTATCCGCGGTACCACCCAATTTCAGGCCAAATGACCTGCAACTTTGTTATTATCTCAATTGTATGTCAGTAACACTTCTTGACATTTGTACGGATTTCTCAACACTACCGCTCTCTGTAACAAACAAACTCAATCAGACTCTGATTAGAACTATTATATCAGCTGATGCCAAAATTAGCAATTATTTATTGAGGGACCAGGTTTGCTCGATATAAGGTAAAACTTTAGTGAAGGTTTCTTTATCACCTTCTAAGGCAATGTAGTAAATTTCATTGTTGCTGGCTTTGAAAACCCAACAGGTAATAATGCCATCTGTTTTTGTAAAAGCATTAATTTGAAGAGCATCATAGTCTGCAACCTTAGTTTTAGCACCCCAAAGTTTGGTCGTTTGACCAGTTGATTCCAAGGTCTGTGCGTAGGCACCACCAATATCTTCAAGTGTGTACTTACTTAAATCATCAACCTTCATGCGCTCAGCTGTAACATGATCTAAGGTAATAATATTGACTCCAGTGAGATCTGAATATTGTAAGGTTTCACCTTTGCCATCAACATCATGAAATGAAACCCAGTCTTTAGGAATATTAACAAAACCAAAATTTTCAGAACCAACGCGTTGGCTAGCTGCCAAATCAATAGCAACTTCTTGAGCAGATGACTTCCCTGAAGAACTTTCTGTTTTTTTGCCAGTTGTATCTGATGCGGCTTTTTTAGATTTTGTGGTTTGGTGCGTCTTGGCTTTGTGGTCTTTTTTAGGCTTGGTTTCCTTAGTTTCTTGCCCACAAGCTACTAACAAGGTCATCACCAACAAACTGCTAACATAGCCTAATTTTTTCATCATCTTTTGCCTAGTTCTAGTTGCCATCTGGCAACATCCTGCTATTTCCCTAAAATAGCTTTATTTTTTAAGATTAATTCCATTTTCAACCAATTTATTGACAGTAGCAGGTCCAATCCCTTTAAGTGACAAGAGGTCTTTTTCTGTCCATTGGCTAAAGCCCGATACAGAGTGAATACCTTCATTATAAAAAGTTTCAATTAAGTTGGCACGGATACCATCTAATTCTTTTTGTGCTGAAAACTCCTCTAATGAAAGTCCAGCAGCTTGTGCCTTAATGCTTTCAATTTTGTCACTGCCTTTTTCAACCAGTTCTTTGCCAACTGTTAGTGCTTTGTCTGCGACTGTTTCAACGCTGTCAACAACCTTATCAAAACCCGCTTCTACTTTTGTCAGTAAGCCTTGACGTTTCAGTGCTAATCTAAGTGCCTTTTTACGATTTTTTTGTTTTGCCAATGTCATATCTCCTTTATTTCTTAGTAATGTCTCGATCCAAATAAATCATCTGGAACATCATGGAAGGCCTTGCCCTTACGGTAATTCTCAAATTTACCCAGTAAAAACTCATAAGCATCCAACTTGCTTTCATACCTGATGAAGGCATCTTTAGCACGATCATCTCCATCTTCTTCGGCAATTTGACGACTAGTTGTCATGGCTAATTGGTTGACTTGAATCTGAGTTTTGACCCAAGCTTCAAAATCTGTTAAAAATTCTTTTTCGTAAGACATTTTTCCACCTTCTTTAATTTATCCCTTAGATTATAACACATGTTCACTTTTTCTGCTAATGGTCTCTTTTTTCTCTAGAAATAGATAGGAAGCTATGTTATAATATGATATTGCATAGGAAGCTATGAATACTAAAGAATAAGGACAGCTAGATGGATCAAGAACAAATTGGGGTTTTAATCAAACGAGCCAGTCTTACATTTGACCGCACTGCCAGTCAACTTCTCAAACCATTTGATTTAACCCCCAGCCAATTCAAATTTTTAAAATATGTGACTTTTCAACCGGAAGCTTCCGTCAGACAAATTGACTTGGAAGTGTTTTTTGGCATGTCAAACCCTAGTGTAACAGGTGTCTTGCAAAATTTGGAGAAAAAAGGTCTGATTTCACGTCAGAATCATCCCGACGATAGACGCTCTAAGGTTATCCTCCTGACTCAAAAAGCTAAGGATGCAAGGCTCAAAATTTTAAAGACTAATCAAGCCATTGAAGAGGCTTTTACCAGTGCTTTATCTGAGCAAGAAATCACATTACTGCGTCCTATTTTAAGAAAATTGACCCCAGACGAACAGAAATCTATAGAAAGAGAAAATGATGCAAGCTACTAAATTTCAAACAGAACCGATTCCAAAACTCCTTTTTGCCATGGCCATGCCAGCCATTATTGCGAACTTGGTGAATTCCCTTTACAATATTGTCGACCAAATCTTCATTGGTCACGGTATTGGCTATCTGGGTAATGCTGCAACCAGTGTGGCATTTCCTTTAACCATCATTTGTTTAGCTTTTGGGTTAACTTTTGGGTTAGGCGGGGCTGCTAATTTTAATTTAGCACTTGGCCGTGGTAGAAGCGAGCGAGCCAGTACAATTGTTGGTAATGCCATTACACTATCTTTGCTAGTAGGCTTTATTATCGGAGCTTTAGTTATTGTTTTTATTAAGCCACTCTTACTTCTTTTTGGAGCAACACCTGCGACAATGACGCTAGCTCAAGATTTTACGGCACTCACTGCTTTTGGGATTCCATTCTTACTTTTTACAATGAGTGTTAATCCTCTCGTTCGTGCAGATGGTAGCCCAAAATATTCCATGATGGCCATTGTTTATGGCGCGATTCTTAATACCATTTTAGTACCTATTTTCCTCTTTTATTTCCACTGGGGAATCAAAGGGGCTGGTCTAGCCACTCTTATCAGTCAAATGGCGTCAGCTATCTATATGGGGCGGTATTTCTTCCATTTCAAGTCGGTAACATTAACTAAAGAAGACTTCAAGATTCGTAAAGATATCCTAACTGATATTTTGTCTGTTGGTTCCTCATCATTTATCTTTCAATTCTCCATGTTAATCATTCAAATTGTGACAAATAACATGCTCCGTAAGTTTGGCGCCCAGTCTGTTTATGGCAGTGACATTGCTATTGCTGTAGCCGGTATTGTCATGAAAATTAACTCCTTGTTTATTGCTGTCATCATTGGTTTGGTTCAAGGGGCACAACCAATTCTAGGCTATAACTATGGTGCAAAAAACCTTGAGCGAGTGAGAGAAACAACTAAACTTCTTTTAAAATCAGCGACAATTATTTCTGTGATTGCCTTTTTGAGTTTTGAACTGCTGACAAAACCCTTTTTAGAAATTTTTGGAACTGGATCTGTTCTCTACTTCCAGTTTGGCATGAAATATGTCCGTGTTTTTCTCTTCTTTGTTTTTTTAAATGGGGTTCAAATCGCATCAACAACCTTCTTCCAAGCTATCGGAAAAGCCAATATCGGTGCCTTCTTATCCCTAACCAAACAAGTTCTTTTCCTACTTCCCTTGCTCTTTGTCCTACCACAAGTAATGGGGGTTGAAGGGGTCATGTATGCAGCACCAGTCTCAGATTTAATTGCCTTTTTATCAGCCTTTTATTTCCTAAGACGCGAATTCAAACGCATGCCACATGATCTGCGAGCAGATGGCTTATAAGTCGTTAACGAAGGCAAAAATTCCATAAAAAAGGCTTGCGCCACCAAGTAACTTATAGTATTATAGAAAGGTAGCCGCTATAGTTAAATGGTATAATAAAGCAATGGTAATGCTTCGTTCCGAGTTCGATTCTCGGTGGTGGCAAATAATTTATGAATGCAAACTCTTATTTTATAAGGGTTTGTTTTTGTTTTACACTAGATGTTAGTCCCTTTTTGAAAAACAATATGATAGCCTTTACAGTTTTTATTGACTTTTAATGTCAAGTTTATTATACTTTAAATGTAAAGATAACTTTACAAAATAAACAAGGGAGAACTGCGATGCTTACTATTGATCACCTCACTAAAAGTTATGGTAAAACAAAAGTTTTAAAGGACATCTCTTTTACGATACCGTCTGCTTCTATTTGCGGCTTTGTTGGAAAAAACGGCGCTGGTAAAACGACTTTTTTCCATTCACTGCTTAATTTTGTCTCCTACCAAGGGGATATTTCCCTAGCTGGTCAGCCCATTACTCAAAAAACCTATCCTCAAATTGGTTATCTACCAGAGGAGCGCAGTTTGATGCCTAAACTAACTGTCTATGAACAAGTTCGTTATCTGGCAAGTCTCAAAGGCATGCCTGATAAGGATGTCAAAAAGGAATTGCCACTTTGGATGGAAAAATTAGAGGTTAAAGGAAAAATGACAGATAAAATCAAAAGTCTGTCTAAAGGTAATCAACAAAAAATTCAATTGATTATCACCTTAATTCATAAACCTAGTTTGATTATCCTAGATGAACCATTTTCTGGACTTGACCCTGTTAACACAGCCATTCTCAAAAAAGTGATTCTATCTGAAAAAGAACGCGGTGCCACTATTATTTTCTCAGACCATGTTATGACAAATGTCGAGGAGCTTTGTGACCAACTCCTAATGATTAAAGATGGTCATCTTGTTCTTAATGGTAGTATTTCTGAAATCAGAAATTCCTTTGGTAAGACCCGTCTCTTTTTATCCTCCGATTTGACAGAAGAACACCTAAAGCAACTACCACATGTCACTTCCTTTTCACAAACCAACAAAGGCACTTGGAAACTAATTCTCGATGATGAAAATGCCGGTCCTGAGCTCTTTGCACTGGTTAGTGGCGGTAGCTACTTGTCAACCTTTGATCAACAAGCACCATCAATTGACGAAATTTTCAAAATGACATCAGGAGTAGAATCATGAAAGAAATTTTAATTGTAACCAAGGAAACTTTCCTTAGACAGGTCAAATCATGGTCATTTTTGTTAATGGTCATCTCCCCCTTCATTTTTTTAGCCTTCACTTTTGGAATTGGCTTTATCAGTGGAAGCACGACAGAAAAATCAAATCAAATAGCCATTATTCTGCCAGATGCTAGTATGAAACCTGCCTTTAAAGCTATTGATGAAGCAAGCTTTGCTTATCATGACCCTGCTAAGGCAAAAAAAGATTTAAAAGCTGATAAGATTTTAGCTTATGTAACCGTCACAACTCAGAATAAGCAAGTAACGGCTAACTACTATAGTAAAGTTGAACCATCCGTTGGAAGCAAAGCTCTGATGACCCAAGCTCTAAATCATTTACAACAAGAGCTTAACCTCGCTTCTACTAATATTAGTCCTGAGCAATTGCAACTCCTTTTTACACAAGCAAAAATTAATCTTAAAACCAGCAAGCACCAAAATTATGATAAGATTGGTAAAAACCTTTCCTTCTTTGCTATTACTTTTATCATGTATATGATTTTGATTATTTACTCCGCACAAACAGCTCAAGAAATTGCCAGTGAGAAGGGCACCAAAATCATGGAAGTCATCTTTTCTAGTATTCCTGCTGATCAATACTTTTTTGGTAGAATCCTAGGTATTTTATCGGTTATTGTCACTCATGTTTCCATTTATGTTATTGGCGGCTTCTTATGTTACCAATGGGCTAGTCGTTCTACAATTACTAAAGACATGATAAAACCCATAAAACCACTCTTAAGTAGTGTTTTCAAACATTTGGATTGGAGCATGATTGTCTTTGCAGTCTTAGGAATCCTCCTTTTTGTGGTCTTGGCTGCACTGTGTGGTTCTTTAGTGGTTCGACCTGAACAGGCCAATCAAGCGGCACAACCTGCTATTTTTTTAGTAGTGGCTGCTTTTATGGGGGCTTTTATTCTGGGACAAACAGGAAGTGACAGTCTCTTGCTTAAAATTGGATCTTACCTGCCATTTTTCTCTAGTTTCTTTATGCCAATCCGTTTAATCAATGGTTTTTCTGGTCTAACCGAAAGTATTATCTCACTATTAGTCTTAGCTTTCACAACACTTGCCCTTATAGGCTTCATTGGCAAATCCTATTCTGGCCTAATTCTACAAACCGACGATATCGGCTTCCTAAAAGGATTGAAAAAAGGACTGACACACAATTAACAGTAGAAAAAGGGGCTGGGCAAAAAGTCGAAATCTCATTGATTTTTTCAAATTTCCGAAATAAGAAACCGCATGAAATCAACGTTTGTAAACGAAAGATTTCATGCGGTTTTGTTTATATTAGGCTTTTTGCCCAGCCCCTTTTTTAGTTATTTTTTGTTAATTTTCTTTTGGCAAATACCAGTAGCATGGGAAAGACTGAGATAAGGATAATGGCAAGCATGATAGCTTCAAAATGCTGCTGCACAAATGGTATGCTTCCAAAAAAGAAGCCTGATAAAATGCCAATAATAATCCAAGTTATACCACCAATGCAGTTATATAATAAGAATTGCTTTTTATCCATCTTACCAATTCCAGAAATAAAAGGAATAAAGGTTCTTACAATTGGAACAAAACGTCCCAGTGAGATGGCAATCTTGCCATATTTTCCAAAGAATGCTTCTGTTTCCTTGATATGACTGTCCTTGATGAACTTGCCAAAAAAGGGCACCTTTCTTAGAGACAAGCCGTATTGTCGACCAAGACTATAATTGACGTAATCCCCTAATATAGCTACGCTAGCCAATAAGACAATAAAAGGAATGGGTTGGTAGCCACTTGTAGCAAGAGAGGCCCCTGTCATAAAAAGTAGGGAGTCTCCAGGTAAGAAGGGAAAGAAGACAAGACCTGTTTCAATAAAAATAATGGCAAAAATAATAGCAAAGGCATAAAGACCATACTGGGTCAAAATGCTGTTAATAAACTCTGTAAACATAGGTATCCTTAATTTGTTATTTCCTAAAACATTATTTTACTAGGATACCAAAATAATTGTTTTTTGACTAGGTAATGCTGTTAGAAGATGACCCCTAATCATCCGTTTTGATCGTCAAACAAGAGTTCTTTGATAGCATCGACAGGCATTTCTTCTCCCGTAAAGAGTTTAAAAGCTTCTGCACCTTGATAAAGCATCATTCCAAGACCATTGATTGCTTTTTTAGCACCATGCTCCTTAGCAAACTTGAGCAATCTTGTCTGGGCAGGGCTATATACGACATCAAAAACAACCAAATCCTCTCTGATGACATCTGGATCTGTAATTAAACTTTGGTCCTCTAATGGTTTCATACCAACGCCAGTAGCATCAATGTAAATACTGGACTCTGCAATAGATTGTTTAAAGGCAGTTTGGTCGTCTAAATCGTGGATTGTCGCTAAACATTGTGTTTCCTGATTTATTTTCGCAATGGTCTGCTTAGCCTTATCAAAAAAGGCATCTTTTTGATTAAAGATACGGATCTCTTTAGCTTCCTCTAGTGCTACTTGAACAGCGATAGCCATTCCTGCTCCACCAGCACCTGCAATGGTAATCACCTCTTCTTTCACCCTAACACCTTCGGCTTCTAAAGCTCTAACAGCCCCTATTCCGTCAGTGATGTGACCCACTAAATGCCCCTTACCGTCCTTATTGACAACAGTATTAACTGCTCCTACCATTTCTGCAGCAGGGGAAATCTCGTCCAATAAGGGAATAATAGTCTGCTTATTTGGCATTGACACATTAGATCCTCTGATTCCTAGAGCACGAATCCCTTGAACAGCGTCAGCTAATTGCTCATTACCTACTTCAAAAGCAAGATAGGCATAATCCAAGCCTAATTTAGCAAATGCCTCATTGTGCATCTTAGGGGACAAACTATGGCGAATAGGTGTTGCAATAAGTGCAATTAATAAAGTATGACCTGATAAACGTTCTGACATATGAACCCTCTTTCTAATCTTACATAAGGATGTTTCTCTTGACTTACTATTATATCTTATTTAGATAAGATTACTAGAATTTCTTGTAGCTTCTCAACCCTTTCCCTCAAAAAAAGCAATCACCACTTGATTGATGACTGCTTCGTTTTTATTTTGTTTCTGATTTTTTCTTTAGGAGAGATAGCCCTGCTAAAATCATCACCATAGCAAAAAGCATCGGTTTTTTAGCATCTTGATCAGCCGTATGAGGCAAAGCCTCTTGCATTGTTTTTTCTTTAACACTTGTAACTGGTGTTAGAATAAATCCTGAAGGGGTCTTAGAACTTTCAGCTGTTCTTGAGCTCGCCTGATCAGTTAATACCTGCTTAGAACTCTCGTCACTTGATGCTTGCTCAATCGGTAATACTTTTACCTCATCTTTAGCAATAGTAGCTGCTTTTTCGTCAATAAGACCATTCATAACTATCGCTTCAAGTTCTTCACCTTGAAGGTCATGACCACTCATGTCTAAAGTCATTGGTAGGTTATGAGGGACATTTTCCTCATCTAAAAAGTGCACATCTTGAGGTATAACAGCTAGTGGCAAAACAGCCATTTCCTGAATGATGACATCTTCATTTTCTTCAGTTGTATAGTTGATAGCACCTGAAACCACCGACGATTCATTAGAAGACCTTGTTGTTGTTTCGATGATTGTCTTGCTGACTTCTTCTAACACGACCTTCTCTTTGAAAGAATCATTCAGAACTGTATTAGCTTGTTGATAATCAAGAACTGGCAAAAGAACTTCCTCAACAAGGTCAATGTCAGTGGCAACTGCCTCTTCACTTTCTAGTGATTTCTTTTCTTCATTGTCAACTGCTAGGTCAGCTAAAGCAGGCTCACTGTCGTCATTACTTTGATTGATATCAAGGACTTCCTCAATTACAATTGCTCCAATAGAAGGCTCTGTTGCTGCTTGTAATGCATCATCTGTTTTTGCAGTCTCAACTAAATCCAAGATGACTTTGCTTTCTACTTGGACAGATAGTTCTTCAACGGCTTCTATTTCTAAGACTGTAGGAAATACTAGTTCTGTAAGCCATTCAGAATGGTTTACGGTCTCTTCTTCAATTAAGGATAGTTCGGCTACAGACTCCGTAGAGAAATTTAGGTCTTGAAGAATAAGAGGATCAATTGGTGCTGTCACTTCTTCTTCAGTTTCAATTTCATTTGCTCTTAAAAGCTGGTTAGATAATTCCTGACTTGACACTTCTTCTGCATCTAATTCTGTTTCAAATGACATCTCGTCAGAAGATTCTAGAGTTTCTTCACTTTCTAAACCACGTCTTACTCTAAATGAAGGCAGTTCTACGATAGGGTCTTCTTCCTCAATACTTGTGTCAAGCCATTCTTCGCTAACAGAGACTTTATATTCTGGTACTTCTTGACTATCTTCGATGCTATCACTCATACTATTAGCCCCAATAAGAGTAGCTAAAGGTTTGCTGTCTTCTTCTTCAAAAAGATCAAAAGAGTATCCCGACATTCCTTCTAAAGGTGACTGATAATCTTCTTCGATTATTGGACCATAATTTTCTTCGACACTTAGAGAAGCTGTCTGACCTGACATTCCCTCTAAAGGAGATTCATAGTCTTCTTCAATGAGTGGACCGTAATTATCTTCCACTTCAGTCAAACCAAGTAACTGACCTCTGATTTCTTCTGAACAGGCCTCATCACTATCAATCACTGTCCCAAAACCATAACTAACCTCAATAACTTCTTTTGCAGCTTGTTCAGTAAACTGATAAAGCTTTGCTTTCAAGCGAGGCTTTTCAACTTTTGGAATGGGAACTGCTATTGGTGTCACAGCTTCTTCAATGGTTTTTAACTGTGCTTGTTTAGGTTTAATTGTCTCTTTTAAGGTAATGGATTTGCCAAAAAGTGAAAAGAGAATACCAGCCACACGTTTTTTACCTTCAGATAATGCACTTGATCCATTCATTAAACCGAGTTTTTCATCTTCAAAGGTTTGAGCATTCATCTCACTCTTATCAGCATTTTGATAATAACTTGGCTCCGTATAATGCGTGTAGTTCATCACTTCACCAACACCAAGCATTAGGAGTGTTCCTTCTGGCGTTTTATCAAAGTTTTCAACGGCTAAACTTTCTTCTGACGTGAATTTACCATCTTTGTAAGTCACTTTAGCACCGTCTGGGATGGTGTATAGGCTTTGCCCTTTAGCACCAAAATCAATGGAAACTTCTTGCCCCCAGTCAATGTCCCCTAGAATTTGTGAGGTGAAAAGACGGATTGGTTCATTTTTATCATTAATAAAGGCGAATTCAAAACCTAAATGCCTATGATTACGGTAAATAAATTCAAAAGAATCAGCACCATTAGCATCTTTGATTTTACCAACATAAAGGGCTTGTGGAATCGTAAAGGCACCTGTTTCAGTCTTAGTCCCATAGCCTTCTCCGATACTTTTAATAGTTACCTGAAGGTGGAGAGATTGACCTGTCTCAATGGTGCCAACGTTAGTCAACTTGAAACTGTCTCCTACTTTATAACCACTTAGTTTGTTTAAGTGATGAACACGATCAGTTTCATTTTTTAGGTCGTTACCCGTCTCAACCTTATAATCTCCAGAAACTTTTTCAAATCTTGTGTTTGCTGTCCAGGTTAAGGCATCTTTTAAAGAATGAGCTTCTAATGCAGCCAAATCAGCCTTTATTTTAACATTTTGATAGTATGTGATGTTATTTTTTTGAGACTCATCAACTTGTCCATAAAGTTGTAAACTTTCTGAGCTATTATTCTGAGGATTCTTCTTATCTTCTTGACTGAATTGGTAAAGATTACCTAAATCTTTCACTGACGCTTCATAGCTTGCAAGACTTTTTTTATAGGTTTCTTCTTGTTGCTGATTCCATACTTTGGCTTCTTGATTGGCTTTGATTTTTGCTTGATAGGCACTTTCTGCTTTTTGGTTAGCTTCTTCGATGGCTTTATTGTGAGCAACTTGCTCTTGATAAGCAGCAACTTCTTGTTTTAGCCTTGCCAGTTGTAAGCTATAATCGTCTTGATAGTTCGCTTGTATAGCTTGCAATTGCCCTTTTTCATAAGAAACCTCAAGCACTGTTTTTTCAATCTCAAAGCCTTGTTCTTCAAACGTTTTCAGTTGGCTGTCAAAATCAGGTGTGGTTACTGCATTTGTCTCTAATTGAGCAAGTGCTTCTTGATTTTCAGTCACTTCTTGAGCTGAAACACTGGTCATTCCAAGCCCTAAAAATAAGGAAGCTATACCAACGGATACTAATGCTTTTTTTGATTTTCGAAATGAAAAAAATGCCTTGCTTTCTTGAGTGTTTTGAATTGTCATTGCTCTCTCCATTATCTCTGTTACTAAAAACCCCTTGACACTACCACCCCATTGGTAATCCCAGGTTTAATTTCTAAAATCATACCAACTTTTATGAGCTATTACTAGGCAAAAACCTTCATTTTTTTCTCAAAAAACAAGAGCTTATCGTAAGCAGTTGAGAAAACCACTTTCATGAATTTCTGAAAACCCTATGAAAATCAACGTTTTAAGTTGATTGTTAAAAGTTGATTTCTCTTTTTTAATTAGCTATAATGGGTTACATTCAACTCGTATTATTTCAGGAGGTTTTTCTTGCTCGATCATTATATTGAACGATCCATCACGGATAAAAAACAACTCTTATCTCTACTATTTGATAAAACAACTGTATCAATGACGGAATTGGTTGATAAAACCAAACTAACCCCCGCAACCATAAAACAGTACATTGAAGATCTCAACCATTGTTTTTCAGATCAACTAACCATCAGCATCAAACAACAAGTCATTTCCTGCCAATACCCACAGGCATTGAAAGATAATTACCTGCACGACCTCTATGCTGAGTCTAAAATCCTACAATTATTGAAATTTCTTATTCTGAACGCGCAAGCTCAAAAACCCTTAACCTACTTTGCGGAAAAAACCTTTATTTCCAACGCTTCTGCTTATCGGCTGCGCGAAGCTATTAGCCCCTACATCAAAAAAGTTGGGCTTGACTTAGTCAAAAATAGTATTGTCGGTGACGAGCATCGAATAAGGTATTTGATTGCATTTCTACAGTCAAAATACGGGTTGGACATCTATCCACTGACAGACGATGACCTCACACTTATTAAAGCTTATGTTCAAGAAACGGCTTCTCATCTTGAATTTTCTCACCTTTTGGTGGACTCCTTCTTGTTCTACGATATTTTATTGTCACTTGCTTGGAAACGTCATGATTATAAGCTATCCCTTCCAAAATCACCCATTTTTCAGCAATTAAAGGCGCTTTTTGTCTATGATAAGTTAAAGCATAGTTTGACTGATATTCTTAGCCCCTTGACTGGTCAAAGCTATGATGCTAATGAGTTGGATTATTTTTTTCTAGTTTACATCACAAGCAAAAATACATTTGCAAGTCAGGAATGGACAGAACAAGACACCGACTTATGTTGCTCTATTTTTGAACAAAATGATAACTTTCAACGCCTCTTACTTCCTATAAAAGATACCTTTGATATTCCAGATGCTAATTTGCGAGATTTAACGAAGATTCTTATCTCTTTTTCTCGTCACTTTATTTGCCAGATGCAGTTCTTTATTCCTGAGAAAAACGACTTTTTAGATGGTTATTACAATGGCAATCAACAATTACTAAAACGGGTTCTTAAGATTACAAAAAAATGGCGCCGTCAAATTTCGACAGACACCTTTATTAACTATCACCATCTTTACCTTTTTTGTAACTATTTGGAACTCTTTTTGAAGGCTTCCCAGCCTAAACTTGAAGTGATACTTCTTTGGACAGATCTTATTAGCTCAAGACTCCTTAGTCAGTATCTGCCAGACCATTTTTCACAAAATGCTGTTCATTTTACCTCTTATCACCTGCTTGGAGATGATATCTATGACATCAAAAATGCAAAAGCAGACCTGATTATTACCAACAACAGATTAATCCCTTTTATCCGAGAAGAATTGGCAGCAGATACTCCAATTATGGAGTTCTCATACAATAATATCCAAGAAAAAACTCAACAATTACAAGGGTTAATCAATCAATTCAAAGAGAAGCATTACCAAAACTATTTGACTGATAAATTACAATTCAAAAAGCTATCGCCTAAAAAAGGCTAAAAACTACCAGACCAGCGCAAAAGGCCTAGAATCTCGTTATTCAAAACGGTGATTCTAGGCCTTTTATAGTATCTATTTTTTAATGCAGAGCGGTGTTTAGACGTGTTTGCCAAAGCCTCTTTTTGCTCATTTATAAAGCTTGATAGATGGTCCGAGCTAAAATTTCATAGCCTTTTTCACCAAAGTGTAAGCCATCATCCTTGATGCCTTTTAAGATGTCTTCTAATGGTTGTGTTGGACTTGCGGCTTTTCGAAAGGCTTGGTTGAGGTTCAAGACCTTGCACCCTTTTTCCAGACAGACTTTTTCAATAACGAGTCCGTAGGCATCAATCTTTTGATTGGTGCGTTTGAATTGTTTGCTCTCATCTACGGGTGGTGGCAATAGAAAATGTATTTTTGGCTGTGCATAACGGCTTTCAAAAATAGCAATCAATTGGTTCAGATTGTTTTCAAATTCTGCGATAGAAATATTTCGGTCATTAGCCGCGTCGTTTGTCCCTACTAGAACAAAAAGGTACTCAGACACTGTATCGCCGATGATATCGTCATATCTAGCCAATAAATCCCTTGTTGTATTTCCAGAAATAGCAGAATTATAAATGTCCAGAGATAAATCCAAATCAAAGAGTTTCACAGTAACCATTGCTTGATCTGCTGTTTCATGACGGGCCATAAGGCTGTCACCTGTTAAATGTACCTTTACCATGTTTCTACCTGCTTTCCAAATGACTATCACTGCTTTTGATAATTTTCCGGAGTTAAGACACAAAGGCATGAAGCACCAATCTGATTCATTGGTCGATTTTGACAACCTTTAAGACAACAGACACATTTTTTAGATAAAGATCTCCTTGTGTTTGCCATTTCCTTTGGTCAACTAAGTTTCAAGCTCTTCCACTTTAACTTTAGGTGGTATTAATGACTAGCTTATCTTTTTAGAATAAGTTTCCAAATGCTTCAATACCTCATGAATAGACGTGACTGTTTTAACAGGACTGTCATGTTGTCCAATTATCTTTTCCATCCAAATCATATCAAACCATTGCCCAAACTTATAACCTGACTTGTGAAATTTGCCGACTAGCTGGTAACCAGATTTTTCATGAAAAGCTGGGCTTGCCTTGCTAATATAGCTGTTTTCTTGCTCTGAACTTGCGATGCAGGCATTAAGATTTAAAATGCCCATTTCTCGTAACAAGTCTTCTAAAGCTTGGTAGAGGGCCCGTCCTAAGCCTTTGCCACGCGCAGCCATTCCTAGATAAATAGAAACTTCAGCTGACCAAGCATAGGCCTCTCTAACATGAAAAGGGGATGCATAAGCATAGCCTAAAATCTGATTGTCCTCTTCTACCACAAGAAAAGGGTAAAAGGCCAGTGTTTTGCTGAGCCTTTCTTTGAAGATGTCTAAACTCGGGACTTGATATTCAAATGAGATGGCTGTTTCTTCTACATAGGGTTGGTATATGGCTAATAGCTGTGCTGCATCTGCTAGTTTTGCCATGCGAATTGTAACTGTCATTTTACCTCCTCATTTTTTTCAGTATAAACCAAAAAGAAAGCCTTGTCAAAGATTCAACAAGGCTTGTTTAGATCCCTAAAAAATGAGTGGCCATTAGTTCTTATTTTTAGCTTTTAAGGCCACAAAACTGCCACCTGCAATTACTAATAACCCTGTAATAATAAGACCATATTGCATCTTATTGGTTTCGGATTTTTTATCCGATTTAGCAAGCACTTGTTTGTCTGCAGCAGATGTTTTCTTAAGGTCTGTGTCTTTTGCAGCTTTGCCTGTTTCGGTTTTTGCTTTTGCCTTGATTTCATTTTTAGCTGTTTTTTGTTCTGGGTATTTGACCTCAACTAAAGTATTTGCCTCTGTTGCGATATGATTCAAGGAATGGTCATTCGCATGAATGAGACGGTTAACAGCAAGTTGAACCGGTTTTTGCGGACTAGGTGTTGGCATTGGAATGGCTTCAAAGTTGGCTAATTCTGTTCCATAAATGGCATTGCTGACCCAGCGGTAAAAATTAATGCTATGGGTCTTATTTGTTGGATTTCCTGCAAAAATAAGGATTGGATGGCCATTATAATCACCACTAACAGCAACCATTTTCTTAGCAAGCCCTTCGTGTTTTGGCCACCAACCAGAAATGTAAAAATCTTTTTCTGAGATAGCAGCTAATTTTCTAAAACTTGCTGGAATACTCTCAATCCATGTTCCTGAGTTGGAATAAAATAGAGATTTCAAAGCATAACCACTGGTGTATGGGCTTTGATCATCTAATTCAATACGCATTAAGCCTTCGTAAGATGAGCCGTTTTTCTCATCAGTCATGGCTGCATCAAAGCCTGAAATTAAGCCTAATTTTTCTAATTGTGTCATAGCTGCGCCACCTATGATGATTGTAGGCTTCTTACCTAAGACATCTTTGTCAAATTGATCATTATCTAAAACAAGCACATCTGCTTGTTCAAGACTTGTCACAACTGTAAAGCCCATTTGTTGCAAAGCAAGGCTTACTTCAGATGGGGATTTAAAGCCTAAGCTTGCATTAGGATTTCCTGGCGCAAAAATTGTTAGAGCTTTTAAGTGTTTTCCAACGGGACGTTTGTTTAAGGTCTGAGCATAAAGGGGGTAATTGACAATCATCCGACGGAAGGTCGCTGAATCAACAACATAACCATCAGTTGTTAAGTAGACAGTTTTTCCTGATTTAATAGCTTCATTGACAGCTTGGACAGCTGCTAGAGAGTTATTAGCAATCACATAATAAGGAGCATTTTCAGTAATGCTTGTTCTTGGAGCACTGCTTAAGGTAACAGCTCCCAAGTTGCCAGCAAAGAGATTTGGTTGAAAAACAGCAGTTGCTTTAAACCCACGCATGGCTGGGAAATTCATGACTAATTCAGCATACATTGCTTCCCATTCAGACTCATTTGAGCCTTTATACAAGACATGATTTGCAAATCCTCTTTTAGCTTGGGCCATATCAATGACTAAGTCACCTTTTTTAAAGCCTGCATGATCTTGAGTTAAAGCATTTAAAATAACACCATTTCTTCTGAAATAATCTATCATCTTAAAGGCTTGATCGATATCATTATTCTCGGATAATTCCATTGGGATGACATAATAATCAGGGAAAAAGTGTGCTCTGCCATCTTTAACACGTCCTTTAACGGAACCATCAGCAGTCACTAATTCTTTTTCGGCAGCTTCTGCTTCGACTTTATGAATACCTCTTGAGTAAAAGGCTAAGCGTTTAGCCATCAATTCTTTTTGATTTTGCAAACTAAAGTTGATGCCTGCAAGGACTGCATAGAAGCCTGCATCATAAGATTCCTGATTGGTTTCAGGGATTTCAATGGTAAATCCTAAAATACCTTGATACAAGGCATAGACTGCTGTGTAGCCTGAGAAGGAATCGTCCCAGCCTGAACCGTAGTCAAATTTAGGAATAATATATTTGTCATATTTGGAATTAGTAATACCTGCATTACCCATTTGACGTGCTGTTGCCACCATATTATCAGCAAATAAATCGTATTCAAAGTTAGGATCATGTGGTGGTGTGCAAGGTTCAATTAAGAAGGCTTTAACAAAACCGTGTATATCAAAAACTGCGATAGGATTCCATTTGTTAATCTGTTCAACAATAGCTCTGGTTTCTGGATTGGTTTGGTAACCCGCATCGCGGTTAGGATCCAAGCCATTATTTAAAGCCCGAGTATTGGCAATATCACCGTCAGGATTTTCAGTAAAGTTAAAGAGTAAGATAACTTTTTCCAGTAATGCTGAGATATCAATAGCCACTTTTTGTGGTTTCTTTTGCGCATCAACAGTGTCATAAGTTATCATTGCTTGTGTTGCAAAAGTTTTGAAGAGACCTCTTACAATGTCAATACCAGGTTGTTCATCAGCATGCGTATTGTTAATCAGTATTGGCAATTTATAATCAAACTTACCTTGACCCAAGAGTTTTAAGGCTTGATCAGGCGTCATTAACATGGCAGGAGTGGTTTGATTAAGGTAAGCATCAATACTAGCTTGGTCCTTAGCGATGATTCCCATTTTAATGTCATTGTTTAGAGCACTCTTACCAATTGTTTCAACAGTAACAAGGCGATCACTGGCATGATGATGTTCAATGTCGGAAATTTCTTTTAGTAATTCATCATGTGTTTTATAGTCCTGATATGGTCTCAAGTCTAATTCTTTAGTGGCAATAACTTGCCCTGCTTCATCGACACCTTTAAGCAGGTAAGACTTCATGTAGTCACGGTAAGTCCTACGAACATTGCTTGGCCACCTCAAACTTAAATCGTCACCAAAAAGTGGTTTGATGCTTATTTTATATTCAATGCCCGCACCTTTTGCTTGCTCTTGGACACTTATTAACGCATCACCTGAAAACTGACCACTTTTAATGTCATAAACGTTTGTTGGAAGGTTTTCAATGGTCCAAGTCACTGCTTTTGCACTTGGTAAATCAATGGAAATTTCTGTTACCTTATCCATGTAAACCGTTTGTGAGCCAGTATTAATTGGACTTGTGAGAGGGGCTGCTTCTGTTGGCTTTGTTTTGGTCACAGGACTTGTTGATGATGGCAAGTGGCTGTCTGCAGGAGTGTCATGCCTTGTGTCAGTAACAGGCTTTGTCACATCTGTAGTTTTAGGCTGACTTGTGTCAGTAACAGGCCCTGTTAGCAGGTCATTTTTTGCTTCAACTGTAGGAACGGAACTATCAGTTGCTGCAGGAATTACTGGGATTTTGCTACTATCTGTAGCAAGAACAGTTGATGCCGTAGCATCAGCTGGGATTACTTCTTCTGCCTTTACATATTGGGACAGAGCAAGCGTACAAAGTAACATGCAAGATGCTGATAAACCTTTAATCACTTTATCAGCAGAAGATTTATGACTAATTGTAAAAGTCATTCCTTTTCCTCCTTTGCTGTAGTGCTTCCCTACCTACAGTTTTTTATTATTTCCGCCATTATTTTAACATAGTGACGAAAGATATGCAAGCGCTTCCAAAACAGTGTGATTATTCTGTTAATTTACCTTTCTTATCCTTTATTTCTTATTTCATTAAAGAACTTTATTCGACCAAATAGGCACAAAAGAAGGCTTGCCTTTTTACCATTAGGAGCAAGCAAAACAGACATGCTTTTTGACAAAAACATATCTGTTAGTAACCTTTATTACTACTCAATTAGTCCACTTTTTCAATGCTGATAAGTAATGAACTAAAGTCTTTTAGCCCATCTTCAAAATCGGTTTTAGCTATGACAAGTCCTGCATGCATTAAACTTGAACCATAATAATAGCTGCTGCCATTAATCAGGTACTTGGCATCTTGGTCTAAACCTTTTAGGTAAAGGCGATAACTGACTTCATTGCAGGCAATTAACTGGCGATAAAAAGCTATGAAGCCTTTTTTTCCATCTGCCGACAATACCTGCCAAGCCAGATAATTCGTCTCAAATGGACTAACCAGGCGCGTGAAGAGCCCTTTTTGGAAAATCACTCTGTTGGCCTTGTAAAAATCAATTTGCTTAGCGATAGCCTTTTTTTCAGCTTGATTAAGAAGAGTCAAATCCAGTTCATACCCAAAACTGCCAAAGTAGGCCACATTTGCCCGCGTTGCTAAGGGTGTACAACGTCCAACTTGTTGGTTTGGAGATTCTGACACGTGACAGCCCATGCTGGATAAGGGGTATACAAAACTTGTTCCATACTGAATGGTCATTCTTTCAAGAGCATCAGAGTTGTCACTGGTCCACGTTTGTGGAGCGTAATAAAGCATACCAGGGTCAAAGCGGGAACCTCCACTAGAACATGATTCGAAAAGAATTTCTGGAAAAGCACTGGTTAAAGCCTCATAGAGACGATAAATATTGAGAATGTACTGGTGGTATAATTTGCCTTGCTGATCAGCTGCGTGAAAAACACTGTAAACTTCTGCCATATACCGGTTCATATCCCATTTGATGTAATCAATAGCATGTTCAGACAGTAGCTTATGAATTTGTTGGTAAATATTTTGATAGACCTCTTCATGGGCCATGTTTAGGGTATATTGGAAACGTCCATGTGATTGATTTCTAGTTGGATGATGAAATATCCAGTCTGGGTGCTCTCGAAACAAGTCGCTGTCTTTGTTGACCATTTCAGGTTCTATCCAGAGACCAAACTTCATGCCCATGCCATGAACAGCATCGATAACGCCCGTTAAGCCCTTAGGTAACTTTTCAACATTAACTGTCCAATCACCTAGTCCTGCTCTATCATTGTTTCGTTTACCAAACCACCCATCATCCATCACAAACAACTCAACACCTAGTCTTGCTGCTTCTTTTGCAAGTGATACAATTCGGTTTTCATCAAAATCAAAGGTCATAGCCTCCCAGTTATTGAGAAGAATAGGCCTCTCCTTATCTCGCCAAGGACCTCGAACGAGTCGCTCGCCATATAAACAGTGGAAGGTCTGACTCATGCCATTTAAGCCTTGATCGCTATAAACCATGACTAATTCCGGACTTGTCAGACTTTCTCCCTCTTGCAATAGCCATTCAAAACCTTCTGGGTGAATTCCCATGGTTAATCTGGCCTGTTGATAGGGACTGAGGTCTAGCTGCGCTAAAAAATTCCCACTATAGACCAGCGAAAAGCCCATAGCTTGTCCCTGATGCTCAGTCGTGTGAGGCCTTACTATAGCTACAAATGGATTGTGTTCCGAACTGCTGGTCCCTTTTAAGCTATAGATTGACTGACAGCCTTGTCTTAAGGGACTTCGAACCAAGTGACGCTCCCTGCCCCAGGCACCATCTAAATGTATCCAGTCATAATCACTATCTTGAAAATCTAGACTCGCTGACATAAGCCGTTCAATAGAAATAGCTTGCTTGCCAATTTGTTCAAACCTGACATGACGTGCTATGACAGGTCGGTTTTCATAAATGCTATAAACAAGATCAAGTTTCGTTTTGGTAACTTGATCTTCTAAATGTAAGATTAGAGTCGTTGCTTCTTCATCAGATTCAACATAGGTTGAGGGCAAACCATCCAAAACCGGCTTTCCTTTTTGAAGCTGATGGCCTTTATAGATAAATTCTGATAGGCGGCTGCCATCAACTGCTTTGATGGTAAAAGCTGGATTGGCAAAATCGCCCGTGCCAAATGAAGGATACTCTTGCCGGGTGTGTTGCAAGCTAAAGGTTGGATCTGACTCAGACGGGTATACTGTTAGAGAACGGTAGTCGCGCTCTTGCAGATAGGCAAATGAATCTTCTAAGTGTACCCTTTTCCCGAAATAGTGATGGCCTACTTGTCCATTGGGTAAAATGGCTACAATATAGCTAATGTCATCGTTATAAAGATGAAATTCCTGTTTTTCCTGATTGATATGAATTGGCATAAATTTCTCCTATAGTTTCCCACCTGATGATGCAATGCCTTGAATAAAGTGTTTTTGGAAGACAATATAAATCAGCACCATTGGCCAAATCGCTAGCACACTTGCTGCCATTAATTGTGGGTAATTGGTTTGATAGGCACCTTGAATTTTCGAAAGGGCACTAGACAAGGTCGCTGCATCAGCCTCAGAGTTAATGATTAAAGGCCAAAGTAAATCTTTAAAGGCAAAGAGTGCTGTAAAAATGGCTAGCGCAATCAAACCTGATTTGGCTAAGGGCAACATAATTTTGAAAAAGGTCTGCCCGATATTGCAGCCATCAAGCTCCGCTGCTTCTTCAAGTTCCTTAGGCAAACTCATAAAGAACTGCCGCAATAAAAAGGTTCCAAATGCTGAGACAATTCCTGGAAATACCAATGCAAAAATCGTGTTACGCATGCCTAACTGATTAACCATTAAATATTGGGGAATCACAAAAAGTTGCGGTGGTACCATCATTTGAAAGAGAACTAGTCCAAAGAGAAACTGTCGTCCTGGAAAGGTAAGGCGAGCAAAAGCATATGCGGCCATGGCACTAAATAAAACTGAACTGACAATGCGCCAAAGCATCATCATAATGGTATTAAAATAAAGGATGGTAAACTGATTTCTCTTAATCACTTCACTGTAATTTTGACATTGAAAAACCTTGGGTAAGAGGTGAAAAGGCTGCATCTGAGTTGCTTCAGATACTGTTTTAAAAGATGTTAAGACCATCCACGCAAAAGGAACAATCATTCCTAAGGCGACAAAGATTAAAAAAACATGTGTTAGCACTCTGGCTATTTTTTCTGATTTGGTCATTGATGCTCCTTTCTAACCATAATAAACCCATTTTTTTTGAACCTTCATTTGAATAATGGTAATCAGCATAATAATGACTAATAAAAGCATAACAATGCTTGACCCGTAACCTTTATCCGTATACTTGAAGGAATTGTTATAAAACAAGTAAACCAGTGATACCGTTTTTTGATAAGCTGGACTACTAATGGATTCTACCATATAGATTGAATCAAAGACTTGCATAGAGGAAATCACATTGGTTACAATAACAAAAAAGAGAGTTGGTGAAACAAGTGGTAAAGTAATGGAAAAAAATTGTCTAATGGGACTGGCCCCATCAATAATAGCGACTTCATAAAAATCTCTTGGAATTTCTTGTAAACCCGCTAAAATCAATATCATGCCATATCCGACAGAGGACCAAATTCCAATAACAGCAATAGCATAAATGGCAACCTTAGGGTCATATAGCCAGTCGACCTTACCAATTCCAAACTGCGATAAGAAAAGATTAATCAAACCAAAATCAGTGTTGTAAAGCCACTTCCAAACCATGGTAACAGCTGCTGGTGCAGCTACCATTGGTAAAAAGTAGATGGTTCGATAAATGTGTTTTCCTTTAATTTTGCCATTTAAAATACTCGCTAAAATTAAGGCTAAGATAACCATAATTGGAACAACAAGAAGGGTATATTTAATAGTATTCCAGCTGGCTTGCCAAACCTGTGGGTCCTTTAGCATTTTTTGGTAATTCTCTAAGCCTATAAAAATATCACCTTTACCAAAATCGCCACTGCGGTAAAAACTCATTTTCAGCGTTTGAAAGATTGGGATGATATTTAAAACAAGTAAGCCAATAATGGTAGGAGCAACAAAGGCGAGCCCCCATAGGGCTTCATTGTATTTCTTGTGTTTTTTCATTCCTTCTCCTATCTAAAAACTGGAGAAATGAGTTGCTTTCTCCAGTTACTATCAGGTCTATTTTTCTTTTGCAATTTCCTCATTCATCATTTTAGCGGTTTTCTTAGCCGCATCTTCAATGTTTTCGTGTCCCATATATGCCGGCTTCAAGCCTTCATAAGCCTTATCCTCCCATTTTGTTGTGGCATTTGAATAAGGACGAATTTGTGCGTAGTCAAGCATATCAATGAAAGCTTTAGTGTTGAAGTTTTGATGTGATTTAACCCAGACATCTGCCGTACCATTGTATGCTGAGATGGCAACACCAAGTTCTGCTTGCATTGTTTGACCTTCTTTTGAACTTAAGAACTCAACCCATTTCCAAGATTCATCAGCGTGTTTTGTGTTTTTAGAAATCGCATTGCCTAGTCCATTATAAAGAGATGCCTGTTTAACACCTTTTGGAAGGACTGCCACATCAAAATTGTCACGCAGATAATCACTATTAACAAAGGTGCTAAGGTTCCATGAACCAAAATATCCCATAGCTACTTGACCATTTTCAACAGCTTCAATAGCTCCTTTGTCGTCTGTCACCCGTGGTGATAACTTCTCATCAACAAAAGAGGTGTAGAATTTCAAGGCTTCAATGGTTTTTGGATCATCATAACCTGATTTTTTATCTTTGGTAATAATGGTTCCACCATTTTGGTAAACAAAATTATAGTATCCAGCTTGGTTAATAAGGGGTGCTAAAAAACCATATTGACTGCCGTCTGCTTTGGTTAATTGTTTTGCTGTTTCTTTTAATTTATTCCAATCCCATGTATTATCCGGGTAGGCAATACCTGCTGCATCGAACATTTTTTTGTTGTACCAAAGGCCTATGGTATCAAAATCTTTTGGCACAGCGTACTGATGTCCTTTGATGTTATAAATAGCAGTTAAACCTTTGGGATAATGAGACAACTCAACATCTTTACTATCTTTTATCTTATCATCAAGGTTCAAGAGCATATCATTTGAACCGTATCGGTAGATTTCATTGGAATGCATCCAGAAGGTATCTGGTAGGGAGCCTCCGGTAGCTCCTGCTTCAAGCATTGTCCAGTAATTATCCCAGGTAACCACTTGAATGTCGACCTTGATTTTAGGATTTTTTTCTTCAAATTTATCGGCAATTTTACGAATTCCTGGTTCTTGTCCTGAATCCCATATTGCATAGGAAATTGTAACCTTACCATCTTTTGACTCTGAATGACTTGCTTTTTCCTGACTTTTGTCAGATCCACAGGCACTCAATCCCAAAAGTGATGTCATAACCATAACGCATAAGCTCATTTTTTTCAATGTCATATTTGCCTCCTAAAGTCCAATGACTTAAATGATTTGTTATAGTGTCATTATATAGCCAATTTGTTCTTCTTTGAATCTTAATATTTGACTTTATTCATTTTAATATGCGTTTTTTTGAAACATTTGCATATAAAATATCCCTTTTTCAAATACTTGTGATAAACTTGATGTAAGCGAATACAAAAAGGGAGAGTGACATGTCAACACCTGAATTTTACTTATTTAACAACCGTGCTTATATGGATTTTTACCCTATTCAGTTTGGTCACGAAGACTGTGATCCCCTTCATTATTTTGGACCAACCCTTTTTAAACACTATATTTTTCATTACGTCATCAGTGGTAAGGGAAAGCTTTACCTTACCGGTAAAAATAAACACTATGATATAACAGCTGGGCAAGGCTTTCTCATTTCACCAACCTTAATGTGCAGCTATGAGGCTGATGAAAAAGATCCTTGGCACTACATGTGGATTGAATTTGATGGCATTAAGGCACAATATTTTTTAGAGCAAGCTGGCCTCAGCAAAAGCAACTGTGTTTTTTCCCAACAGCAATCTGCTACAGACAGCCCTATCTATGAACACTTATCCAATTTGATTAAGTATCATGATAAACGAAGTTCTTATATTATTGCGCAAACCTATCTTTTCATCAATGCTTTGATTGAGGAATCACTCTCTCACCAAAGTAGTAATCATGAAGATATTAAAGAATTTTATATCCGTGAAGCCCTTAATTTTATGGAACAAAATTATAATAAAACCATAACGATTGCTGATATCGCAGAGCACTGCAATCTTAACAGGCACTATTTCAGTCGCCTCTTTAAAGAAAAAATGTCTTGCACACCACAAGCCTTTCTCATGCAGTACCGACTTAGTAAGGCCTGTGAGTTATTACGGCATAGCTCAATGACACTTGAAGAAATTGCCGAACACATCGGCTATTCCAATCAGTTCAATTTTTCAACTGCCTTTAAAAGACATTATGGAAGATCCCCTCATCAATGGCGTCAATTCCATAAACGTGTTTAAAAGCCTCCCAATTTCAGTTGGAAGGCTTTTTTTTGAAATGATTAAGACAGTTAGAAGAGATGTCTGAGTAAGCTTTACTCTAAAACGAGTTTAGCGTCCTTAACACGATAGACTTTTTGGCATAGATAAGCAATATCTTCTTTGTTATGACTTGCAATCAAAACAGTTCCTCCGTTTTGAGCAAATCTTAAAATCAGTTTTCTTATTTTATCAATGGACTCCTCATCCAAAGCATTCATCGGTTCGTCCAAAAGCAACACATTTGGATTTTCCATTATAGCTTGTGCAATTCCCATTTTTTTCTTCATCCCTAACGAAAACTTTTTAACTTTCTTGTTTCGATGCTCAAGCAATCCTACAGAATTCAAAGCTCTTTCAATAACTTCTTTTGACACTTTGTGATTAATACTTAAGAGCAAACCCAAATTGTCAAATGCTGTTAAATCTGGTAAAAAGGAGGGTTCTTCTATTAGTACACCTATATTTTTAGCAAATTTGATGGAATTTCCAATTTCTTTACCATTTACCCATATTTCACCTTTTTGAGGTTTAATGAGTCCGGCAATTAGTTTAAATAAGACAGATTTTCCAGAGCCATTATTACCTACAATACCAATAATTTCTCCAGACTCAAACGACATCGTAATATTATTAAAAATCTCTTGTTTTCTAAATGCAAAAGACATATTCTGCAAGTCGATTACTTTCATAGATATATCACTCCTATTTTTCTAATATAAATCATAATAGTCACTAGGTTCATAATTACTATTAAAATTGCTAAAGGCGATAGCGTTAAAATATCAACTAAAATCTGAGATTGAAAACTTAAGACTACTAAAATAAGACAAGCTAAAAGACCTGCAATCTGTGAACTCTTCATAAGCCTCGTTAAACAAAAGTAAAAGCTGCTTATTTGACAGGTTATTATTGCGCTTCTGAGCATCTCTTTACCAATAAGATCGAGACTTGTACCTGTTAAAAAAGTAAACAGTAAAAAATAAACTCCCCAATAAACAATGCTAATTCCAAATATAAAGAGACTTATTGCCTTAATGTGACTGTATTTATTAGGATTTCGGATAAGAATTAAAACAGTGTAATCTTCCTTTAAATCAATAGTAAAGACAAATGTATATAGAAAAATAATAAAGGGAAGTAGGTATTTTATAATGACATAAAAATGTCGATTTTCCAATTCGTAATAGGTCAGTACAGTCAAGGAAAAATCATCATCCAAGATTAGTTTTGCTGATAGATGCAAAAAAAGAAAGAAAGCAAGAATAAGCAGTATCTTACGATAGTTTAGTTTTTCCTTTAATAAAATGATTACCATAGTCAATTCCTTAATCAAAAATATTCAATCGTTTGGAGCAATAATGGTTTAAAGCTATACCAAATCCATTTAGCACCACCCAATAGATCACATTCTGCATGACATTTGTCACATTTACCACCTGATAATGAGAGAGAGGTAAAAAAAGCAACAGGCTAGAGGCATTAGTTATTTTATAAAAAAATGACTGTAAAAAAATCCACATAACTACTATAACTAAAGCAGACTTTGCTTTGAACATTAACCTTAGAAAAAACTGGAATAGCAAGAGGAAAAAAAGATAAGACGAAAAATTAAATAAGGTCAGTGTCGTTTGCATCAATAATGGCATTTTTAGATAAGGCCTTGAAGAAAAAGCAAGACTATAGCCTTTTATATTATCCAAAGTCCAGTTACTATTTAACTTAGTAGATAAAATACTAATGAGCATGGCAATAACATTAACTAGAAGAATAAATAATACTAAAAATAAAAACTGTATCAGCAGTTTATTCCTAAATAGCCTTAGTTTATCTTTAAATCTAAATATTACCAAGTCACTTGAAAAAAAGAAACTTGAAATAAGATAATTCCCAATGGAATATAATAACGGCAACCCTACAATTGCAGTGTACAGGTCACTATTAAGATATAATTGCCAAATCCAAAAATTACTTTTTCCAAAATTTTGATTTTGAAATTGAAAAAAGCATAAACTTATCATTAGGATTATGATTATCCCATAAGTATAGATTTTGTTATGGTAACTTTTCCATAAGAGACTAGTCATCATTTGAACCATATGTGACCAACTCCTTCTTCAATTTTAGATAGCCTAAGCTAAATCCAAGTAATATAATTATAATTAACTGACTATAGACAGTAAAAATAGTGGAAGATGTATTTGAGGTTAAATCAAAAGTAGTTACTGGTTCAAACTTATCAAAACCTATAAAGGGAAAAATAAAGGAAGGCAAAAGATATAAAATAAATGGAATAACAATAGAGGCTAGTTTATGATGACTAAAGAAGGTTGCAACAAACCCTACATTTGCGTATGTCGCTGCAAAAATCGCACTATTTGCAATAAGAATCATAACGTAGGCCAATTGATTTTCTTTAAAAACAGATGACCAGGCTCCTCCAATTTCCCCAAAATAGACGCCTTTTTCAAATGGAAATATCAGAGCATTTGTTAGTAAAAAAAACAACAAAGGGATGATAATTGTTAAAGCAGCAACTAAACTGAGTGTCAGACATTTAATATAATAATATTTCTTTATACTTATCCTAGTGACAATACCATAAATCATATTATTCTCAATCTCTTGTAAATAAGAATTTGAGAACGGAAGACAAACAATTAAAGGAACAACTACAGGCAGTATTGCTCCAGTTCCTAAAGAGAAGGAATAAAGAAAAAATGAAATTCCTTTAAATGCCCTTATAGATGACCAGCTACTAATCATACCAACAATTAAACTTCCTAAAATAAGGAAATTAGCAATTAGAAAATTTTTTGATTGAATAGCTCTTTTAAACTCCGCAAAAAAATAGTTCATTACAGCATACTCCTTGATTGTAAATCATCATAAAAGTAAATGAGAGGAGATGTCTCCTCCCATTAGATTAAGTTATTATTACTGTTATTAATAAATACCTTTTTTATTGAGCGTCAGGACTCCAAGAACCTTGCGCTTGTACTTTCACAACTGTGGTAGCAGGTGTAGCAATACTTAATGTGGTTGCATTATTAACATATGCTCCAGAACCACCATTGTAAGCAAGCTCAATACGGTCTCCTGCCCCCATCGAGTAACTTCCTGTAATATCATTACCTGTATTTGCATGTTTAATTGATGTGTTGATTCTCTTATTACCACCTATTGAGTTATTTCTATGTACGGCATTTGTATAACCCTCTTTAACCAATCGGCCCGTATTGATATTACCAAATCTTGGAATTGTAACATCATATCCAGCAATCGGCCTTGCAGATACTTGAGTAACAAAAACTCCAATTCCCATAACAGCTAAAATTGCTATATAGCTTTTTTTAAAAATAGATTTCATACTAATAATTTCTCCTTTTTAAAATATTAAACAGTAAACAATAACTTAAATACCGATACTAATAAAATCTAAAAACTTCAAAATAATATTTATTAATCTGATTTACCAATATCAAGTTCACTTGACTTATGTTTATATTGAACTGACTTTACAAAATTTTTAGATAAATTCTCAAAAGGATGGTATGATATCACATTTGATATTGTAAATACTCCTAGAAATAAACACACAATCAATTTCTGAACTATATTTTTCACCTTGACCTGAAACCCCTTTCTTTTATGTTTTAATATTAGCATCATTTATTTTTTTTGTCAATTTTTTTATTACAATAAGATTATTGTTTACTTAAAATTCTTTTAAGAATTTTATTTTTCTAAAACTTGCTAATATAAACTAAAAATTATATAATCAAAGGGAAGAATCACTGAAAGAGAGAGTCTATTTGATGACAATGCTATCTGAAAAATTTCGCTTAAAGCGTAAAGAATTGGGGTTTTCCCAGCATTCTTTGGCAGAGGGAATTTGTGAACAAAGTCAAATTAGTAAAATAGAACGGGGAAGTTACATGCCTTCTGCTGATCTACTATTTCGATTAGCTAAACGTTTAGAAGTGCCACTTGATTATTTTTTTAATGACGACATTGAGGTTAAATCAAACCTTTCACATTTCAAACAGTTGTCATCTCGTCTTTTAGATGATAGAAACTATAGTGATTTAGAATATATCTACAATCTAGAGTTGGATAAGAATCATATCTTGTGTTCTGAAGATTCTATGTATTTAGAGTGGATTAAAGCCATCATCGACTTCTATCACTATAATAAGAAGAACGAAGCCATCTCGCACTTGGAAAAGCTTTTAACCAACTTATCTTCTAAAACCGTCATCTACTTAAGAATATTAAATACATTGTCTAATTTTTACTCTTTAATTGGTCGTGATTTAGAATACAAGAAAAACTACTTATTATTAATAGAGATTTATCAAGAAAAAGATTTCACTATCCAAGAGTTTCTTTTTGGTTATATTAGAATTCGATACAATTATGCTCACCACCTTATATCCAAGAAAGACTATAGTGAGGCTATGCAAGTTGCTTTTGAAACTATTGAACTGTGTAAACTAAAGCAAACCAGTTATCAACTCGCACCACTACTCATATTAGTAGCCAACGCAGGCGAACATTTTTTAGAATATGACCAAGTTACCTCTTACCTTCTAGAAGCAAAATATCTCTGTAAAATATACGGTGACCAACTTATGTTGATGACAATCGAAAGTTACTTAAGCGAGCGTCAAAAAAAGAGAGAGAACAATCACTAATATCAATTCCATAAACGTGTTTAAAAGCCTCCCAATTTCAGTTGGAAGGCTTTTTTGAAATGCTGTAGACGGTTAAAACAGATGTCTGAGTAAGGGAAATAAGACGGACAGGGTGACTAACACCACTACGATAAGATAAAAGAGAGACTGTTTGTTTTTTTCTTCATCTCCTTTTTCAAAGCGAGCATTGTCAATGCGTTCTTGAATATCCTTATCCAATAATTCATTTCTTTTAGTCATGATATTATCCTCTCTAAAATAACATTTGGTATCGCTCTGGGCTTTCTTGGCCTGCTTCTTTCCTTTGTTTTAAACTTGTTTGTTTTAGGTCGTCTTGATCTTTAATCCAGTTAACCATTCCCATATGATCCTGAGGGGTGAATATAGCTTCTTTAAGGACAAATTGAGTGGCATGTAAGGTATTGTTAAAAGCTGCAATAACCAAGTTTGATTCAAAGGCTTGACGCGTTGCCGATAATATTTCACTACCATGGTTGATATCTAAATAGATATCACACTTTTCAAAGAGTTTTGTGGCCATTTTAGGAGCAATATTAGGGTATAAGAAAACACTGGCTGAATCACCAAAAGCCATCAGTTTAGGTGACATCTCAGTCAAGGCTGCAATATGGAAGTGGTAATCTTTCAGTTCTTGAACCAGTACTGTTAGCCCCTCTATATTGTCTGAATTTGTCAAGATTAATATCTCTTTACGATTTTGGTTTGACCGGTAATCAGGTGAGATATAACCAAGATAAGAAACCATCTGCTTTTGTTCTTGAGACAGGAGGGCTGTTAGTTTATCAAAACTTGTTTTGTTCTGAACAACAATGCCTTGCGTCCTAGAAGCTTTACGCTCTAAAATCATTTGCATATTTCCAGGAATCTGATCCCCAATCTCTTCTTGCCAAAAGAGAATATCCTTACCATTTCCACCTAAATAATAGGATAAAGCAAATGGTGTTGATAAGGAATTATACCAAATGGTTTCTTGATCAAAGTTTGCTTGCTTAAAATAATAAAGGAAAAAATCAGTTCTGTTTGCAAAATGATGGGTTTGATTTTTCCACTGCAAAAGAATATCACCTGTCATCTGATTTTCACTAATAATTTCTTGACCTTGTTGATTGAAATATTTTTTATGGGATATTTTTTGTTCAGCATCAAAGTATGTTCTAGCAAAGACCCAACCAAACTGATTGTAATGGTCTGTTAAATAGACTTTGCCATTTGGATTAAGCCAATCAATATGTTTAACCAAACGAAGATGTTTAGGGTCATGGTAATAGATTTTTGCTTTTTGATCACTATTATTCCATATGTCACCTTCTCCATTATTTCCAGTAATCTGCCAAAAATCAGGTACTTTAATCTGATTAAAATAGACAGGTTTGGTTTGACCATCTTTGATTTGGCAAAAAAAGGCGTAAGGTGACGTAAAGCCTTTTGGAAGATTACCATCATCATTCAAAAGAACACTGACTCCCTTGAAACCTGATACTTCTAAGGAATAATGCAAATCAAGCGATCTTTGGTCTAACCATTCAAATACTGTTATCATGTGTCATTTCCTCCATAAAGCTCTTCCATAATTTGGCTAGGTGGTCATAGAGAAAATTCTCTGCTTTGGAATAAGAATATTCCTGAGCTTTTTCTTTATCCATATCTTGAAAATATTGGATAATTTTTTCAGCAAATGCTTTAGCCATTTGTTTGCTATCGTCTGGTTCTTGTCGCGGAATTAAGTAACCATTTTTGCCATCCTCAACAAAGGTTTGATTACCATAAGGCACATCTAAACCAATTAAAGGTAGGCCTGATCCAACAGCTTCCATCAAGGTAAGTCCAAAGCCTTCACTGGTTGAAGCTGTTAAATAAACCTGATAATTTTGGTAAATGTCTCTTAAATCTTGATGCCCTTTTAAGCTAATATAATTCTGGGCCGAGCCTTTTTGAATCAGTTCTCCAAGCTTACTGCGTTCTCCACCTTCTCCATAAATATCAAAGGTTAGCCCTGGTAATTTGTCATGTGCTAATATGACAGCTGAAACCAACCAATCAATATGTTTTTCACCAGCCAATCGGGAGCCTGTTAATAAGGAAAAAGGTTTTCTTGCTTGACTCGGATACTTCAACTCATCAAGACTTCCCACTGGAATGGCATAGACTCTAGGTTCCATGTGATTGTATTTTTTAAATTGCTGCTCTAAAACTGTTTTTTGTTTTTCTGTTGATGCAATAAAGGCATCAATTTTATCAGCATTGGTAAATTGATAGTCATAATAATTATTCCAAAGGATATTATCATCATCAGTTCCATTAACACTAAAGTGTTCGGCATGAATAACGACGGCTAACTTAGCAGCACCACGGTGTTGAAGAACTGCTTGACCAATACCTGTTGCACGATCTAATAAGATGATGTCTTGGTGGCTTAAGTGTAACTGCTTAAGCATATAGGCAACAAGGTCATCTTTGCTATAGCAGATCTCATCTGAAAACTGGAAGATACTTCTGTTCTCCATTACGATTTCTTCATAAGCTAAGCTGCCGTCTTCATTAAAGAAAGTCCTTTGATACAAGTGCGGTTTGTCATTACTTGGAGCATAGTATTCACTAAAAACTTTAGTGTAACTGTAATAATCCTTACGAATTAATTTCCCTTTTGACACATGCTCAACCCGCTGCACAGCCTTATTTTCCTGACCACAAAGTGTCGCATTGACATAATAATCCTGATTTTCAAAATAATAACGAACTAAACGACCATTATTTTCAATTTTGCTAATAGGGCTAGGAAAACTTTTTTCAAGCTCAGCCTTAGAGTAAGTTGTTGGCGCAACTTTAATATCTGTGAAAAAGCCATAAAGCCAGATAATTTCGTGATCTTTAAAACCAATATTAGATGTGAAATGTTGGAGGTTTTCAGACTGAAACATATCAGTAAAAATAAATTTTGCAGGAATTCCTTGTTCTCGCAATACCGAGGCTCGGTAGGCTTGGGCATATTCAACACCACTGCTTGCCCAACCTATACCTAAATTAATATTATATATGGTCATGATAACTCCTCTTAGACAAAATAGATGGAATAGCCTTTATCAGCATTTCCTTCGATAGCACTTAGCATAATGTTTCTAACTATGGATTTTTTGATACGGCTTTCCATTTTGTTATAAGACTCCAAAGACTCCCTGTAATATTCTGTGATGGAGTCACGTTGTGCAATTTGGCGCATGGTAACAAATGCTTTTAGTTGTTGTAAATTATCCACTTGTTCAATCCAGGATTCATCAATTGCTCGTAATACCGACAAGCGTAAAAACTCTTCGTGTTTGTCGTCAGTTCGTAATTCTTGAGCTTTTTTTTGCATTTCTTTTTGATACAGGTCCCATAAATAGTCTCTGACACTTTCTTGATAGTGGTTAGTAAAAGCTTGTGAAAATGAGGGCTTTTTATAGGAGTAATTTTCTAAAACAAGACGACTTAAATTTTCAGCATCAAACTGAGGATTAGTGTTGAGGTAATCATCTATGACTTCTTTAACGATGTCATCAATTTTACTTGAAAGTTTCATGTCTGAATAAATTAATTCATCTCTAAGTTTGTAAATTTTATTTCGTTGCACGCGCAAACTTTCATCAAACTTGATGGTAGATTCCCTTGCAGAAACGGATTTGTCTTCACTCTTTTCTTGTGCTAATGATATAATTCTTTGAACTTGACGACTTTTTAAGGCTTGGCCATATTTTTTATGGTTGACATGATTATTTTTTTCAAAATACCGTTTTAACCATTTGCCACCATATTGCATTAATAACTCATCCTCAAGAGAAACAAAAAACTGACTTAAGCCAGGATCTCCCTGTCGACCTGCTCTGCCACGAAGTTGAAAATCAATCCGACCATTTGGCATTCGTTCGGTACCAACAACTGCAAGCCCTCCCAAAGCAGCAACACCTTCACCAAGTTTAATATCTGTTCCTCTTCCAGCCATGGAGGTAGCTACTGTAATGGTTCCTTTTTTGCCAGCTTCTTTAATAATCAGTGCTTCTTTAGCAATATTTTTAGCTGTTAAAACACTGTGAGGAATCCCTTCTTGAAGCAACATTCTTGAATAAATTTCAGCAATATCAACAGTTCCTGAAATGAGTAGGACGGGTTGCCCTTTTTCATACAAGTCTTTAACATAGGCTAAGGTTGCATATAATTTTTCAGGTAATGTGACATACACTTTATCCGGGTAATCAATCCTTTTTAAGGGAAGATTTGTTGGGATAACAATTACTGAAACTCGGTAAGTGGCAATCAACTCATCCTCGGCAGTTTTTGCGGTTCCTGTCATCCCTGCTAATTTGGGAAACATATTAAAGAGACTTTGGTAAGTAACAGAAGCCATGGAACGTGAGTCTTTTGTTTTTTTGACCCCTTCTTTAGTCTCAATGGCTTGATGCACCCCTGATTGTAGTCTTGTTCCTTCTAAAATACGGCCTGTTCGATTATCTAACAACTTGACTTCGTCATCATCAACAACGTAATCAACATCTTTTTTATAAAGATAATGAGCCCGAAGGGCAAGATTAATATGACGATTTAACTCAAAATAAGTACTGTCATATAGATCTGGGATGTTGAAAAAGGATTGTGCGTATTCAATTCCAGCTTCTTTCAGATAGACGACTTTATCGCCACTTAAATAACGAAATTCATCTTCTTTCAATGTTTGCACAAACTGATTGCTGACATCATAAAGATTTGATTGCACACGGGGTAAGCCTGAAATGATTAATGGGGTTTGGGCATTATCAAGTAAGACAGCATCTGCTTCATCAACAATAACATAATTAAAAGCAGGTAAAAACTTATCCTTCTTATCTCCGGCAAGGTTATTAACCAAATAATCAAATCCCAAACGTGTGCTTGTCGTATAAGTGATATCTGCAGCATAAACTGCACGCTTCATCTCAGCGTCAACGTCTTCATCTTCTTCGAAAACACCTAAGCCAACTGTTAGCCCCATAAATTGATAGACAACTCCCATTTCTTGAGCATCACGTTTTGCCAAGTAGTCATTTGTTGTCACTAATATGGCACCTTTTCTCGTTAAGGCATTTAGGTATAAAGGCAGGGTTGCTGTTAGGGTTTTTCCTTCTCCTGTCTTCATCTCTGCAATATGGCCAAAATGCAAGGCTAAACCACCTAAAACCTGAACATCAAAGGGAAACATTCCTAAAACACGTTTATCTGCTTCTCTCATAACAGCAAATGCTTCAACAAGAATGGAATCCAATGTGTCACCATTTGCTAGTCGATTGCGAAATTCAAGGGTTTTAGCTGATAAATCAACATCAGATAACACCGCTATCTGATCAGCCATTGCGTTGATTTTTTTTAGGAGTTGTTTTAATTCTCGTAATTTCATTCTATTAATGAATGAATTTCTCTGTCTCATTGCTACTTTCCTTACTTCATCATTTAACCTGGATATGTGCTTTAACAAACTCTAGTGCCTCTGGTAATTGATTTTCCTGATAACAATTAGCAGGTGGGGTATCTTCATTCACTTTGTCATGTTGTCTTTTATGGTAAATGCTTATGTCGTGAAAGTGCATCTGTGAACAACCTGAGCTAAAAACAGTCACATCATAAGCATAAGCTTCCTCAGGATATAAAAATTCACCTTTACAATCTCTAAGCACTTCAAAACTCATTTTTTCACCCAAACGGTTAAAGAAATTAAGCTGAATGAAAATGCGATTTAGAGGTTCAGAACTGATATTACTTTCAATAACATATTTTTCATTTGGAATGAGCACAGGTAAATCTGGTTCACATCGATTTCCTTGATAATGTGTTTTAGACAAAAAGGTCACCAACGGTTTGCCTGAAGCTAATCTTTCATTAGTAAAAATCACAGAATCCTCCAAGAAGCGTATCGAGGTGCCATAAAGATATGCTGAACCTGAGTGCACCTCTTGCCATTTTATCTGCTTTAACAGTTCTTGCATTATGAATATTTCCTTTCAAAATCAGCTTCTAAGAGATCTACATATTGACGCATAAACCATTTATTAATAGAACGACTATTGTCATTATGACGGCCTTCATAACCTTTGGTGTAAATATGAGCCCCTTTGGCAGATAAGTCTTCAATTAATAGTTTTGTTGCTGTGTTATCATAATCATCATGTTCCATATAGGCAATGGCAAAACGAGTTCTTGGAAAAGTAGATTGTGAAAATTTATTCCAAAACTTTTGATTCAAGCTTTCAATATCCTTTTCTGAAAGGCCTCCAGTATTATTTCTAAGCACATCTGCAATCGTCTCAAATTCATCTGGTCTTTTTAATTTCATGCCTGCTGCTGTGTCACCAAGGTTGGTAAAGGGCTTTCCAACAACCACGCCATGAGGATTAAAGTGCGAGGCATAATAAAGAGCGCCATAAGTCCCCATTGAAAGCCCTGATAAAATCAATTGTCTAGCGTCAAAGCCAAGATAGTCTAATGACTCTTGAATGACCTCTTCAACCTTGTTTTCGATTTCTTCTGATCCAATATAAAAGGCTCCCCCTTCTAACCTTGGATCACCAATTAACATAAATGGTGATTTGAGGGACTTCATAATCCCAAAGCCCTCAAAACCTTCTGCTGGTCTGAAACCTGAAAAATAAACATTCATTGGTGGCTTCATGTCACCTGGATTAAAATAATAAATCAATTCTTGACGTTTGGAATCATTAAAACGCTCGCCACCTAAGACAAATTTTCCAAGCCCCATTCGAGAGTAACGCCAGTGAAGTGGGCCAAAGCTCAGGACACCCTTTCCTTTAGCAAATACTGATATGGCGTAAAAGCCAACTTCAGGGTCTGGTGGTAAGACAAAGGGCTCTTGCATATCCCTTTCTTCAAAGATAACTGACGGCATGACATCATGCAAACTCCCCTTTCTCATAGGGGTTATTTCTAAACGGATATGACTATCTCCTGAGACTTTAACATATTCTAACCAAAGTTCTAAAGCAACAGGAAAGCTTGGTAAATTGTAGCGGAAGGTAAATAAGGGGTGAAAATCTTCACCAAAATCAGCTGAGAAATTGACTGCAACATGGCCATCATAAGAGATATCACCTTGGAAACCTGGGCTCACATCGATATCTGGTATTTTTAACTTAGCCCCATACTGACTATCAAACAAGGTCAAATATAGAAAATTGAGTTTGTCTTCTATACTTCCTTGTGCAATTAATTCACGTAAAACTTTCCGACGAAAAATACCATCTGCTTGGGTAGAAATCAAATGTAAGCCCTGATCATGATAGAGCCCATAGGCTTCTATCGTATCCATTAAAGGGCTTAAGTCTGCTTCATTGACTTCTTCTGTGATTAAAACAGCATCAAAGCGTAACCTAATTTTAGCAACTTCCTCGTCTAATGTGACTTTGGGCAAATTTGCTAATGCCTTTTCCTCCAAAACTTCTAAAAATTGTGGAAGCTCATGTGATGGACAATTGAGCCATTCCATATCTTCTGGCAATTGAGAAATTTCATCAGCCCAATTTCTTTGTCCAATCTGTAATACTTTCATTGTAGACTAGTCCTTTTCTAGTAAGTCTTTCCATTGTTTTAAAATATTTCCGCCAGTATAATCCGCCATTTTTTGAATAGCATAGACCAGTGAAGCATTCCAATTGGCCAAGCCATCAAAATAATAATGAATGGCTTCTGGTAAGGCTTCTAAGTCTTGTAAAAGCCAGCCATTTTCCAAATGATTGACGTAGTCGGTTTTTACCCTGTTAATTTGAGGCACACCTGCACTAATGCTGGCAATTTGTGTGTATTGGTCAGGAATTTGTCCCAAATCAATGACAAGTCTTGCTCTGTCTAATGCTTTAATAATTTGATTTTCATTGGTGAAACAATTGAACGTAATACGCTTCAATTCAAGTTCCACATCCTCATCTAATTGGTTTTCAGCATCATCAGCAGTTTTTTCAAAAAAGTGTTCTGGTTGGTAATGGTCTTGAAGTTTTGCCGTCACCCACTTTTCAAGTTCTTTGAGTGACAAGTCACGGTTAAAGGTTACAATTGAAAGGGCAATATCCAAATTCTGGTCCATCATTGCCATAAGCATTCGTAAAACCTTTTCTAATTCAACTCTAGAGAGACCATCAATATAGAAATAGAGGATTAATTCTCGAATGGTTTGACTGTGTCCTAAACGAAGACGTGTATCAAATGGTGAAATACGCGTCATTTTTTTGCTTGTCATAGACAAGGTTTCCATTGTGGTTTTCAAGGCAAGTTCATCTTTTTCACTGGCTGTGACTAAGAGACTTGATGACGCAATCAGAGGTTGAATAGCGGCAGTATCTGACAGACTTTGGCGTTCTCCAAAAAAGGAATATACTTTTTTTTCTTGATCAAAAACAGTATTGACCAGATCGTTGTGTTGCGGATGACTGGCAATAATAATGGTGTCATCTTTTGTGATTTGCTTGGCTTTATAAGCCGTCAGGCGTTCTAAAATAAGGTTTTCCCAGCTAGAATAAAATGATTCTTGAAATTCTTTGTCAGCATTAGTGTTAATTTCAAGATATTTTCGATCATCATTGAAATGCTCTCGAACCTGCCAGAGACCATTTTCATTGAGGTAATCTTGGTACAATTCTTCACCACTTTTATCATAGTATAGAATACTGGATAAAAAGCCTCTATCATCAAAAATATAACGTTTGTCATTTGTACCATCAATTTGAAAATCAATGTAAAAGAGATTGCCATTTTCAGCAAAATGAATGATTCCAATTTGTTTTCCTGCATGCTTAGCTACAATGGCAAAGGGACTGTAAAGAAATTGAGTTTCTTTAGGCCAATTGAGGCTTTTAAAAGAAATAGGACTGGCATTTTGTTTTGAAATATTTTGAATATCATCAAAAAACGACCAATAATCTTCGCCAAGCAAATCTTGTTTATGCAAGAAATAGCGAAAAAGGGGTTGATAATTGAGTAATAGTATTTGTGATGTTTCCTTGGCATGCTTAAACATTTTCAATTGATTAATGGTATCATCAAAGGTCATTCGTTCAAAAACGCGAAACCATAGAGGTGTATTGTCATACCATTTTCGATTGTCATTATACCAAGAGGGGATAAAATAGAACATGGCTTGTCTCCTATATTAGATTGCGGTATTTCTTCCAATTTTGCAAAGTGTTCACTTGTTCAACAACAGCTAGTATTAATGTTGTGATAATATAGGCATTGCTGATTAACATTGCAATGCTGATATTACCGCCACCAGAATTCTGTATAACAGCAATCAATACTGGTCCTCCCCCAATTAAAACTACCATAATAGCTCCAAATTGAGAAAGAAGTTTTACCTTATTATGGATAAATTCCTTAGTTGCTTGTCCTGGTTTAATGCCTTCAATAAAGTCTCCATTGTTTCGCATGTTTTTTGCAATATCATAAGAATCATAATTGTAATAGGCAAAGCCAATTGCCAAGATATAGAGCAAGGTCAAATATAAGATAGCTCCGGGTAATTTTGTAATACCAATGGTTGTTGCAAGGAAAATAAGTATGCCATTATTTGGCAAGTAATGCAACAAGATGCTTATAATGTAAGGTGGTAACATCATTAATGTCATACCATACATAAACGGCATTGCTCCAGCTGGTGTCACACGAATGGGTAAATAACTGGTGTCGTTAAAAGCATTATTAATGCCAATTCGTTTTATTGGAATGCGATATTCACCTCGGTATAAAATAACGGTGAGATGAATGAGAAAAACTAATACGATTATAAAAAGTATAGCTCTAATAGCCAGTTCTTGTCCAGTAAATGTATTTTGTTTAAAATAATTGATTAGATTTTGTTGGAAGGAGATGATCATGTTAACGACGACAATAATCATCATGCCACCAAAGCCTTTTTGACCATTAATATTTCCTAGCCAGGATAGTACAACAGCACCAGTTACCAATAAGAGAACTGTTCCCCACTGCGCAACTGCTGGTCCATAGGATCCGAAAAATTCTAAAACGACAAATTTAGCACCAACGGTGAGACCGACTGCTTGAATCACTGCAATAACTAAGGTTAAAAGCATTCTATAGCGGTGTAATTGAACCGTTGTTAGTTCCTTTAGCATTCCAAAAACCGTGAAGAAACGCCACAATATCATCGTTGTCATCCAGGGGCTTAACCCTAATGAAAATAATGTTACATTACTTAACTGTGCTCCTGTTACTGAAGCTAAACTATTCAATAACTGTTTTGATTCTAAACTATGAAGCAATGCTTGATTCATTTCAACGGTGGTAACAGGCATCATTCTTCCTAACATATAAATGAAGATAATCAGTAATGTCCACATCAATTTGGGTCTAATCACTGCTTCTTTTTGCCTATTTCGGTATTTAATAAACATTTCTTATTCCTTACTTAAAACATAACTACCATCATACAAAGAGGCTGGGCAAAAAGTAGCTTCAGAATAGAAAAAACGAGCATTTCCGCAGTTGGAGATGCTCGTTTTCCTATGTCATGGTTTATAATTATAATAACGACAAAACAACTAGAAAGCCATGACTATGTATAAAGAGTATAACACAAATCAACTCAGTTTGGAATTAAATCTTGCCTACGATATTCCAATGAATCATGAGGTTAGATTAATCAGTCTCTTTGTGGACAGTATTCCAAATCATATTTTGCTTGAAGAGACGTCTCACACTGGTCGTCCTGCCTTTCATCCTGCCATGCTTTTGAAGATGACGCTCTTCGCCTATGCCCGCCAGGTCTTTTCTGGTCGCAAAATAGTTCAGATGAATGAAGAAGTCATTCCCATGAAATGGTTGAGCCAGGACACCTACGTTAGCTATAAAACCATCAATAATTTTCGTTCTAGTAAACATGCCAATAACCTAATTAAGACCGCCTTTATTTATTTCACCCTCCTCATGCGTGAGAATGGCATGATTGAAGATGATGCTCTCTTTATCGATGGCACCAAGCTAGAAGCTGATGCTAATCTCTACTCTTTCACTTGGAAAAGAGCTGTTGATAAATACGAAGAGGCACTAAACGGAAAAATCTCAGAACTCTATGACCAGCTGGTTCAAGAGGGGGTAAACCTAGCTCTGTCTAAAGAAGAATGCGAAACCAGCGAGGGGTTAGTGCGCCTTTTAGAAGACACTGAACAGGCCTTGGCGGAAGTTGAGAAATCAATTTCTGAGGAACCAAAAGTTATCAAGGGAGGTTCTGCCAATAAACAAAAGCGACGTCGTATTAAGAAACTGCGCAACCAGTTGAGAAAGGATTATCTCCCTCGTAAGCAACGCTATGAGGAGGCTAGAGAGATTCTAGAAGAGCGTAACTCTTTCTCCAAAACGGACCACGATGCCACTTTTATGCGAATGAAAGAGGACCACATGATGAATGGCCAGCTCAAACCTGGCTATAATGTTCAAGCTGCCACCAATGGTCAATATGTTCTTGCATATGATATATTTCCAAATCCAACGGACACCCGAACCCTGAAACCATTTCTCCAATCCATTCAAACTCTGGACCTCTTCCAAAATATTGTCGCCGATGCCGGTTATGGCAGTGAGGAGAATTATAGTTTTATCATTGATGAGTTGGAGAAATCTCCTCTGATTCCCTATGGCATGTACCAGAAGGAATTGACTAAGAAATATAAAAACAGTCCTACTAATCCAAATAATTGGGACTACCTTGAAGAAACAGACCAATTCATTAAACCAGATGGTGTTGTTTATTCCTTTAAATATTACTCTCGTAGAAAAGATAAGTATGGCTTTGAACGGGATTTCAAGATTTATGAGGCAGAAAAAATACAAAGCACGGAAGAGTTGGAAAAACTTTCCAAAACAGAAAGTGGTCGCCAGAAACAGATCCATTACAATCCAACTTGGAATTACTTTAAAGAACTCATAAAGGAAGAATTACATAGCGAAGATGGCTCTCGAATCTATGCCAAACGGAAAATCGATGTCGAACCCGTTTTTGGCCGATTGAAGAGTGTTTTTGGCGTGCGTAGAGTCCATGTCAGAGGCAATCAAGCCGTCCAAACGGAGGTTGGATTCCTCTTCATGAGTATGAATCTCACGAAATTAGCTAAGAATCTCGACTCTAAAACTTCAAATACTCAAAAACCACACAGTGATTTTTTCATCTTGATTGTTTTCAAGACTGAAATCTCTGCGTGGTTTTATTTGAAGCTACTTTTTGCCCAGCCTCAATCTTTAAAATAGTCTTTAATACTTTCCATCAAGGCATCACGTTTTTCAATCCAATAGGACCTATCGTCTTTATCATATGTTCTATTGGTCAAAAAAATAGCCGCTTCTTGCTTATTGTTTACCATAATAAAGGGACCTGTATAGCCTGTATGATCTAACCAATTTCCTGTCAAACGCCAAGCCATTGAACGACTTGCCTCTTGATGACTATAGTCATCAAATAAGTCTCTCGAAAATCCATCTGACATATAATGCGTCAGAAATTTCTCCATGTCTTCAAGTGTTGAAAATAACCCTGCTGAACCTGCATGAGGCCCCAAGACCTTGGCCTTTGGATCATGAACATTGCCATCTAGACAACCTTTTAGCGTTGGCACAGCATCCTGACAAGGACCAAAAGCAGTCTTATCCATTCCAAAAGGGTCAAACACTAAGTCTTTTAAAAGCACGTTCAAATCTTTCCCCAAAAACTTTTCAAGCATAAAACCAAGAAGGATAAAATTGACATCAGTATAGTGAAACCCCTTATCATCTTTAACTTCAAGAACATTCATTGCTTCTTTCAACTCTTTAGCATTTAGCTGGTTTCGATTCGGGATGTAGGGATCAAGGCCACTGGTATGGGTTAATAGCTGGCGCAGCGTCACCTGAGAATTCTGAAAATCAGGATAATAGTGCTGCAAAGGAAAATCTAACTCCAAAGCTCCGCTATTTACCAAAAAAATGCACAGCGTACCAACACCAACAACCTTAGAAACACTGGCCAGGTCATAAAACAAACCACTTTGTGTCGGCTTTTGCCCATCAACTGTGCCAAAATAGTATTCCTGCCACTGACCACGCTGAAAAAGGGCTAAGCTAGCCCCTGGATATATGTTTTCCGATAATTGGTCTTCAATGAGGTCAAAAAGAGGTAATGTCATTTCATAAACCATACTTCAATACGGCTTGGATCTGAAACTACAAGGATTTTTTCTTTTTTATCAAGGTAAACGTCAAAACCTTTAGCTTCAAAGTCCACTTTAGCAGCTGCTAAGTCTGTTTCATGACTAACTGTAAACTCTAAAATTTCCAAATCCCAAGCAAGGTTAGGCTCAATTGCTAAGTCTGGTCCTTCTTCTTGCATGAATTCCAAACCAACTGGGCTTTGATCACCAAACAGTGTTTGATAGAATTCACATGAACTATGGGGATCCAAAACATTTAAAACCACCATCTCAAAAGTGAAGTCCGGTAAGCCTTTAAAATCATCTTGGGCTTGGAATTCTTTTGTGTCAATCACTTCTAATACACTAATGTCATCTTCTGAATGCAGTAAAAAACGGTCCCCTTCCGGAGAGAGTGTTTCGTAAGCATAGCCATTTTCACCTTTAAACAAGGTGTCTACTTCTGCACCATTAGCCAAGAGACTCTCTATAGCTTTGGGACTTTGTGTTTTAACAACAATTGTATTTACTTTTTTAGGACCTTGAACAGCTCGGGTTCTTACAGATGGTGATTCTTCTATGACAAAGCGCTCTTTACCATTTCCATACGACGTAAAGATAGCAATAGCATTTTCCTCTGAAACAAGTTTCAAGCCTAAGTTCTTTATATAAAAATCAATATTTAATTGACGGTTGTTAACCCTTAATACCGGAGTACTAAAGATAGCGTCTTTTATTACTGTCATGGTTTCCTCCTAACCTCTGTTATTATAGACAAAAAATCGTGATTTTACAAGGATATTTGTGCAGTAAGATTAGATTGACCAATAAAGCATTTTTTTGTAAACTAGAAGTTATGAATAATAATCTGATTTTAAGACTCATTCAAACCTTGCTTGTCATAGCAATGGTTTTTATTCTCTATACACTTGTTTCTTATATTCGAAAACGTCACATCAATCCTTTTAAACGCTTTTGGACTGGATTTGCCATTGGACTAATTACAGACGCATTAGACACTTTAGGAATTGGATCTTTTGCAACAACAACCACACTTTTCAAAGTTACAAAATTAGTTGACGATGATAGTAAATTACCCGGTACCATGACCGCAGCTCATGTTATTCCTGTTTTAATTCAGTCATTGTGCTTTATTTTTGTGGTCCGTGTTGAAGTCCTTACCCTAGTATCTATGGCCGCAGCAGCATTTATTGGTGCTTATTTTGGCACAAGAATTACTAAGAACTGGCACACACCCACAGTTCAAGCTATTTTAGGGTGCCTTTTGATTATCGCTTCACTCATTATGATTTTCCGTATGCTAACAAATCCAGGGGCTGATATTGTCCACTCTAGTCATGGCCTCCATGGTATCTGGCTTGTCATTGGAATTCTTTTCAACCTAGCTATTGGTGTTTTAATGACAATGGGACTGGGCAACTACGCACCCGAATTGATTTTCTTTTCTTTGATGGGGTTAAGCCCAGCAGTTGCTATGCCAGTAATGATGTTAGATGCTGCCATGATTATGACAGCATCTAGCCGCCAATTCATACACGGCGATCGTGTCAGTTGGACAGGTTTTGCCGGCATTGTCAGTGGAGGAATCTTAGGTGTCCTTATTGCCGTGTTTTTCCTAACAAATTTAGACATTAACAGTTTGAAAAAATTAGTCGTAATCATTGTCATTTTAACTGGTATCATGCTAATTCGCTCTGCCATCAGCGCAAGCCCTATTCAGAAAAAAATAAGACACAAAAAAGAGGCCTAAGCCTCTTTTTTAATTATAAGTATAGGTATTTAAATGCCAATACTGCTAAGATTGATGCTAAAATTGGGGCAAGAACTGGAACCCATGCATACCACCATTTTGAATCACCCTTAGCTTGACCAAGAACTGATTTTGGTAAGAAATGGTGAAGGATACGAGGACCAAGGTCACGCGCTGGGTTAAGAGCTGGACCTGTAGGACCACCTAAACCTGCAACAAGTGCCATTACTAAGAATCCAATTGCCATGTGAGCTGTTGATAAGCTTCCTGCAGTGTAAGGTGATACTTGTGTTTCAGCAGCTGTTTTATCAAAGCCAGCCTCAATAAGTTTACCAACTAATTCTGAACCAAAGAAATTTTTCGTTAGCGCCATTGCTCCAAAGAAAAGAACAAATGAGCCTGCAAACTCGTTAGCAAAACCATTAATAAGTGATGCTTTACGGCTCTCTTTTGTGCCGTCATCCAAAGCTGAAATGGTTGAGAATGATCCAAGTACTGGATTTGGATTTTCAGTTTTCTTGAAGTAAGGAGCATAAACACCTACAACAACTAATTGACCAAAGATTGCGCCAAGAATTTGTGCAAGGATATATTGAAAGACATGTGCCCACGGGAAGAATCCTGATACTGCCAATCCTAACGTAAATGCTGGGTTAATGTGGTTTCCTGAAACATTACCAAACATCATAGCTGGCATCATAACACCCAAACCATAACCAATTGCAATAATAACCCAACCAGAGTTATGACCTTTAGTTCCTTTTAAATCAACGTTTGCAACAGCACCATTACCAAGAATGATAAGTAAAGCAGTCGCAAGAAATTCTGTAATATATTTTACAGTCCATGTAACATCCATGTCTTTATAATTCCTCCTATTTAATTAGTTTAGACAAGTACCATTTTATCAAGTATAATAAACAATGTAAAGCAAGTCGAAAGAATAAAAACGTTTACTTATTTAGAAAGCAAGGTATTAAAATGAGATATAATCAATATTCCTATATCCCAACTTCCCAAACAAGAGCCAAAAAAGAACTGGAGGATTTAGGCTTTACTTTCCCTGAGCACCTCGATGCAAAAGCTCTCTTTTGCCATTTTTTAAAACAGTACTTCTTTCAAATTAAGGATAAAAACTATGCTTTAGCCAATTTAATTGTTGATCAAGAAACTGACTTAGTATCTTTTTTTAAGTCATCAAAAGAACTCAATCAGACTGTGCTTGAAATGGTAGCACTCCAACTATTAGGCTTTACTCCTTTCTTTGATTTTGAAGATAGCCACGATTTCCTACAAACACTGGATTTCCCCTTTACTTTTGATCCTGAAAATCTCTATTGTAATCTTCATAAATTACTAGCAAGTCGCAACAAACTTGGCATGACCTTGGTAGATGACCTTGTGAGCAAAGGCTTCTTAGCACAAGATAACACTTACCACTACTTCAACGGCAAAACCCTTGCAAGCTTTAATACCAATGATTTGATTCGTGAAATTGTTTATGTGGAGGCTCCTCTTGACACTGATAAAGACGGCCAGCTTGATCTGATCAAAGTCAATATTATCAGACCCAAAACAAGTGTTAAACTACCAACAATAATGACCGCTAGCCCATATCACCAAGGCATTAACGAAGTGGCTAACGACCGCAAACTCCACAACATGACACAAGACCTAACGGTCAAGAAACCCGGACAAATCACTGTTATAGCGCAGCCTATTAGCCTAGAAGAAAGCAACACTAGAGACCTTCTCGTCACAGAAAGCGAGGAAACATTCTCTTACATCGACTCTTATACCCTAAATGACTATTTCTTAGCTAGAGGATTCGCTAATATCTATGTTTCAGGCATTGGTACTGCTGGATCTGATGGCTTTATGACTTCAGGCGACTACCTTCAAATTGAAAGTTTCAAGGCTGTTATTGATTGGTTAAATGGCAGAGCTAAGGCATATAGCAATCACCAAAGAAAAGCATATGTGGAGGCCAATTGGTCAAATGGCTTAGTAGCTACCACTGGCAAATCCTATTTAGGAACAATGTCAACTGGCCTTGCAACAACTGGAGTTGACGGTCTCAAAGTCATCATCGCAGAAGCTGCTATTTCCTCATGGTATGACTATTACCGTGAAAATGGTTTAATCTGTAGCCCTGGGGGCTATCCTGGCGAGGATTTGGATGTCCTAACTGAACTAACCTATTCACGTTCACTCCTAGCTGGTGACTATTTAAGACAAAAAGAAAACTATCACAACTTACTTGCTCAGCAATCCCAAGAACTAGATAGAAAAAGTGGTGATTATAACCAATACTGGCATGATCGTAATTATTTACCACATGCTTCACATATCACTTGTCAAGTGGTTTACACACATGGCCTACAAGATTGGAATGTTAAGCCCAATCAGGTCTTTAATATTCTAAAGGCCTTACCGTCAAATGTTTCAAGTCACACCTTTTTACACCATGGCCAACATGTTTACATGCACAATTGGCAATCTATTGATTTTCGAGAATCAATGAATGCACTCCTTAGCCAGCAGTTGTTAGGACTTGATAACCACTATCAGTTACCTGCTGTTATCTGGCAGGATAATCAATCTGAGCAAAGCTGGAAAGCTTTAGAGTCTTTTGGAGGGCAAAATAGCCTCAAATTAGCCCTAGGAGAGGGAGAAAAAGTTATTAACAACAAATACTCCCAAGATGCATTTGATGCCTACAGCAGGGATTTTAGAGCCTTTAAAACGGACTTGTTTTCTAACAAAACCAATCAGATTACCATTGATATCACCCTTAAAGAAGACCTTCTTTTAAATGGACAAGTAAGCTTACACCTTAACCTTAAATCAAGTAGCAATAAAGGGCTCTTATCTGCGCAGCTATTAGATTATGGCAAGAAAAAACGTCTTTCAGACACCCCTGCAATTGTAGACCTTAGAACACTCGATAATGGGCACAATTTCTCACGAGAAGACTTAAAAGAATTACCAATGACAGTAAGTCAAGAGCGCGTGGTCACTAAGGGAGTTCTTAACCTTCAAAACCGCCACGACCTCCTACAAATCGAGGCCGTGGAGCCAGACCAATGGATGACTGTTGATTTTAAACTGCAGGCAAGTGTCTACCAGTTTACCAAAGGGGACCAGTTGCGCCTCCTTCTTTACACAACTGATTTTGAACATACTATCCGCGACAATAGTGACTATCACCTTACCCTTGATGTTAAGAATTCATGGATAAGCTTACCACTAGACTAAAAGCATTTATCAAAAAAAAACGACTTTTACAGGTCGTTTTTTGCTTAGTTCGGAAATTCCGAAATAGACTATGTAAAAATATCATTAACGGTCACCGAAAGTTGCTCAGCAATCTCTTTAAGCGTATCATACTTAGCTCTCCTTAACATGCTAGCATCTTTTTCGTATCGTGCAATGGTTCTAACAGAGATGCCTGTCCGACTAGCCAACTCTTCTTGCGTCAATTTTTGAGCCCGTCGTAATTCTTTTAAATGTGACTGTGTCAAAATTCCACCTCCTGTTAATTTAAATGAGTTAACAATGATAAGTTTATTATAGACTTCGGTTTTTATGAAGTTAAGTATTTTCCTTCTTTTTGAGAAATTTATTTAGAAAATTGTCCCTAAATATGGTATGATATGACATAAAGACTGAAAGGAGACAAAAATGACCGAAAAGAATCTGCTTTTTGCAGGTAATCTCAGACACCTCAGATTAAAAAATCATCTGGAACAGTTAGAACTTGCTAATCTTCTCGGGCGTAAAAGTGCCTCCTCAGTGAGTGAATGGGAAAAAGGAAAATATATCCCCAAAGCTGATATCCTGAAAAAAATAGCAGAGTATTTCAAGGTTGATTTAGAGTCTCTCCTCAATCATGACCTAACCATTGATAACTATCAACTTCCCACAGATTCTCGAGCTGATATCCAAATGATCTCAGAACATCTGGATGCTCCACACTACAAAGCCTTGCTTAACTATGCACAACACCTCTTAGAAGAACAAGAAGCTGACCAGCAAAAATAGATTAAAATAAAATCCTCATAACACAAAAATCCGATAAACCTTCACAACAGTTTATCGGATTTTTTGATGAGTTTTTTTTATTTATGTCCAACAACGTAAGTTAATTGTGCTGCTTCTGCTGCTGTGAAAGTACGGTAAGAAACAACTCCTAAACCTAGAGCGTTCGACTCTGAAATCAAAATAGAACCGTCTTTTTTAACTTCCTCAACAATGGCAACATGACCATATGTCGGATCAGCGCCAGCTTGACCTGGGCTAAATGACACTGCATAACCTACTTCAGCCTTATGTGTAACACCATAACCTGGTTTCATTTTCCAATCGCCACCATTACCCATATAGGCATCAAATTGATAACCTAATTCTTGACCACGATTATAGACATACCAAGTACATTGTCCCCAAGCATAAGTTGACGAAATATAATCAATCACTCTATTGAGTTTTGATAGTTTGTAACCAACAGGAACACTAGCTAAACTTGCTGATGCTTGAACGCGCAATTCAGCAGGGATTTCGGGCGTCCCACCGTGACGGTCAATCCATTGATCCAATTTTTCCATCACTTCAGCACGACGTTTACCAGTTCCACTTGCATCTGTAAAGTAAACACCACCATCAACTGATGTGTTCAACAAACCATCAGATAAAAGTTGTGCTTTTTTATCTTGAATAGCAAAGCTACTATTGTGATTTTGAACAATAGTTTCTTGCGTCAATTTGATAATGGCAATATCATCTGAAAATTGCTGCGCTGATTGTGGAGAATGATCAAAAGCTGCATAACCAAACATATTGGCCCCAGGAGTCTTAGCAACACCTTGAGTTCCGAGTGAGCTCTCAGCTAAAGCAATCGCAACAATAGCACGAACATCAAGTCCACTTTCTTTTTCCCAATCAAGCAACTTCTGACCATTAATACGTTTACTATCGTAAGCAATACCAGTTGATTGTAAAAAACCATCTAGTTGTTCAGCTTTAATGCCATAACGACGTGATAAAAGGTTATGTGTGTAGGCATCTGAATCCGTCCAATGATCAACATAAGCTGCAAAAGCAGATGCTGATGGACGACTTTCCATCGCAGTAAATTTTGAAATAGGCGCTGTAATTGGCAAAACTGGTGCTTGTATTGGTGCAGTAGTCGGCGCCTCACTAACAGCAGGTGTTGCTGGCACAACTGGTGTCGTCGGAACTGATACAACTGGAGGTTGTACAGGACTTGTTGTATCGCCAGGTTTTTCCGGATCCTTTTGGCCTTGATCTGGTTTTGGAATAGATGGCTCTACTGGTTTACTTGGTTCTGTTACTTCACCAGGTTTAGTAGCATCCGTAGATGTTCCATCCTTAGCAGGCTCTTGTGGTAAGGGTACTTCTTGCTCAACAACAGGTGTAACTTCTTTAGCTTCAGAAACCGCACTCTCCTTGGCAGAATCTTTTTCTAAATCAGTGATACTTGTTACAGCTTCTTGATTTGTTGCCGTAGATGTCTCATTAGCCACAACGCTAACCGCATTAAAACTCGGTAACAACAGTGCAGATAACATCAACAAAGCAATATATTTATCTTTTTTCAATCGCTAATCTCTCTTTCTTAGATAAGGGTTCACACTTCAGTATAACACTTTTAACAGTATTTTAAAACCAAAAACGTCTTTTTAATGTTGGGATTTTTCTCACTCAATCATATTAAAATAACATTGCTCCTTTTATGACAAAAACGGAGAACATTTTGTAACTCCTCTATCATTTCATATAGACTATTCTTCCTTTGTGCGGTTTTCTGGGATTTTTGAATCCTTACATGCCGTCATCATTATTAACAGACTTCCAATAAGCAGTAACAGTTTTTGTTTTTTCATATGCTTAATGCTCCATCTTTATTTCTTAAGTAGTTTAGAATTTACCCCATACTATTCCTATCCATCGGCGAAAAATCTTATCACTATTATCATTATAACTACTAAACTATCATATCATTTTGAAAAGTTATGATCTAATCACTATTCGTAACTTTTAATTTTCTTTGTTGATATAACCTAGCTATTCTGAAAAATCTAATCAGATTATTTTGCCATATGATTATTATTGCGCATGCTGGCATAATGCCTAGTATAGAAAAGCCAAAGATTTCACTCCCTATTTTGTCTCCGATAGTTTTGCTTATTATATCTATAATTAATAATGGTGAAAATCCAAATAGAGTTATAAAAGTTGTAAAAAACCAAGCAAAAATAATTTTACCTTTGGTCGCCCTATTGTCTGAAAAATTCGTCCAGAAAAGGTTACCGTATAAAGCACTTCTAAATTCAGAGCGGCTTGCTTTTTCAATTTTCTTTACATTTCCATATAAGGCTTTTTCGACTATCCATACAAGGGCGACAGCTTCTACCAACCAAAGAATAACGAGGGTGACAATAAGTGATTTAGTGTAAACCCCAGCGTTGAATGTATGCCTTGTAAATACCCTTAAGCTAATTAGAATGCCGATTAGTAGAGGAATAAACCTTAGATGCGCACCTGCAAGTTGTGTATTTAGTAGGGGCTTATTGGCGCCTTGTAGATTTCGTTTGTTTTGGTATTGACATAGATAGTGCCTGATCCTGACTCCCCTATGAATATAATTTCTCTAAGAATAACAGATCTCTTTCTTAATTTAGCTAGTGTTTTTTGCCCTAATCCTCTTTTATAAATATACTCTTATTATTAAAACATAGTAAGTAGTTTTTTGGTAGTGTAAAATATCTTGTGTAAACACAAAAAAGGAATAAATCCTGTATAGTAGAGTTACGACACTTCACTAGAAAGAGATTTATTCCCATGACTCAGTTTACCACAGAATTACTTAACTTCCTAGCGCAAAAACAAGATATTGATGAATTCTTTCGATCCTCTTTAGAAATAGCTATGAATGATCTCTTGCAGGTTGAACTATCAGCTTTCCTTGGATATGAGCCATATAAAAAAGAAGGTTACAATACAGGTAATAGCCGTAATGGGACCTACTCTCGACAGTTTGAAACGAAGTATGGCTTAGTCAATTTAATCATTCCAAGAGATCGAAACGGCGAGTTTTCACCAGTTTTATTACCATCTTATGCTAGACGAGATGACCACTTGGAAGAGATGGTGATTAAACTCTATCAAACTGGCGTTACGACACGCGAAATCAGTGACATTATTGAGCGCATGTATGGTCACCACTACAGTCCAGCAACGGTGTCAAATATCACAAAAGTGACTCAAGAAAGTGTCACTGCCTTTCATGAGCGTTCCTTTCAAACTAACTACTCAGTCTTGTATCTAGACGGAACTTACTTACCCTTGCGACGAGGTACGGTCAGTAAAGAATGTATTCACATTGCACTTGGTATCACGCCTGAAGGGTATAAATCAGTTCTTGGCTATGAGATTGCCCCTAATGAAAATAATGTCTCTTGGTCAGATCTTCTTAAGAGGCTACAAAATCAAGGACTTAAGCAAGTTTCTCTAGTTGTTACAGACGGGCTTAACGGTGTGGATCAAATCATCCAACAAGCCTATCCAATGGCTAAACAGCAACGGTGTCTGGTTCACATTGGTCGCAATATCTCCAGTAAGGTCAAACGAGTAGATAGGGCACCTATTCTAAATCAGTTCAAGCAGATTTATCGTGCCACAAATTTACAGGAGGCTATTAAATTATTGGAACAATTTGTTTCTGAGTGGAAACCTCGTTACAAAAAGGTTATGACATCACTTGAAACAACTGAAAATCTCCTAACTTTCTATCAATTTCCACATCACATTTGGTCTAGTATTTACTCTACAAACTTGATTGAATCACTCAATAAAGAAATCAAGCGACAAAGCAAGAAGAGGGTGGTTTTTCCAAATGAAGAAGCCTTAGAACGATGCCTTGTAAGTATTTTCGAAGACTATAACATTAAGTTCGGAGCTCGTATTCATAAAGGATTCGGAGTATGTTTTGACACACTTGATAGCTTATTTGACTAATATTCAAAAACTCTACTCTTGTGTTTACACAAAATTATTGACAGTATCAGTTTTTTTCTCCATCATACATGAGTTATGTCTTTATTTCAAAATTTTATCTCTTATTAAAATATAAAATTTTGACCTATCCACGATGAAAAAGCATTTCCGAAAGAGAAATGCTTTTATTTTTTGATGTCAAGTTGTGAGAGAAAGCCTTCGACTTGCGAGATTTTATCGAGTTGCTCTTCTTTTGGTAACTTGTCAAAGAGGATGACATTGATCATAATGGCAGAGGATGAAAAATTTCCCTGATCATTGATAATAGAATAGGTTACTAAATTTTGGTGATTAGCACCTACATGATTGACAGATACTGAGAAAGTGTTAGCACCAATGTATTTGGTAAATATTTTAGGAGTATCAGATGTTTGTGATGAAATATAATTTCCTAAGATATCTTTTGCTTCCAACCACTCTGAATCCAAAACGTCATTGCTTGTACCTTTTGTAATGTTTACTTGACTCCAAATATCAACCAGCACCTTATTCCCTGGGAATGTATAAACATTATTAGAGTTTTGTGATTTCATTTCTTCAAAGTGAGATGGAATCTTAAGTTCATAATCTTTTTGAAAAGGGGTCACTTGATCCGTACCATCTGTTTTTTCAACCATTCCCTCAGATAATGCGGAGGAATAAGGTATTATAATGGTTTGACTTTCTTGACTCGTCTTGGCTTTGATACCTTTTACTTCTGCTTCTGTTAATCTAACGACTTTTTGGGTCAGTTTATTTTGTTTACTAGCAGTAGTATTTTTAGCAATCGCAGTCTTTGATTTGTCATTGCCACAAGCACTTAAGGTTAAAGCAAAAGCCACAAATAATAGTAATGGAATAATTTTCTTTATTTTCATACCAATTCCTTTTCTGCAATACTTTGTTTAGTTATTTCTTCGCATTTAGGGTTATTTTTTACACCATTAATATAGCTGTAGAAATTTCCTCTGTCTAATCACTTTTTTTATCTGTTACAGAGGTTACTTGTGTCAGAACAGTTCGCTTCCTGCACCAAGACCGAAACTGCCGGAATGTTTGACGTGGCAATAGGACACAACAAACTCAATGCAATATATTTATCTTTTTTAGAATGTTTTCTTTATTATGTGTGGGATAATTGTATTTCTTAAATGATTTATAGCTTTTTTATCAATCTAAATAATCAATTCCAATCATTAAATCAGTGTAAATTTTTTCTTCATCCAATGTCACAAGATAAAATACTGGTGTACGAGTCTTTAGTTTTCTTTGATGGATATACTTAAAAAGGTTGTTAAATGCTTCTGAAATAGCTGATTCACTATCTTCTGATGTTCTAATTGCAGCCATATCTAAAATTTGAAAGTAATTTTGATAAGTGAAATCTTTTGGAAGAGTAAATTTGTGTTGTTCAGAAACCGGTAAAAAAGTTTGAATTAGTATTTTCCCATTTTCTGACATATCTGAATTAATACAGTAAAAAAACGGACCATTTGCAGTATAGCCTGCATCAAAAATATTATTCAAAAATGTTTCAAAATGAATTGACATATCATTAAGAGTTGTCTCATAGAAGGTTGAAATCACATTTTGAAAATGTAAGGATTGCTCCTCAGCAACTGTTTGTTTCATATCAAACCTCTTCTACCACTAATTGTAAATCAATCCAGTATTCTCCATACACTGATGTAAATGTCATATAAAGAAGATCTTCTACCACTTCATAGCCATTAACTTTGGAAAATTCTTTCATATCTAAAATTGCTTTATCAAGATTATCTTCTAATGATAAGCGTTTCACGACTGTGTTTTCCAAAACCAAATGTTCAATAAATGAAAAACTATCATTCGCTTCAATTTCAATATTCACTGGAATATATACTTTAACCTTCTGTGGTTCTTTGCTTCTAAATCCACTCATTGAAATTGAAATCATTGTCGGACCATTTTTGTAAAGTCCATCAACAAATATTTGTTTTTCACTACCTAAAACAAGTGAAATGAGTTCTTCTTTGGTTGCCATTTTTTCAAGGCACGCTACATTATGCAGCTCTGATTTAATAATATCCATTTTAGTTTCCTTTATTCTTAAGTAATGATGATACAGAACCACCGTACCTTGACTTCTTCATTTGTTCTTGATATATTTTTTCACCTTTAGTCGCAAAAACAAACTCAAACATGACTAATTGATAGAAAATAGTGACTAATACTAGCATAATAATAAAATATAAATTACCTGTAGTGTTGAGAATTGTCTCAATAATTGATGAAATAATTACGAAGCTAGCGCATATACCAAAGGGTAAATACATTAAATTTGATCTAAAGTTAGTGCTTTTTTCTTTACAAAAATCAATAATAAGAACTTGATAAAAACTATTGAGAATTAAATAACTTAAACAGGCTATAACAGAGAAGTGAGGTTTAATACCTCTAATATAACTACTTATGTAGCTTATCACTAGTAAGTAATTAATAAATCCTAGGATAGAAGGTAACAACCTTATAAAGACATGTCGTTTTCCAAACTTTAATAACACTATCGAAATAGCGAAAAAAATCAAACAAACAATATTTAATAACAAAAAAATAATTGTTTTATTTACACCCTCATAATCTTTGTCAAAATACAAAAATATTGAACTACCGATAAACAAAGCAGTACCACATAAAAGATAAATTGCCATTGTGAAAAAATGTAATTGATCCACTGGCTTTAATCGGGGATATAAAACTTCTACTAACTGATTAAACTTTTTTTTCATTAACATTACTACCCTTTCACCCAGTTAATCCATGCGTTTTTTATGTTCTTTGTAACATTAAATTTATCATCAATAGCATTAACGGTTAACGTTAATGCAGTAGCCGCTGCTACACCGGCAACCGCGGGAAGCCAAATCGGTGCCCCAGCTATAGCTAAGGCACTAACTGCTGCAGTGACTGTCGTCGCAACTGCTGTTGAAGCAACTCCAACACCTACACCTTTAGCAGTATCAATCGCAATCCCACCAGTTTGTGCTTGGACATAATCAACACTTCCAACTTTCATACCCAAATCTTTTGCTTTCTGATCTGTGTCATTATAACCATTCGCTATATCAATTGCACTTGTAGCAACATTAACAACTGCAACAGACTTGCCTGCTACTCCAGCGGCTTTAAATGATTTAGTAAATTTAATACCGTCACCTTTGACATAAGTAAACACATCAGTGAGTCCTGCACTTGCACTAGATTTAATTGAGCTTATTGCACTAGATTTAGCACCTTTTCCCAAAGTTTTGGCATAATCTTCCCAACTATTTTGTCCATATCCAAGTTGTGAACCATGATTTAAGTTTAAGTCATTTGCTAAATTATAACTATTTGGATCAATCTTAGAACCTTTTTTACTAGTTACTCGGGTGGAAGTTTTCCCATTTTTTATACGATTATGACTGTAATATTGTTTAGTTCCAAAGAACTTTTCTAATTTCTTACCTGCTTCTGTAGTGGAATGGTTAATATAAACTTGTTTTCCTTTTTTTGAAAGCTTACTAGAGGCATAAATTAGTGCTAATCCATCATATATTGTCTTTCCTTGGCCTTGAATATATCTAGCGTGTTCAGGATACTTACTGTTAATATAACTCAGTAATTCTTTTGGTAAATCTCTGTCAGGATGTTCCGCTGTGACTTTACTAATTGCTACTAATTCTTCCTCAGTCAATGTAACATTATTAGCAGCTTTTCCTAATATCATATCATATTGTTTTTTCAGTTCCCTATCATTCCAAGCGTTTTTTACCTGCTTAGTCCAGTCCATTTGTCCTGCTGCTGGTTTTCCAAAGGTTCCTGTTGTGCTGTTATAGCCTGAGAAACCTGCCGCAACTGCTGTTAGCGCTTGGCTGACAGTGTTTTGAGCAGACGTGATATCTGCAAAGACTGTGGCAGATTGAGCATTAAACCTGTTCAAATTGTCCAGTTTTTTCTGATTAGATCTAATTCGTTTATGCAGCCGTTCAATATTTCCTTGTGTTGACCTGATAGCCGCTCGTGAGGGTTTCGGATCATCTGCTAATCTATCAAGTAATGCTTCTGCAATTCTAAGGGACCCCCTGTCGCTAGACAACTTAGCTTCTAATACTGTTGAGTCAAGGTCCTCTGAACCACATATTGAGGCATATAAAGTTTGTAGTTCGGTACATTTTTCACTCAATGACTCTGCATAAAGAATCATCGCTTGAATCATCGGTGTTAGGGTTGCTGTCGCATAGCTTTTGGCATTGTCATAAGCCGTTCCTTGCAATCTTGTTGCACCTGCAAAGGTGGATAATTGTGTAATGGCATTGTTTAGTGCTGTTACACGACTAGACATGGTGGTTGCGACCGTTGAGGCTTGGGTCGCCATTGTTCCTGTGCTAACTTTGACCATTCTTTCCTCCTTTCTCTTGCTTTTCTTTCTGATTTAAGACTTGTCTTTCATAGTACAAGTTATCTAAAGCATTTTCATGTTCAACGATTTCCTGAGACACTTTCTCAAGCCTTTTGTCATAACTTTCTTCTAAAAGAACAGCATCATTATTAACACGTTGAATAAAATCATTATTTTCTTCAAACTCATAAGGTTCTGTTAAATAGGCATCACCTAATTTTAACGAATGTAGAAAATCCAACTGTAACTCCATAATATCGTCTTTTAATGTCTGGAGTTTCCTTTTATAAGCCTGTGATGATTCTAACTTCTCTTTTAAAAGGCGTTCATCACTCTCAATATCACTCAGTGTTCTCTCTGTCATATTATTCTCCTATTTAAAATAATCCATATTTAGGTTGAAAATCAGGATTACTTATAATAGGAGATTCAGTAGCAGCTAGTGTATTTTTGGTGTTAGAAGCTATTTCTTGGTTTAGCTTTTGGTCCATTGCTTCAAATTCACTGGCTGTCGAATGAATAAGCCCAATAAACTCATTAATTTTTCCAGCAATTTGACCACTATACATTAACTCATTATCAATATGACTTGCTGCATCAGTATTTCCAGAATAATCACTACTGCTGTCTTTAGTTGGGGCTGTTACAGCTGTTATCCCACTTGCCCCTGATTGAATCCCCGTTGCTAGGCTGCTGGCGACTGAGGCGTCACTTTGTATTTTTGCCATCTTCTCTCCCTTCTAATCGATACTTAATTTCAATTTTTGATAAGTTTTTCTATTATGAATATAAGCTTCATCCTTAGCTGGACGAACTTCCTTACTATTATACACCTTTTCAAGGAAAGTTTGGTCCATGAGGCGCATCCCTAACAAAACTTCTTGTGTGTTTGTTCGAACATATTTCAATACCGGATCAATTTTCGTCCCAACATAGGTGTAGGAAGAGCCGATAATTAAGTGGAGGCCTAACTTTGGTCCTTCTTCTAGTAAAGCTTGAATTTGTTCTAATTTAAGAGCTGTTTTTACCACAAAGCTTTCAAAGTCTGGGATATAGATAAACCAGTCTGTCTTTTCAACCTTATCTTTGCGCTGTTCCAATTCATAACACAACTGATCTGCCATATCACTAATCATGTCCGCACCAACATAAGTCTTAACCTGGCCTTGATAGGCCTCAAATTCTCCAAGTGCATCGATGATCATGAGATGGTAGTTAGGTACTTCAAGCATGGTTTTCAAGAGATGTGCACTCAAGGTCTCAAGTCCTTCGTCAGAGTCAGACATGTAAAGCAGATGCTTAAACTTATTCAGCGGTAAACTATAGCTTTCAACATCAACCATTTCAAGGCCAAGTGGTAGACGATGATTGTTTAAATCCTCTTGAACACTTGCTTTAGCCATAAAGTCTTCATAGGTCAATTCTTCCGGCACAATTGGGATGGCTTTTGGTCTTGGTCCTGTCCAAGCTTCATTCATGGCATCACTTTCAGTTTGGATGTTGCTGATGATGTCATAGGTTTCGGTGCCTTCTGTTGGTAGCGCAACTTGTATCACATCTATCTCATCACGTTTGATAAGGCCACGGCCTGGTAGATCTTCCATGATGTGTTGGTGACGACCAAGCAAGGTCCGTGTTTCAGAATCGTCTGTCAATTTCAAGACCAGACGTTCTTTTAAGTTGGCAATCAGTGATGAGCGTAAAGCTGCCATGCGCCCTGCTGAAAGTACAAGACTAATCCCTAAAGCAGAACCATCACGGGAGATATTTTGGAAAGTCGCTTCCAAGTTAGCCAAGTTTTGAGCTTCCCGAAGCCCCTCATAGTTATCAATCATCAAGATGATTTGAGGCATGGTTTCACCACTTACCTGACGGTAAAGTTTGGCTGACGCGACATTATAACGGCTAAGTGCCTTTTTACGACTAGCCATTTCTGCTTTGATGCGTGTGATAAATTTCGTGATTTTTTCTTCGTCATCAATGGTAAAGAAGTCTGCAACGTGTGGCAAACGTCTTAATGGTAAGAGACCGTTCGTTCCAAAATCAAAGAGGTAAAAATGCAAGAATTCCGGACTGTTGTGACGGACTAAGTCCATGGTAACTGTTTGAAGGGCTGTTGATTTACCCATGCTTGGTCCTGCAAAGACTGCAAAATGACCATCTTCATCAAAGTCATGATAAGTTAACTCTTGTGCTTGGCGACTTGGAATATCCATGAAGCCAAGTAAGGCTTTGTAAGAAGGGGCTTGATTCCAGAGGTCTTTTGATTCTTCCTGACGTAAATCTGTAACAGCAATCTGGCTAGCTAATGGTGGCAACCACGGTTGTGGTAAGGCTGCGATGCCCAATTCTTGGGTTAAGGTTTTGATGTTATCCACAATAGCATCCAGTTCTGTAGGAACTTCTTTGATGTTTTCTGCTTGGTCTAAGCCGGACAAGTCTTCGTTGAGGATCTCATATTGGCCCAAATCATTGATGGCATAAATGGTGTGATCTTCAATCCCTTGGTCGTCTTTCTCTGGCTGGTAATCAGCTCCTGACCAGGCTGATTGGAAGAGTTCATAGACTTCGTTATTGCCGACCTGCAAGTAGGCACGACCTGCTTGGGTGATTTCTGCGGCATCTGGGGTATGAAGCATTTCCATAGAGTCACTACGGTCTGCTACTTTCAGAGCCAACTTGAAACGGGAGTTGGACCAGATTTGGTCATCAACTACACCAGATGGTTTTTGAGTCGCAAGGATTAAGTGAATCCCTAGAGAACGCCCGATACGTGCTGTTGAAACTAGCTCCTTCATAAACTCAGGTTGGTTGGACTTCAATTCTGCAAACTCATCAGAGATTAAGAAGAGATGAGGCATTGGCTCTGTCACTTCGCCAAGTTTAAATTTCTTCTGATACTGGTTGATGTGGTTAACATCATTTTCTGAGAAGAGGCGTTGACGGCGTTTCAATTCCGCATTGATCGAAACAAGGGCACGCATGGATTGCGCACCATCTAGGTTAGTGATGGTTCCCAGTAAATGTGGCAGGTTTTTAAAGAGGTTAGCCATTCCACCACCCTTGTAGTCAATCAAGAGAAAGGCCACATCATGCGGGTGGAAGTTAACAGCTAGGGATAAAATGTAAGATTGGATAATTTCTGATTTTCCTGAGCCGGTTGTCCCTGCAACCAGACCATGGGGGCCGTGCGCTTTTTCATGTAAATTGAGGTAGACAATATCGTCTTGACCACGCAAACCAAGAGGAACTGATAGGCTCTTATAAGGGGCATGGCTTTCCCAACGTTGCTCAACCTTAAGGTCTGTAAAGTCTTCTGCTCCATACATTTCCATAAAGGTAACAGCTTCAGGGATGGAAGACTTCAGATTTTGTAAGTGATTGAGGGGAGCTAGACGGCGTGATATTTTCTCTTTATCATAGTTTTCTGGGAAATGGTCCAACTCAAAGTCGGTTTCTTTAAGTTCCCCTTCTTCCATAACCAATTGACCGATATTTCTGTCTTTGATGTTAATAATGGTTTTAATATTTTCTGACAAACTAGACATGACATCTTGGACAAAGATGAGGGAGCAACCAAGGTATGTTGGGTCTTCTGTGAAGAATTCCATTATAACGTGGTCTAAAATCAACTTTTCATCGGTAACAATAACCACATAATGGGGACTAAAAAGCGTACCTTCTTTGGCTGATTTATCCTCGCGTTGTGCACGTCTCAATTTTAAAATCTGATTGAGGCTGTTGAGCACTTGATCACGGCTTCGTTGATTGTAGACAAAACCACGAACGTTCATTCCTTGCAAGGTTGCATGTGGTAGCCAACGCATCCATGACCATTTATCCATTTCTTCTTCTGGGACAACTGTAATGAATTGCACATCATGGTAAGAATGGAAAAATGCGAGTTGATTTACCATTAATTGGAGCTGTTCTAATACCAAGCCACGGGGACCGATATAGCCGACAGGCCCATGAGAGAGGTTAGCAACAATTGGCATATCATCAATGGTACGATTATCCTCGTAAAGCTTGTAGCCTTCATGTTCCAATGGATCCTTTTTACCAGAACGCTCGGGTTGTGAATAACGGATATCATAGGCAGTTGGAACTTGTCCCAAACCTAATCTGTAGTAAAGAAAATCAAAATGCAGTGGTGTTTTTTCATAGATACGATGGTTGTAGCGAGTAGCCATTTCTGTCAATTTATCAACAGTTGGGTAGTGGTAAAATTGCCCTTGTTTTTGATTTCTTGCCAATTCATTTAATTCAATAGACTTATCAGACAGGTAATCATGGTAATTATCAATACGGTCTTGCAGGTCAATTTTGTACTGTTTGCGATTTTTGAAGTAACCTGTGACTGAAAAGATAATAGTTACCAAGGCCATTGACATGGTTGCTAGGATATAAAGCCCGCGAGGTCTAAAGATGGAAATCAAAACTGAAACTGAAATCATGACCAATGGTGGGATAATCAATTTAATGAGCTCATCTTTTGGTTTATTGGGCTCATTAGCTGGCGCGTTAACTGTTATTTTATCTTCGCTGGCGCGGTAAATAAGACGTGGTGAACGGTGAAAATCTGGGTAACCTGGATAATAAGCATAGTCAGATGAACTTTTCTCAGTTAAATGGGTTTGGTAATCTGAATTCCCCCAAACTAGAATTTCTTGTGGAAAAACTTTTACCGTCATTTCCTGAAAGCTTAGTTCATCACCCAAGCCCAGCTCAAGGCTTTCGGCTTCTTCTAATTTTTGATTGTTAAGGTAACATTCTCCCTCAAAAAGGCTTAAAAACCACTTGTCTTCAACTTTAGTGATGAGAAAATTTGGACTTTGGGGACTAAAAAGAAGGTCATAGCCTTTTTTATGGCCAAAGGAAATACTGGTTTGGTCAAGCGGCGTGTAGATTTTGATGTCTTCTTTAACCACGTAAAAACGAATACCTTCTATAAGACTGCCGCTGGTAAGTGGTTTTGTCTGACCATTATAAGTATAGGTAAGAAGATCATCTTGGTTGGAAATGTGAATATCTGAAATCTCATTTCCAATTGGAATAACTGACTTTACTTGCGAAGAAATAGTCACTGACTTACCATTTTCAACTCTAAAGTCATATCTAAACTGTTTATAATAAGATACAAGGAGCATAGGTCACCTACTTACTGTCTGAACTGCTTGAGCTTGTAGAAGAAGTTGCTGCAGTAGAAGACTCTGCACCACTTTTGTCAGTACTTTGACTGTCTGACTTTTGTTTTTCTTCTGTTAAATTTGTCTTACGGTCTTTCCAGTATTTGTCATATTGACTCTGTAATTCAGATAATTGACTTTCTCTGTCTGTTCCTGACAAGCTATTATCTTTACGTACTTGATCCATTTTTTGCACAAGAGCATAGATAATCAAGTCAGAATCATCCAAACGTTTAGCCGCATCAATAGCATCATCATGGAAGCCACGACCAATATTAATCCAGTAATCAAGATAGAGCTCATCTGTTTTTAAAGTAACATTATTTAAAATGACATCTCTTTGATCATCTGAAAATGACATGCCGTGAATGTAAGAATAGGCGAGTTCGTATTTTTGAGTGTAAGGCAAGCGTGCTAATGTTACATTTTCCAATTTATCAATGACTTGATTGTAGTCAACTTTAATGTAAGAAGTATCTGCTTCAAGCATTTTTTCTTTGAAAGGGTTATGAATAAAGACAAGATAGACTAATGGAATCACAAAGACAGCTGACAAGGCACCTAACCAGATTGTCGCTTGTTTGTATACCTTGTGCTTGATTTTAGAAACCTTGATTAAAGTATGTTCTTCTTCTTCTTGTTTTGCTTTATAATCCTCTAACAAGGCTTGTCTCATGTCGCTAAGAGACTCTATCTGATAGAGAGTTTTTAAAAAAGCTGGTGCATCAACGACAGTAATAGAACCATTATAAAGATCACTAAAATCATTATCTGTAAAGAGAGCGTAAAGGAAACATTTGTATTGATAGAGAAATTCATCTTTGCCAAATTCTCTTGGAACCATAATTTCTGGTAAACTACGGTAGGCAATTTTGGCTGTAGCATTCTTTGTGTAAAAGAGGTTTTCTGGATGCAAGATAAAATGAACAGGTAAAGTAAGAGCCTGCTCTAAGTCTAAAACATTCAAAGCAAAGCGCAATTGTTCAGCCAAAGTTTGAGACTTTATTGTGTCAAAACTCAAGCCATGGTCTTCACTTTCAAATTGGAATTGGATGGTATCTGCATCAACTGCTGTTGTCATTGGCATTAAGAGTGGGTGTTTAATTTCTAACAACTGCAACTGTTGCAATTGTTGCGTCCCAACCTCAGAACGCTTTAAAGACAGCTTCCAAAGGTTGCTGTCTTTATCAACGTTAAAATCTTGATTCTCAAATACAAATGTATTTTCTGCCATTACTTGCTCTCCTCTATCATAATTCTATCGCCATTGGTAATAGGATATTGTGATAAGAGATCATTTTCTCCCAACAAAATCCCCTTGTTTGTCACTTTCAACTGATATTTTTGGCGGTTTTTTCTCACATTAAAAATATGATCCAACTCCGTAATCAACTGCTTAACAGTAATCTTGACTGGAAGCCTTAAATCACGTGATTGTCCCTCCATATCAAGTGTGATATTAATGTGTGTATTCTTCATCATTTTCCCTTATTTTCATGCTTAATAAACTTGCAACAATCAAGATAAGAACAATAAGAGTCAGATAGAGGACAGTTGGTCTATAGTTCCTTGTTTCCTCTATCTGTGTATCACTCTTTAAGTATTTGGCTTTGGCTTGTTCTTGGTCGCGACTAACAAATAACTGTTTGGTTTGTGATTGTCTACTATTTATTGATGATTTTTGAAACAGGCTCTCTCTTTGTTTTTCTTGAGCTTTTTCTTTGGACTTTTGAACGTCTTTCATTTTGTCATTGCTTTTTTTATCAAAAAGACCACTGATTAATTGAGATTGTTCATTTCCTTGTTGCTTATCTTGTTCTGTTTCAATTCTTTTGGTGTCAAATTGAATCGTGTTATCTTTTAAATCATCAGCCAAGACAGGTGACGCGAGAAAAAGAAGGAGAAATAATTGTAGCATCAGTCCTTTAAATCTCATCATCTTGCTCCTTAGTGTTCTTTTGCTTTTGTTTCAAGTCGTAAGGTAATAAAAATATTGGCAACAATTAATGCAATAATCAGCACAGCAATTCCCGCAAGGAAGGTAAAGCCAACAGAAGTGCTATCAAAGTAGGCTGATAATTTTCCTTCTAAAACTGATAATGGATTGCTATTTTTTAAGATTTTAGGGAAACCTTTGACGGTTGCCACTGTTCCGATAGCATTTGATAAGTAAACAAAGCTAATAATCATGAAAAGAGATAGCCCCATCCCAATAGCTTTTAGGTTTTTCAAAAGGAAATATTGGCTATGAACAAGTAGGAAACTAAAGAGAACAATTAGTAGTGTCCATGATGGTACCAATTCACGGGTCACATTTAAACTATTGCTTGAAACAGTTCCTAAAACAAGGCCGCTGATCAAGGCTAAAGCTGAAATGATGCCTACATTAAGGAAGTCTGTTTCCAAGAACTTGTTAACGGTGTAACGGTTGGTTAGTTTTTTGAGAAGGTTTTGTGTTGCAAAGATATAAGCAGTGAAAAGGCTAACCACTTCTAAGAGAAGAATCCAGGTAAATGGACGGTAAACATTAACAGTTGCTTTTACCGATGAGGCATTTTCTGTTACCGGCTGCGCTAAGAAATCAAGCAATACATTGTTTGGCACGCCATTTTGATAGGCAGAATTAAAGACCTTGCTAAAGGAATCAACAAAATTACCATTATTAGCCAATTCTTTTTCAAAGGCCACCATTAAATCACCAGCATCAGCTGATAATTTTTTACCAGTATCTTGAGCACTCTCAACATCCTTATTAAAGCTTGAGAAGATTGTATTCACTTGACTGGCTTCTTCACTATTACTTTTAGCTAACTCTTTAGCACCTGTTGTTGTTTCTTTTAAGGCTTCTAGTTGGCTGCTGAGTGTTTGGATGCTTGTTGTGGTTGCTTCATCAGCATTTCCAACTTCAGTATTTTTAGCCTCAACGGTCTTACTTGTTTTCAAGAGATTGTCTAATTCTGCTAAACTGTCTGTAATTTTTTGCGAAACAATTCTACTATTAGTAGAAACAGATGCTAATTGTTCCACTAATATTTCTTGGTTATTTTCTAGTTCAGAAAGCAATGCCTTAATTCGTCCTTCTGATTGGACACTATCTGGGTTGGTCAGGTAACCCTTAATGCTTTGAGTTAGTAGGTTGGTGAGGAGTTCTTTAACACTTTGATTAAGGAAATCTGATGTCAAACTATTCAGTTTACCATCTTGGCCAATATGGTAATATTGGCTCATTAAAGATCCTGCCGTGTTGTAGGCATCAATAACTTTTTGTAAACTTCTTTGGTAGGCTGCTTCAGCATTACGATAAGCTTCTTGTTTTTGACTGTCATCACTTGATACCGTTGATACCATTTGACCAATGGTTACTGTAAATTTAGAAGCACTGGTAGTTGTAGAAGCATTTGATGAATCAGCTACATAGTTATAATTAACAGTGATTTGGTTTTCTTGATTTGATGAAATGGTGCTTGGATTAGACTCACCATTTACAGTCCAAGATGTGATTTGCACCTGTGGTGACTCTGAAGAGATAGCAAACGTCTGTGTACCAGCTCCCTGATTATTACTTGGAAGGTTTATGTTTGCCACTGCTGCTTTTGCAGCTTCACGCGCATCAAAGTTCTCTTTTAATTCTCTTGCCAGACTATTGCGACGACCCGTAATTAATCCTGTTGCATCAGCTAGGCCAGAATCAAAAGTAATGTTGCTTAATTCCTCTGATGGCATACCATATAGATTGGCTGGATTGCTATCTGGTAAAACTGTTAAACTTTTAGTGACCATGTTATCCGTTGCTTTTTCAAAGGCATTAGCTGATTGAGAGGAATTGCCTTCTTTCTTTAAGAAATCTGCCAAGGTTAGGTCGTCATCAATATGCCTCTGGTCAAAATAAGTAGCCAAGGCTTCTTTTACAAAAGTTTCTAACTTTTCATTATTCTCATTAATGTCTGACTGATGTTTCAATAAGGTCTTGTGGAGTTCTTCTAATGTTTGCCTTGCACTTTTAAGTGTAGACTCTCCTTCATTACCATCTGCATCTGCTTCCTTATAAACTTTAGACATCATTTCCATTAATTCAGATTGATTAACTTGCATCTCTTGAACAATTGGTTGAATTTGTTTTTGTAGATCTCCCATTTGGATTAAATTTTGTGTAAAATCTTCATAAGAAATTTTATCCTGAGCTCTTTTTTCCAATAGTTTTGACAAACTTGTCGTGAAACCGGTTTGAGCTTCTGTTAACCCATCATACATGGAACTGTAAGAATCCAGAGATTTTTTCAAGGCGTCATTGGCTGTTACTGAACTTCCTGATTGTGCTAATAAAGCTGGGAAAATATTCTGAAAATCTGTCGCTGAATGGTAGAGGTTCTTTTGATAGGTTGAAACATTACCTGTTTGCACATCCATCATTGATTGCACATTTTGTTGAGCTGTATAGAGGTTACTTAGAATACTTGCCATATACATGTCAACTAATTGGCTATTTAAATCAGCAACAATATCTTTTCCTTTTTTAGTCGCTTCTTTTTCCAATTCAAGGTTACCAGCAGTATTAATTTTATAAGTAACAATTGATCTATCAGCACTACTATTATCAATATCAAGAACTTTTTTTGAAAAATCACTTGGAATGATAAGCATCAATTGGTAATCACCTTTTTTGAGACCATTTTCAGCAGTACCACGGCTAACAACGGACCAGTTTTGACTATCATCACGTTCAATTGATTTGACGTAGCTTGTGCCTAAATTGTAGACATTTGGCCCTGAAACAATACTCTGATCTTCATTGACAAGTGCAATATCGAGTTTTGTTTGTCTGTGAGCATCTGCTGCTAATGAGCCTTTTTCATTATTGGCTTGAATGGCCAAATTCAGTCGAACAATTGCGCCTAAGAGCAAGATGACTGCAACAATATACCATACAATCCTTACGTTTTTTCTAACCTTCATAATCCATCCTAAAACTTTTTTATCTAAAAATAGGAAGGCTTTCGCCTTCCTATTTGTTGCATACAGTAGTTGGTCTAGCCTTATCCGTTAATTTGAGAAGCAATGTCAGCATCTGTTTGTTCAACCACATCAGCAACTTTAAGCAATTGTTGATTGATATCTTCTAACAATTGTGCAAATTGTTGAATTTTTGGTGATAATTCATTAAATTGTGCTTCAAAGCTATCAAAAGCACTACCATCCCAGTTCTCATCGATAACAGCTTGTTCTTGTGTTAATTGATTAAGAACATCTGTGATTTGTTGTGAGCCTGATGTGTATTTTTGAGCTGATGTGCGCAGTTCTTCTGGAGTAAGTTTAATTTGTGCCATGGTATAGCCTCCTCATATTTTTCTTAATAATTATAACACGGCATGACAAATATTTCCACAATTTAACAATATTTTTTAAAAAAAGATTAGCAATAAAGCTTTATTTTCATATTTTTTCTGAAATTTACTTGTTTTTCAAGTTGAAACATGTACATTCTGCCTTTTTTTCAAAAAAACATTCAGAGCATATTTATTCAGCATTACTATTAAAATCCCAATGAACAAGCTTTTAAGCAAGTATATGAAAAGCAGTTCTTCCTGAAAGAGACGAACTGCTTGCGATAGCTATTTTTTTATAATGGGAAAGGGTTCATTAACATACTCATTTTTTTATTGCTATTTCCTCACCAACTGCTATCTTTTTAAACGGAATATCTCACTCAATTAGTTCACATTTAAAAGATATAAAAACCACTTACTCATTTTCTCTCTATTAGTGTCGTTACTAAGACATTATAAATGGAATAACCATAACGATTAGCCCGTTCTTCCCCTTGCAATTTTATATAGCGAGCTTTAGTTGCTGGAAAGTCAATATTGACATTTGGTGTTTGAAATTGGTTTTTGGATATTGATGACACTTGTCTAAAATCTTGTCCATCTTCAGAGACCCAAATAGAATATTTAGCATTATAATTATTTTCAAAAAGAAATTCTAATCTGTTAACATACTGACTTTCTCCCAAGTCAAATAAAATGGATTCCTCATCTTTCCAATCACTTGCCCAACGGGTATCTAAACTCTCATCAATAGCTGAGCTTGCTTCATAATTTTTGATTGGATTTCGTTCATAACTGCTAGCTGTTGCTGCAACTGGTTTCATCTTGCTGGTTTTTTCAAATACTGGCCTAGTCGGATCTGACGGCTCTTGAGGAGTTGTATCCAAGGGTTTGTATTTCAAACTTGTTAGAGAATGTGGCTCTAACCTAACTTGTGTAAAAGCATTTCCCTCAACAAGATTAACGGTTTTAGCAAGATCTGAAACATTTCCTAAAAAGACGACACGACTACCATCCGCCTGTTTAACAGCTGTTTTTTCAATAGCTGTATCTGAGTAAGACTCGATGCTAACTGAACCCGGCTGTATCTCTTGACTCAAGCGTTTCAAGATATAGTAAGAAGGTTGAAAAACAATATTCTTATGTTCATCTAAAAGAATTGGAGCATGCACTGGATTAGACACTCCTTGAGTTGGTCCACCACTATGGTCTAAAACAAGATTCCAATCAATCCAGGATTTTGTTCCATGCTCAAAGTCATTCAAAATATCATAAATATAACGGTCAGCAGGGTCAAAACTGTTAAACCATGCTCCTTTTTCTTGACAAGCTTCTGTTGCATAAAGGTCAATATCGGGATATTTTGCTTTAACCGCATCCAAACTGTAGAAATCTCGTGACCACATTGGTTTTCCAGCAATTTCATGCCAAATATCTCCAGCATACCAGTGAAAAGCAATACCATCAATATATTTTCGGGCTTTGTCATTTTGCAAGAGAGAAAGGTTATACTTAATAAAGCCTTCACCATGCATGCTATCATTTCCCTTATCCCAATCCCAAACCAACACTTTAGGATCCAAATTATTTTTTTCTAAGGCAGGGCCTAAATAATTGCCAATAAAATCGGCAGCTTGTGCAGAGTTCCAGGTCGTTGCTTCCCATTTCGGATTATTTTGAGCTTCATTTTGAAGTGAAATAGAGTAAACTGGAATCCCTTCTTTAGCATAAGCTTGTAAATACTTGACAAAATAATGAGCGTAACTGTCATAGTATTCTGGTTTTAGCGAATTATCAATTAAATTAACAGCAGCTGTTCCAGTTTGACCACGTCTGACGCCGCTTTTTTTCATCCAAGCAGGAGGTGCCCAAGGTGCTGCAAACAATTTCAAATCAGAACGATAAGACTGTGCACGCTTGATGCCCGGAATAACAAAATCATGATCATCAGCAATGCTAAAGTGTTCTAAATTAGGATCTGGCGACTCTGTATCATCATAACTGTAAGATTTAATAGAAAAATCAGCCGAACCAATTGAGGACCTCAGCAAGGAATAATGGGCTCCCTCCTCAGAAAAGTAGGCCTGATAAATAGCATTTTGCTGCTCTTCAGTTAAGCCTGCAATATTATAAGCAGAAGATTCCGTCATTGCCCCACCCAGACCCAGAAATTCCTGACGCGTATTGTCTGGATAAATGCGAACAGTCTGACCAGATAAAGCTTCCGTAAGAGGTCGAAAGGTTAAGGAATCCATTTTTTGATCATTATAAACACCTTTTTGGGTGACATGCACTTCAATCTCACTAAAAGCAGTCTTCTCATCTGCCTGAACCCCAACAACACCCAGAGATACAGACTGTAAGAGCAAGGTAGCAACTAAAAAACTGTTTAACCATTTCATTTTTTACGTCTCCTTTAGATAATAATACCTTAAATTTATTTTAAACCTCTCGCTTTTATTTGTAAAGCGCTTACATTTTTAAACTATTAAAGTTATTATTCCCTAGGTACCCCTTATTATCTTTTTTTAGTGATATGAATTAAAAAAAGTATTATTAATGATAATACAATAGTAAACAAAAAAAATGGTAAATAATACCTAACAACTAATATGAGCAGGAATATTTGAAATGTAGTTTCATTGGTCATTTGAAAATCTAAATGACTTATATATTGTATTAAATAGACTAACGCACTTAAAATTATTATAGCTATGATGCTGATGATTACAAATTCTTTTCCAGCACTCGTATTATCTTTTTTACGCATAAGCACCTCTTTTACAATTGGAAGTCGTGTAGAAAAAAATTTTCGATGAATTTTCAAGCCTCTGTCACACCTTACAACCCAATACCAAATAATACAATAATTATTTAATGTAAAACAAATTATAATCATTATCTAGATTAGTTTAGACCATTCAGTTTCTATACCACAATCCTATTTTTAGATTTCAGTTCTCTCTTCTTTGGAAGCTTGTCTTTGGGCTTCCATGTACAAATTATCGACTTGATTATCATAATCCTTTCGAATTTGGATTTGCTTTTCTTCCAGTTCATCCATATGAGCATTAAATTCTACCAAAAATGCATCTTGATTGTGTTCCATTTGATACAAATACATCTGAGCTTCCTGAGGCAGTTCGCAACCTTGGCTCAATGCCACTTGATAAACAGTCTCTCTAAGTTTATCTGTTCTTGCCATAAACAATCGAAAAGCATCTTCGAGTTCTTCTCTAGAATGATGAATTTTTCTTATTTCTTGATCATAATGATTATCTAGTTCTTGCAGTTTTCTTGTATCTAGCACTCTATTCTCCTAGTTAACGGGATTTTCTAACTCAGGTTTGGGGAGTTGTGATAAAAAGTCAGAAGCCGCTTGAGCCGTTTGTCCTTCTAAGCCATCTGTAATATTTTTGTTATAGGTTGAAGTGTAGGACTTTAAGTCTTGCTCATCCGCTTCTAAAGTTCCCCTCAAACTATCTCCCTTATTGTTGATATTGGTTAATGCCGTAGTGACTATCGCCTTTATTGCGGCTCTTTCCTGTGCTTTCAACATCTCAATCAATGGTAGTTTCAATCCTTTTGTCATCTCTTTATACACTTTCCAATTAAGATAAATTATTGACGATGTCACTAGCAAGTTGATCATCTTGAGCTGTTAGATTCTGTGCAACAGCTATCAGGTTCCCTGTAAAAGTACTCATTTTTGTTTGATATTGATCTAGTGCTTCTATATTTGAAGTTTCTACCCCATCATTCCATATAGTTGCCATTTTCAACTCTGAAACTAAAGTATCAACTTCTGACTGATCAAGGAATAGAGCAATTGATTCTGCTGCAGTCATTGCTGATGTTGCTATTTGTTCAATAGCATCCTTAGTCTCACTGATATGTTTTTTTGCCGCCTGAACTTTATCTGAAACATCTGCTTCTGCTAACTGAGTAGCCATGTATAGTAATTCAGTTCTAAGTAGAATGCGTTGGCTCCCCGTTGCCGATTTTATTTTGCTATGATAGCTAGCAATATTATTTCGGTTCCACTCTAGTCCATCCTTTTTAGCTTTCGTAATAATGGCCTGATAATCTGATTGGAAATTGTCGTAAAGCCTTTTAGCTTCAGCTATAGTTGTAACAATTCCAAATGCTTTCAGTGTGGCAACTAGTCGAGACAAGTCACTTGTCATAGCGCCGAGAATTATTTGGTTAAGATTACCTGAATCATAATTCTCTCCTAAAAGATTCTTGAGAAAGTTTTTTTCTAGCCTAGCTAAGTCTTGCCCAGATTTTAATAATTCTGGATGGTAGCTTTCAGAAGCAGTTAATGGATTGCCATAACTATCAATTTGAAAAGCCCCAAAATCATGTGCAGAATGATTATCAAAAGTACCTGTATACTCACTCGGTACAATAACATTTACTTTACCAAATTGTTCCTCCCAAGGCTTTTCACGATTAAGCATGCTAACCATATCAAAGGGATTAACATAATAGGTCACATGTTCTCCAGCTTCTTTGATTTTATTAGCAGAAATACCTTGCATTTTTTCAAAACTGGATGACACATCCGGACCATCAAAGAGAACAACTTGACCAACTGTTTTCAATTCTTCGTAACTAAGATTCACGACTGCTTGAGCTGACACAATCGTCCCAAGAGAATGACCTGTAATATCCATAACAGCCCCAGGAGCTTTTTTCCTTAACTCGGCTATTTTTTCCTTCATAGCCTTATTAGCCAATTTAGCCTGAGGAATATACTGATTAGCGATAGCAAACATTGCATCGTTGGCAATCCAATCGTTAAGTGTATCAATCCCCATCCCGTCACTGCCACGAATGGCCAGATAAGTATGTTTTGTTGTACTATCTATTTTCTCAGTATCTGACAGGTAGTAGGCATTAAAACCAGCCTTTTCGTCTGTCAATAAACCTTTTTGATAGGAATGTGTAACAAAGTGCTCATTTTCCTCAATCGTTTTTAAGGACTTGTCAGGTTGCAGGTAGACAATACCATCGTTGGGAAGATTTGAACCACCTTCGATAACCTCTTTGCCTTTCTTAACATCTTTGGAGAAATTAAATTGAACAGATTTTCCAGAAAACAATCTTTCCTGTTGATCTTTCCTTAAAGAAGAAGTCACAAAGCGAACTGGTCTACCAGTATATGTTCCTTGTGCTAAATTGGTATAAATGTTATCAAAAGTCTCTGTATTCCAATTACTCAAATACTTTCCCTCCTATTCCCAAACCGTTTGTTAACATCATAGAATTCAAGTCAGGAATTCCGTTCGTTATTTCAAATGTCACATTCCATCCAGAATTCTTAATATTATTGAAAGTTCCATAAACGTCAACTATTTCACCTCCACCTTGAGGCGTTCCATTGCTTGCTTCATTCCACTGAGTTTCTTCCCAATCGATCTGAACTGATTCAATTTTTTTATTTTGTGATTTGATAAAGTCTATGATTTCTTGTTCATGCTCTTTGAGGTAGACTAGTTGCTCTTTTTTTGTCATTTTTTGATGTGAGACGTGTTTGCTAGTTTTGGTTTCATTTTTCTGACTCTTTTGTTCACTGTTCATTTGGCATCCTCCTAAAATAATTCCTAAAAATACTATTGGTAGCACACATTTTAATCTCTTATACATGGTAATTCCCTTTCTATAGTCCACAGTATTGTCATTTACCAAACAAGTACTAGCTAAAATTTAATATATCTGTTTTTTTCACTAACTTAAGTATATCAATTTTTTCTTATCGGCACCATCGTTAGGAAGGTTTTGACCTCCTTCGATAACCTGCTTTACTTTTCTAGCATCCTTCGAAAAATCAAACTTAACTGGTTTATCTTTGATTCTTTCTGGAAATGCATTTGCTCGTCCCAGATAAGTTGATTCTGAAAGATTCGCATAAAGATTATTAAAATTTTCTAACCCTCAACTAGTCAAAACACTTCTCCTTAATTACTAATCGCTATAAATATCCCAAAAACTTCCTTTATCAATCATAGGTTTATTTAACATTCCCATCAATTTAATATTTGGAATATCGTTTTGATGGGGTAAATAAAAATCAACTATTAATTTTGAATTTTCTAGATTATTAAATTTTCCTCTCAGTGATAAATTATAATCCCCCCTTGCGGAGTTCCATTTCCACTTTGTTCAACTTTTATACTTGACCAATCAAATTGAACAGACTCAATTCGTTCATTATGTGATTTTACAAAATCAACAATCTCTTGTTCATGCTCTTTTAGATAGGCTAGTTGTTGCTTCTTGGTCATTTTTTGATTTGAGACGCGTTTGCTAGTCTTGTTTTCTTTTTTTGCACTCTTCTGTTCACTGTTCATTTGGCAGCCAACTAAAATTATTACTAAAAATACTATCGGTAGCACACATTTTAATCTCTTATACATGGTAATTCCTTTCTAAAGTCATAGTATAATCAGTAGACAAATCCATTCAAACCATTAGGATAGAAAGATTTTGCAATATCATTTAGTATTTCTAAAATCTAACTACTCAATAATTTCACCATCAATTTCTATATGTTGTCCTAAATACATTTCTTCAAGATTAGGTATTCCACTTTCTATTTCAATATCAATCCTCCATCCAGAGTCAGAGTCGTTGTTAATTTTCCCAAAAAGCAAAATACCTTGTCCACCCCCTTGAGGCGTTCCATTTCCTCCTTTACTCCAACGTACATCATCCCAATCTATCTGAACAGATTCAATTTTTTTATTTTGTGATTTGATAAAGTCTATGATTTCTTGTTCATGCTCTTTGAGGTAGGCTAGTTGTTGCTTCTTGGTCATTTTTTGATGTGAGACGTGTTTGCTAGTTTTGGTTTCATTTTTTGAACTCTTCTCTTCATTGTTCATTTGGCAGCCAACTAAAATTATTCCTAAAGATACTATTGGTATCATCCATTTTAATCTTTTATGCATCAGTCATTCCCTTCTACAGTTATAGTATAATCAATAGACAAACTCATTCAAACCATTAGGATATAAAGATTGTCTTAATATCGTTGAGCATTTCTAGATTCCAACTTCCCATTATATAACTTTCTTATTATTCTAACTAATCTTCAATAGTTGATAGATTATCTGAACCAACTGAGTCAATATTAGGCATTTGATTATCATCCAATGTAAAATTTAGACTAAAATTAGTTAGTTCACTACTATTTGCATAGCCAAAAATTAATAATAGTTTCCCTCCTCCTTGAGGAGTTCCATTACTAGCTTCCACTGTACGTATACTATTCCAATCATATTTAATATCAGTAATATCTGGATTTTGGGTTTTGACATATTCAGTTAACTCTTTTTCATGCTCTTTGAGATAGGCTAGTTGTTGCTTCTTGGTCATTTTTTGATGTGAGACGCGTTTACTAGTCTTGGTTTCATTTTTTGGACTCTTCTGTTCACTGTTCATTTGGCAGCCAACTAAAATTATTCCTAAAAATACAACTGCCACCGACCATTTTAATCTTTTATACATGGTAATTCCCTTCTACAGTCATAGTATGATCAATAGACAAACCCATTCAAACCATTGGAATAGAAAGATTTTGCAATATCATTTAGTATTTCTAGATTCCAGCTACTCAAAAATTTTTCCTCCAATACGTATAGGTTGCCCTAAATACATATTCTTTAAATCTAACCGTCCTTTTTCTGAATCAATATCAACTCTCCAACTTGATTCAGAATTATTATTAATCTCCCCAAAAAGTAGTATTCCTTCTCCTCCTCCTTGTGGAGTACCATTTCCTCCTTTACTCCATCGAATATCACTCCAATCAATTTGTACAGATTCTATCTTGTTATTCTGAGATTTTACATAATCAATGATTTCTTGTTCATGCTCTTTTAGGTAGGCTAGTTGTTGCTTCTTGGTCATTTTTTGATGTGAGACGTGTTTGCTAGTTTTGGTTTCATTTTTTGGACTCTTCTCTTCATTGTTCATTTGGCAGCCAACTAAAATTATTCCTAAAGATACTATTGCTAGCACACATTTTAATCTTTTATACATGGTAATTCCTTTCTATAGTATAATTAGTAGACAAACTCATTCAAACTATCAGATTAAAAGGTTTTTGCAATATCATTTAGCATTTCTAAATTCCAGCTACTCAAAAACTTTTCCTCCTATTCCCAAACCGTTTGTTAACATCATAGAATTCAAGTCGGGAATTCCGTTCGTTATTTCAAATGTCACATTCCATCCAGAATTCTTAATATTATTGAAAGTTCCATAAACGTCAACTATTTCACCTCCACCTTGAGGCGTTCCATTGCTTGCTTCATTCCACTGAGTTTCTTCCCAATCTATCTGAACTGATTCAATTTTTTTATTCTGAGATCTTACAAAATCAATGATTTCTTGTTCATGCTCTTTTAAGTAGGCTAGTTGTTCTTTTTTTGTCATTTTTTGATTTGAGACGTGTTTGCTAGTTTTGGTTTCATTTTTCTGACTCTTCTGTTCACTGTTCATTTGGCAGCCAACTAAAATTATTCCTAAAGATACTATTGCTAGCATCCATTTTAATCTTTTATACATTAGTAATTTCCTTTCTATACTTTAAAACAGAAAAATTTATCTAAAATTAATAAGTCTTTTTTCACTAACTTTACTATACCAAATTTTTACCATTCCTATGCTATAATAGTACAGTAATCACAATTACTAAGGAGAAATTAATCTTATGATGAACATGCAAGACTTGTTCCACGATTTTTTAAGTCTTGTAATCGTCAGAAATGTTGAATTAAAACCTTTCTTAATTTTCTAAATCAAACTAAAAATACTTAAATTTATATCAATAAGACAAAAATTAGACAATAGCAGTATCTCTGTTGTACAAAAATAGCTTCCTTCAAAAGAGGAAAGCTATTTTATTTATTTAGAAATTATCATATTTATATTCCATATTCAATTCTTGATAGATATTGAGGTTAAGTCAAGTTTTTAGAGTAACAAACGTAGAATTTTAATCTATTTATTTTAAGCACTTACCTTTTCAAATTGATTAGGTGTAAGATACCCTAAACTTTGATGGATTCGTTTTGAATTATAAAAGGCTTCGATGTACCAGAAAATACTCTGATAGGCTTCTTCAAAGTTCTTATATTTAAATTGATACACCCACTCTCTTTTTAAATGTCCATGCCAAGATTCAAGACTGGCATTATGATAAGGGTATCCCCTTCGACTGAAAGAGTGAGTCATCCCATAATACTTAAGCAACTCTTCATACTCTAGACTCGTATACTGGCTTCCTTGGTCAGAATGAAGAATAACAGCTTCTGGATAGTCTTGTGATTTAATGGCCTTATTTAAAGTTCTTTGCACTAATTCTACAGTCATTCGCTTGCCCAAATCCCAAGCAATGACTTTTTTAGTATAACGATCCATAATGGTTGAGAGATAAGCCCATCCTTGTTGAGTAGGAATATAAGTAATGTCGGTTGACCAAACCTTATTTTTCTTTGTAGGTTCAGTCTGTATGAGATTTTTTCGATTGATGTGATCACTTAGTGAGTATCCAGGCTTAAATTTCTTAATGACTACAGACTTGAGTTGAAGTTGCTTCATTAGCTTCTGTACCAGTTTTAACCCGACTTTTTCCCCTTGTTTAAATAGAAGATGATGAATTTTAGGAGCACCATAGATTCCTCGGTTAGCATTGAAGAGTTGAGAAATTTTGAGTGACAGGTATTGTCTCCTTAATTGAGTTTTAGATGGATGTCGGTTAATCCGTTCATAATAACTTGATTCAGGAACATCAAGGAGTTGACAGCTTAGTCTGACATTGAGTGCTAAAGTTTGTATGGTTTGAGCCATATCCGCAGCACTCACTTCTTTTTCTCGGCGAATATGGTCAATACTTTTTTTAAGATGTCTCGTTCTTCCTTAACTTTAGCCAGTTGTCTTTTTAATTCTAGAAAATCAGCTTTAGAGACGGAGCTTTCATTAGATTTAGAGTAGAGGTCTATCCATTTATAAATTGTTGCAGGGGCCACGTCGTATTCTTTAGACAGCTGGGTGACGGATTGACCAGAATGATAGAAGGCGATAAGGGTTTCTTTAAATTCTTTTGAGTAGCGTTTTTTCATGTTTTTGTCCTTTGTCTAAATTATACAATAGTGACTCTAAGATTTAAGGATAACATCATCACTTTGTATTAGTCAAGTGATATAATAATTTTATCTATTCTCTAGGAGTGATCAATTGTATAAAAAAATATTTGCATCGTTTTTATTGTTCTTATCTTTGTCATTCATGACTGTAGCTTCTGCTGAAGAGGCAAAGGATATCATGACTATTACCCGAGAAGCAGGTTATACTGTCCAAGACATCAATAGACCTAAATCTTCGATTGTTGTTGATGCAAATACAGGCGATATTCTATGGCAAGACAATATTGATGCCGTTCGCGACCCTGCCTCAATGTCTAAAATGTTTACCTTATATCTCCTATTTGAGGAACTCGCTAAGGGAAAAATCACTTTAGATACAACTGTAAAAGCTACTGAAACAGATCAAGCAATTAGTGGTATTTATGAAATTTCAAATAATAAAATTGTTGCTGGAGTAGACTATCCAATCAAAGACCTGATTACAATGACAGTCGTCCCATCATCAAACGCAGCAACTGTTATGATTGCTAATTATTTATCTAATAATGATGCTGGTGCCTTTATTGATCGTATTAATCAAACAGCCAAAGACCTTGGTATGACAAATACATACTTCAGTAATGCAAGTGGTGCTGCGGCACAAGCATTCCATGGCTACTATACACCGCAAGGTTATAATCCAGCTGCACCAAATCAAACCTCATCGCATGATTTAGCCATTTTGATTTATCAATTTTTGAACAAGTATCCTGATATTTTAAAATTCACAAATCAATCACTTGTCAAAACTATGGTTGGAACACCTTACCAAGAAGAATTCCATTCTTACAACTATTCTTTACCAGGTGATAAATATGGTTTAGAAGGTGTTGACGGCTTAAAAACAGGTTCTAGCCCAACTGGGGCTTTCAATGCCATGGTTACAGCAAAACGTGGAAAAACACGATTAATCACTATTGTTATGGGAGTTGGTGATTGGTCAGATCAAGATGGAGAATACTATCGCCATCCCTTTATTAATGCTTTGACCAGCAAAACCTTTAAAGATATTTCTGAGAAAAAAGAAAAAAGAGAAGCCAATCTCTTCCCTAGAAAAGCCAAACGTATCACTGGTGATATCTCACGCCCTTCCAACAAACACAAAGACTATAAAGAGCCAAAAAGCCTTATTGCAAAAATCGAGCATTTCATTGATTACCATCATAAACTTGTCTTCATTTGCTTAGGATTATTCATTATTCTTGTTGTTTTACTTGTTGTTATCGCTATGTTACATTAAAAAGGGGCTGGGCAAAAAGCCTAATATAAACAAAACCGCATGAAATCTTTCGTTTACAAACGTTGATTTCATGCGGTTTCTTATTTCGGAAATTTGAAAAAATCAATGAGATTTCGACTTTTTGCCCAGCCCCTTAGTTATTTAACCAACTGAACCTTCCATTTCATAGGAAATTAATCTGTTAAGTTCAACAGCGTACTCCATTGGCAACTCTTTGGTAAAAGGTTCTACAAATCCCATAACAATCATTTCAGTTGCTTCACCTTCAGACAAACCACGGCTCATAAGATAGTAAAGTTGCTCTTCTGAAATTTTAGAAACTTTTGCCTCATGCTCGAGCGCAACTTGAGAATTATGAATTTCATTAAATGGAATGGTATCTGATTTTGAAATATCATCCATCAAAATAGTATCACATTCAATGTGAGACACAGATTTCTTTGACTCTTTATTGAAAGTAACCTGCCCTCTGTAGTCAACCTTACCCCCACCCTTAGCAATTGATTTTGAAACAATTGATGATGAGGTATGCGGAGCATTATGAATCATTTTTGCACCGGTATCTTGGTGCTGACCAGCATTAGCAAATGCAATAGAGAGCATCGTCCCACGCGCACCTGGTCCATCAAGATAAACAGAAGGGTATTTCATGGTTGTTTTGGCCCCCAAATTACCATCAATCCATTCAACGGTTGCATCTTTTTGAGCCTTGGCACGTTTTGTAACCAGATTATAGACGTTATCAGACCAATTTTGGATGGTTGTATAACGCATATAAGCACCATCCAATGCAAAAATTTCAACAATAGCAGCATGCAGGCTATTACTTGAATAGGTCGGTGCTGTACAGCCCTCAACATAGTGAACACTTGCCCCTTCATCAACAATAATCAAGGTCCGTTCAAATTGACCTGTATTTTCATTGTTAATTCTAAAGTAAGTTTGCAGTGGAATGTCTACTTTTACTCCTTTTGGAACGTAAATGAAGGTTCCTCCTGACCAAACTGCTGAATTCAAGGCTGCTAATTTATTATCTGTTGGTGGAACCAATTTTGCAAAATATTGCTTGAACAAATCAGGGTATTCTTTCAAAGCTGAGTCTGTGTCCGTAAAAACAATCCCCAACTTCTCAAATTCATCCTTCATGTTATGGTAAACCACTTCAGATTCATACTGAGCTGAAGCTCCTGCTAAATAAGCACGTTCAGCTTCTGGAATGCCAATTTTTTCAAAAGTTTCTTTAATTTTCTCAGGAACATCATCCCAAGATCGTGCAGGCTTATCAGACGCCTTTTGATAATAAATAATATCATCAAAATTGATATCTGAAAGGTCAGCACCCCAAGTCTGCATTGGCATTTTATTGAAGGTCTCTAAAGATTTAAGACGAAACTCAAGCATCCATTCTGGCTCTTCTTTAGCTGCTGATAACTCACGAACAACAGCCTCACTCAAACCTTTCCCTGTTGAATAAATTGGTTCAACATCATCATGAAAGCCAAATTTATAATCTCCTAAATCAATAGGCGTGGGTTCTACTTTTTCATTGATTTCAGACATTTCTCTTCCTTTACTTTCTTTTTTATCAACTTAGTTAGGGTTGCTTCTTTCAATAGCTTTTTCTAAAGCATGCCAAGCTAGAGTTGAACACTTAATCCGCTGTGGAAATTTTGACACTCCTGAAAGAAGTTCTGCTTCACCCAACAATTTTTGATTCTTATCTTCTTTTCCTTGAACCATCTCTGAAAAGAGTGCAGCAAGCTTCAAAGCTTCTGCCTTTGTTTTTCCAATAACAGCATCTGTCATCATGCTTGCTGACGCTGTTGATATAGAGCATCCATCCCCTAAAAAAGCAATGTCTTTAATGACATCACCATCAAAGGACAAGGTTAAGGAAATCAGATCACCACATGTTGGGTTATTCAATAAAACAGCCTCTGCCCCTTCAATGACACCCTTATGATGCGGACTTTTTGAGTGTTCTGCAACCAGTGCCATATATAAACTATTGAGTTTAGATAGTGCCATTAAAGAACTCCTTTGTTTTTATGATTGCCTCTATCAAGTGATCACAATCTTCTTTGGTGTTATAAAAGTAGAGACTTGCTCTAACAGTCGAAGACACCCCTAAATGAGCTAAAAGTGGTTGAGCACAATGATGGCCAGCTCTTACAGCAATCCCCTCATAATCAAGTGCCGTTGCTACATCATGTGGGTGTAATCCCTCTAGATTAAAAGCAAGAACTCCTTGATGCTCACAAGACTTTTGAGGCCCATAAAGCGTAAGCCCAGAAATAGCTTGTAGCTTAGGCATCACATAGTCTACCAATTCTTTTTCATAAGCATCAATAGCAGCCATTCCAAGCTCTTCAAGATATGAAATAGCCTCTCCTAAAGCAATAGCTCCCGCAATATTAGGAGTTCCTGCTTCGAACTTCCAAGGAAGCTCCTTCCAAGTTGCCTCTTGCTCATACACAAAATCAATCATTTCTCCACCAAATTCAATAGGAGTCATTTGATTCAAGAGAGTTTCTTTACCATAGAGCACACCAATACCTGTCGGTCCTAACATTTTATGACCAGAAAAAGCAAAGAAATCACAGTCTAATTCTTGCACATCAATGGCCATATGAGGGATAGATTGTGCACCATCAACAACTAAATAAGCACCTACATCATGTACCAATTGTCCAATTTCCTTGATTGGATTAAGGCAACCTAGCAGATTTGAAACATGTGTCAAGCTAACAAATTTTGTCTTTACAGATAACTTTTCTCTAAAGTCATCCATATCCAGTTGACCATCTTTAAGGTAAACATAAACAAGTTCCGCACCTGTTTGGCGACAAACTTCTTGCCATGGGATAAGATTAGAGTGATGTTCCATAATAGAAATCAAGACTTGATCACCCTCTTGAAGTAACTGACTAGCAAAATGAGCTACCCAGTTTAAACCACTTGTCGTCCCTCGGGTAAATAAAATTTCTTTGGTTGAGGCCGCATTAATAAAATGCCTCACTTTTTCTCTACTGGCTTCGTATTCTTTGGTTGCCCGTTCAGCTAAGGTGTGAACACCTCGGTGCACATTAGCATTATCCTGTTTATAATAAGCTTGCAACTTATCAAGTACCCTTTTAGGTTTTTGTGTTGTTGCAGCATTATCAAGATAGATAAGTTCTTCATCATTAACCCTTTGGTCTAAAATCGCAAATTCTTTTTTAATTTCTGCTGGGTTAAACACTTATGTCTCCTTTTTCTTTTAACGTGATACTAACTTTTGATCTAGCACGTCAATGATTTGATCACGTACCTTTTTAATGGGAATTTCTGTGATGACAGCACCAAGAAAACCTCTAATAACCAAACGTTCAGCTGTTGCTTGATCTAAGCCTCGACTCATCAAGTAATACATATCCTCAGGATCAACCTGCCCAATAGAAGCCGCATGACCTGCTGTTACTTCGTTTTCATCAATCAAAAGAATTGGGTTTGCGTCACTTCTAGCCTTATCTGAAAGCATAAGAACGCGACTTTCTTGTTGCGCATCAGCACCTTTAGCCCCTTTAATAATATGACCAATGCCATTAAAGGTCAATGTTCCTCTTTCAAGAATAACACCATGTTGCAAGATATGACCAATAGAATTTTTACCGTAATTAGTTACTCGAGTATCAATCCCTTGAATTTGACGACCACTTGAAGCCGCAACCACTTTTAAATCTGCATGGCTGCCTTCTCCTATTAAATCACTATCAAAATCTGCAATAACATTGCCTTGGTTCATGACACTTAGAGACCAGTTGATATGAGCATTGTTTTCCAAACGACCACGGCGACTAATAAAAGCCGTCACATGTTCTCCTAATTGGTCAATAGCTGAAAATTTAATGTGACTTCCTGCCTCAGCAATCACTTCAACACAAATATTAGCTGAAATCTTCTTGGCATCATCACCAAAAGATTCTATTCTTTCTAAATAAGAAAATTTACTTTCTTTACCCGCAATAATGAGGATGTGTTTATTAAACGGCAGAGCACTTTGACTGTTTTGCAAAAATATAGCTTCAATAGGTTCTGCTATTTCAACAAAATCTGGCACATATAAAACAGCTGCGCTATTAAAATAAGCAGTGTGATAGGCCGTTAATTTATCTTGGTCAAATGCTAATGCAGACCCAAAATACGCTTCAATAACATCGGGAATCTCTTCCAATGCTGAATGAAAATCTGTAAAGATAACCCCTTTTTCAATTAAGTCATAGGGTAATTGTTCTAGCACAGTCTCTGTTCCAACTTGAACAAGTGTAGGATTATCACCAAGTTCTATAAAATCAGGGATATTCCCATCTAACTGATCACTGGAAATCGTTCCATCACCAAGATTCCAACGGTGATATTTTACACGTTCAATAACTGGTAATTCTAACTCTTCTATTTTATCAAAAGCTTCTTGTCGACGTTTTTGTAGCCACATAGGCTCTGCTTTTTCCTGTGAAAAAGCTATAATACTTTCTTTAGTCATTCTGATGTTCCTTCCTTCATTTCTCTACTTTCTAAATGAGCCTAGTCAGACTAGGACAAAACAAACACCATTAGACTTCTTCTTTGTAATCAATGCCCAATTCTTCAGCGATTTGAACATAACCTTCTTTTTCAAGACGGGCTGCTAATTCTGCTCCACCAGAAAGAACAACACGACCATCCATCATAACATGAACCTTATCAGGTGTGATGTAATTGAGGAGACGTTGATAGTGAGTAATAATCATTGCCCCAAAGTTGTCACCACGCATTTCATTGACTCCTTTAGAAACAACTTTCAAGGCATCAATATCAAGACCAGAATCAATTTCATCCAAAAGAGCAAACTTAGGTTCAAGCATTAGTAATTGTAAAATTTCATTACGTTTTTTTTCTCCACCTGAGAAACCTTCATTAAGGTAACGCTCTGCCATTTCTTCTTTCATTCCAAGCAATTCCATTTTTTGATCAAGCTTGGTAATAAAATCACGAACGGAAATTTTATCCTCATCCTCTTTTCCTGCATTCATTGCTGCGCGGATAAATTCTGCATTGGTAATTCCAGGAATTTCAGAAGGGTATTGCATGGCAAGAAATAGCCCCATTCTAGCACGTTCATCTACTTCTAGTTCTAAAATATCAATGCCATCAAAAAGGATTTCCCCCTGGGTTACTTCATAATTAGGATTCCCCATAATAGCTGCTGAAAGGGTTGATTTCCCTGTTCCATTTGGTCCCATAATAGCTGCAATCTCCCCAGATTTCAAAGTAAGGTTGACCCCTTTTAAAATCTCTTTATCTTCAATTGAAACATGCAAATCTTTTATTTCTAGTACAGACATCTCCTACCTCATTTTTCTATCTCTAACCTAGCGTTTAAAGAATCGTTAACTTGAATTTTATAAAAATTTTCAATAACTTAATTATAGCAAAAAAAGACTTATACAGCCTTTTTCTTGTTTCAATTATTTTTTCCGATTTTCCCATTTTTTGAGTTGTTTATGACGAAAATCATTATTACCGAGAAACTTCAAAAAGTTAAAAAGTGGTGTTCGTTTTTCACCCCAGATTTCCAAACCTTCAATGAAAACTTCCAAGCCAAACAAGAGTCCAAACATTAATAGTAAGCCACCAATTCTGCTTGAGACATTGAGTAATAATGAAATAAGAGAAAACAACATGGCAATCCCGTAGATCACCAAGACTGCTCCGCGATGGGTGAACCCCATAGAAAGCAAACGATGGTGCAAATGCATCTTGTCTGGTTCATAGAATTTTTGACCAGATAAACTGCGACGGATAATAGCAACTAATGTATCCATAATCGGAACGCCTAAAATGATAACAGGTGTCACAACAACAACAGCAGTGGCATTTTTCAAGCCTTGGAGAGATAAGACACCAATCATAAATCCTATAAAGAGTGCTCCAGTATCGCCTAAATAAATCATTGCCGGATGATAATTATAAGGAAAGAAACCTGTGATTGAGGCAATCAAAATTAAGATAGTGACGGTCAAATAAAAATCTCTTTGTGGCAAGAAAAAATACGAAACAATTGCCATGGTCAACAGACTAATAATTGAAACACCACTAACAAGACCATCTAAACCATCAATTAAATTAATGGCATTGGTTATGGAAATAATCCATAAAATGGTTAAAATAAAGGTAAGAATTGGCCCAAAAACAAGAAAAGGGCCTCCAAATGGAATCTTAAAACTATCAAACCGAAAATCTGTAAACCCCCAAATAATTGTGGCTCCTAAAAAAATTCCCAACATTTTTAGTTTAGGGCTGATTTCAAAAACATCATCAAGAAATCCTGTTAAGGTTACAATTGCCGCTCCAATAACAACCGGTAATATATAGGTGAAATAAGAGGTCCCACCTAGAAATAAATCCGAAGAAGCTACTGTCATAAAGAACAAGGTCGCTACCACAAATGAAATAAAAATGGCTAAGCCACCACCACTTGGCATAGGAACCTTATTGACTCGTCTTGCATTAGGATTGTCAACCGCGCCAACTTTGAAAGAAAGTAAGCGTACAAAAGGTGTTAATATAATGGATATCAGTAAAGCTCCAATTAATACCAAAACATAATCAAATGTAAAAGGAAACATCATTAATCTACCAATTCAATTCTTTGTAGTTGTTCGATAGCATTATCATCAATTAATTGACTCGCATGCTCCTGCAAATAAGCTCTTGTACGTGTACCTGCACTAGCATGTTCAATAAGACGAGCATACATAATGTTGGCATAATAAGACGGTTGATTTTGAACATCCAATAAAATAGTCATATGGTAGCGGCCACCATCTTTATACAATTCCGAAGCTTCAATCGAAAAATCAAGAGTTTTGGCAAAAGTCACTGCCTCTGTTATGTTGTCAAAGTCTAAAACATAATGCACATAATCTAAAACTTGCGGTTCGCTTTCAACCTGTGTCTGAGTAGGCTCAGCATTTTCTTGACTGGTATTGATAGCTTCCTCCATCATTTCTTCGATTTTTTCAAGTTTTTCATGTGCATTAACATCGCCCTTTTCCATCATTGCTTTTTCAATGCTTTTGAAGAAATCTTCTGGACTCATTTGGGAAATATCACCCAAATCAGATAAGTCTTCAAAGTTAAGGTCTTTATTAATATCAGATTTAGTAACAAACACATCTAGTCTGTCTTTACGTGGTGTCACTCGAAAACTTAACATACCACTATCTTTAAAATTATCTGGTAAATCTAACTCATCCATAACCGCATAGAAAAACTCTTCTGTTTTTTCTTGAGGAATTAAAAAATCTTTAAGCTCCATTCCTCTTTCTTCTAAATCATCCATGCTGATTGTTATTTTTAGCGTCGTTTCGCTAATCTGTTTCATCTCCATAGTATATACCTCGCACGCGTAGTTATTCTATTATACTAGAAATACCGATTTTTCGCAATTTTCAAGGCAAAATGAGGACTAAAAGAAAATCCCAGCTCGTTTTAAGCTGGAATATCTTCTTAAACAAATAGTGACACAAGGAAATAAAGGATTAAAATAGAGCCAAGCACAATCCGATATTTTCCAAAAAGAGTAAAATCATGTTTCTTAACATAATCTGTCAGGAATCGAATAGCATAAAGACTGACGACAAAAGCTGTTAAACTAGCAACAATTAAAATAAGCAATTGCGAGAATGCTAAGTGATTCCCATCAAGGAAAAACTTAAGTGCTTTCAAGCCACTGTAGCCAAACATTGTCGGAATAGCTAAGAAAAAGGTGAAGTCAGCAGCGACTATACGACTGGTTCCTAAGAAAATAGCCCCTAAAATAGTAGCCCCTGAACGACTAGTTCCTGGAACAATACTCAAAACTTGAAAACAGCCGATTAAAAAGGCAGTTTTATAAGTCATTTTTGCCAAATCCTTTACTTGAGCTTCTTGATGTTCATTGCGTTTTTCAATCCAGATAAAGGCAAAGCCGTAAAGAATAAGCATTAAAGCAACGACAACAAAGTTATAAAAATGAGCTTCCATCCAGTCATCAAGCAATAAGCCAAAAATAGCAGATGGCACACAAGCAATAACAACTTTCAACCATAATTGCCAAGTCAATTGCACTTCACGAGCTGTTTTCCCAGGCTGAAATGGATTGAGTCTCTCAAAATAAATAACCATTACAGCAATAATAGCTCCTAATTGAATCACAATATTAAACATGTCCATAAAGGCCTTATCTTGATTCATTTTAACAAATTCTTGAACCAAAATTAAATGGCCTGTACTGGAAATCGGCAGCCACTCTGTAATACCTTCAACAATCCCAAAGAAAATAGCTTTTAGTAATTCAATAAATAACATGTTAGCTCCTTGATAACTTAATAGACTTATTGTAGCAGAAAGTTAAGAAAAATTCTGCCATTCTCATTGGTTTTCAAAGAAAAATTTCGAACCTTCCCCTTCTTTTACTTCTCTCGCAAAAAAAATACTTCCAAAATCTACCAATTACCATGCCAGAAGCGATTCAACAGTTAAAAAATTGTTATCTAAAGCTTTTTTCATTGAAAATGAAATGAGATGGATAAAAGTTAATCATCTAGTCAGCACTATATCATTAGACTTAACTTTCAGTAAGTGACAATAATACTAGTATGTTTTATGTTAAGCACCTTTCCACCATTTTATCACTTATTCACCATAAAACGATGCCAGAAGAACGAACTTGTCATTTATTTTTACTCAAAAAAATGAATATTTTTCCAACTTACAAAGTAATAAACATTGAAATCAACATCTATTTACTGTAAAATAAAGAGATATAATATTTGAAACAGGAGTCATTTATGAAAAAGCTATTTATGAGCTGCTTTGCAGCACTCTTATTGCTCTTTGGAGGAATTAGTAGTGTCGCAGCAGACCAATACCTTCGTGTTGGGATGGAAGCAGCCTACGCCCCCTTTAACTGGACACAAGACGATAATTCAAATGGAGCCGTTCCAATTGAAGGAACAAAACAATTCGCTAATGGTTATGATGTTCAAATCGCAAAGAGAGTTGCTGCTTCAATGGGCAAAGACTTACTTGTTGTTAAAACCTCTTGGACAGGCTTAATTCCAGCACTTACTTCTGGTAAAATCGATCTGATTGCTGCCGGGATGAGTCCAACGCAAGAACGCAAAAAAGAAATTAGTTTCTCTGACAGTTACTATACCAGTGAACCTGTCTTAGTTGTTGCATCAGATAGCAAATATGCTAAAGCCAAAACACTTTCTGATTTTTCAGAAGCAAAAATCACAGCCCAACAAGGCGTGTGGCACGTCATTTTAATCTCTCAAATAAAAGGGGTTAAAGCACAAACACCAATGGGAGACTTCTCCCAAATGCGCCAAGCACTGTCATCTGGTGTGATTGACGGTTACATCTCTGAAAGACCTGAAGCCATGACAGCTCAAAATGCTAACTCATCCTTTAAAATGGTGACCTTAGAAAAAGGATTCACCGTGTCAGAGTCTGATGCTGCCATTGCGGTCGGGATGAGAAAAGATGATCCTCGAATCAATGCTGTAAACATTGTCTTATCAAAATTAAGCGACAAAGACCGCCTCAACTTAATGGATAAAATGGTTGCTCAACAACCTAAAGAAAAAAAAGATGATGCTACAAAACCGTCATTCTTCGCGCAAATGTGGTCAATTCTCCAAAAAAATTGGCGCCAATTCCTTAGAGGTACAGGTTTAACACTTCTTATTTCAATGGTCGGTACCATTTCAGGACTTTTTATCGGACTATTAATTGGTATTTACAGGACTGCTCCTAAAGCAAAACATAAACTGGCTGCCTTTTTCCAAAAACTCTTTGGATGGTTCCTAAATGTTTATATTGAAGTTTTCCGTGGCACTCCTATGATTGTTCAATCAATGGTTATTTATTACGGAACTGCGCAAGCTTTTGGTGTTTCTATTGATCGTACTTTAGCAGCTATCTTAATTGTTTCTATCAATACCGGAGCTTACATGAGTGAAATTGTTCGTGGTGGAATCTTCGCTGTTGATAAAGGTCAGTTTGAAGCAGCTACAGCTCTAGGTTTTACACATGGGCAAACCATGCGAAAGATTGTACTTCCGCAAGTCGTTCGAAACATTCTCCCTGCTACTGGTAACGAGTTTGTTATTAATATTAAAGACACATCCGTTTTAAATGTTATCTCTGTAGTAGAACTTTACTTCTCTGGTAACACCATTGCAACTCAAAACTATCAATACTTCCAAACATTCTCTGTTATCGCAGTTATCTACTTCATTTTAACCTTTACTGTTACAAGAATTCTTCGTTATATTGAACGCCGTTTTGATTCAGACACATACACAACTGGTGCCAACCAAATGCAAGTGAAGGAGGTCGGCAATGTCTAACCCTATTATTGAAATCCATCATTTAAAAAAATCTTATGGCCAAAATGAAGTTTTAAAAGATATTTCACTTTCCGTAAATAAAGGTGAAGTTATCTCAATTATTGGTTCATCTGGTTCTGGAAAATCAACTCTTCTTCGATCAATTAATCTTTTAGAAGAACCAACTGCTGGTGATATTTTATTCCATGGTAAGAACGTTTTAGATGGCAACTACAATTTATCTCATTACCGTGAAAAGTTAGGAATGGTTTTCCAATCCTTTAACCTTTTTGAAAACCTTAACGTTTTAGAAAATGCTATTGTTGCCCAAACCACCGTATTAAAACGTAGCCGATCTGAAGCAGAAGAAATCGCCAAAGAAAACCTGAACCGTGTTGGCATGACCGAACAATATTGGCTAGCCAAACCCAAACAACTATCAGGCGGTCAAAAACAACGTGTTGCTATCGCACGTGCCTTATCCGTTAATCCGGAAGCTATGCTTTTTGACGAACCTACATCAGCACTTGACCCTGAAATGGTCGGTGAGGTTCTTAAAACCATGCAAGACCTTGCAAAATCAGGTCTTACAATGATTATCGTTACGCACGAAATGGACTTTGCTCGTGACGTTTCAGACCGTGTTATCTTTATGGATAAAGGGTTAATTGCTGAAGAAGGTAGCCCTCAACAAATTTTTGAGAATCCAAGTCAAGATCGAACAAAAGAATTCTTGCAACGTTTTTTGAAATAAATTTATAAAAATTCTCTATCAAGATGCCTCCTAAAAACGGTAACTTCTTAGATTAGCAAAAATGCCTTGGTCTGATAATAGATCAAGGCATTTTTGAGAGAATTTTTCAATCTATTTGCGCAAATTACTTTACCAGTTAAGTGTTTTGTGTTATACTTGCTATATTAACGTTAATAAATTATCACAAGGAGGTTGATATGGCTGAAAAAACTGACCTCGCGTCAGCTTATCGTAGACTGAAAAGTCCAAATATAAAAACCAAAAAACGTGCCTTGAAAATTATTCATGAGCATAAGAGACAAGGGAAAAAATAATGCCTTAGTCTATTAAGTCAGACAAAAAAAACAACTAAGACACATCCCTCCGTCTTAGTTGTTTTTTCTTATTTAACTTTTAATGCTGATAAAATTTGTGTTCTAATATCATCGACACCATTTGGTGTAGATGGTAAGAACAATGTTTGATTGCCACGTGATGCAAAAGTATTTAGAGTATCTAAATATTGGTTTGTTAAAAGAATTGACATGATTTGTTCTTCATTCAAACTAATATTAGCTTCTTTCAATTCCTGAATTGATTCAGCTAAACCATCAACAATTGCTTTACGTTGTTGAGCGATACCAACCCCGTGGAGACGATCTTTTTCTGCTTCAGCGGATGCTGCAGTAACAATTTTAATTTTATCTGCTTCTGCAAGCTCTTGAGCCGCAACACGTTTACGTTGCGCAGCATTGATTTCATTCATTGATTGTTTAACTTCTGCATCTGGTTCTACTTTAGTAATCAAGGTTTTCACAATAATATAACCATAGGTAGACATTTCTTCAGCTACCTGATGTTGAACTTCTAAGGCGATTTCATCTTTTTTCTCAAATAATTCATCAAGTGTCAATTTAGGAACTGATGAACGAAGAGCATCTTCAATGTAGGACTTAATTTGTGACTCTGGTTTCATCAATTTGTAGTATGCATCTGTTACATTTTGCTCATTAACCCGGTATTGTGTGGCAATATTTAAGGTCACAAACACATTATCTTTGGTTTTAGTTTCAACAATAATCTCTGTTTGCAATAATCGCAATTGAACACGAGCTGCAATTTTATCAATGCCAAAAGGCATACGGATATGGATACCGCTTGAAGCCGTTTTTTGATAGCGACCAAAACGCTCAACGATGGCTACGGTTTGTTGTTTAACGACATACAAGGTACTTCCAATAATAGAAAGGATGACAATAACTAAAAAGCAAGTGAAAAATAGTGTATAAAACATAAAAACCTCCTATGTCAGTGCTAGCTCACATGTCATTTGCTGCAGATTGACTTATTGTTATGATACAATTATAATTCATTTCTAAGATTTGTCAAATAAAAATCACGCTTACTAAGGCTTTAAAAATATCCAAATAATTATTTTAAAATGTAGACACCCCTGCCAGCAAAAGAAAAATTGAAACTTTAGAAATTGACTGGCATACTTACTCTTAGAAATGCTATTATAACAGTATCTCTAAGAGTTTTTTTCTTTTCCAAGAAAAAGAAAAAAGACTGAAGATTATGTCCAAAATGGACGTGTTCTTCAATCTGATGACCAAACGGTCATTTTTTCTTTATTCAACACTCATTAGATAAGGATATACCGGTTGATTTCCTTGATGAACTTCAACTTCTATATCTTCATATTTTTCTTCTAAATACGCAACAAGTTCTTGTGCAAGTGTATCATCACCATCTTCACCAACAAAAATAGTCACAATTTCACTCTCTTCATCAATCATGTGATCAAAAGTTGCTTTCATTGCTGCTTCAACATTAGCATCAGATACTAAAATTTTACCATCAACCATTCCTAGGAAATCATTCTCGTGAATTTCAAGACCATCAATAGTTGTGTCTCTAACAGCTAGTGTTAAGCTACCACTTGTAACCTCTGACAAGCTCTCAGTCATTGCTGAAACATTATCTTCCAAAGTATTACTTGCATCAAATGCTAATAAACTTGTGAAACCTTGAGGAACTGTACGTGTTTCAACAACAGCAGCTGGAATATCAACAACAGCTGCGGCAGATTGAGCAGCCATAAAGATATTTTTGTTGTTTGGTAAAATGATAACATTTTTAGCATTGACAGCTTCGATTGCCTTAACAATATCTTCTGTAGAAGGGTTCATTGTTTGACCACCAGAAATAATGTAATCAACACCTTGTGCTTTGAAGATTTCTGCAAGCCCTTCACCAGCAACAACAGCAATTAAACCGTATTCTTTAGGCTCAGCTTTTGGTGCACTTGTCTTTGTATGTTCAACTTGTGCATCATGTTGGCTACGCATGTTATCTACTTTAATCTTAACAAGAGAACCATATTTAAGACCTTCTTGCATAACAAGTCCCGGATCTTCAGTATGCACGTGAACTTTAACAATCTCGTCATCATTGACAACAAGTAAAGAATCGCCAAGATTGCTTAAGTAGCCTTGGAATTCGTCATAATTGAATTCTTTAACATAAGTTGGTCCTTGTTTTAGAGCAACCATGATTTCTGTACAGTAACCAAAAGTGATGTCTTCTGTAGCAACATGACCAACTACAGCCTTGTGATGCTCTGTATTAATCATTTCAGACATATTAGCTGGAGTCGCTTTAAAATCTTCAGAAGCCACGTAGTCGCCATTTAAAGCAGACATAAAACCTTCATAAATATAAACAAGTCCTTGACCACCAGAGTCAACAACACCTACTTCCTTAAGAACTGGAAGCATGTCTGGTGTTTTAGCTAAAGCACGTTTTGCTCCCTTAAGAGCAGCTTCCATAACTTCAACGGCATCATCTGACTCGTCAGCTTTTTTCAAAGCAGCACTAGCAGCACCACGAGAAACCGTTAAAATAGTCCCTTCAACAGGCTTCATAACTGCTTTGTAGGCAACTTCTACACCTGATTGGAAGGCATGTGCCAAATCTTTACCGTTAAGCTCATTTTTATCTTTAATGCTTTGACCAAAACCACGGAATAATTGAGAGGTAATAACTCCTGAATTTCCGCGTGCTCCCATCAAAAGACCTTTTGATAAGATTTGTCCAACTTCCCCAACTGTTTGTGCTGGTTTATCGGCTACTTCTTTGGCTCCATTGTCCATTGTCATCCCCATATTTGTCCCAGTATCACCATCTGGAACAGGAAAGATGTTTAAAGAATTGACATACTCTGCTTGTTTACCAAGACGGGTAGCAGCTGCTTGAACCATCTCTTGAAATAAACTTGTTGTAATATTTGACACTAATTTTCTCCCACAACCTTAATATTTTGTACGTAGACGTTAACCATATCTGCAGTTAAACCTAACTGGCTCTCAAGGTTAAACTTCACACGTTCTTGGATATTTTTAGACACTTCACTGATTTTAACCCCATAACTCATTACGGTATAAACATCAACAGAAATACCCAAATCTGTTGACTTAACAACTACACCTTTGGCATAGTTTTCTTTGCGAAGTAGTGATTGAAAATTGTCTTTAATAGCACTTTTACTTGCCATTCCAACAACGCCAAAAATTTCCGTTGCGGAACCACCAACGACAGTTGCAATAACGTCGTCAGATAGTTCGATCAGACCATCATTTGTATTCATTTTTACAGTCATATTTACTACCTCAAAAAGTTTTTATCAATCTATTTTACCATATAATAATGCTATTGTAAAAAAATATAGGCAAAAGCTCATTCAAATGCCCTTTCCTATACGATTGTCTAATAAAAAAAAGCCCGAAGGCTTATTTTTTTATTAGACGCGTTCTACTTTACCAGATTTAAGCGCACGAGCTGAAACCCAAACTTTTTTTGGTTTACCGTCGATAAGAACAGTAAGTTTTTGAAGATTTGGTTTAACTGTACGTTTTGTTTGGTTCATTGCGTGTGAACGGTTGTTACCAGATACGGTTTTACGACCTGTAAAATAACATACTTTAGCCATGTTGATCTGTTTCCTCCTACGTAGAATATGTTTTTGATGTGCTAGCACCACATACTAAACTATTCTACCACATGGCTTATCATTTAGCAAGGTATATTTCATTTTCTTTTAGATTTCCGCATTCAAATCATCCCCCAAGCCATTGCTAAATTTCAAGTCCAAGTTAGCCAGCGGTTAAAAACTCTTTAGGAGATTTGTAGTCTAATATTTTCTTAGGATAGTTGTTTATCCAATTTTCAATGAATGCGACCTCTCTTTGGGTCGTTTTCTTTGTTCCTTTAGGTAACCATCTTCTGATCAGTCTGTTATGGTTCTCATTCGTTCCCCTTTCCCAGGAAGCGTAGGGATGTGCGTAGTAGATATCTTCTTTTGGAAAGACAAGAGAAAGTCTGTTGAATTCAGTTCCGTTATCAGCTGTAATAGAGTGAATAGGGTGAGTCTTTACTATACTTTCTAAGGCATGATTGACCGACTGAGCAGACTTATCCGGAATGAGTCTGATAATCTGGTGACGACTACGGCGGTCTGTTAGAGTTAGTAGACATTCATTCTTAGCCCTTGTTAGAATAACCGTATCAATTTCATAATGCCCATTTTCAAGTCTACGATTAATCGCATCAGGTCTTTTCTCAATGGATTGACCAGCAGGTTTGAAACGAGGGCTAGCCTTCTTTGATTTTCCCTTTCTTTTCCTTGGATACAAGATGTGATCAGAATGGATGCCAAGGTGTCCGTTATGAATCCAATAATAGATGGTTGAAACAGGAACAGCTATACCTTTCGACTTCACCATCATTTCAGGTGAAAAGTTCTGCCTCATATAGTGCAGAATCCTCTCTTTCGTATCTTTATCCAAGCCAATAGAACGAATAGAATTTCGTCGTTTATTCTCATAGCTAGCTTGAGCGTAGTCAGCTTGATAAATCATTTCAAATTTACCTTTACGAATTTGTTGTCTGACAAGTCCTCGTTTAACCTCATTATGAATGGTTTGAGGCGCTTTACCTAGCAAGTTAGCGATGGCTCTATTGGACTTTCCTTCTGACTTCCATTTCTCGATGAAGTAACGCTCAGCTATTGTCAAATGTTTTCCTTTTGGTGTATAATGTTCATGCATCTCAAAGTGTCCTATCTTGTGTTTGTGGTGAACTACAAGTATATCTCTTTGAGATGTTTTTTCATACCCTCAGATGGCTAACTTCATTTTAGAACTTTCTTCCCCCAAGCCATTAGCTCATGCGTTTTTTTAGCTCTTTAAATAGATTTTCCATTGTTCCATCATATGGGACTTCCGTGATATGATCTTCAATGCCATTAATGAATTGATAAGTGTATGCTACTCCACTTGGATTTAAGACGCCAATAATCTTTTGACTACTACAATGCCTAAGATTTGTAAAATGAGTGTTAGCTCATTGTATAATACCCTATCCAAAATATCCTAATCATTAATATCAAACAATATTGCCTACTTTTTCAAAGAGAGTTAAACTGTTCACTTTATTCTTAATTTTTAGAACATCAATCGTACATAAAAAAGCCCTTAAAAAGGGCTTTAATAGATTTTAAATTCTCAATTAAGCTTTGTTTGCTGATCCGAATACGTCAATACGTTCTTCTACAGCGCCTTGAACAGCTTTGATTCCTGGTGCCAAGAATTTACGTGGGTCAAATAATTTTTTACCATCGTATTCTGCTTCGTTAGCATCGTAGTTACGTGCAAATTCACGAGTTGCATCAGAGAAAGCGATTTGGCTTTCAGTGTTAACGTTAACTTTAGCAACACCAAGTTTGATAGCTGCTTTGATTTGATCATCAGGAATACCTGATCCACCGTGCAATACGATTGGGAATCCTGGTACAGCAGCAGCTAATTTTTCTAAGTGGTCAAGAGCAAGACCTTCCCAGTTAGCTGGGTATGGACCATGAATGTTACCGATACCAGCAGCAAGGAAATCAATTCCAGTTGCAACCATAGCTTTAGCGTCTTCGATTGGAGCAAGTTCACCTTTACCAACGATTCCGTCTTCTTCACCACCGATAGTTCCAACTTCAGCTTCTACAGAAACACCTTTTGCATGAGCGATTTTAACAACTTCTGCTGTTTTCGCAAGGTTTTCTTCAACTGGAAGGTGTGAACCGTCAAACATGATTGAAGAGTAACCAACTTCAATACATTCTAAAGCATCTTCATAATGACCGTGGTCAAGGTGAATAGCTACAGGAACAGTGATTCCCATTGATTCTACAAGGTTAGAAATAAGTGATTGACATACTTTGTAACCACCCATGTATTTTGCAGCACCCATTGAAGTTTGGATAAGAACTGGAGCTTTTTTAGCTTCTGCTGCACGCAAGATAGCTTGAGTCCACTCTAAGTTGTTTGTGTTAAATCCACCAACAGCGTAGCCGTTTTCACGAGCTGCTTGTACAAATTTTTCTGCTGAAACGATTGCCATTTGTAAGGCCTCCTCTTATTTTTCGGGTATTTCCCGTTACATTGTTCATTTTAGCACAATTAGGCTGAAATTTCTAGTGTCAGCTCATGATAAAACGTTTTCGAAACACTAAATTCCTTGAAAAACCTGTTTTAACTTACTTTTCAATCTCTTTTAAGCCACAAAAAAAGATGAACCGAAGTTCATCATCTGATGCGGAAAGGGGGACTTGAACCCCCACGACCTAAAGCGGTCACAGGATCCTTAGTCCTGCGCGTCTGCCAATTCCGCCATTTCCGCTACTCATTAGCAACATAAAATATTATATCAACTATGAGTTATACTGTCAAGATTATTTTTGATATTTACTTAAAAAATCTTTGATTTCTTTTTTATAGGCTTCAGGATTGCTTTCAAAAGATTTAGCATGTTTTGCCCCTTTGGCAATATAGAGAGATTTTGGTCCTTTTGTAGCTTTATAATTGTCATAAACCATTGAAGTCGGTACAAAATTATCCTTGTTTCCATGAATAAAAAGAACAGGTAATTTGTTTTTCTTCAATTGCTCAACAGCACTGGCCTCTTGATAGCTAAAACCAGCCCGTATTTTGGAAAGAGCAGACACTTGATATAAAAGTGGAAAAGCAGGAAGCTGATACATCTCCTTAGCTTGAAACTTCAACTCTTCCCAGACACTTGAGTAACCACAATCTTCAATAATAGCCTTAACTTGTTTGGGTAATGGCTCACCGCTTGCCATCATAACAGTCGCTCCACCCATAGATAATCCAAAGTAAGTAATCTCCTGCTTAGCATTCTCTGCTAATAATTCATTTGTCCAGGCAATCAGATTTTTTCTATCATTCCAACCATAGCCAATAATATCCCCCTGACTCTTGCCATGTGCCTCATTATCAGGCATTAGAACATTATACCCTAATTCCCTAAATAAGATCGCATAGGGTTTCATATTAGCTTTACTGTTAACAAAACCATGAACAATAACAACTGTTTTAGAGGAATTGCTTTCAGCGGGTAAATACCAAGCCACTTGCTTATGCCCACGATTGGTTAAATAGCGTGTCTCAGGTTCTAATTGGTCAAATGCTTTTTGCATGCCATAAAGGGAACTTTTAGCTGTTAAACTGCTTGAATTAATAAATGATTTTTTTTCTCGGACTTGTGCCACATGAAAAAAATAAAAGCTTGCAGCAATACTAATGGTTACTAAAATGGCAACGATAAGTGCCAAATACTTTGATAATCGAATAATTTTCATATCAAATAGTTTACTAAAAAAAAGAGAAAAAAGAAAGGTTTTTTTCTCTTTTTTCTCTTTTATTTATAAGAGGATATTTGCTAAAATAGGAACAACCACAGTGACAATAACGCCTACAATCACTAGAGCAATGGAAGCCATGGATTCTTCCACCTGTCCAAAATCTTTAGCTGCTGAAACGCCTAGAGCATGCCCTGCTGTTCCAAGGGCTAAACCTCGTGCAATGGGATCATTAATTTTAAAGAAATTAATCAAAGGTTTAGCGAGAGCATAAATAATAACACCATTTAAAATACAAGCTAATGATGTCAATTCTGCTGAGCCACCAAGTGCTAGAGAAGTTGGCATAGCAATCGCTGTCGTTGCTGCTTGAGGTAACATAGAGGCTGTTACTACTTTACCCAATTGAAGGAGATTGGACATCACATAAATCCCGTAAACAGCTACAACACTCCCTAAACTAATGCCACCAACAATTTGTAACCAGTTTTTTTTCAAAACATCTCTTTTACGATAAAGCGGGATAGCAAAGCAAATAGTCGCAGGCTCAAGGAAGAAACTAATGATTTGACCCCCTTTATTATAATCTTCAAAACTAATACCTGTGATTAATAAGGCAGCAATCCCTAAAACCATGGCCACAAACAAAGGCGCAAACAAGAAGAATCCTTTTGATTTCTTAAACAACATTTGCCCAATATAGAAAGTCCCTACAGATAACAAGACACCAAATATTGTGGTCTCTTTTAAAACGTTAATGAGATTTGCTATCATACGTCCACCATCCCTTTATTTGCTATAACTGTTGCTTGTTGCTAAAGACTTTCTTCTTGCTTTTGATTCCTGCTGTTTGGTAAAAATTGATGCAAAATGAAAGGCTTTTTGAGGTTCCATTTTTAGAATCATCTGTGTCATCCAACCTGTTGAAACAAGAAGGATAACTGTTGATGTAAAAATTAAAACGATGTCTAGCACAAAATGAGCTTTTAAAATACCAAGAGAATTAATAACAGAGACACCCGCTGGTACAAAAAAGAGGCCAATATTTGAAACAAGCTTGTCACCTACATCTTCAACTTCTTCCAACTTAATGAACTTAAAGCTCAAGGCTAAGAAAAGTAAAACCAAGCCAATCACAGACGCTGGCATCACAAACGGTAGCATTTTTTCAATTAATTTAGACAGTAAGACAATGAGGCCAATCACCACTGATTGATATAAAATCGAATAGGTTTTTTTCATAGTTGCAGCTCCTTTTTTCTCTTTGACGATTTCTTGTCTTTATTATAAGCAAAAAAAGAACCCTTAGGCTCTTTTTGGAATAATTGACTGTTTAGAAGGTACGAAATGCATAGATTGGACCTCAAAATACTTGCTTATAAGCCTACTTTCTCCCGAAAAACCTTTAAATAAGATCTGCTAACAGGAACCTTATCTCCATTTGACATGGTGACTTGGTAGGTCTGGTTGAACCAGGGTTGAATTTCCATGATTTGATCTTGGTTGATCAGATAAGAACGGTGCACTTTAAAAAATAGCTGCGCTGGTAATTGCTTTTCAAGAGCTGATAAACTTGTTTGACTGATGTATTTACCTGTTTTAGTGTAAAGAGTTGTTTCTTTACCCTGCACCTCACAGTAGATAATATCTTGGAAAGAGAGTAAGTAAATCCGTTCATCTGTCTCAACGGTTAAGCGCCCCATCTGATTGTCTCTGTTAGCAGGTGCTGACTGAGACATTTTTTTGGCTATTAAAGCAGCTTTTGCCTTTTGAACAGCTACGCGGACACGTGTTTCTTCAAAGGGCTTTAACACATAATCCAAAGCATTAACCTCAAAAGCCTCCAAAGCATGATTATCATAAGCTGTCGCAAAAATAATAAGCGGAGGGTTAGGTATTTTTGTCAAACGTTTAGCCAAGTCAATGCCACTTTCATCTGTTAAATGAATATCTAAAAAGAGAACATCAGGCTGATCTGTTAACAAGAGTTGAAAAGCATCTTCAATAGAATCCCCTTCCAAAATTTGCTCAACCTCTTGTGTCTGGTGCAATAAATAAGATAATTCCATACGGGCTAAAGGCTCGTCATCAATAAGTGCTACTTTCATTAATCCTCCTTTGTCCACTGAATAGGAACAAAAATATCAAACCGTGTCCCTTTATCATCAGAGCCTATTAGCATCTGAACCTTATCATCATAAAGGCTATGCAATCGACGGTTTAAATTCTCAAGTGCTGATCCTGTCCCTTTAAGAGAAGGAACACTTTCTTTCCCCAGTTTTGCTAATAGTTCTCTTGCAATGCCCTGCCCATTATCCACAACACTAAGATGAAGTTGCTCCTTTTCTTTAGACAAAGAAACATGAACCTTATTATCATTTTTACGACCAGAAAAAGCATGTTTTAACGCATTTTCCACCAAAACTTGAATGGTAAATGGTGGGATACTAGCTTTTTTCAGCTCATCAGGGATCTCCAAATCAATGCTAAAGCGTCCAGGAAAACGGGCTTGCTCAATGGTTAAGTAGGCATTAAGATGATTGACCTCTTCTTCAACTGAAATTAAATTGTGACGGGTTGATGTGATGTTTGACCTGAAATAATGTCCCAATTGCAATAACAGATAACGGGCTTTTTCACTGTCAACTCTCATCAAAGCAGAAATCGTATTAATGGCATTAAAGAGAAAGTGAGGATTAACTTGCGCCTGCAAAGACTTGATTTCTGCATCTTTTAAAAGACCTTTTTCTGTCGCCATTTGGCCAAGTTCTAGTTGGGATGAAAAAATATTCCCTAATCCTTTAGCTAATTGTTCTTCAACATAAGTTAAATCATCCGCATCGGTAAAGTATAACTTGAAAGTTCCCTCCACTTTTCCTTTTACAAACAAAGGCACAACAATGGCTGCTGCTAAAGGGCAATCTGGGTAATGACAGCCAATTGCCTCACGGCTGTGAACCACTTGTATTTGTCCAGATTCAACAACGTTACGCGATAAATCTGTGATAATTTTTTTGGTCGGAATATGGTGATCACTTGCTGCCCCAACATGTGCTAAAATAGAACTTCTATTTGTCATACTGACTGCTGACACGCGCATAAATTTTTTAATCTCATCTGCAGCTTTTTCAGCAGATTCAAAGGTTAAACCTTGTCTAAAATAAGGTAAAGTCGTGTTAGCCAATTCCAAAACATCGTGGGTTTGGATAGCTCTCATGCTTTCTTCTTGCCTCAAGGTTCCAATAATAATGGATAAGAAAATACCTGTTCCTAGAGCATTAACCAAAGCCATTGGTAAGGCAATGGTCTGAATGAGTTCTAAAGCTTGAATCTTGTCTGGTAGAAAGGTTAGAATACAAAGCATCTGAACCAATTCCATCAATGCACCACACAAACTTCCTTGCCAGATTTTAGGATAGGTTTTTTTGCGCAAGCTTATTCTACCAACAAAGCCCGATAAAATGCCAATCAAAAGCGAGGAAATAAAGTAAGTATAAGGAGCAGTTCCCCCTTGAAGCCATCTGACCATACCTGAGATGAGACCGACAAAAAAGCCGACAAAAGGCCCACCAATAAGCCCTGACATTCCGATGGTTAAGGTGCGGGTGTTTGCAATAGAGGTGTGTGAAGAAAGATTAACCAAGCCACCACTGCCAATTTCAAATGGTGCTGTAACCAAAACTCCCGTAAAATTACTAATAATAGCAAAAACACTAAACGTTAAAATCAGTATCCAGCGAACTCTGTAAGAATCCCTCTGATACATCATTTTTTTATAAAAAGGGCTAATCATTAATAGATTAGCCAATAGAATAATTAGCCCTACTCGTTCAAGGAGGGGTAGAAATAACGAAACCATATCATAACCTCTTGGGGTTATTATAGCACTTGAAAAGGCATTTTTTCAAGTCATAACCTGTCCGTTTACGCCAAGCTGTTCTCCACTGCAGCAGTCACAAAGGCTGTGTAAAGCTCTTCTGCATGGTTTGGACGACTTTGTAATTCTGGATGGTATTGAGCAGCAACAAAGAATTTTTTCTCTGGTAATTCAACAATCTCCATCAAACGGTTATCTGGTGAAACACCTGAGAAAACAAAGCCAGCTTCTTCAAATTGTTTACGGAATTTCGTGTTAAATTCATAACGGTGACGATGACGACGTTGAACAACTTCTTGGTTGTTATAAGCTTGCGCCGCTCTTGAGCCAACTTTTAATTTACATGGGTATAATCCTAAACGTAAGGTGCCACCCATATCCTCAATATCAATTTGATCACGCATAATATCGATAATTGGGTAATTTGTTTCTGGATCTAATTCAGCTGAATGTGCACCTTCCAAATTAAGAACGTGACGGGCAAATTCCACACAAGTCAATTGCATGCCTAAGCAGACACCAAGCATTGGTACATCTTGCTCACGAGCATACTTGATGGCTTGAATTTTTCCTTCACTTCCTCGTTGGCCAAAACCGCCAGGAACAATAATGCCATCAGCGTCAGCCAGCAGTTCTGCAACATTAGCTTCTGTGACGTCATTAGCATTAACCCACTTCAAGTCGATGGCACTATCATTAACACAACCTGAGTGCTTAAGGGCTTCAACCACTGATAAGTAAGCATCAGGCAATTCCACATATTTCCCAACAAGAGCAATTTTAGTGGTTTTCTTAAGGTTCATCACCTTATCAACCATTTGTGACCACTCTGTCATGTCAGCCGCTGGCACATCTAATTTCAAATGATCACAAACAATTTGATCCATATTTTGAGCCTGTAAGTTTAATGGAATCTGGTACAAATGCTCAACGTCACGAGATTCAATAACGGCTTCTGGTTCCACATCACAAAACTGTGCCAATTTGTTTTTAATGCCTTGCTCAACTTCTTCTTCTGTTCGAATAACTAGCATATTAGGTTGAATTCCTAAGCCACGAAGTTCTTTAACAGAGTGTTGTGTTGGTTTTGTTTTCATCTCACCTGCAGCCTTCAAGTAAGGCAGTAATGTGGTATGAATGTACATGACATTGTCTGAACCAACATCTGCTTTCATTTGGCGAAGAGCCTCAAGGAATGGCAAACTTTCAATATCACCAACTGTTCCACCAACTTCTGTGATAATGACATCAGAATCTGTCGTTGTGGCTGCACGTTTGATTTTTTCTTTCAAAGCATCTGTGATATGTGGAATTACCTGAACTGTTGCCCCAAGGTATTCCCCTTTACGTTCTTTACGAAGGACCTCACTGTAGATTTTACCTGTTGTAACATTCGAATATTTATTAAGGTTAATATCAATGAAGCGCTCATAGTGCCCTAAATCCAAATCTGTTTCAGCACCATCGTCAGTAACATAGACTTCCCCATGCTGGTAAGGGCTCATAGTCCCTGGATCAATATTGATGTATGGGTCAAATTTTTGAATGGTAACTTTGAGACCTCGGTTCTTAAGCAAACGTCCAAGACTTGCCGCAACAATCCCTTTACCAATTGAAGATACAACCCCACCAGTTACAAAAATATATTTTGTCATAAACATGCCATCCTTTTCAAAAATAATTGCTTATCACTGTCGTAATAAGTCGCCTGATAACTCTAGGGATTACTTTTTTCTCTAAAAGAAAAAATAAAAATAGCCCCCTAATAATTAGGGAGCTTTTATCCGACCTCATAAAGAGGTGCCCGAATAATAATATAAACTATATTAAGCAGTTTGTCAAATAGTAAAACCACAAATCAGTTGACTCAGGAATTATTCTTCCTCTTCCTCTTCTTCTTCATCATCTTCTTCGTTAATTTCAACTTCTTCGATATCATCTTCTGGAATGATTTCATTTAATTCTGAGTCGTAAGATTCCACTTCTGATTTTTCATCATCTGGATCTTCTTCATCATATTCAATGTCGATGGTTTCTTCAACGAAGTCTTCATCTTCTGGATCATCATCATTATAGTCGATAGCATCTTCATCGCCATCCATAAAGGCATTAACACGTTTATTTTTACGTTTTGGTGAGCCATCTTCATCTTCTTCAAGTGTAATGATTTCTTCATCGATTTCATCAATAGCATACCATGAACGAAGACCCCATTTGTTATCTCCTAATGGAATAAAACTACCATCTGTATTCAAGTCAGTGTAGAAAAATGGTAATGCTTGACGAATATCCGCATCAGACTTCCCTAAGTAGGTTTGAATATCATTGACTAAGTCACTGAAATACATTTCATTGTCGCGACCACGTTCCTCTAAAATAGCACGTGCAACTTCAATCATTGAAAGTTCGCTTTTTTCTTGTCCTGCAAATATCTCTAATTTCAAGGCAGTTCTCCTTATTTTATCATTCCTATCTATTTTACGCTAATTTCAGTCATTCGTCAAAGCTTTTATCAGGCAAATCGGAAAAAAGAAGCAATTGCTTCTTTAAACCTTACTCGCTAAGTCTTTGACTTTCATATAAATGTGTTGCATGTCTGGCATGATATAATCAGCAGCGCTTTGATCCACTTGCATTCGTTTTTCTTCATAAGCAATCACTGTTAGACCTGCTGCTTTTGCGGCAGCTATTCCTGAAGGGGAGTCTTCAATTACTATGGTTTGATTAGCTGTAACACCAAGTTTTTCAAGGCTATGCAAATAGATTTCTGGATGGGGTTTGCTAGCTGTGAAATCCTCACCTGTAACAATTAAGTCGAATTGTGCAACAAGGTCATGACTGCTTAGAACTGATAGGATATCCTTCATGGCGCTTGATGAGGCAAGTCCTAATAAAATGCCCTGTTCTTTTGCAAAAGCGATAATCTTCAAAACATCCTTGCGAAAGAGTTTTTCTACCATTTCTTTTCGATATTTTTCTTGCGCGATAGCTTCTAAAGCAAGAGTCACTTCCTCAAAAGGATGTTGAGTGTGACTTAGTGCAATGATTCTATCATATAAATCCCTCCCTGTACGTCCAACCAAACTTGAAAAATCCTCATGACTTAATTCTTCAGGATTCTTGGCAATTGATTTAATATAGACACTCTGTAATTGAAAATCTAAATATTCTGTATCAACAATGACACCATCCATATCAAAAATTATAGCTTTCACGCCATCCTCCTCTAGTAGACAAAAAAAGACTGAAAAATAATTTTCAGTCTCTCTTGTCAATGAACTTATTTAACTTTTGCTGATTCAGTGATAACTTCAACTGCTTTTTTCATAGCAATGTCATGTTTCAACATTTCAGGTGAAAGTAATGAACGTACTTGTTCAACTGGCATATTGTACTCAGTTGCAAGATCATTGATTTCTTTTTCGATATCTTCATCAGTAGCTTCAAAACCTTCTGCTTTAGCAATTGCTTCAATAACAAGGTTTGTTTTAACACGTTTGTCAGCTTCTGCTTCGTATTGTTTGTGAAGATCGTCTTGAGTAGTACCTGTTAATTGGAAGTACATTTCAGGTGAAATCCCTTGACGTTGCATATTGCCCATGAATTCGTTCATTGAACGGTGAACTTCATCATGTACCATTTCTTCTGGCAATTCAACGATTTCAGCATTGGCAACAGCTAATTCAATAGCAGCTCCTTCAACAGCGTCATCGTACGCAATTTCTTTAGCTGACTCAAGCTCTTTACGGTATTTAGCTTTCAAATCTTCAAGAGTTTCAACTTCTTCATCGATATCTTTAGCTAACTCATCATCAAGTTCTGGAACTTCTTTCATTTTAACTTCATGAACTGTTGTTACAAATTTAGCTTCTTTACCTGCAAGGTCTTCAGCTTGGTAATCTTCTGGGAATGTTACCATAACATCTACAGTTTCACTAGCTTTTTTACCAACAAGTTGATCTTCAAAACCTGGAATAAATTGACCTGAACCAAGTTCAAGTGAGAAGTTATCCCCTTTTCCACCATCAAATTCAACGTCATCAATTGAACCAAGGAAATCAATCACAACAGTATCACCAAGTTCAGCTGCATCTTCTTTAACAACTAATTCAGCAAGGTTTTTACGTTCGCGCTCAAGTTTTTCAGCAACTTCGTCGTCACTTACTTCTTTTGAAAGGTCAACTTCAACAGCTAAATCTTTGTAGTCACCAAGTTTAACTTCTGGTTTTGTAACAACTTCAGCAGTAATTTCCCAGTCTTTGCCTTTTTCCATTGAAAGAACATCAATTTTTGGTTGCGCAACAACTTCAAGTTCAAGCTCAGCAACAGCAGCTTCATAAGCTTCTGGCAAAATGATGTTTAAAGCATCTTCATAAAGAACTTCTTCACCAAATTTTTGATTAAAGATTGGACGAGGCATATGTCCTTTACGGAAACCTGGTGCATTCAAATCTTTTTTAATTTTGTTAAATGCTTGATCAAGAGCTGGTTTGATTTTATCTTGACCAATTGTAAATGTAATAAGGCCACGGTTAGTAGCTTTGTTTTCAAATGATGTAGACATTAAGTCATTTCTCCTTAAAATAATTTAGATACAGTTCATTCTATCATATTTTACAGCTATTTTAAAGTTTTTTGTGCATTATATCTCAGCAGTCAGCAGACTTCAAAATTTTCACAACCACTTCATTTTAGATCTCATTCTTTTTCCTAGTTGCTAAACAAAAAAGCATTAGCACAAAATGATAAGGGATGCCTAGCATTCGAAATAATTCTTACTGTGAAAAAGCAACATGTCTTTAAAAAATGAGTATTGAAGGCAACGTATCAACTAAAATAATGTATCGTTTAACCAATCACTTTAAAGAAATATGAAGTTTCATTGACTGATGTTTTCATTTTGCTCAATTTTTGATAAACTATCTAAGATAGAAAGGAATTTTTATGACTTTTATAATGAATTACCTACAGCAATTTCACTTTGAAGATATTCTTTTCACCTTATTTTCAAAAATCATTTCTCTCTTGCTTTTACTGATTTTTTTCCTGTTACTAAAACAAATTGTCAATCGCATTTTTGAAAAAACAGTTGCTAAATCATTCCCCTTCACAAAACAAACACTGGCCAGAAAAAATACCCTCTCAAAACTAACCCACAATCTTATCAACTATATTCTCTACTTTTTCCTAATCTATTGGATTCTCAGTATTATTGGTATTCCAGTTTCTAGTTTACTTGCTGGAGCAGGAATTGCAGGGGTCGCTATTGGTTTAGGCGCTCAGGGTTTTCTTTCAGATGTCGTCAATGGTTTTTTCATTTTGCTGGAAAACCATTTTGAAGTCGGAGATACTGTTACAATTGCTGGAATTGATGGTAGTATTTCAAGTGTTGGAATTCGTACCACACAAGTTCGCGGGTTTGATGGAACACTGCATTTTATTCCCAATCGAAATATTACAGTTGTTAGCAATAAATCTCGAGGCAATATGAGAGCACTCATTGAAATTCCTTTATACTCTACAACTAATCTCGAAAAGGTAACTGAAATCATTAAAACTGTCAACGATAATGAAGTTAAAAACTTTCCAGAAATTATTGACCATCCTAATATTTTAGGACCCCAAGTAAGTCCAAATGGTCAATTTTCATTTAAAATAGCTATCTTCACAGAAAATGGTAAACAATTTTTAATTTACCATACATTCTATAAATTATATCAGGAAGCCTTATTAAACGAAGGCATTGCATTGCCAACATCATTTCCTTTACAGCAACCAAACCTTACAAAATCATAAGATTTTAGAACAAGAGTCAACTACACAATCACAAAGCAAATAAGACTGGAATTCTGTGTTACAGAGCGCCAGCCTTATTGCTTTTTCTTTAATTTAAATAGAGTAAGACGTCGAGCTTGATAATGACGTAGTTCTAAAATAGAAATCAATTTTGTCTTTGGCCCTTTATTGCTTACGAATAGCATCTACCTTATAGTTAGCTCTTGAACCACCGATTAGTTTTGGTCGACTAGCCAAAGCTGTCACATGTGCTGCACCCAGTTCTCGTTGAACCGGAACAATTGGCACCTGAACCTTTTTGACATGCATACCAATGGAAGTATCACCAATATCAAGACCTGCATGAGCAACAATTTCCTCTACTTCTACTGGATTTTCCATGTATTTAAAGGCAGCCATTTGACCACTCCCTCCAGCATGAAGACTCGGTAAAACATTAACAATTTCAAGCTCCTTATCTAGAGCATAGGATTCTTCAACCACAAGTGCACGATTAAGATGCTCACAGCCTTGGACGGCTAAATAAATACCACGAGAAGTTAAGACATCAAGAAGTGTTTTAACAATAACCTCGCCAATCTCTAAACTGGATTCTTGACCAATTTTCCCACCAATAACTTCACTTGAGGAAAGCCCTAGGACAAATACCTGACCTTTTTTAATAGCAGAACGGTCAATAATATCTAAAACCAAAACTCTTGTTTCTTGCTCCAAAATATGTAAATCCATGGTATTCCTCACTTTATTTTTTCTCAGCACCTTTAACAGCAATAAAAACAAAATAACCTACTAGCATCCCAAAGAAATTTTGCATGACATTTCCCCATATACCTGCAAAAGATCCTCCAAGACCATAACCCAATAGCAATGAACCTAAAAAATACCAAGCAATCATCACAAAAGAGGCTAATAGCAATCCAAGCACACGTTTGTAACCTGTCCAACCTGCAAAATAACCTTGTGCCCCATGAGCAATCAAACTATGAAACATCCACTGTGGATATCCAGCAAGTAAATCAATTAAAAACCCTGAAAGCCCTCCAACAATTGCTCCTTGTCTTGCTCCAAAATAGAAGCTTGTAAAATAAATCCCTGCATCAAGTAAGGTTAAAAAACCTGTTGGTGTTGGCACCATAATAAACCGTCCCAAAACCACAGACAATGCTGTTAAAAGAGCTAATACTGTTAATTCTTTCGTTTTATGATGTTTTGCCAAATTGTTTCACCCCGTAATCATCAGCTTTAATAATAGCTTGATAAACAAAATCCTTGGCTTCTTTTACAGCATCAAAAGATGACTCTTCTTGTGCTAAATGACTAGCTATACTAGATGCAAATGTACAACCAGCTCCAATATTATTTTGCGATAAAATCGGATAATCTAATAGCTCAAAAATATTACCGTCATAGAAAAGGTCAATTGCCTTTTCTTGACTAAAACGATTACCGCCTTTAATAACAATCTGCTTAGCCCCTAGTTTGTAGAGAATTTGAGCAGCCTCTTTCATATCTTCAATAGTTTTAATTGTTTTTTGGGATAAAAGCTCTGCTTCCACCAAGTTAGGTGTAATGATACTTACATAAGGGAAAAATGCAATTAAGTCATCACGAAGAACGTTAACCTCAACATCATGGCTCTCCTTACAAACAAGAACAGGGTCTAACACAATTGGAAGGTGAGATTTTGTTTTAATAAATCGTAAGGTTTGTTTTGCTAATGAAGGTGTCGGCAAAAGGCCAATTTTGATTGCCGAAAATGGAACCTCAGACAAACTATCAAGTTGGTAATTAAAAACAGTCTCATCTGTCGGAAACACCTCAAATCCTTTTTCTGTCATTGCCGTTAAACATGTCAAAGCAAGAAAACCATGAAGTTGACTAGTTGTAAACGTCGTCAAATCCGCATGAAGACCACCTCCACTGAAAATATCATTTCCTGAAATCGCTAAAATATATTTATTACTCATAAGAAATCTCCTTTAAATATAACCCATTTCCTACAGCAGTTGGACCAGCTAATTGACGATCTTTAGCCTCTAAAATAAGATTAATTTGTTCAACTGGCATACGACCATTTCCAATTTTAAGCAGTGTGCCAACCATATTACGAACTTGTTTATATAGAAAACCGTTTCCTGAAAAGGTAAAAATCAAAAACTGACGGTCACTATCATAAGTCATTTCAGCTTTGGTGATTGTACGTACCTTATTTTCAATACTAGTCCCCGCAGCAGTAAAGCCAGTAAAATCATGAGTCCCAACCAAATCCTTAATAGCCAACTGTATGCGTTTCAAATCCAAATCATAGGGATAATGTGTTGCATAATGACGCATCATAGGATTTTTAGGTCTACCAATATCTACTAGAAATTCATAGGTCTTACTGTGCTTATTATACCTAGAGTGGAATGCTTCACTAACTTCTTCCACGCTAATAAAATCAATGTCATCAGGAGTCTGTGTATCTAGTGCAAATCGTAACTTTTCAACATCCCTAGTGGTTTCCAAGTCAAAATGAATGACTTGCGCATAAGCATGAACGCCAGCATCAGTTCTACCTGCTCCATGAATTGTAACACTCTGTCCATTACATATCTTTGTTAACGTTTTTTCAATTTCTTCTTGCACAGTTCTTGCATGAGTTTGCCGTTGAAAGCCTGAAAAAAGACTACCATCATATGAAATAATTGCTTTATATCTTGTCATGACACTATTTTAGCATTAAAAATGGATTCTATGTTTTTTTGATTCATAACTGTACCCAGACAATCCAAAAAGAAGGAATTGAAACCATTCTCACTTTTTCCAGAATCTACTGACAATTTTAACAATTTCTGTTATAATTATTCCTATTATTTAAAGATTGGATATAGAATATGAAAGTCACAAAATTTGGTGGTAGTTCCCTAGCATCTGCAGAGCAACTTCAAAAAGTGCTAGACATCGTAAAATCAGATTCAGAAAGGAAATTTATTGTGGTCTCAGCACCAGGTAAACAAAGTCAGAATGATATCAAAATTACTGATGCCCTTATTGCCTACCATGATGCCTATGTTACTAATGCAGATTATAGCCAAAGTCAAAATTGGATTATTAATCGCTTTAAAGAAATTTGTGATGAATTGCAATTAGGAACAACCATACTGGATGAAATTAGTATTTCTATTAAAAATCTCTCCCAATTACCTATTGCAGAAAACGACTTTCTTTACGATACATTTTTGGCAGCTGGTGAAAATAATAATGCCAAATTGATTGCTGAATTCTTTAGATTAAATGGCCTCAGAGCTCGCTATATGCACCCTGAAAAAGCAGGGCTAATTGTGACAAGTGAACCACAAAATGCAAGGATCTTACCTTCAAGTTATGACAAACTCGAGGAGCTAAAAGAGTATGAAGGTGTTCTAGTTATCCCTGGTTTTTTTGGTGTCACAAAAGGTGGAGACATTTGTACTTTCTCAAGAGGAGGATCTGATATTACGGGATCACTTATTGCAGCAGGTGTGGGTGCTAAACTTTATGAAAATTTTACCGATGTAGACGGTATATTCGTGGCTCATCCTGGCATTGTACATCAACCACGTTCAATCAAAGAAGTTACTTACAAAGAGATGCGAGAATTAGCATATGCTGGTTTTTCAGTTTTGCATGATGAAGCCCTTATTCCAGCATACCGTGGAAAAATTCCACTCGTTATAAAAAACACAAATAATCCTCAACATCCTGGTACAAAAATTGTCCTTAAGCATCAAGGAGATCATAAGCCAGTTGTAGGAATTTCAGGAGACAATCAATTTGTCAGTATCAATGTTTCAAAATACCTAATGAATAGAGAAGTCGGATTCGGGCGAAAAGTTCTTCAAATACTAGAAGATTTAAATATTAGATGGGAACATATGCCAACAGGAATCGATGACTTATCAATTGTCATCAGAGAAAAAGAGTTAACGCCAATCAAAGAACAAGAAATTTTTAACACCTTAATACATGAATTAGAAGTTGATCAAGCTAGTATAACGCGAAACCTCTCTATAATAATGTTAGTTGGTGAAAATATGAGAAGTCATGTTGGGGTAACTGCTAAAGCAACAAAAGCTCTGTCAGAAAATCACATTAACATTTCCATGATTTCACAAGGATCAAGTGAAGTCTCAGTCATGTTTGTTATTGATTCAAAAGATGAACAAAAAGCCATCAAAGCTCTTTATAAGGTATTCTTCGAAGGTTAACCTATCACAACTACATGCTTCCTTGACAAATCGGAAGCATTTTTCTTTTATAAGTATTATAAAAGAAGGCAAAGAAAAAGAACATGACATTTATGTCATGTTCAAAAAGTAAAAATAATGCACCCTAGAGGAGTCGAACCTCTAACCGCCTGATTCGTAGTCAGGTACTCTATCCAGTTGAGCTAAGGGTGCTTACTAACTTTAAAACTATCATATCATCTTATCACTAAAAATGCAAAAAAAAGATAGGCTATCCTATCTCCTCTTACTCCGCCAGTAGGACTCGAACCTACGACATCATGATTAACAGTCATGCGCTACTACCAACTGAGCTATGGCGGATGGTAAACTAAGCTAAGCGACTTCCGTATCTAACAGGGGCAACCCCCAACTACTTCAGGCGTTCTAGGGCTTAACTACTGTGTTCGGCATGGGTACAGGTGTATCTCCTAGGCTATCGTCACTTAACTTGAGTCCACTCAAAATTGAATATCTATATTGTATCAAGTTATATCCCTTATTGTCAATAAACTCTTTTTTCGGATAAGTCCTCGAGCTATTAGTATTAGTCCGCTACATGTATCACTACACTTACACTTCTAACCTATCTACCTGATCATCTCTCAGGGCTCTTACTAACATAAAGTTATGGGAAATCTCATCTTGAGGGGGGCTTCGCACTTAGATGCTTTCAGCGCTTATCCCTTCCCTACATAGCTACCCAGCGATGCCTTTGGCAAGACAACTGGTACACCAGCGGTAAGTCCACTCTGGTCCTCTCGTACTAGGAGCAGATCCTCTCAAATTTCCTACGCCCGCGACGGATAGGGACCGAACTGTCTCACGACGTTCTGAACCCAGCTCGCGTGCCGCTTTAATGGGCGAACAGCCCAACCCTTGGGACCGACTACAGCCCCAGGATGCGACGAGCCGACATCGAGGTGCCAAACCTCCCCGTCGATGTGAACTCTTGGGGGAGATAAGCCTGTTATCCCCAGGGTAGCTTTTATCCGTTGAGCGATGGCCCTTCCATGCGGAACCACCGGATCACTAAGCCCGACTTTCGTCCCTGCTCGAGTTGTAGCTCTCGCAGTCAAGCTCCCTTATACCTTTACACTCTGCGATTGATTTCCAACCAATCTGAGGGAACCTTTGGGCGCCTCCGTTACCTTTTAGGAGGCGACCGCCCCAGTCAAACTGCCCGTCAGACACTGTCTCCGATAGGGATTACCTATCTGGGTTAGAGTAGCCATAACACAAGGGTAGTATCCCAACATCGCCTCTAACGAAACTGGCGTCCCGTCTTCAATGGCTCCTACCTATCCTGTACATGTGGTACAGATACTCAATATCAAACTGCAGTAAAGCTCCATGGGGTCTTTCCGTCCTGTCGCGGGTAACCTGCATCTTCACAGGTACTAAAATTTCACCGAGTCTCTCGTTGAGACAGTGCCCAAATCATTACGCCTTTCGTGCGGGTCGGAACTTACCCGACAAGGAATTTCGCTACCTTAGGACCGTTATAGTTACGGCCGCCGTTTACTGGGGCTTCAATTCATACCTTCGCTTACGCTAAGCACTCCTCTTAACCTTCCAGCACCGGGCAGGCGTCACCCCCTATACATCATCTTACGATTTAGCAGAGAGCTGTGTTTTTGATAAACAGTTGCTTGGGCCTATTCACTGCGGCTGTCATCGCTGACAGCACCCCTTCTCCCGAAGTTACGGGGTCATTTTGCCGAGTTCCTTAACGAGAGTTCTCTCGATCACCTGAGGCTACTCGCCTCGACTACCTGTGTCGGTTTGCGGTACGGGTAGTGTATACTTAAACGCTAGAAGCTTTTCTTGGCAGTGTGACATCACTAACTTCGCTACTTAATTCGCTCCCCATCACAGCTCAACGTTATAGATATAAGCATTTGACTCATATCACGCCTCACTGATTGGCCAGACTCTTCCAGTCGTCTGGTTTAGTTAGCCTTCTGCGTCCCTCCATCACTATATACACTAGTACAGGAATATCAACCTGTTGGCCATCGAATACACCTTTCGGTCTCTCCTTAGGTCCCGACTAACCCAGGGCGGACGAGCCTTCCCCTGGAAACCTTAGTCTTACGGTGGACAGGATTCTCACCTGTCTTTCGCTACTCATACCGGCATTCTCACTTCTATACGTTCCAGCACTCCTCACGGTATACCTTCTTCACATATAGAACGCTCTCCTACCATTACCTCTTAAGGTAATCCACAGCTTCGGTAAATTGTTTTAGCCCCGGTACATTTTCGGCGCAGGGTCACTCGACTAGTGAGCTATTACGCACTCTTTGAATGAATAGCTGCTTCTAAGCTAACATCCTAGTTGTCTGTGCAACCCCACATCCTTTTCCACTTAACAATTATTTTGGGACCTTAGCTGGTGGTCTGGGCTGTTTCCCTTTCGACTACGGATCTTAGCACTCGCAGTCTGACTGCCGATTATATCGTCTTGGCATTCGGAGTTTATCTGAGATTGGTAATCCGGGATGGACCCCTCACCCAAACAGTGCTCTACCTCCAAGAGACTTAACATCGACGCTAGCCCTAAAGCTATTTCGGAGAGAACCAGCTATCTCCAAGTTCGTTTGGAATTTCTCCGCTACCCACAAGTCATCCAAGCACTTTTCAACGTGCCCTGGTTCGGTCCTCCAGTGCGTTTTACCGCACCTTCAACCTGCTCATGGGTAGGTCACATGGTTTCGGGTCTACAACATGATACTATGTCGCCCTATTAAGACTCGGTTTCCCTACGGCTCCGTCTCTTCAACTTAACCTCGCATCATATCGTAACTCGCCGGTTCATTCTACAAAAGGCACGCTCTCACCCATTAACGGGCTCGAACTTGTTGTAGGCACACGGTTTCAGGTTCTATTTCACTCCCCTCCCGGGGTGCTTTTCACCTTTCCCTCACGGTACTGGTTCACTATCGGTCACTAGAGAGTATTTAGGGTTGGGAGATGGTCCTCCCAGATTCCGACGAGATTTCGCGTGTCTCGCCGTACTCAGGATACTGCTAGGGCTAATTTCAATTTTAAATACGAGGCTTTTACTCTCTTTGGCTTACCTTCCCAGGTAATTCTTCTATTAATTTTAGTCCCACGTCGCAGTCCTACAACCCCGAGGAGTAAACTCCTCGGTTTGCCCTCCTGCCGTTTCGCTCGCCGCTACTAAGGCAATCGCTTTTGCTTTCTCTTCCTGCAGCTACTTAGATGTTTCAGTTCACTGCGTCTTCCTTCTCATGACCTTAACAGTCATGGATGACATGCATTACATGCCGGGTTCCCCCATTCGGACATCTCTGGATCAGCGCTTACTTACAGCTCCCCAAAGCATTTCGTCGTTAGTCACGTCCTTCTTCGGCTTCTAGTGCCAAGGCATCCACCGTGCGCCCTTATTAACTTAACCTTATTTCCAGTCTTTCGACCTTCTTTATTTTTTTTAATATGTTCGCGTTTATCTTTTTTTCGGTTTATTTCTTGTTACTTTTTCTACAATCATTTTCATGATCGTGGAATTTGATATAGATATTCAATTTTCAATGGACTTCACGTATTTTAGAGACTTCCTTGTCTATGGAGCCTAGCGGGATCGAACCGCTGACCTCCTGCGTGCAAAGCAGGCGCTCTCCCAGCTGAGCTAAGGCCCCACAGTTAATATGTTAACGTTTCTTATCTTGTTACTCATACTATATTATGGATCTAAATTGTATTCGAACTAAAATCTTAGTGAAAATGATAAACTTCCTTGTGTCTTTTGACACTGCGTCTCTTTCCTATTTTCATACAGATTTCTTAACGTTCTCTTTACTTTTTTAAGACCTCTCAAAACTAAATAAGACTTCCAAACGTACTTCCTTATCCTTAGAAAGGAGGTGATCCAGCCGCACCTTCCGATACGGCTACCTTGTTACGACTTCACCCCAATCATCTATCCCACCTTAGGCGGCTGGCTCCTAAAAGGTTACCTCACCGACTTCGGGTGTTACAAACTCTCGTGGTGTGACGGGCGGTGTGTACAAGGCCCGGGAACGTATTCACCGCGGCGTGCTGATCCGCGATTACTAGCGATTCCGACTTCATGTAGGCGAGTTGCAGCCTACAATCCGAACTGAGATTGGCTTTAAGAGATTAGCTTGCCGTCACCGGCTTGCGACTCGTTGTACCAACCATTGTAGCACGTGTGTAGCCCAGGTCATAAGGGGCATGATGATTTGACGTCATCCCCACCTTCCTCCGGTTTATTACCGGCAGTCTCGCTAGAGTGCCCAACTTAATGATGGCAACTAACAATAGGGGTTGCGCTCGTTGCGGGACTTAACCCAACATCTCACGACACGAGCTGACGACAACCATGCACCACCTGTCTCCTCTGTCCCGAAGGAAAATCCTATCTCTAGGACGGTCAGAGGGATGTCAAGACCTGGTAAGGTTCTTCGCGTTGCTTCGAATTAAACCACATGCTCCACCGCTTGTGCGGGCCCCCGTCAATTCCTTTGAGTTTCAACCTTGCGGTCGTACTCCCCAGGCGGAGTGCTTAATGCGTTAGCTGCGGCACTAAGCCCCGGAAAGGGCCTAACACCTAGCACTCATCGTTTACGGCGTGGACTACCAGGGTATCTAATCCTGTTTGCTCCCCACGCTTTCGAGCCTCAGCGTCAGTTACAGACCAGAGAGCCGCTTTCGCCACCGGTGTTCCTCCATATATCTACGCATTTCACCGCTACACATGGAATTCCACTCTCCCCTTCTGCACTCAAGTTCTACAGTTTCCAAAGCATACAATGGTTGAGCCACTGCCTTTTACTTCAGACTTATAGAACCGCCTGCGCTCGCTTTACGCCCAATAAATCCGGACAACGCTCGAGACCTACGTATTACCGCGGCTGCTGGCACGTAGTTAGCCGTCCCTTTCTGGTTAGTTACCGTCACGTAATGGATTTTCCACTCCCATTACCGTTCTTCTCTAACAACAGAGCTTTACGATCCGAAAACCTTCTTCACTCACGCGGCGTTGCTCGGTCAGACTTCCGTCCATTGCCGAAGATTCCCTACTGCTGCCTCCCGTAGGAGTCTGGGCCGTGTCTCAGTCCCAGTGTGGCCGATCACCCTCTCAGGTCGGCTATGTATCGTCGCCTTGGTGAGCCGTTACCTCACCAACTAGCTAATACAACGCAGGTCCATCTCATAGTGAAGCAATTGCTCCTTTTAACTTAAGTACATGTGTACTCTAGTATCATGCGGTATTAGCTATCGTTTCCAATAGTTATCCCCCGCTATGAGGTAGGTTACCTACGCGTTACTCACCCGTTCGCAACTCTTTGGATTAGTGCAAGCACCAATCCTCAGCGTTCTACTTGCATGTATTAGGCACGCCGCCAGCGTTCGTCCTGAGCCAGGATCAAACTCTCATTAAAAGTTTGAGTTCTTTACTCATTGTTTCTGTCGCTGACAGATTTATTTCGTTGTTTCTTTATTGACAGGTAATATGCGTTAACATATCACCCTGCACGTTTGGTTTTTTTGTCTTATTCAGTTCTCAAAGGTCTTTGTATCTCTTACGAGACAACTATTATATTCTATCAGGTTAGCTTATGTTTGTCAACTGTTTTTTTACTTTTTCTTTTGTCTTTCTTCATTCTTCTTAGAAGTTTCTTTGCTTCCTGACAGCTTTATTAGTATACCTACTTATCATCCCTTTGTCAAGAGATTTTAATAAAATAATTCGTTTTCCTTAATATACTAATAATAATTGTGGGAAATTGTTTTAAAGTTCGTGTATTATCTATTTTTTAATGGTTAGCTTTGTGATAAAATAAAGATATTATAATAGGAAAAGGAAATCTGGGTATGAACAATAACTTACTGGTCTTACAATCTGATTTTGGCTTAGTTGATGGTGCTGTTTCTGCAATGATCGGTGTGGCATTACAAGAAGAAGCTAGTCTTGGCATTTACCATTTGACGCACGACATTACACCATATAATATTTTTGAAGCTTCTTACCGTCTTTTTCAAACAGTTAACTATTGGCCTTCTGGCACAACTTTTGTTTCTGTTGTTGATCCAGGGGTTGGCTCTAAACGAAAAAGCGTTGTCGCTTTAACAACAACTCATCAATATATAGTTACCCCAGATAATGGTACTTTATCTTATATAAAGAAACATATTGGCATTAAAGCTATTCGTGAAATCTCTGAAGTTAACAATCGTCGCCAGAATACTGAACTTTCTTACACTTTCCATGGACGGGATGTCTACGCCTATACTGGAGCTAAATTAGCTAGCGGGCATATCAACTTCGAAGAGGTTGGTCCTGAATTATCAGTTGATGGCATTATCGAGCTTCCAGTTGTTGACACTTTAATAGAAGAAAAGGTGATTCGAGGTGTTATTGATATCCTGGATGTTCGTTTTGGATCGCTTTGGACATCAATCGAGCGCGAAGAATTTTATAGTTTCAATCCTCAATTTGGAGAACGCTTCGAAGTCACTATCTACAATAATGATATGTTAGTCTATCAAAATCAGGTAACCTATGGTAAATCATTTGCTGATGTTCGTATTGGACAACCTATTATTTATATTAATTCCTTATACCGTGTTGGTGTAGCCATTAACCAAGGGTCTTTTGCCAAAGCTTATAATGTTGGCGTTGGTCAAAATTGGCATATTGAATTAAAAAAACTTTAACCTCATAAGGAGAATTAGTCATGAAAAACACTTCTATTAAATCTGTTGTTGCTATCGGTATTGGCGCTGCTTTATTTGTTATTATTGGAATGTTTGTCCCTATTACAATTTTTACCAATACAACCATTTCACTTCAGTATGCTCTTCAAGCCTTATTTGCTTTAATCTTTGGACCTCTTGCAGGTTTCTTTGTTGGTTTTATTGGTCACATGCTAAAAGATATGCTTGCTGGATACGGCGTTTGGTGGTCTTGGGTTCTTCCAAGTGGTATTGTTGGTTTTGGTATTGGACTTCTTAAAAACAAGCTTAATATTACCAAAGGTCGCTTCTCTAAAAAAGATATTTTAATGTTTAATGTCACACAGATCATCGTTAATATCGTAGCTTGGGCAATTATTGCACCAATTGGTGATATTCTTATCTACCATGAGCCTGCTAATAAAGTTTTTACCCAGGGATTATTTGCAGGGCTTGCTAATATTTTTACTATCGGAATTGCAGGGACTTTGTTAGTTCTTGCCTATGCTAATTCTCGTACCAAATCTGGTAGTCTTAAAAAAGACTAACCAAGACATTTCTAAATTATGACACATTTTATTGAATTCAAAGATTTCACCTTCACTTATGATGCTCAATCAAGTCCAACCTTAATTAACATCAATACTTGTATTGAAAAAGGACAAAAAGTGCTAATTGTTGGACCTTCTGGAAGTGGAAAATCGACACTTGGCAACTGCCTTAATGGCTTAATTCCAAACCATTTTCAAGGAGAGCATAAAGGTTCCTTGACTTTAGATGGAAAAGATTTTTTTGATTTGTCCATTTATGATAAATCAAAACTTATTTCGACGGTTCTTCAAGATACAGATGGTCAGTTCATTGGTTTATCCGTTGCAGAGGATATTGCTTTTGCTTTAGAAAACGACTGTTTCTCTCAAGTCGACATGACTGCCATTATTAATGAATGGGCCCATAAACTTGATTTGTTAGAGTTATTGGAGCATCGTCCTCAAGATTTATCTGGTGGACAAAAACAAAGGGTCAGCTTAGCAGGGGTTTTAGTTGATGAAAGTCCGATTTTACTTTTTGATGAGCCTTTAGCCAATTTAGATCCAAAATCTGGTTTGGACACTATTGATTTGATTGACCGCATTCATCAATCAACCGACGCAACCACCATTATTATTGAGCATCGCCTAGAAGATGTTCTCTACCGACAGGTTGATAAGATTATTTTGATTAATGACGGACGCATCCTCTTTGATGGTGAACCAGATCAACTGCTTAAAACTGACCTCCTTACCAAAAATGGAATTCGCGAACCTCTTTACCTAACAAGTCTGCGTGATATGGGATACGGTTTCCCTGCAAATGCTCAACTAGCCAACCTAAATCATTTGGATTTGGAAGATTTCACGATTAACTTACCTGAGCCACCGATAATCCCCGAGGAAAAAGAAACATTACTCTTTGCTGAGAATATTTCTTTTGCTTATGACAAGAAACCTATTCTCAAGGCTATTGACTTAAGGATCTATAAGGGTGAGCGTCTTGCTATTGTCGGCCAAAACGGGGCTGGGAAATCAACTCTCGCAAAAGCGCTTTGTCGTTTTATTCCTATTAATAGTCCACTTTATTTGAATGGTGAGGATATCTCTGCTGACTCAATTAAAGAGAGAGCAGACCGGATTGGTTATGTTTTACAGAATCCTAATCAAATGATTAGTGAGTCTGCCATTTTTGATGAAGTCGCTAAGGGGCTGAGGCTGAGGCATTACTCTGAAGAGGAGATTCATCCAAAAGTCGAAGAAACTCTCAAAGTTTGTGGCCTTTACCCTTTTAGAAACTGGCCGGTTTCTGCTTTGTCTTATGGACAAAAAAAACGCTTGAGTATTGCAGCTATTTTAGTACTTGATCCTGATATTCTGATTCTTGATGAGCCAACGGCTGGACAGGATAAGAAAAACTATTCTGACATCATGAACTTTTTAAATGAGTTGAATCAAAAAGGACATACTATTATAATGGTGACTCACGATATGCAGTTAATGATGGAATACTCTGATCGTACACTTGTTATGAGTAAAGGCAAAATTATTGCAGATGCTAAACCCGAGGAAATTCTATCTAATGAAGCCATTTTAGAAGAAGGGCATTTAAAAAAGACAAGCTTGTTCCAACTTGCTGAAAAACTGCATTGCTCATCACTGGCATTAACACATTATTATATGACAAAAGAAAGGAAGAGACATGGTTCAACGTTTAATAGGTTACCAAAAGAATGATACATTTCTAGAAGATTTATCTGGTGCTAGCAAACTCATTTTCTTTATTGTGGTTTCAGTCGCTTGTATGACAACCTATGACACACGCCTTATTCTCTTTATTGGAATCTTGTCACTCTTTCTCTTGAAAAAAGCGCGGATTCCATGGAAGAGTATTTCCTTTGTCACCTTCTTTGTCACCTTCTTTGCTATCTTAAATGTTATCATGGTTTATCTCTTTGCTCCTGGTTATGGTGAAAGTATTTATGGTTCTAAAACTGTTTTACTAGAAGGAATTGGTCCATTTTATCTGACTAGTCAGGAACTCTTCTATCTCTTTAATTTGAGCTTGAAATATTTCTCAACCGTACCATTAGCTATTTTATTTTTAGTCACCACTAATCCTAGTCAATTTGCTTCAAGCCTTAACCAAATCGGAGTTCCTTACAAGGTTGCTTATGCGGTCAGTTTGACGCTTCGCTACATCCCTGACGTTCAAGAAGAATTCCACATGATTAAAATATCTCAAGAGGCTCGCGGTTTAGAACTCTCTAAGAAAGCTAAACTTTTAGACCGGATTAAAGGGAATTTACAAATCATTATCCCATTAATTTTTAGTTCTTTGGATAGAATTGATTTGGTATCGACGGCTATGGAGTTACGGCGCTTCGGCAAGCACTCTAAGCGGACTTGGTATACCTATAAAAGGTTGAGTCGAAATGATTTCATAACCATCCTACTGGCCCTGCTTATCTTACTTGCCTCCCTTGCTTTATTTGTTCTCAATAAGGGAAGATTTTATAACCCTTTCTAAACAAAAGCAATCAACATTTCTTCCACCTTACTACAATCAGTATAAAGACTTTGGACAGAAAGTCCAAAATACTATAAAAGGCATAGACTGACGTTTTTCAAAAAGCGTTCAAGCTATGCTTTTTTAGAGCATTCATTTTTCAAACAAGAGACCGAAATAACCTTTTGTCCTAGTCTTGATGGGCTTTCTTGTTTTTTCATGTGATTAGCTGATTTCCCTTTGCAGAGATAGCACTGAAAACATTGGGCTTTCTTTTTTTGGACACTTTTATACAGTGTGTCTAAATCCAGTGAAAAATGCTTGTAATTATTTTTGAAATTCGTATAATAAACTATTGTAATTATAAATGACCGTATATTTAGAAGGAGATAAAAATGTTTAAAGAAACAAGGACATTATTAAAAAGCCCAAACCTATGGGTAACAATCATAGGGATAGCTTTGGTTCCTGCACTATATTGCCTGGTTTTCCTCAGTTCTATGTGGAATCCTTATGCCCACTTCAACCAATTTCCAGTTGCCGTTGTCAATCAAGATAAGGGTGCTAGCTTAGATAATAAATCCATCAACGTCGGAAATGAGATGGTGGACACACTGTCAAAAAATAAGGACTTGGATTTTCATTTCGTTTCTGAAAAAACAGCTCAAGAAAAACTTGATGCTGGGAAATACTATATGATTATCACTTTCCCAGATAATTTTTCAAGTAAAGTTGCCTCTGTGATGACAAAAAATCCAGAAAAAGCAACCATCACATATGAAACGTCTAAGGGCCATAATTTTATTTCTTCTAAAATCAGTGAATCAGCAATGATTAAGTTAGAATCCAAAGTTTCGAAAACCTTGACCAAAACTTACAATGAAAAACTTTTTGCCAAACTAGGCCAACTCCAAGATGGCATGGGACAAGCTGCTCAGGGAAGTCAAAAACTTTCAAACGGTTCTAAAGAAGCAGCTTCTGGAAGTCAACAAATCAGTGATAACTTAAGACTACTAGCTAACTCAAGTCAAACTTTCACAGCTGGGGCCAACAAACTAGCCAACGGTATTAATCAATACACTGGTGGTGTTTCACAATTACATACTGGTATTAACAGTCTTTCTGATGGACTTTTTACCTATACTGATGGTGTCAACAAATTATCAGCTGGAGCTAATCAACTTGATAGCAAGTCTAGTGAACTTCTAAGTGGGGCCAAGCAATTAACAGCTGGATCAGCTCAGATTCAGCAATTAGCCGAAGGAGCTAATAACCTTCAAGCCGCATTAGCTCAAATGCAAAAGGCGACAACTCCTAATCCTGAAAACACAGCAAATATTCAAGCCCTCATCACAGGCTTGCCTCAATTACAGGCTCGTATCAATCAATTAAATGGAGCAGTCTCTGCCTTACCAACAGATGCTGTAAAGCCTGTCAATCTATCTAGCCTTACTACTGCTGTTGCATCTATTAAATCACAAGCTGAAAGCCTAGCATCAGCAGCCGCTTTAGATAAAAGCAACACTTTAGCTGCTGTCCAATCAACAGGTGCTTATGCAAGTCTAACAGCTGGGCAACAAGCAGAAATTACTGCTGCTATTAATAATAGCCCTTCAAGTTCTACTAACCTAGCCACTTCAATTTCCGAAAAAGCTTCTGCAATTGATGAAGGTCTTAAAACTATTTCAACAAGTGCTCAACAATTAGCTTCCCTTGTAGGACAATTAACAACACTTCAAACATCTCTTGCTCAAATCAATGCTGGGACAAATCAAGCACTTCCAAATGCGACAAGTGCTCTAACAAAACTTTCAGCCGGAATGGGACAAATTAATTCTAATTTATCCCTGATGGTTCCTGGTAGTCAAAGACTTTCCGGTGGCATCCAAATGCTTCAAGGACAATTGTCAAGTAAAGGACAAGAATTATCTACTGGCATCACACGATACACTGGTGCTGTCTCACAACTAAGTAATGGCGCTTCTACATTAGCTGCTAAAAATCCTCAGTTAAGAGATGGTGTCACAGAACTAAACTCTGGTTCTAATACCATTAATGAGAAGTCTGGACAATTGGTTGATGGGGGAAATCAGTTAGCTGACGGTGCTTCTAAGATGACCGACGGCTCTGCTAAACTAGCTCAAGGTGGAAACAAACTTAAAGATGGAATAGCAGCACTTTCTGTTGGAACAAGTACTCTAGCTGAAAAATTAGCAATGGCAGATAAAGGTCTTTCAACTGTTTCTTTCAAAAAAGACAACTCCAATCGACTTGCTAACCCTATTAAAGTTAGCCATAAAGATAAAGACAATGTCAAAACAAATGGCGTGGGAATGGCACCATATATGATGTCAGTGGCTTTACTGGTTGCTGCAATGGCCGCTAATATCATCTTCTATGATTCTCTTAAAGGTGAAAAACATCAAAGTCGTTATGATTGGGCTAAATCAAAACTGCTAATCAATGGTTTGATTTCAAGTTTAGCATCACTTGTTGTTTATACTACTATTTTGTTCATGGGATTTGAACCAAATCACAAAGGGTTAACTTTCTTAGTTATTCTCTTAACGTCTTGGGCATTAATGGCTGTCGTCACTGCACTTCTAGGATGGGATAGACGCTTTGGGTCTTTTGCTTCACTATTCTTTCTCCTTTTCCAACTAGGATCAAGTGCTGGGACATATCCTTTAGAAATCTGTCCTCCAATCTTCACTAAAATTGGAAAATTCCTTCCAATGTCTTATTCTGTAGCTGGTTTGCGTCAAGCCATTTCCATGACTGGAAATATTGCTAAACCTGCTTCAATGCTTGCTCTTTTCACTATTGGAGCAATGCTTGTTGGACTTGTCATTTACCGTGATAAAGATTAATAAAAAATCAAGTAGCCAAAGGGTTACTTGATTTTTTGTATACATGATTGACTACAATCTTTTATTTTACTACTCTCAACCTGATAAATTGCTAATAAGTCATAGAGCAACCAAGTGGTCTTTGGATAGACAATGTAGCGAGCTGACCATTCTGGGCTAAATTTTTGTTTGTACTGTCGTAGCCCTCCAAAGGAGTAAAAACGTGTTGAAAAGGCAAAGATTAAATAAGCTATTTTCTCTTGTAAAAAGCTATTATCTTTATTGCCAACATTTGCTAAGGGAGCCATTCCTAAATCAAAATAGGCAACACCTTCTTCTTTAAAATATAAAAAGAGTTTAATAAAGAGAAAATCCATAATCCCATTTTGGGATTGGTCTGTATAATAACGCATCAAATCAACAGAAGATTCTTCTTTTGAATTGGTTGGCAGTAAGTTAGTGAAGGCTATAATACTCCCATCTTCTCTTCTAACTATAGCTATTGGTGCCAGTTGTAAATAGGCTTTATCAAAAAATCCAACAGAGTAACCTTTTTCTTGTCGCCCTTGTAACCAATCCTCTGAGATCAGGTTTAATTCTTCTAAGAAAGCTTCCGAAAAGGGCGGCTTAACAACTTCAAATTGATAACCTTTATGGTCAATTTTATTAACAATCGTACGGAATTTTTTGCCTTTTCTGCCTTCTAGTGAAAACTGTGATAAATTGACATGTGCAGTTTCTCCAAATTTAATAAACTCATAGCCAAATTCATGTAAGGCTAGGGTTGTTTCCTGGCCAACTTCATAAAAGACAACTTTCATATTGTTTAATTTTGCTTCTTTAATAAAGGCAGACAAGCCCTCTTCGATCATAGATTTATCACCAATAGGTTCTCCCATAACAATACATTTGTTATTTTTCACTGCAAATTGAAAGACTAGACAATCTTCATCATGATTTCTATACCAAAAGAGCCGTTTATCCCCTAAAAAAGCCAGACTGGCATCGCTGCTTTGAACCTTAAAGCGCTCTAACAAGGCTTGGTACCTTTCTTTATCAAAGCTCTGACCAATGAGCCATTTTTTCCGTGAAGCTCTCCTAATCACCAGTTGATAGACCGCTACTAGGATAAAGGCCAAAAAGAAAAGATGTAGCCAATAAAATAAGAAATAATTAAATTGCACTTGATTCAACTTTGGAAAAGCATGGATTAATACCTTACCACCAACTGAAAAGAAGGTAACAAAGGTTGCCATAAAGACCAAGGCGTCTCTTGTCTTGTCTTCCCAGGAATAAATAAACACCTGTCGATTGAGCTGCTTTTTGATAATGATGACCATCAAAAAAGCAAGTCCTAGCAGAACTGTCGTTGGGATTGCTAGATTTCCCAAATTAATATAAATAATGGTTGTTAGAAAGAGCCCAATAGCTAAGGGATAAGAAATAGCCAATTGTCGTTTGACAAATCGTGCCAATAAAAAGAAAAGACTGCCCAATAAGATACTAGGAAATTGCCAAAGCAGATGCCCTTGGATAGGATTTAAACCAGCGAGCCACTTCATACCAGCAATTTCTTCGGGAATGAGGGCTGATAAAATCATGAAGTAACCAAATACCCTTAAGAAAAAGACAATTCCATTTTGAAGGACAATGTGCCCGATGGTTTTTGGCATTCCAAGATAGTTATCATTGAGTTTTCCACCCATCTGTTTGAAAAAGAGCAAGCCTCCAATGACAAAAGGAATCACATAATAGAAAAAGCGAAACAGTAAAATCCAAGTTAGTACCTGATCTGTCGCATAGCCTAAATTAACTAAGCCAGCCGTCATGATCAAATCAAAACTACCAAGTCCACCTGGTATCATCGATACCATCCCTAATATCATTGAAATGAAAAAGAGTGGTATGAGGTTATAAAGCGGCACTTCTAGGTCAAGGAAACGACCAATAAGAGTGAAAAATCCAGAAATCACTAGCCAATCAAGTGTCGATGCCATAATCAGTTGTAATTGCCGTTTTCGTGCCAATTGCCCAAAGAATTTTAATTTAGGGTGGCCTGAAATATACAAAACAACTGGAAGGTAAAGTGAGGCGCCTAACAAGACAATCCAAAACTTTTCAATGGAAGGGCTGGTTGGAAAACAAAATATCAAGAGGAAGGTTAAAAGACTCAAAAAAGAAAGCCCCGTAATAAAAAAGGGAATGACTTTTGAAATACCTTGCATACTATCACTTGCTTTGTCATCTTCAGAATAAAAAGAATAGCGCAATCCAATATCCACTAAGCCTGCAAACCCAACCAGATTATTGATAGAATTGATAATCCAGCTAGTTTCTAAGATATAAACCAAGGAATGCTTGCTTTTAATTTCCTGGTTTAAAATAATGTCAAAAAAGAGCATTGGAATGAGGGCGCAAATCCCCAAAACAAACATGATAACAATTGAAAAAGGGGTTAGTTGACTTAAGCCATTTTTAATATCAGCAATGGAAATGGTCTTAATGAGTTTTCCCAGTTCCAAAATAACAATCATGGACACCGATAAAAAGAAAACAAGTTTTATACTCGATTGGTAGTTTTTCAGGTTGGTAATAAGTTTCTTCATACAGTATTTTTTCTTTCTAACTCATTCATTAAGTCATTAATAAATTGATTAAAAACCTCAGGGTCCTTAGTTGCAATATGGTGGCCAAACTTGGGCAAGATAATCAAACGGCTCTTTTGATAGAGCTTTGCTATTTTTAAAGAATGCTTTTCTTTGATCATATCTTTTTCACCTACCAAAACATAGACAGGCTTTGCCTGCTTGAAAGGAGACCTTTTGAGGTGTTGGTTAATTGTCATAAGGTGAGCAACATAATAAGCATTCTTTAGAGTAGGGAAAATTTTTGAAAGTAAGGAGAGTTTACAGACTTTGTAAGAAATCAGTAAACGTGATATGTAGGTCAATCCTCTAAACTGAATGTTCCCAGCATTCAAGAGTAATGCTGCAACATTATCTGGATAGAGCTGAGCATAAGCTATAGCCAAATTGGCACCATCACTATGGCCTACAATAACATAGGAAGACAGGTGCAAATGATGTAATAAGCTCCTTATCTCTTTTGCAATATCAGCAAAGGATACCATGTGTTCAAGAGCATCTGACTGTCCCTGACCAGGACTGTCAATCATAATTAATTGGTAGTTTTTAGCTAATACTTTTTGATGTTTAAAATACTGACTTGATAAGCCATTGCCGTGAAAAAAGACAATGGGACTTCCTTGTCCATGTATTTCGTAATAGAGTTTCTGTCCATTTTGGCATGTGTAATACAATCTCATCACCCGACTTTCTCATGACTCTATTTTACTATATTTCATCCAAATATGACTAAAAGAAGTTGACTTCAACTCATCTTAATGAGCTTTTCTTAATTTATCCATAAAATTTCCGTTTTAGTCTGTGCTGTCAAACTGTTCTAAAGGTGTTCCTCTATTGAGGAAAGCGCTTTCTTATGTTAGAATGTTAGTAACATATTAAAGGAGGAAGCCTATGGCATCAATCAGTCACTACACATCAGAACAAATTGTCCGAGCAAATGCTCACTTCTCATCAACAAAAACAATTATTGAAACAGCTTTTTATGGAAATAATGTTCGCTATATCAATGATTTGCAACAAGCCTATCAAATGGCTCACGATGCTCCTAATACTATTGTTTTAGATCAAAGGATTTCTCATCCAGAAGCATTAGGATTAGACAGTGATTCTCGTATTTTAGTGGCTAATGGCGGTGCTGTTGTGGGAAGAACTGCTAAGGCAAGGCGCATCCGTGGAAATAATCCAAAAGAAGATAAAAAGATTGATGCTATTATTCGAGAGGCTATCTACCAAGCAAGTTTCAAACCTTTCATTGCCTCACAAGCTGTGGTGGGCTTGGATGAGCATTTTATGATTAAAGCTCATATTATGATGCCTGAAATGGAAATTAACAACCTCTATTCTTGGCTTTTAAATTTCCAAATTGTCACTGCGGCTTATGAGGAAAAATACAAAACTTCTCTTTCTTACGATGAAAATGATATTTTTGTCTTCTTTGACCCAAGCTGGTCTCATCCTGATTATCCCGATGGTCTGGCATATTTTGATACCGAACACAATGTAACAGCTATCTTAGGCATGAACTACTTTGGTGAAATCAAAAAAGGCACACTTACCTTAGCATGGGCAACTGCTGCACGTCATCAATTTGTAGCTTGTCATGGCGGCTTAAAAGAGTTCAATAAAGCAGACACTTCCTATGTCGCATCTTTCTTTGGCTTATCAGGTTCTGGCAAATCAACTCTAACACATGCAAAACACGATGGAAAATATGACATCCGAGTTCTTCATGACGATGCTTTTGTTATCTCAATGACTGATGGATCATCCATTGCTTTAGAACCCTCTTACTTTGATAAGACCAATGACTATCCAGCTGGTCATTCTGAGCAAGACTATTTCTTAACGGTTCAAAACTGTGGTGTCACAAGGGACCACAAGGGAAAACGAGTCCTTGTTACAGAGGACATCCGAAACGGTAACGGACGGACAGTTAAATCACGCTATGCAACACCAAACAGAGTTGACTATATTGATAAGGGAATTTCCTCTATTTTTTGGATTATGAAAGATGATTCATTACCACCATTGGTAAAAGTCTCTGATTCCCTATTAGCTTCTGCTTTGGGATGTACACTGATGACCAAACGCTCCAGTGCTGAAAATGTTAGTGGCAATTTGGACACTTTAGTTATCGTTCCCTATGCTAATCCGTTTCGAATTTATCCACTAGAAGATGACTTCACTAATTTCTACCATTTATTTGAATCAGGTGTTGACTGCTATATTATCAACACTGGGAAATACCTTGACCATGATATTTCAAAAGAAACAACACTTGCTTGTATTGAGGCTGTGGTGGATGACAAGGCAAGTTTTACCACTTTTAAACACCTTAAAGACTTTTCTTATTTGGACTTAGCTGATTTCCCTGTTGATGAAAAAAATCACTCCTACCTTAACTTATTAAAAGACCGCATGGCTTTGAGACTGTCCTATTTACAAGACTGTCAAACTGATGGCACCTCCAATCAATTAATGAAGGCAAGTATCTCAAGACTAGAAGAAATCGTTAACACTTTAACCTTTTAACTGAACAAAGAAAAACGGAGACAATATCATTTTGCCTCCCTTTCTCTTTTTATTTTTCTGATGTCTTAAACCTATCTCATCAGGATTAATCACAAATGAGCTACAATCGTCACTATAATAAATAACTTACTAACTTCTATATGCCAAAACATGTCATAAGCACTTGTCCATTTTTCCATTAAAGGAGCATTTTCTGTTTATCTATTTTTAAAATTAGGAGACTCTTTTTACCGAGTCTCCCAATTTTAGATATCAATGCTAACTGTGACTGTTTGAAGAGGGACGTCGTAAAATGGGTCTTCGCGTCGTCCCAAAAAGTCTTTTGCCTGTTGAGGGAAAGAAGCATAACTTAAGACGTCTTCTTCACTTCTTGCATAACAAGCAATTTCTTCAGCTAATGCCTTTAATTGCGGAGCAAGTAAATCAGCCGGTCTGATGGTAATAACCTCTTCATCCCCTATAATTTTTTCTTTCATGCCAGGAGCAAGTGGTGCGGGAGGGCGTCCATAGAGTCCTCGAACATAATCTTTAATTTCATTTGGAACAACCTTATACCGCTCACCTGCAATAATATTCATTAAAGCCTGGGTTCCCACCATTTGAGATAGCGGGGTAACAAGAGGTGGGTAACCTAAATCTGCTCTTACTTTTGGCACTTCAATAAGAACTTCTTCATATTTATCAGCCAAGCCTTGTTCTGTTAATTGACTTAATAGATTTGATAGCATACCGCCTGGAACCTGGTAAATCAGGGTTTTAGGGTCAACATCTTTAATTTTAGGATTGAGAAGTCCCTCGTTACGAAAGTGATCTCTGACCCCATTAAGATATGTTGCCACATTTTCAACACGTTTTAAATCAATCCCTGTTTCAAAACCAAGGTCTTCCAAGCCCATAACAACAGATTCTGTTGCAGGTTGGCTAGTTCCTCCCGCAAAAGATGAGACAGCTGTATCAATAATATCTGCACCTGCTTCAGCAACTTTAAGATAAGTCATTTCTGAAATACCACTTGTTGCATGCGTGTGAACTTCAATAGGGAGGTCAACAAGCTCTTTAATCCCTTTAACAAGATCATAGCCAGTTTGAGGTGTTAAAACACCTGCCATATCTTTAATGCAGATTGAATCTGCGCCAAGTGCTGCATATTCTTGAGCCAGTTTAATAAAATAATCTACCGTGTGAACTGGACTTGTGGTGTAAGAAATAGCTACCTGGGCATGTCCACCGAATTCTTTTGTAGCAGCAACTGCTGTTTGTAAATTTCGTGAATCATTCAAAGCATCAAAGACACGAATGATATCAATACCATTTTCAATCGATTTTTTGACAAATTCTCTGACAACATCATCTGCATAATTACGGTAACCCAGGATATTTTGGCCCCGTAAAAGCATCTGCAATTTTGTTTTTTTAACAGCTTTACGAATCGTACGTAACCTTTCCCATGGGTCTTCATTTAAAAAACGAAGGCAAGCATCAAAGGTTGCTCCTCCCCAGACTTCTAATGCATGGTAACCAGCATTATCAAGTTCTTCAAGGATTGGTAGCATTTGCTCGGTTGTCATTCGAGTCGCAATTTGACTTTGTTGTCCATCTCTAAGAGAGGTTTCGGTTATCCTTATTTTTGCCATCTCTTTCCTCCTTTACCTTTATAAATGTGAAAGCATTTCACTAATTGCCACGCGCATTTCTGAAATAGTATGGTTACGTGAGCGCCCACAAATCTTAGCATCTTCTTGACACAAGAAACATCGCCTTGTTTGAAACCCTAACTCTACTCTACTAACTGCTTTTATGTGATCGGACTCTAAGTACAAGACATCTAAATCCATCAACCGACCTAAAGCAGTCTTTTGTTCGAGTGCTATCATTTTTTCTTTCAAGCTTTTAGCCGACAAATCAACAAGGCAATAATACTCTATACCCGTCTTTAAACTGAGGTATTCTTCCTTGTAAATGCTATCATTGTTTAATTCTACTTGAATAAGGTCACACATAGCTTTAGCTAATGCTTCCAATCTTTGTGAGTTTTTGATGTCTCCTGGAATATTCATTGTGACAGATAGTAGACTCGCATAAGGAATAGCCTTTAAAAAAGACAGTTGACGAGCACTCCTCAATTCACGTGCCCGCATCATCTCAGCTAAAGTAACAGCTTCTCCATCAAAGAGTTCTCCATTAAACATTTCGGACAAGATCTATCAAGCTACCATCACGGTATTCAATTAAAGCAACAACTTTATCACCATATTGAATGGCCTCAGGCTCACCGACAACTTGGTAGGCTTTTTCTTTGAGTTCTTGAATGCTGTATTGAGGAATAGCAAGTGTTTTAAAATGTTCTATTAGGTCTTGCCTATTTGGATTAATAGCAATGCCAATTTCAGTAACCACGATGTCAACACTGCTTCCAGGTGTAATAACTGTGTTAACCTTATCAACAATGGTTGGAATGCGGCCACGAACAAGTGGCGCAATGACTAGACTCATTTTAGATGCAAAAGCTGTATCACAATGCCCCCCTGATGCTCCTCTAATCACACCATCTGAACCAGTCATAACATTAACATTGAAATCACTATCAACCTCTAATGCTGATAAGATACAAGTATCAAGTTGATTAATGACAGCACCTTTACTTAAAGGCGAGGCATACATATTGGCATCAATCTCATAATGATGGCTATTTTTATCCAATGAAAGGGCTGAAGGATGATCAAAATCCTGAACATCAATAATCTTTTCAACTAAGCCCTCTTCTAAAAGTTCAACCATGGCATTGGTAATTCCTCCAAGGGCAAAGTTTGCTGTGATGCCATCTTTTAACATTTGTTCACGCATGTAACGTGTTACTGCTAAAGACGCACCACCTGTTCCTGTTTGGAATGAGAAACCTTGTTTGTAATAAGGGGATTGCGTGATAACTTGAGCTGCATATTCTGCAATCAATAATTCCTTAGGATTTTTAGTGTAACGCGTTGCACCTTTAGCGATGCCATTTGGATCTCCAATTTCATCTACGACAACAACATAATCAACATCGGTTTGTGGAATTGAAATTGGTGTGTTCGGGTAAGGCATCAAACTGTCTGTAATAATAACAACTTGATCTGCATATTTAGCATCAATCATAGCATAACCTAAGGAACCACAGGTTGCCTTGCCTTTTGTGCCATTAGCATTGCCATATGCATCTGAACTTGGTGCACCTAAAAATGCCACATCAATATGGATATCGCCAGATGCAATTGCACGCGCACGACCTCCATGAGAACGAATAAGGACAGGATTTTCCATAATACCAGAGGAAATAGCTGCGCCCACCTTATCTCTAAGACCTGACGATGTAATGTTAGTCACCACACCATTTTTAATGTGTTCAATGAGTGGTTCATGAACGTTAGCAATGGAACTTGGTGCAATAGAAAGATTCTTAAACCCCATGTCAGCAATTTCTTTTAGGACCATATTCATGATATAATCCCCCTCACGGAAGTGATGATGGAAAGAAATAGTCATGCCATCCTTGAGGCCAGTCTTTTCAATTGCTTCACGAATACTTGACAGCATTTTAGATTCTTGAGGCTTAACAGGTTTAATCTGACGGCTAGCCTCATTATAAGCTTTAATATGTGCTAATTCACCCTCAAAAACACCATATTTTTGGGCATATTCTTGAGGGATATCACGATTTACTTTGTTGATAACCATTATAATTCCTCCCCAGTCAACAAGCCTGCTGCTTTGGCTAACATCATTACACGCTGTGCTCTTTCAACAATTGGCTTATCAACCATTTTCCCTTTCAAGGAAATAACACCAGAGCCTTTGCTTTCTGCTTCTTGAATTGCCCAAATCACTTCCTTAGCGTGCTGAATTTCTTTATCACTTGGTGCATAAATCGCATTAACTAAAGGAATTTGACGAGGATTAATCACTGATTTACCATCAAAGCCAAGTTGTTTAATCAAGGCAACTTCGTTTTGGAAACCTTCTGTATTGTTAACGTCAGAATAAACCGTATCAATTGCTGCAATTCCTGCTGCGCGTGCCGCATGTAATATCATACTACGGGCAAAAAAGAGCTCTTGCCCATCAGGATAGCGTCTTGTTTTCATATTAGTGACATAGTCTTCCGCCCCAAGAGCAATCCCAATTAATCTCTCTGAAGCTTTAGCGATCTCACGAGCATTAAGGACACCCTCAGCAGATTCGATAGCTGCCATCATTTTAGTGCGTCCTACTTCAATGCCATTGTCTCGCTCAACTTGTGCAATAACTGCCTCTACATCAATAATATCTTGGGCAGTTTCTGTCTTAGGAAGGCGAACAACATTGACTCCTGCTAATACAACTGCTTCAATATCTAAAGCACCTACAGTATCTAAACCATTAACACGAACGACTGTTTCAACCTGACTGTAATCAAAGGTCTTGAGAGCAAAATAAACCAAAGCTCTAGCACTGTCTTTTTCTTTTAATGACACCGAATCTTCTAAATCAAACATGATAGAATCTGCACCATAAAGTGGAGCATCCCTCAACATGGCAGCATTTGCACCTGGCACAAACATCATCGTTCTTCTTAAACGTTCCATGTATCGATCTCCTTCCAGTTATAATGGTCATTACCAGAAGCTCGGTAAGCTGCTGCAATTGTTCTAGCTTTAATAGTGCAATCTAGGGCACCTTTATCAACAGCTTGAACCTCAACATTATCAACACCTAAGTTAATCAAAGATTGCTCAATTACCTGACGGATGCGGTTGCCGAATTGCTTTTCAACGCTACTTTCTAAATTAATCTGGATACCATGTGATGACGGGCTTATTGTTATCATGATATCACTAGATTCTAGGCTTCCTGCTACTGCAGTCTGCTTAATATCCATAATGTCACCTCACTCATTATACTTATCTACTTAGTGCCTAAAGAAAAGGGATGTTCCCATTTCTGTCAGCAAGTTCTTATTTCTTTTCTGGTAAAAATCTAATCAAGAGTTCTGCTACAGCATATAAAATACCTAATACAATAAAAACTCCTGCCATACCAACACCCATTAGCTGAAAAGCAATGGTTAAATGTTCCATATTCATAATATTCTCTCTTCTTGTTTATTCAATATATCTGATTAGTTAAAGAATGATAACAAAAGACCACCTGCAATAACTGATGCAATCTGTCCTGAAACATTAGCCCCTACAGCATACATCAAAATAAAGTTTTGCGGATCTTCATCAGTTGCCATCTTTTGAATAACACGACTTGACATTGGAAAAGCTGAAATCCCTGCTGCACCAATCATTGGGTTAATTTTATTTTTGCGGAAAAGATTCAAAATTTTTGCAAAAACTACCCCGCCAATTGAATCCATAATAAAGGCTACCAAACCAAAAAGAATGATCATTAACGTCTGGAAGTTTAAAAAGAGATCTGCTTGCATTTTAACAGAGATGGTTAACCCTAAAAGAATCGATACAATGTTAACCAATTCATTCTGTGCTGTTTGTGATAAACGATCTAAAACACCACATTCTCTAAGAAGATTTCCAAACATCAAAAACCCAACCAATGGTAATGAAATCGGAGCAATAAAACCTGCAACTAAGGTAATGACGATTGGAAACAGAATTTTAGTTGTTTTTGAAACTGCTTCTGCCTTATAAGTCATACGGATACGGCGTTCTTTTTTAGTTGTTACCAATTTGATGGCAAAAGGTTGAATAATTGGAACAAGTGCCATGTAAGAATAGGCGGCTACCGTAATTGGTCCAAGCAGACTCGGCGCCAATTGATTGGCAACAAAAATTGAAGTTGGTCCATCAGCTGCGCCAATGATACCAATTGAAGCAGCTTCTTTAATATCAAAACCTGCCATTACTGCAACTACGACAACAAAGAAAATCCCAAATTGAGCTGCTGCACCAAACAGTAACATGAAGGGGTTTTGTAAGAGAGGACCAAAGTCAATCATGGCTCCTATCCCAATAAAAATTAACAGTGGGAATAATTCTGTCCCAATCCCAATGTTAAACAAAACATCAAAGACACCTTCTTGCTCAACACCATTAACAACTTGTGTCAGCACACCTGTTCCTGGAAAATTGACCAAAATGGTCCCTAATCCCATTGGAACTAATAAGGTTGGTTCATACTCTTTTTTGATTCCTAAATACATTAATGTTGCTCCAATGAGCATCATCACAATTTGAGGAATGGTAATTGACATTATTCCTTGTACTAAAGTTTCCACTAGATACTTCCTTTCCTTTTACGATTAGCCAATTGAAATAAGGCCATCTCCAGCATTGACAACTTGTCCTGGTGTAACATGAATCGCTGATACTGTTCCAGCTTGACTGGCAACAATCTCATTTTCCATCTTCATGGCTTCAAGTATCAAAAGAGGTTGATTTTCTGAAACGCTATCACCAACATTGACTAAAACTTTTAAAATAGTTCCTGGCATTGGTGCTGGAAGTGCTTCAGCTCCTGCAGGACTCACAACTGGTGCTGCTGTAACCACTTCTTCTTTAGCAACTTCTGGTGCTGCTTGAGGCGCTATTTGTTCTGCGGGAAGTGGCTGTGTTTGGGCTACAGTTGGCTGAACAGCCCCAATTTCTTCCATTTCAACAAGGTATTCTTTCCCATCAATTGAGATTTTAAATTTACGTAACATTCTGGTATCCCCTTTTTATTTTTTCCGATAAATTGTTTTTATTGTATAATGACCATCACTAAGCGTTTCAGCAGCAAGGCTGGCAGTAATCAAGGAAAGATCTATAACCTCTGGATTGCGCTGCCAAATATTAGTAATTGTAAATTGGCTATCTGGCTTGTCTCCACTTGCAATTGCTGTCGCAATCAAACTTACCAAGGGATAATCCTTAGGATCAGCAGGGATGTAAGCTGGTAGCTTTTCCCATTCTGACAGCGCTTCCTTTTTTTCCCTGTCTGATCTAGATTGGTGCGGTGATAATAGACTTTCTTGTTTTCTAAAAAGTCGGTTCAGTATTCCCATAAGTGACCTCCTTTCTGAATGCATTTGATGCAATGTCCAAATCGTTTATGGCCTAATCTTATTATATAACGAATTGTTCTTTTTTTTTGGCTTTTTTGTGTTCTTTCATTTTTCTTCATATAAGGCTAATCAAGTTGACATAAATATTCTTGAACTGATAGGATCTGCGGTGTTTTTTTAATGTTTTTTCTTAAAAAAGCGCTTCCATTTTCAAAAATTTTCATTTACACTATTACTATCTCATTGTTATGTTAGAAACAAATTTCTGTTTTGCTTCAACTAACATCTCATCATTTTCTAAAAGGAGAGGACTTATGTTACTCACAATATTAGCTTATGCAATGATTATCATTTTCATGTATGTCGTTATGACTAAGAAAATGTCTCCATTGTCAGCCTTGGTCATGATACCTTTGGTCTTTACCATTATCGCCATCTTAACAGGTAGTGCTGAATTTGCTTCAGATCCTGCTTTTGTTAAATCCTTAGGTGATGCAAAGCTTCCTAATAACATCACAGCTATTGGTCCTATGGTTTTATATGGGGTTAACCAAACTGCTAAAACTGGTATCATGTTACTCTTTGCCATCTTATACTTTTCTATCATGTTAGACACAGGGTTGTTTGATCCGATTACTGCAAAAATGATTCGTTTTGCCAAAGGTGATCCAATGAAAGTTTTGATGGCAACTGCAATTGTTTCAGGAGCTGTTTCTCTAAATGGTGATGGAACCACTACAACTTTAATTGTGGTGTCAGCTTTCTTGCCAATTTACCAAAAATTAAACATGAAAGTGATGAATCTTGGTGTTTTATTAATCTTACAAAACACTATTATGAATCTCTTGCCATGGGGTGGTCCTACAGCACGCGCTATGTCAGTGCTTAATGTCGGCCCTGAAATCCTAGGCTACTTAGCACCTGGAATGATTTTATCTCTTCTATACGTTATTTTCATTGTTGCACCTAGTATGGGAAGAAAAGAACGTCAACGCCTTGGTATCACTACTTTAACTGAAGAAGAATTGCAAAAACTAACAACTATCAGTAATCCTGATAAAGAATCAATCCGACGTCCACATCTCTTTGCTTTCAATGCTCTTTTAACCATTTTATTAATTACTTGGTTAGTTGCAGGCTCTTTCCACAAAGCTATTACTATCCCATCTCTTCTCTTATTTGCAGTAGGAACAATTATTGCCCTTATGGTGAATTACCCTAACTTAAAAGACCAATCAAAACGTATTGGAGAAAATTCTGGAGATGCTGTTCAAGTTGTTATCCTTGTCTTTGCTGCTGGTATTTTCATGGGACTCTTCCAAGGTTCAGGAATGGCAAATGCCTTAGCACAAAGCTTTACAACTATTATTCCAAAACAATTAGGCGGCTTTTGGGGATTAATCATCGCCTTACTTTCTGCACCAGGAACATTCTTCTTATCAAATGATGGTTTCTACTACGGTATCATGCCAGTACTTGCTCAAACAGGTGCTCAATATGGGTTTGATAACATGTCAATGGCTTTGGCATCATTAATGGGTCAAGCCTTCCACTTACTAAGTCCACTTGTTGCTTTCATCTATCTGCTCTTACGTTTAACAGATCTTGATATGGGTGAATGGCAACGCACTGCTGGTAAATATGCTTTAGGTATTTTCATCATCTTTATTGTGACTATTATCTTATTAGGCCATATGCCAATCTACATTCCTCAATAAGACCATTTGTTATTTACCTCCTGTTAAAAAAAGGTTATACTCATTTACATAACCTTTTTTTCTATGTCATCATTGAATAGACAGACCCCATTGCTTTAATAGTCCCACTATTTTTAGCTAGCCCTATCAATAAAGGAGTAAAGATGAATCCAACCATACAGGTTATCAAAAATAACCTAGACCTTTCAAAAAATATCCCTTTAAAAATAGCACTCTATGAGGCCTTTAAAAAATCGATTATTTTACGAGAAATACCAGCAGGAACAAGAATCAATGAAAAAGAGTTCTCTGGAGAACTCAATATCAGCCGAACACCAATCCGCTATGCTCTAGGTGTCTTAGAGGGCGAAAAATTAGTCGAACACATTCCAAATCGTGGTATTATTGTTAGGGGAGTGACCTTAGCTGATGCCCATGAAATCTTTGAAATTCGAAAAGCCCTAGACACTTTGGCATCAACAACTGCGATGAACATGATGTCAGACGCTGATTTTGAAGAAATGCGTCTACTCTTAGAGACCTGCGAAGGCTACTTGCTTGATAATGAAATTGACAAGGTTTTAGGCAATTTCAATGATTTTAACAATCTTATTTATCAAAAAAGTAACATGCTTCGCCTTAAAGAAATTTTAGGCGAACTCCAAGCTTATTTGCTCTACTTCCGTCGCATATCCATTTCATCACCCCAAAGACGTCGAAAAGCCTTAGATGAACATTGGTTAATCTACCGTGGAATGAAAAATAAAGACTACCAACAAGTTACCCTAATTACTCACGAACACCTGAACCACTCCTTAGAATTCGTCGTTCAGGAATTGGAACAAAAACATGGACAGTAACAAAAGACTGCGCTACTTCAGTCAATGCGCGTGCAAGGCGCTATTATATGAAGTAACATTGACCCCTAAAGCAGGACTAGTAGACTGCGCTGATAATGGGGCACACAAGGACATGACACTCTCTACCTTTATTGATTCAACCCTCGCCCTTACCAGTCACCTTGAACGCTACCTGGCAATTGGATATCACCATTATCAGGAAACCCCTGAAACCCTCTTTAACCACTTACGTCAAGAAGGTATTCAAGCAGAATCAAGCATGTTTCAAGCCACCAAAGGCGTCAATACCCATAAAGGCATTAATTTTTCTTTGGCACTGATTTTAGGGGCAACAGGAAAATACCTGGCGCAACACCCAGAGATTGATGAGCAGTATGTCTTTAAAGAGACAGATAGCACAGCCATCTGCCAGCTTGTTATTCCAATGACAAAACACCTGATTGCACATGATTTAGGACAGTTGACAGACAAGAAAGAACTAACCTACGGGGAAAAACTTTACCTCAACTACGGCATCAAAGGGCCCAGAGGAGAGGCCAGTTTAGGCTACCCTAGCTTAAGCACTAAAGCCATGCCATTTTTAAGAGAAAAAGCGCAAGAAAACCTTAGCCATCGTCAGTTACAATTACAGTTACTACTGTATCTCATGACATTTGTTGAAGATGGAAACCTGCTACACCGAGGAGGGCACAAGGCCTTACAAATGGTACAAGAGGACTGCCTAAAACTTCTTGCCAATGTCCAATCCGAAAAAGACTGTGAATTAGCCTTAAGCAACTATAACGAAAAACTCATTCAACACAATCTTAGCCCTGGTGGTTCTGCTGACTTATTAATTTTATCCCTTTATTTTGCTTTTTTAGAAAAACTCTTGTAAGAAGCAACCACTCACTTCTTATCTGTGATAGAAAGGATTAGCCATGTCTGTATTTTCCGTATCCAAAATTTTCCCATCTGATCACAAAAACCAGAGACAGGTCACTCAACTTTTAGAAGCTGCAGGCATTCAACGAGACCTCAATTTAGACTATACCTGCGGTATCTTTAACGAAAAAGACCAATTAATTGCTACTGGTAGCCTCTTTAAAAATAGCTTGCGCTGTTTTGCCATTTGCCAAAAATATAAGGGTGAGGGGCTGCTAAACCTCATTGTTAGTCATCTTCTTACAAAAGCTGTTGAAGATGGGCATTCCCATGTCTTTGTCTACACCAAGCCAGATGCTAGTCATTTCTTTGCTGACTTAGGTTTTTATCCTATTGTTAGCATTCCTGAACTCTTGACATTTATGGAAAACCGTAAAGAAGGCTTTAAGCACTACTTGGATAAGCTAGCCCTAGCAACTTCTAAGAACAAGTCACAGGCTGCTATTGTCTTAAATGCCAACCCCTTTACCTTGGGACATCTTCACCTCATTGAAAAAGCAGCTTTAGAAAATGAGGTGTTACACCTATTTATGGTCAGTGATGACAGTAGTTTAATCCCCTTTCATATCCGAAAAGAATTGATTTTAGCTGGAACTGCCCATTTAGATAATATTATTTATCATGAAACAGGTCCTTATATTATCAGCCAAGCCACTTTTCCGAGTTATTTCCAAAAAGACAAACAAAGCGTCATCGTCAGTCAAGCTAAGCTAGATCTTACCATTTTCACAGCTATTGCCAACCAATTAGGCATTCATAAACGATACGTAGGACAAGAACCTCATAGTCAGGTTACTGGTATTTACAATGCCATCATGCAAGAGTATCTACCACAAGAAGGTATTGACTGCGTTCTTATCCCAAGAAAAGAAGTTAACGGCCAAATCATTAGTGCTTCAACCGTCCGCCAATACCTCAAAGACAAGCAAGTCAACAAGATCAAACCATTGGTTCCTAAAACAACCTATGACTTTTTCACTTCTGAGCGAGCCAAAGACATCATTAACCGCATTCAAAAAAGCAAGTCCGTCATCCATTATTAGTGCATAACATAGACTTGCCTATAACAACCCAGACTCTATAACTTCTTTGTTAAGGAATGTTATAGAGTTTTTTTATGTGATTTCAAAAAATCACACCTAAATCCTTGACAAGTCTTCTACCTTGCATTACAATATAGTCAAATCAGTAACTTGTATAACAAGGTAGTCAGGAGGTGGTTTTTGAAATGATTCCATCACAAATGTTAAAGGGCCTACTTGAAGGGGCTATTCTTGAAATTATTCATCAGGAAGAAACTTATGCCTACGAAATTTCTAAAAAATTAGAAGCCTACGGCTTCGGAGAGATTTCTGAAGGAACAATTTACCCCATTATTTTGAGATTGCAGAGCAGTCAATGCATTCAAGGGGAGCAAAAACCATCCCCACAGGGTCCTAAAAGGAAGTATTACAGATTAACAGCTGTTGGCATTAAACAACTAGCTGGCTTTAAAAACAATTGGTCCCTGCTCAGCAATGCGTTAGACCAATTATTACAGAAAGAAAGTTCAGGTGATAAAGATGCATAAGGTGAAAAAACTGCAAAAAGAAAACAATCTTTTAGAGAAGGGAATTCATGCGACACATCAAGAGGCTTACACTAATATGATTATCTGCTTGAGAGGAGCTGAGATTAATCCCTATCATCAGGAATTGATTCGTAATGATTTGGTGACACTTTTGTTGGATGGGCAAGAAAGACAAGCGACTTTAGATGACGTTTTTGGTGAGGACAAGCATTTGTTTATGGATCAAGTCATGGCAGCAGCACCTCACATGACTAAGAAAGAAAAACAGCTGAATAATCTGCAGCTGGGAGTTATGATAATGGTAATTTTCATGCTAATTTATTTTGGTCGCGATTTGTTAAACTATATATTAGGTCAATTTATCATTCATAAAGAAGTAATAGCTGCTGTACAACTTACAGTCATCGATTTCGTCATGGCTGTCTTAATTGCTTTTTTAGCCACCAAGTTGGTTTCTCTCATTATCAACAGCACCTACACAGACAATAAAAAAACGCAAAAGAAAAGCATCATTTTTTATGGTATTTTTGCCTATATCCTTATTGCCTTTACTCCTCTACTTGGAATAGTAATGCAACTCCCAAAAATAACGATACCATTTTGGATTTACATACTGCTTACTGCTTTCGTATATGCCTGCTACAAAGCCATGGAAAAGTATTTGAATGAGAAATATAACAAGGGCTTCTAACCAACTTTTCTGATAAGATTATAACTAAAAAAGAATAGGCAAAAGGTCCACTACACTAAGGTATTGGACCTGTGAAGGAAATAAACATCATAAGGATTGTATCCTAAAACCAAGCAAGACTAGTATTAAAAAGGAACTCTCTAATGAAAGACCGCCATTTGTTGCAAGAAGACCCATTTCCCATATATTCTATATTGCCCATGATAGTACAAAAGACAAGAAAAAAGATTGAAGAACGTGTCCAAAATGGACTGGCACTTCAATCTGAAAGCAAGAATAGACCTGATTTTTTTATTTATGGGTTGAAGGACACGTGAACGTGATCATAGTGATTTTCTGTGACACTGCCCCGGTCCGGCATTAGGTTCCACGTGTTAGCTGGTCCGTAAATGCTTGGATATGGTGAGTAGAAACGTTGTTTCCAGATAATATAAGATACCTTACGTGATGCCATATTGGCAATGGTATAATCTGCAACTTGGTCACCAAGAACAGAACTTACTGGCACCATAAAGTCAACTGCTAAACCTTTTCCATGATCTTGACTATCACCTGGGCGGTAAGTGCTGAAATGAGTGATGCCATAAATTCCAGCAACTTCATTCATGTAAGCTGCTGCTTGAGGTTGAAGACCAGTGGTATTAAGCGATGGTGTTGGAGCTACTTGAGCAGCAGGTGCCGGTGTCACAGGAGTCATTTCTGGCACATCAACAGGGGCTTGGTAAGCAGATGGTTGACCATAGTCAGACACACTTCCTAATGCTTTTGTAGCTACCATTTCACTTGTAATCGTTGGTTCTGCCGGTAATTCTTCTGCCGGTGCTTCTGGTGCTACTTCAGCTGCTTTTGTCTCCTCAACTGACACTTCTGATACCGGTTCAGTTACAGATGGTTGTGCTGAAACGCTCGCATCCACTGCACTTGTTTCTGGTGCTACTTGTGCTTGAGGTGTTTCTGGTGCTACTTGTGTTTGCGATGACACATCTTCTAAAGGATGTGCAGTGTTATCAACAACCACTTGATTAGTTTCAAGGTTCACTGTCGCTGATTGTGGTGCCTGTGTACTTGTTGGTGCAGCTGGCTGAATTTCAATCCTTGCAAGATTCTTATTCTGATCGTAAGTCATTACCAATTTTGTATTTGGGAAAATCAAATCAATATTACTGATTTGATTCACTTGAGCTAATACATTAACATCAATAGACATTGCTTCAGCAATTGAACTAAGGGTATCTCCATATTTAATGCTGTATGTTTGCCCATCAGCTGTTGCCACTAAATCAGCACGAATGTCTTCAACCGATCTGGCAGTCCATGGCATTTCATCAGCTTGGACAGTTCCAGCTGCAAACATCGTTAAAGCAAATGTTGACGCTAAAAACAATTTCTTATTCATCTTTAAAATCATTACCTTTTCATTTTATGATAAAACCATACTACCATAAATAAAAAGGAAAAAAAGCACTCCAAATGTTATTTAAAGAAACCGACTTATGACTGACATAAAACACATGCTTTGTAACATATCACTAATTATTAGTAACAAAAGACCTAAAAAACAAGTCATTGTCATAATTGCCAAAAAAAGACCTCAGTAACCCTTTTAAAATTGGTCATAGTGGCTAATAGTTGTCTCAATTGCTGCATCTACTTTTCTTTTGAATTGTCCTTTTAGAGCAGTGTCCAGTTGGAGTGCTAGGGCTGTAATACTACTTCTGGCACTTCCTGCTATTGCTGTAATATCACCATCACCTGAGTTTACCAGTATTCCAATATCTTTTTTAAGGCGAGGGGCATGGACACCTGTAACTAGTGCTTTATCAAGTTCTTTTTTAACAGTATTCAACTCCGTTTTCCCTCGAAAAAATTCTCCAACAACACTCATTGTCGCTCTCCTTCTTTTAATGTTTATATGCTGTATTCTTTTGTTGCAATTGCTCTACTGAGTCTTGAAGGATTTGCCGTTTTTTCAGGTATTCCTGTCTCAGCTCTTCTTCTTGATCCAATAAAATCCTGTATTCTTTAGTAAATTCCTCATCCAACTCCGTTTGAAAAAAGGTAAAAATCTGATTCATTGCCATAAAGGATTCTTCATTGACAGAATCATCTTGCCTCAAGTCATAGCTGGTTGTTTCATAGGTTTCTTGAAGAAGATTTTCCAAATCAGAACGTTTTTGCTCCAAATCATAAACTTGTTCTGCCAGATTATTGTTTGATCGGTGATAACTGTCTTCTAAGGTTTCCAATTCTACACGCTTGTTTAAAAGTTTTTCCGATATCTGATTTAAGCTTTCCATTTTTTAAAGTCTCCAGCTAAAACACTATCTTGAGCAAGCATCCTATCAATACCTGTATCAATCTGATTTTTTAAGGTATTATATGCCGTCACAATAGCTTGTGCTTGTGCTATTTTTGCCTCAAAATGCTCACTTGTTTTTGCTACAATACTGTCGTAAGTCACTCCTCCTGCTGCATAGGCTTCTGATAACTCAGCCTCCGTTAAATCTGTTACTCCCTTTGGCATTGACTTGGTGGTTCGAAAAAGCTCTTCTGCTTTTTGCATGCTTGCGTTAACCGAAGTGGTCATTTCTGCCAAAGCTGTTTCTGCAGTTGAAACAAGTCCCCTAGAGATTGAAAAAGCTTCTTCAGCATCTAAAAATATGGTCTCATTTTCGGATAAACCATCTTGTGCTAACCGTTTCTTTAATTGCGTTATACGAAAGGTTTCTACTGTTGTCTGTGCTAAGGCAATTGTCAATTTTGGAGTTAGCCGCTTACCATTACTGTCAATGACATTTCCATCCTGGTCAAACTTCCAATTGTTTAAACTGTGCACCTTTAATGGCCCATACAAACCTTCTATTCCATTGTAATAAATAGCTGTTTGTGTTTTATTTCCAGTGATATTTCCAATCAGATCATACTTATTGCGATAATTTCTAAATTGTTCTGGATGATCCATCATGTATTTAATACCATCTTGCGTCAGCATGTGATGGATATCTGGTCCATTGTAACCGACATTTAGCCAGCCGTTTTTTAAGGCCACATACATGGCCTGAGATTGTCCTAGTGAATGTCCCGTTGTTGAAATGGCAGCTTTCGGGTATTTTGCAGCAATTTGCCTAGCATATTCTAATGCAGTTTTTCCTTGAGAATCTTGCAATGTTCTTGTTTTAACATCTGTTAAAGTTTCTGTTGCACCTGCACCTATCATTTGAAGATCTGTTTGAAGGTCTAGAAAATCACTAGAATTTGTCCCAGCAAAGGCAATAATAATGTGGCTAAGGTCTGGTCGATCTTTTGTGCCTTCTAAAATAGGAGCAACAGCCATGGCCTGCATACCATTTCGAGTGTTATCAACAGGTTTATCGACAATAATATACCGGCCATTTCCGACAATTTGACCTTCTTGTAGGGTTTGTTTAAGTAATTTTGAGTCAATATTGTAACTATCTTCTGCTAAATATCTATAATCTTGATCTGTAGGCATTTAGTTTACCTCAACATAGGTAATTGTTAAGGCCTCAAAATCCTTGCGCCCCACTTCTTTTTCAGTTCTTACATCGATTTCATTTGGAAAATAACCTAAGGCACGCAATTTTCCTCCCATAGTAGTTTCTGAAAAACTAATATCATACTTGCCGTTAATTTTTGTTGTAATCATCCAAGAGCCTGTCATCTCATTTTTCTCAAAATCCGTAAAAGCGATGTCTGTGATGACTTCGCCATCAGCTAAATAAACATAGTCGTTAATGTACTTCGCTATTCTATCTTGCTCTATTTTTTTATCCAAGTCTGCATGACTGGCAAATAACTGTTTCATGACAATCCCCCCTATTACAACGATTAGCGCTAAAATGATATAAGTTTTCCTTTTTCTCACAACCTAACCCTTTTATCCTCTTTTAATTTAAAAACATTATGTCAATTACATTATAACAAATATTTAAAAATCATAAGAGAAATTAATGCAAAACAGCCCTAATAGTTTTCAAATCAGCTTTTCGTTTCTAATTTTAGACTCTTTTTAATTTTACTGACCCTTAAAGGAATACCAATTCTCGCTCACAACACAATGCAATAGGAAAAGCATTCCTCAAGGAACACTTTAATTTCTCTCTATAAGACTTCGGAGTTAAGCACTCCATAATGGACTACATCTTCATAGTTACCATCTTTTAAGACTTGTTGCTTTTGATCCCCTTCTTTTGACATGCCAGCTTTCACCATAACCTTACCTGATGCCATATTATAAAGAAAATGTTTTGCCGTAATTTTATGCAAGTTTTTTATCTGAAATCCATAATTAATCATTGCTTTAGCTGCCTCGGTAGCGATACCTTTGTTCCAAACTTCTGGATCTATCCAGTAACCCAGTTCAGCCAAGTCTGTCTTAGGATATCTCACTAAACTTACAGAACCGTACAGTTGGCCAGTCTTCTTATCCGTAATGGCATAGTTATAGGCACTGTCCTGCTCACAACGTGACTTATGACTACCAATCCAAGCTATTGCTGAATCTGGAGTATAAGGTTTCGGCAAGGAAAGGGTCCCTTTTTGAACCTGATCACTATTGCAAATTATAGCAACAGACTGACTGTCCTCCAAAACAAACTGCCTTAACAACAATGCTTCTGTTTCAATAGTATTCGTCTTCTCATCATAAACAAACATCGCCACAAACTCCTTTAGCTGAAATGAACACAAACCAGAAGCACTAAAATGCCACGGCTTATCTATTAAAAAACATTATACCAAAACAGAGCCAAAACAAAAGCAAATCTTGTTAATAAACTTTCCGACAAGACTACCTGACATACCAACGGGCTTGTGCGTCCCACATTTTCTTATAGTGATGATTAGTCATCAGTAACGCTTCATGAGTTCCGTCACCAATGATTCTTCCTTTATCCATCAGGATAACCCTATCTGCTAGTTTGGCAGAGCCTAATCTGTGAGTGATGATAATAGAAGTTTTATTTTCAGAAAGGGAGAAAAATTGATGATACAACTGCGTTTCCTCAATTGGATCAATAGCAGAGGTTGGTTCATCTAAAATAATTATTTCCCGGTCTCTAAAATATGCTCGAGATAAGGCTATCCTTTGCCACTGTCCTCCAGACAAATCAATTCCATCAAATTCTCTAGATAAAATGGTATCTCCATCAATATTCTTATCATTGACCTTAAATGATGCTTTACGGAGTGCTGCTTTATAGTCTTTCTTCTTATCTTCAAAATTTGCAATTCGAACATTATCTTCTAAAGACAGTTTGTAACGGTTAAATTTTTGACAAACAATTGCATACCGGTTATAGATTCTATTGGGATTTATCTTGCTTGTATCCATACCGTGAATCAAAATTGTTCCTTCAGTGGGTTCAAAAATGGCTGTTAATAATTTTACTAAAGTTGTTTTTCCCGAGCCATTTATACCTACAACCGCAAGTTTTTCCCCCTCAGTGATAAGTAAATTGATATTTTCAATTACATTTCTATCTGTATCAGGATAATGAAATGAAACATTTTTTAATGCTATGTTTTTATTTAATGGGCTTCCTTCTTGTGTGCTTTTCTCAGGTATGGCCATAAAATTAACCAAGTGTACAATTAAACCTGATTTCTCACTAATTTCCCCTAAACTGTCATTGATAATTTCATCCATTATAATAAACATTGTTTCAATTGAGGCAAAAATGGCTCCAAATGCTCCAATTGAAATTTCCCCTCTAATCGTTAAAAGAAATAACATTGATAGCAATATGACATAGCCAAGTATACTAATTAGATTCAAATAAATTGATAACCGAAGATTTTTTTTACTGTTGTCTAGAATCCCTGCATTAATCCGTAAAATTGTCTCTTTTAGTTTAGCGAAAAAAAATTGACTCGCACCAAACAAACGAACTTCTTTAACATTTTTTAAATCGACCAAGCTTTTCTCGAATTCTCTTGATGCTCTTTTATCATTTGATATATTTTCATTTAACTCATAAGAGTATTTGGATTTAACGAATTGTCCAAGGACTACTGGAATAAAAACTAATAAAACACTAAAAACAAGTATGTTAGATTGTTGGAATAAATATATACTCATAAATGTAAAATAAGGAATGTAGAAAAAGAACACCGATAATATTATTTGAGCTAGATCACAGGAACTTTTAATCCCTTCAACTGCTTTTTCAATATCATCTAAGTATTGAGAACGCTCATACTCAATAGGTTTTATTCTACTTGCTTTTTTCTGAGTTAAACCAGCTATTTTACCAATAACACTATTTTTTATATAATTGGCTAAAAAATTGGTTATGCCGTTCAATAATTGACTAAGCAAACCGCAAGTAAATAAAATCAATATAGCAAGTAAACTAGTTTTGACATCTTTTTGATTTACTGACTGATTTAAAGAGTCAAAAAGTTCCTGTGTTACAAATACCAATAGTACAAATGATAGGCCATGGAAAATTTCTAAAACCGAATATACTCTCCTTCAAAATAGTCAACTTCTATATTTTCGTTGTTTATTTCAGAGCTAGATAGCTTCTTCTCTTTTAACTCATTTGACGAATACCCAGAAGTTCGTATCTGTCCCCCTAATTTATCCTCACTTAATGACATGAGATATTTATTATTAATTTTTACAGTTATAAGCCAGTTGCCAGCTATATCGTCTTTTTCAAACTGAATAAATGTTATTTTTTTAATTTTTTCATTCTTAGTAAGTATAATATTTTTTAATATATAATTCTTAAGTGATACTGTCAATAATTTTGTGTAAACACAAGAGTAGAGTTTTTGAATATTAGTCAAATAAGCTATCAAGTGTGTCAAAACATACTCCGAATCCTTTATGAATACGAGCTCCGAACTTAATGTTATAGTCTTCGAAAATACTTACAAGGCATCGTTCTAAGGCTTCTTCATTTGGAAAAACCACCCTCTTCTTGCTTTGTCGCTTGATTTCTTTATTGAGTGATTCAATCAAGTTTGTAGAGTAAATACTAGACCAAATGTGATGTGGAAATTGATAGAAAGTTAGGAGATTTTCAGTTGTTTCAAGTGATGTCATAACCTTTTTGTAACGAGGTTTCCACTCAGAAACAAATTGTTCCAATAATTTAATAGCCTCCTGTAAATTTGTGGCACGATAAATCTGCTTGAACTGATTTAGAATAGGTGCCCTATCTACTCGTTTGACCTTACTGGAGATATTGCGACCAATGTGAACCAGACACCGTTGCTGTTTAGCCATTGGATAGGCTTGTTGGATGATTTGATCCACACCGTTAAGCCCGTCTGTAACAACTAGAGAAACTTGCTTAAGTCCTTGATTTTGTAGCCTCTTAAGAAGATCTGACCAAGAGACATTATTTTCATTAGGGGCAATCTCATAGCCAAGAACTGATTTATACCCTTCAGGCGTGATACCAAGTGCAATGTGAATACATTCTTTACTGACCGTACCTCGTCGCAAGGGTAAGTAAGTTCCGTCTAGATACAAGACTGAGTAGTTAGTTTGAAAGGAACGCTCATGAAAGGCAGTGACACTTTCTTGAGTCACTTTTGTGATATTTGACACCGTTGCTGGACTGTAGTGGTGACCATACATGCGCTCAATAATGTCACTGATTTCGCGTGTCGTAACGCCAGTTTGATAGAGTTTAATCACCATCTCTTCCAAGTGGTCATCTCGTCTAGCATAAGATGGTAATAAAACTGGTGAAAACTCGCCGTTTCGATCTCTTGGAATGATTAAATTGACTAAGCCATACTTCGTTTCAAACTGTCGAGAGTAGGTCCCATTACGGCTATTACCTGTATTGTAACCTTCTTTTTTATATGGCTCATATCCAAGGAAAGCTGATAGTTCAACCTGCAAGAGATCATTCATAGCTATTTCTAAAGAGGATCGAAAGAATTCATCAATATCTTGTTTTTGCGCTAGGAAGTTAAGTAATTCTGTGGTAAACTGAGTCATGGGAATAAATCTCTTTCTAGTGAAGTGTCGTAACTCTACTATACAGGATTTATTCCTTTTTTGTGTTTACACAAGATATTTTACACTACCTCTTAAGTCTATCTTGTTCTTCTTTATGAATAATATTAATCTCATTATTTTTTTTAATTTCCTTACCTGTAAATATACTCTTCATTGCAAACCCACTTCCTAAAATCACGATAATAATTGCTATAAAAGTTATCATCTTTTTATTCATTTTACTATCTCCTAAATATATCATCAATTTATCCAAATAATTCATTACCTAAATTTATTAATTACTGTACATTTTAACTTGCATCAGGTTTTCCATTTACAAGTGGTGTAGCTATCATAACTATATCATTTTCTATTTTTTTTTAATTATAACACGTTACCATTAGAAAAAAATAGTTAATAGTTATTGATTACAAACATCACCATCATTAAAGCATTATTTTTTTAATTATTAACTCAATTTAATGTTCCTTCATTTTTTTCTTACAAACAATGTTGAAGCTACGACCCATAGTCTGCGATGCTGAACTTCTTTAAAATAAAAAAAGAACATCCCAAAGAGGAATGTTCCATATAATCTCCAATTCTTTCCAATTAACGTTTTGAGAACTGACTTGCTTTACGGGCTTTCTTAGACCTGGTTTCCTCTAATAGTGGAGGTGTTATCAAGAATTTAGTTTTCGGAGCTTTTAAAGTGGAGGAAAAGTAATTATTATTTCTAGCATTTATGGCCTTACAAATCATTTAAAAGATTCTTCTGAGATTCAAGAGATTCTTTTATTTTAGTCCCAAACTTTCCTTTTACTGCTTCTTCCATAGAAGTTGCATTATTTGTCATAAAATTTTTTGCTTCTTCAACAATTTCGGATTCTTTTACTTTAATTTTTGCTTTATTATAATAGCTGGTAGCTATTGCTTTTACCCCAATACCTTCAATCATTGCTTTTTCAAGTTCCTTACGAAGTTCCTCTAATTGTTTATCCAATAATCCCATTCAATTATTTCCTCTCATCTTCAGAAATCGAAAGCATTTCTTTTTGATAGGCTTTTTCTAATGCATCGTAAGACTTAGCCAATCTCAATCGTTCATTTTCAACCAACTCTTCAAATTTGGCAAAGAGCATTTGTCCTTTTCTTAGGGCATACTCTCTACCTTCAAAATCAGCCTCCGTATCACTTTTAAAAACATAGTTAAGTTTTGCAAAATAATCATCGATAAGTTGCTCCCCTTTTTTGGAATTCAAATGCAATTCATCTTCTTGCTCTTCTAATTTCAATCGTTCTTTTTGGTAATGTAAAAAAATATCATCCACTTTTGTCAAAAGCGATACCTCCTAAGCAGAAATTTCCTTAGCCAAAGCGTCATCTGCAGCTACTAACTTATTGATACTTGCTTTAATTGATGATTGAAGGTCATCAAATTTGTGAGTCATCCCATTTACTTTAGATAATTTCTCGGCGAACTTCTCTTTCTGACTAGTAACTACTCTTTGTTCAGTGAATCCAACATGAGACAAAGCTTCTTTAATCTCAGTTTCATTTAAGTGCGTTCCTATTGATTTTGACTGTTCAAGTGTACTATCCCAAAGTTCCTCAGCTTCTGTTATTCCATCTTTATAAATTTGCCCTAAACTAGCTAATAGTGAATGAAACTCAGACGATACTGTTGAAACAACATTTAGAGCTAGTACATCATTCAAATAAATTTTCTCCTGAGATGAAAGCCCTCCACCAGATTTTCTGAACTTTGTTCGTAACTGACTGATTTCCTTGTTTGTTTCTTCATATTTAAGCTGTTTTATTTTTTGTTCGTAAACTAAAACCGCTTCTGCATTTTTCCCATTTTTAGGAATGATGATGTTACCATCTTCATCAAACTTCCACTGTGTAATCTCATGGTGTTTTAAGTATTCGCCAAATATCTCAGTTATCTTACTATAATCACCATCAATCCCCATATCAATTGAAATTCCAGCTCTCATTTGATTACCGTTAACTAGGCCAATAATATCTTCACTATTTCTAAAATTTTTAAACTTTTCAGAGTTCGCAAGCACCCATTCCTTTGCTTGAGGTGATAGGTTATTCCATCCATCAGGTCCATTGAAACCTGTATTCGACCAGTGGTTCTCAGCAGCAATAATCATTGCAAGATATTCTCCCAAGGAATGACCTGTTGTAGAAATCGAAGCTTCTTTATAAGTATCTTTGATATCTTTTGCAAATGCTAAAGCAGATTCAACTTGTCCATCAACAATCTCATTACGAGGCTTTTGTAGTTTTTTATTACCAACAACTACCGACTGGTAATCGGTATTTATATCATTTCTATCAGAAGAATTAGTACCAGCGTATGCTATAACAATTTGACTTGTATCTGGTTTTCCATTTACAAGTGGTGCAACTGCCATAGCTTGCATGCCGTTTAAAGGATTATTTCTTGTTTCAATGACTTTATACTCTTTACCCGTAGTACTATCAGTAAGTTTTGATTTTTCGGTGACAACTTTTTCATTATTTGATTTTGCTACAGATGGATCAATATTATAAAGCTGTCCTGCAAAAAAATTATTTAATCCGTCTGATACCATATTTCACTCTTTCATTCTAAATGAGTATGTAATTGAACACTTGCTTAAATCAATTTTCCCTATATTCAATAATTCTTTTCTTTTTATAACATACATATCATCATCTGTTACATATCCTCTTAGAGAATTTATAGACTTATTATCATCAAATGAGTATGAAATCTGATCTTCATTATTTATTGTAGCCATTTTCGAGTAAATTCCAGTCTTTTCTGAATGCCCCCAATTAGAAAACTCAATTTTTTTTACACCATCGTACTCACTAATTATTTTTTTTGCGAGTTCTGTTTCAATCTTCAATTCATTATCTCTGTCTTTTGAACTTATTGATGAATTATCTTTTGGAATCTCTTCTCCAGTAAATATACTTTTCATCGCAACTCCACCTCCTATTAAAATAACTAGTATTGCAACAATACCTAGTAACCTTTTATTCATTTTACCATCTCCTCAAATATATCATCAATTTATCCAAATAATTTATTTACCTAAATTTATTCGACATTATTAATTACTGTAACAATTTGACTTGTATAAGGTTTTCTGTTTACAAGTGGTGCAGTTACCATAACTATCTCATTTTCCATTTTTTTAATTATAACACTTTACCATTAGAAAACAATTATTTAATAGCTATATATTACAAACACCCCCATAATATCACCACCATTAAAGCATTATTTTTTATTATCAACTCAACTTAGTATTTCCTTCATTTTATCCTACAAATAATATTAAATCTACAGCCCATAGTCTGTGATGCTGAACTTCTTTAAAATAAAAAAAACACCTTGCAATGACTTGCAAAGTGCCTTGAAACGTTGATATAACTGAATATTAACGTTTTGAGAATTGTGATGCCTTGCGGGCTTTTTTAAGACCTGGTTTTTTACGTTCAACCATACGTGCGTCACGTGTAAGAAGTCCAGCGCGTTTCAATGAATCGCGGAAGTCTGGGTCTACTTGTAGCAATGCGCGAGCGATACCATGACGGATCGCACCTGATTGACCACCGTATCCACCACCATTTACGTTAACGAAAACGTCGTATGAACCTTCAGTTGAAGTCACTGCGAATGGTTGGTTGATAACAAGACGTAAGTCTGCGTGTGGGATGTATTCTTCAACATCTTTTTTGTTAACTGTGATTTTACCAGTACCTGGAACCAAACGAACGCGTGCAACAGCGTTTTTACGACGGCCAGTACCTGCATATTGTGCTTGTGCCATTATATAATGCTCCTTTCCTCTTAGATAAGTCCTGAGATGTCAAGTACTTCTGGTTGTTGTGCAGCATGTGTGTGCTCAGCTCCAACGAAGACTTTCAATTTCATACCTTGTGCACGTCCAAGAGTGTTATGTGGAAGCATGCCTTTAACAGATTTTTCAATCAAACGAACAGCATTTTTAGAACGTAGTTCACCTGCTGAGATTTGTTTCAATCCACCTGGGTACATTGAGTGAGTGTAGTAGATTTTATCAGTTGCTTTTTTACCAGTTAATTTAACTTTTTCAGCATTGATAACAATCACAAAGTCACCTGTATCAGTGTGTGGTGTGAAAGTTGGTTTGTTTTTTCCGCGAAGTACGCTAGCAACTACTGCAGAAAGACGTCCAAGTGGCACATCAGTTGCGTCAACAACGTACCATTTGCGTTCAACTTGGCCTGTTTTAGCCATGAAAGTTGTTTTGTTCATGATTTCTCCTATACGAATTCGTAATATTTGTTTACAGTGTGGTGGGTGTTCCGTCCCACCGAAGGTATTTGGAAGGTTCCGGGGCCTTTCAAATGGGGTAAACAATACCGCCTACTATAATATCAAATTACTAGCCCTTACGTCAAGTCATTTAAACTTCTTTACTTATCTTTTTTTTACTTGTAATTTCTCAAAGTAAGTTCCGTCTGCCCTCCAAAACCGGAAGTTAGTGTGAGAAGGATTTTTATGGTGGAATTAAGTCTGAGACGTTTGAGTTAGAAATGAGAATATCTATCTTGACAAAACATAAACACTTAACCCTCTCAGACCGTAACGACGTTCAATCAGGTTTGGATAGAGGAGAAACCTTTAAATCCATTGGACTAAAACTCCAGAAAGACCCTACTACAATCGCTAAGGAAGTCAAACGAAATAAGCAATTCAGAGATGGTTCTAAGAACTGTCTAGATTGTCCCCTCTTGAAAAAAGCTCCCTATGTTTGTAATGGGTGCCCAAAAAGGAGAATCAACTGCGGTTACAAGAAAATCTTCTATTATGCTAAGCAAGCTCAGAAAAACTACGAACAACTTGAATAGGTTACACTAAACTAGACAGAAATTATAAAGTGTTCTACACTTAAGAAAAACGGGAGAAAAACCATGTCTAGAAAAGTACGTCGTCACTTCACCGATGATTTTAAGCAACAAATTGTGGACCTTTACAATGCTGGTAGAAAGCGTAGCAGCCTCATCAAGGAATACGAGCTAACCCCTTCCACCTTCGATAAGTGGGTTAGACAAGCCAAAACAACTGGTTCATTCAAGTCTGTTGATAATCTGACAGATGAACAGCGGGAGCTAATTGAACTCAGGAAACACAATAAAGAACTCGAAATGCAATTAGATATCCTAAAGCAAGCGGCAGTGATTATGGCACAAAAAGGGAAATAATCACTGCTAATAAGGCTAAATACAGCATTTCAAAGATGTGTCGCTGGCTGAATATGCCACGCTCAAGTTATTACTATCAAGCCGTGGAGTCAGTATCTGAAACGGAGTTTGAAGAAACTATTAAAAGAATTTTCCTCGAGAGCGAGTCCAGATACGGATCCAGAAAAATCAAAATATGCTTGAATAACGAAGGTATCACACTTTCACGGCGTCGGATTCGACGCATTATGAAGCGACTCAATTTGGTTTCTGTTTATCAGAAAGCCACCTTCAAACCACATTCTAGAGGCAAGAATGAAGCCCCTATTCCCAACCACTTAGACAGGCAGTTTAAGCAAGAAAGACCACTACAAGCCTTAGTCACTGACTTAACCTATGTTCGTGTAGGCAATCGTTGGGCTTATGTTTGCCTCATCATTGACCTATACAACCGTGAAATCATCGGCCTGTCTCTTGGTTGGCACAAGACCGCTGAACTCGTTAAGCAAGCCATACAAAGCATCCCTTACGCCCTGACCAAAGTCAAGATGTTCCATTCAGATCGTGGCAAAGAGTTTGATAATCAGTTAATTGATGAAATATTGGAAGCCTTTGGAATCACACGTTCGCTTAGTCAGGCTGGTTGTCCTTATGACAATGCCGTAGCTGAAAGTACGTATCGTGCTTTCAAAATTGAATTTGTTTATCAAGAAACCTTTCAATCGCTGGAAGAACTAGTTCTTAAGACTAAAGACTATGTTCATTGGTGGAATTACCACCGCATTCATGGTAGTCTCAACTACCAAACACCAATGACTAAAAGATTAATTGCCTAGAAAAACACTTTATAAATGTTGTACAGAAAAGTGTTGCCTTTTCATTCTGTGACCCAAACCGTTCTGACCAAAAAGCTAGAATCGAGAAGAATCATACCCTCATCAGAGATATACTTCCCAAAGGAACATCATTTGATACGCTAACTCAAGAAGATATCAATCTAACCCTATCGCATATCAACAGCGTGAAAAGGCAGTCTCTAAACGGAAAGTCTGCTTATGAACTATTCTGCTTTACATATGGAGAAAATGTCGCCAGTCTACTTGGCATTACTAAAATTCCGGCAGCGAAAGTCTGCCAATCTCCGATACTCTTGAAAGACAAAATCTAATATAAAAATATAAATCTAATTCCCTCAAACGTCTCACACTAACTTCCACCATAGCGGAACTTAATCTGAAACGCTTTCAGATTAAGGGATTTTGTGTACACTTTTTTCTGAGAAAAGATGGTTTAAAAGCTTATAAAATCGGTCATGATAAAAACCAGTGGAACTTACTTTGAGACGGATTTCCACTGGTTTTATCAATTTTTATCAGGCTAAATTCCGCTCCTACAGGAGCTGGAACTTACTTTGAAAATTTAGCTCTTTTTTTTACTTTTCTTTTTTAAAATAGCAGAGCTGTAACAAAAGCACAGAGCTTATTTTGATTCCCAAAAAAGGGCGTCTAAACTCTTATCAAGTGCCTTACAAATACAAAGAGGATTATTTTGCAATCCTTTTTGTTATTATTGTCTTGGTTCTTTTCCGATGACAAAGACTGCTAAGGCATCTGTTCCTAAGTGTGCTGAGATTACTGGACCAATTGGTAAGAGTAAGACTTGGCTCACTTCTGTTTCTGCTAGAAGTTCTTCTTTGAGTTCATTTGCTCTGTCGGCTGTGCCATTATAAGCAACGACAAGTCGTTTGTCAGACAAATCAGATAGAGCCAACTGCATTAATTCTTTTTTAGCCTTTTTACGGCCCTTGATTTTAGCGATTGGTGTTAATTGGCCATCTCCTGCAATTTTTAACAGAGGTTTTATGGAAGCTAGGCTTCCCAAAATAGCAGCTCCTTTAGAGACACGGCCACCACGCATCAGATGGAAGAGATCATCTACTAAGAAATAAGCACGCAGGCGTGATTGACTGTCTCTGATTAGGGTTTCTGTCTGGTCTAGGCTAAAGCCTTTAGCACGCGCTTCTGCTGCCATCAATACCAATAAGCCTTGGCCTCCAGCTGCAAGAAGGCTATCAATAATAGTGATTTTGGCATCTGGATAGTCTTCTAAAACCATGTCTCGCGCCATAAGAGCACTATTATATGTCCCTGAAAGAGCTGACGAAAGGGAAATGTAAAGCACTTCTTTTTGTTCTTTTGCAAATGTTCGAAAAGCCTCTTCAAATTGCCCGACATTGACTTGACTTGTCTTAGGTTGGCTACCAGTTTTCATTTGATTCAAAAGAAAATCGGTTGTCAGCGCATCTTCACCAAAGGTTTCATATACGTTTCCATCCATTTCAACAGTAAGCCCTAAGCGGAAAATAGCGTAAGCATTGATCCAGTCCTCATTAAGATCTGCGGCTGAATCCGTCATTAATTTAAAAGTCATTTGTAGTTCCTTATGTGTGATTTTTGTTTGATTGTCAAAGTTTTTTTATTTTAACAAAAAAACGCGCAAAAAGCGAGTTCCTTTTATAAATCTTTTAAAAAATCTTGCAGTTTTTCCATCTGACTACCTTCAAATGGCCTAATTTTAGGTTTTTGCCATTCAATGTCTTGTGACATTTTATCCAAATCGGATTTGACTGTATTGACCCGTCTTTCAAGCTCTCTAGCAGGCACTCTAAGAGCACCTTGAGCGAAAATAGTCCACTGCTCATTTAGGTCACTTGTGGCTACCTCAACGAGATTCAAAGTAGTATTAAGCTCTGTGGCCATGCGTTCAATATAAGCATCGGCTGTTTCTTCTTCTTCCGTAAAGATGACGGTTACCATATAGTGATCATAGCGTTGTCTAACCCCTGGTACAAATTGAGCATCAAAGACACAGGTAATTTCCGTCTTAGCAAAATGGGCGTAATTGTTGAGCTTCGTCAATAAGACTTCTCTTGCTTGATCTAATTGATTGCTTTTAAAGAGTTGTCTAGTTTCCTGCCAAAAGGCTATCATATTGTAGCCATCAACCAATAGAATTCTTTTTTTCATACTTATTGTTTATTACGGAAAACTTCGTACATCAACACAGCTGCCGCAACACCTGCATTTAAACTTTGTACATGACCAGCCATTGGAATGGTAATCATCTCATCTACCTGTTTCTTAATATTGGGTGAAATCCCCTTACCTTCACTGCCAATAATTAAGGCAAGTTTGCCAGCAGTATTCCAGCGGTGGGACGGCGTGCCATCCATATCTGTCCCAAAAACCCAGAAGCCCTTATCTTTTAAGATATCAAGTGTCTGACTGAGGTTTGTCACACGTGCAATGGGAACATATTCAACTGCACCAGTTGAAGTTTTAGCAACAACTGGTGTGACGCCGACAGCGCGGTGTTTAGGAATAATGACACCCGTAACTTGAGTAGCATCAGCAGTTCTCAGGATAGATCCAAAATTATGAGGATCTGTGAGGCCATCAAGAATTAGAAGTAAAGGATTTTCTTGGCTCTCTGCTTTTGTAATGATATCAGAAAGTTCTGTATAGGCAAATTCAGACACACGCAAAACGAAGCCTTGATGTACTGCGCCATCAGTCATTTCTGATAAGGTTTTTTTAGGGGTCCAAGAAATAGAGACTTTTTTTTCTGCAGCTAAATCTTTGATTTTATCAACATTTTTGCCACGTAAGTCTTCTTGAATGTAGAGTTTATTACCGGTGTTTGCTATCAAACTTTCTGTGACAGCATGAACACCATAGACCATGTCGTTTGTTTCAATCGTTTCATTTGTTTTCATAGGACTATTATAGCACAGATCAAACAGCAGTCCAAATCAATGCAAATCCTATAACCATAAAAATCACGATATCCCCGTGATTTTTATATCTCTCATACTGAGAGACAATAGTAGCACTAAAAGAAGAATGTAGATAATTTCTCACCCAGTTCCATGAATTGTAATGTAATACCTAGCCCCGCTGGGATCTTAGGAATAAATCCATGAATTGAATTCCAAGCTTTCTTGAGCTTTATCTTCTTGGGACTATCGGCAGACACTTCCGATTGAATCGTCTCAATATCATCAATAATAATTTCCTTATCATCCTCTGAAAACATATTTAATCCAGCTAAGTCTATCAAAATATCTGAGCAGAGTTTTTTTACTGTTTCAACATCCGTCACAGACACATTATTTACCGATGATATAGTTCCAGCCCCAACCGCAGAAGCTGTTCCATAATTATTTTCAATATTTTGTGTAATTTGAGACATGGCTTGATTTACTCCAGTTAGTTCCATTATTTTTTGAGAAAGTTGGTCATTTATATAGTCAACTAATGGCTTGAATGCTTTCTTCAAAAACTCCCGTATTTTATCATTAAACTTTTTAGAAGAAGTTAAGAAAAATGTAGAAGATAATCCAGCTAGATCATCATTATTTTCTATAATTTTATTCAAATAATCGTAGCAGAGTTTTAAATGTTTCGATTCATCTATGGGAATATTGAAATTTCTCCACCCTGAATTATTATCTTCCGATACGAGCTCTTCATTAAAATCTTTCGGTAAATCAGTCCATATGTCTTCTAAAATTTGACGTATAATATCGTTCTTGTCAATAAATTCTTTAAATCTAATGAGATATAGTAGACCGTCGCTATACTTTGTATTCAACATATTTGATGAATTTCTTCTGAAATCTAAACTGATTTTCCTATATTTTTGTAATTCTTCCATCATAAATCACCTCCACAGTAAGCACAGAAAACTTTTGAAGCACCTGCACTAAATAAAACTTTTTCATGTTTTTCGCACACCTCACAAGTAAATTCTTCCTCAACGGAATCTATTTCAGATGGTTTAGCAATGGAGTTATGTTTTATCTTCTTGAAATCAACCTTAAAATTTTTTGAACTTTTTATTGAACCAAAACTCTTATTTACAGCGCTAATCATCCATTCTTCAACAAAATTTTGAATATAGGCTAATACTTCTTTTGAATAAAACTTATCAGAACCATCAACTAATCCGCAATACGGACAAAATAATTCCTCGAGTTCAAAATCTTCATCTTGCACTTCGGAAGCTAATAGTTTAAACTGTTCTTCGCAAAATGGGCACTCATAAGTAAAGTAGCCTTCCGAATCAGCTTCAAATTCAATTGTAAAACTTTCCATTATGATTTATAAACCTCTCAAAGTTTTCTTAACAAAGAACGGCAATCCGACAATGCGATAACAGTCATCATCAACCAAGCTTCTTGCTTCATCTCGCTCAGAAATCGAATTTATTTTATTTTCTGCTTCTATTATAGCATATCTCGAGACCGTTTTCATAATCTTCCCATCGCTTATTGAGTTCCATTTCCCTCAAAAAACACTGTCCTTTTCTCGAAAGGAGATTTTTTATGAAAAAGTTAAAGAAACTACCGTTCGTAGGACTAAAAAGTACCAAACGACTTCATTTACCGCCAATTGGAAGTGGCAAAAACCACCCAGTCACCATTGAACTTCATTACCGTTTCATCAGAGAACTATAAAAAGAGCAAGAACAAACTCGCTCGTAAAATAATAATAGATAGACTGCTCAAAGAGACGTGGATATTATAGCACATAATGCTTTAAAAGATAGTAAACATCACCAGTCAATCTTGGACGACACAAGCCGTTTTACTGAAAGCTCTATGCCTGCTTGTCTTCAGATTATTGACTTTCAAAAATAGTTCACCACTAATACAAAGAGCAGATGAATCACTCATCTGCTCTTTCTTCTCTTTGTTTACTTTGCGGTATAGGTGAAGGCTTCTGTTTGAGCTTGGTAACTTCCTGTAGGGTTTTGGAAGCCAACTGAAATCGTGTAATCACCACTTGCCATACCGGTCATGTCAAACCAAGCAGTCATGCTTTTGGCACCTTCTGGTAAGTCAAAGGGGATGGTCACAAGTGTTTTTCCCTCTTTGTCTTGCAAATTAATGGTGACTTTACCAGCTTGGGTGTATTTATCTCCGATGTTAATGCTAACATCTACAATTGGTTGGTCTTTGCGGAATTGGCTTGAAACAGCGACAGCTTTGCTTTCTTGTGCTTCTGCTTTAATACTTGGTCCTTGTGGGCTTTCAGCCTTGACAGGGCTTGTCCCTATCATTCCTAAAATGGATAATGCTACTAGAGTGAAAAGCATCTTTGGTTTTTTGGGTGTCATAGTCAGTCCTCCTCTTGCCTTAATCTACTTCTTATTATAAAGGAGTAATGACAAATAGCAAGGATTTACTGTTTTGCCTTAAAGCTCACTTAGTCGTCAAAACCGTTTTTGTCACTGACTTCTTTTAGCCAGTATCCTGATTTTTTGATGCGGCGCTCTTGTGTTTCAAGGTCTAAAGCAACCAAGCCATATCGGTTTTTATAGGCATTTAACCAGGACCAGCAATCAATAAAGGTCCACATGAGGTAGCCTTTACAGTTAGCCCCGTCTGAAATTGCCCGGTGGAGGACTTTGAGATGATTTTTAACAAAGTCGATTCTATAATCATCTGCAATCATTCCATCTTCTTGGAAAGCTTCTTCACCTTCAACACCCATTCCATTTTCGGTTAGGATCCATTCAATATTTCCATAATTGTCTTTGATGTTTTGGGCAATGTCATAGAGGCCTTCTTCATAAATTTCCCAACCCCGATGCGGGTTTATTTTGCGCCCTGGCATATCATAGGGTTCAAAATACCAGTTGGGCATAAAGGCTTGGCCTTGATCTGGTTTTTGGTTTGGTGCCTTGACCCGTAAGGGTTGGTAATAATTGACTCCTAAAAAATCAACCGTATTTTGGGAAATAAGGTCACAATCACCTGGGTCATAATTTGGCATTAAGTGGTGTTTTCTTACTATTTCCAGTAATGCTTCAGGATAATGCCCTTTGACAGATGGGTCTAGGAAGGATTTGGCCTGAAAGAGTTCCGCAACTTTTGCCGCTTCCAAGTCTTCAGTTTCTTGGCTTCTAGGATAGGCTGGGGTTAGGTTAAGGATAATGCCGATTTTATGCTGAGGCAACATTTCATGACAAGCTTCAACAGCTAAGGAACTTGCCAATTGGGTATGATAGGCAACCTGAACAGCTAATTTAGCATCTACTTTATTTGGGTAGTGGTATTGGTAAATGTAGCCACATTCCACATGAACAATCGGTTCATTAAAGGTAATCCAATCATCTACAAGGTCTCCAAAATTCTCAAAACAAGCTTTGGCGTAATCTCTAAAAGCATAAACTGTCTCTCTGTTTTCCCAACCTCCTTTTGCTTCTAGAGCATAAGGCATGTCAAAATGATAGAGGTTAACCATCAGGCGAATCCCTTTGGCACGAATTTTTTGAAAGACCTGACGGTAAAAGATAAGTGCTTCCTGATTAAGGTCACCAACACCATTTGGAATTAAACGCGACCACTGAATAGAGGTTCTAAACATGGTGTGTCCTGTAGCCACTAATAAATCAATGTCTTCTTCAAAGTGCTCATAAAAAGTAGAGGTTCTTTCTGGACCAATCTTGTTATGGAATTTTTCAGGTTCAAGTGAGTACCAATAATCCCAATTATTATCCCCTTTTTGGTCTCCTGCTATACGGCCTTCTGTCTGAGGGCCTGAGGTTGATGTCCCCCAATAAAAATGTTTTGGAAAGTGATACATAGAATCTCCTTATTTAGTGTCTTCTAATGACTGTTCATCTTCAAGTGTTTTGTGATGACGATGAGTTAATTTTTGTCGGTATGATTTAGGGGATTCTCCGCAAATCCTTTTAAATATTTTGTAAAAATAACCTAAATTGGTGTAGCCAACTTGAAAACATATCTCTTCAATACTTTGGTCCCCGGTCATTAAGTGCTGTTGGGCCATCTTAATACGTTTTCGATTGAGCAATTCTGCAAAGGTTGCGCCTGTCTCTTTTTTGATAATTTGTCCTAAATAAACCGTATTGAGAAAAAGCCGTTCACTGACTTCTTTTAAGGTCAGTTCAAGATGGTAATCTCGGTCTATAATAGTTAAAATTTCCTCAACATGTTTATTAAAGCTCCTACTGTCTCCTATTGTTTTGAGATGGTTTAGTGTGATGCTTAGTAAATCCGTTAGCCTTGTAGTTGCTTCTACTTTAAGATGATAATCTTCTAGTTGCAGTTGATCTAGCTGTTGAAAATGATGGTAGACCGCTGCCATGACATGATTAAAAAACTGTTTACTTAGGTAAACTGCCGGAGTTAACTCTTTTAAGTCATCAACAATTGTTAAGAGTTCACTTTCAAGCTTGTGAACTTGCCCCGACTCTAAAAGCGGTAGGAGTTGTTCATAAAATGAATGCGTCCTAACGTCTTTGCTTTCTGATAACTGCCCATAAAAAAGATAACGTTCCAAACGTTCTAAGATCTCTGGCAATTGACTTTGAGCATCCAACACTTCCTGATAGTCACTTTCTTGGTGGCAATCTTTGCTTGTAAAAGCCACATAAACAGGCTGATGATTAATTAACATGTCTAAGCTTTCAAAACCTTCTTGTTTTTGCAAGGAAGCAAGAAAATAGGTCTTTTGACCTTCCGACAAGAGGCTTTGAACAGGCTCTTGACCCTTTAAAACCTTTTGCCATAGGGCATTTTCGTTGGTTTTTTCCTTAACTAGTGCCTGTAAAAGCTGTGCTAATTCTTTTTTATTAATAGGTTTAACCAAATAATCTTTGACTCCCAATGAGATTGCTTGTTTGACATAATCAAACTCTTGAAACCCTGACATCATAACATAGGACGTCTTGCTAGACAGTTGCTTCATTTTTGTAATCATTTCAAGACCTGTCATCTCTGGCATACAAACATCTGTCAAGACGATATCAACAGCATGATTAGCAAAATAGGCCAAAGCAATTTCTGCATTTTCTGCCGTTTCAATATGAGTGATGCCAAATTCTTCATAAGGTAGGAGCTTTTTCATGCCCTCTAAAATCATGTACTCATCGTCAACAACAAGCATGCTAATCTGATTCATTTAATCCTCCTCACTAAAAACACCTGTTATAGAAATGGAATAGGTAACTCCGATAGCTTCTGTTGAGTGCAAGCTAATCTGATACCTGTCCCCAAAATAAAGGAGTAGTCGTTCATGAACATTCACTATTCCAATTGATTTTAATTGCTCTTGATTGAGTACCTGTCTTTGTCCAAGCAACTCCTCACAAGCTGATAGGGTGTCTTTGGTCATTCCTTTTCCATTATCTCTGATTAAAATCTCAACAGCATTTCCTTGACGTGATACCTTAACACTGATGGCATTATCCATGCGTTTTAAGTCCACACCGTGAATAAAGTAATTTTCAACCAAAGGCTGTATGCTAAAGCGTGGAATCTTGATATCTTCACACCCTTTTTCAATCTGATAGGAATAAGCAATTGAGCGTGGGTATCTGATTTGGCAAATGTAACTATGCTTCTCACAAAAAGCCAATTCCTCTTGCAAGGTAGTCTCTTTTTTCTGAGAAATACTCCCTCGTAGCAGGCTGCTAAACTCATAGAGCATATCTGCCAAGTCATCCATTTCTTTAGTGACAGAATACATTCTAAAGAATTCAAGAGTATTGTAGAGAAAGTGTGGGTTAATCTGCGACTGCAAGGCTCTCATATTAGCATCTTGCTGGGCTAATTCAAGTCGATAAATATCACGAATTGAATGGTCTAAAGAGTCCAACATGTCATTAATCTGACTGGAAATCAAATACATTTCTTGTTGTTTGTTGTCAGTATTGATTCGAATACTATTATCTTGGTCTGTGATTAATTGCATGGTATCAACAAGGTCTGTAACTTGCACTTGATAATGGTGAAAAACCCTACGTAAAACTAGCAATAAAATACCAATAAGAATGGCACTAACTAAGTAAATCAGAGCTGTTAGTCGGCCAACTTCTTTTAAGATGTAATTCTTAGACAAACCAACTTCTATCAGCAAATCACCACTGTATTGATAAGCCAAACGGTCTTTTTGACCAATTGATTTGCGTTTATAAAATTGTCGGTTTAAGGTATCTTTGATGCTTACTGCAACCGGCAATCGCGTGCTCTGATCAATTATTTTTTCAAGAATACCATCGTCCACCCTAATATAAAAGGTCCCAAGCAGTGTCAGACTTGAAGCATCATAAAGATTAATTGGAAAACTATTGACTGGTGCTTTATAGTCCTTAGAAGAAATCAAATAGCCTGACTTGAATTCATCTGTTGACACAAGGACGCGCTTTTCATTTGCCATGGCCAAGTCAACACCCGTTACAAAGGGCAGGTTACGGTAAAGAGATCTGATAGTGTTATGAAAAGAGACATTTTTGACCAAAAACAAGGGATGGTGCAAGAGCCAAGCCTCGTACTCTGAAGGACTCATTTGGAAATACCTGTTGATGCCTTCAATTTTGTCCTTGTCTTGTGAGATATCAAAAATCTGGCCCTTAACTTGTTCAGAATAGCCGTCCAACTCATTTTTGACATTTTCCAAAACCAACTGCTGACTACTTTCAATACTTTGATTATAATGCTCCCAGTTGATATAGGATAAAACACTTGCAAAAAAGATAATAATGGTAATAACCAAATAAGAGTAACTTTTTAAGAGGGTATGAATGAGTATCTTCTTCATATCACAATCCTTGCTTTGAGACTTGTTTGTAAATCGGCTCCAAAATATCAAAGGTAAATATCAGCCAAAAAACAGGAAGAAAGACCACTAAAACTAAAGGTAAGTGCCTTCCAATAACTAGCAAAACAACTGTTCCTAGTAAGCATTTGCAAATAGACAGCCAGTGAAAGAAAATGGCTATAAATGACAAACTAAGGGCATCTTTCAATTTAAAATCATAATAGACTTGTAATTTCAAATAGACAGCATAAAAACTGGCTAAAAAAAGACTGGCTAACAGAGTCATGATTAAAAAAAAGTAGACCACAAGGCTGGGAGTCATATGGCTAAGCCCCCACAGGGTATATAAAAGCCCAAGTGCAATCATCGCAACAATCAAAAACACGCTGTTGCTGAGTTTAAAAGTCGATTTAAATTCTGCAAAGGCTTCTGAAAAGGTGTATTTTTCAGCAGCTGTTCTATGCTTATTATACAAGGTCATTAGGCTTGCATTGGCTGGACTAAAGCCCAAAAGAAAGAAACCACTTATAAGCAAGACCACATAAATCATGCTGAGTTTCATTACATAATAGACCCAATGAAATAGTTTATCAATTACTGTCATTTCTTTTTTTCCTATTCTTTTATGTCCCACCATTATATCAAAAAGAACCATTCTTGAACACGTTTCCAAAAAAGAAGCCCGGCTTCCTATTCTATCAAGAGGAAAGTACCGGGCACCTTTAATCAACTTATTTTTTAGCTAGGAATGCATCGTATTGTTTTTGCATTTCTTTCATGACTTTGGTATAAGCTTCTTCTTTGTTCAATAAATCCATCAATTCAGGGATTGATTTGTCAGGGTCTACTGTTCCTGTATGAATGCTTGCATTGTATTGATTCATAATATTTTGAAGACGTGTAATTTCAGTTTTAACAGGATCTGTATTGAAACTGAATCCTAAAGCTGGAGATTCAACAGCTTCTTTTAAGACTTTTTCAGATTGTGCAACGTCTGCATCTGTTACATTTTCTGTACGGTAAAGAAGTTGGCTGTTACCAGTATTCCAAGCTGGCATGCGTGTGTCATTTGAATAGCCTTTGAGCAATTTAATGGTATCTTTTTTACCTGGTACTTTTTCCCAGTTTGTTCCTTCTGGACCAAATACAAGACCATTAAGAAGTTCTTTGTTTGTGTTCAAAAGTGTTAACACTTCCATTGCTTTTGCTTTATTTTTTGAAGTGCTTGAAATAACGAAGTTAGCTGCTTGTACTGAGCCACTTGTTTTATAAGCATTTGTTAGTGGGCGTGACACAATTGGGAAACCTGCAACAGTTGTTAAGAGGCTATCACCTAAGTCAGCTGGACCTTGAGTTTCTTTACGAACAAACCAGTTTGGTACTGAGAGTTTAAATTCAGCATCACTTGTAGCAACATCTGAAGGAATATAGCCTGCTTTATAATAATTATGAACTGTTTTAAGGTGTTTTTGGAAATGAGGCACTTCATACTGGTTCACAATCTTAGTTGGGTCCCCTTCTAAGTCAACTGCAAATGGCATGATATCACCTAGAATATAATCAAAGTTATCTGATACTTTTGTTCCTTTGGTATAGGCCATAGGCGTAACTTTAGGTTCTTTTTCTTTAATAACAGCTAACATTGGTTCTAGATCTTCATAGGTTTTAACAGATGAGATGTCAAAATGATACTTGTCAACGAGTTCTTTATTGAAGGAGAACATCTGTTGGTTAGCGATATTTCCGATAACTGGAACAGCATAGATTTTTCCGTTTACTTTGTTTCCTTTGATATAGGCTGGGTCAAGGATGTCATAAAGGGCCTTACCTTCTTTTTTGTAAAGATCAGTCAAATCAGCATAGGCACCTTTTTGTGCGTTAATGGCATAATTGTAAGAAAAGGCAATGTCATACTGTTCTCCAGATGATGTCATAATGGCCATTTTATCATTATAGTCACCCCAGTTAATAAACTTAATGTCCAGATGAGCTCCAGTTTCTTTTTCAATGATTTTATTGGCATTTTTCATCAAGGTATCAAAGTTTTTAGCTGGTTCTCCAATTTGATACATTACAATATTGGTTTTACCATCTTTGGTTTGGCTATTTTTTTGCCCTCCTTTTAATCCTGAACAAGCTGATAGTGCAAGAATTGATGATAGCGCCATCGTTGACATTAATACTTTTTTGCAAGTTTTCATTGTGTTACCTTTCTATGTTTAGTTATAAGAGCATTGCAAACGGTTATATAGGATTTATGATAAGTTCTTCATGCCTCCCTCCCTAGGATGGTTAGTAACTTTCTACTCTTTGACACCTCCAATCGTTAATCCTTTTACAAAATAACGCTGGAAGAATGGGTATAGACAAGCTATTGGTAAGGTTGATACAACAACAATAGCCATTCGGGTTGCCTCTTTTGGTAAAGACCCTGAAATACTAGAAATTTGAGCCCCTGCTGATATATTTTCTGAGAGGTATTCCATGTTGGATTGAATCTTCATTAATAAGTACTGCAAGGGAACTAAGTTATCACTTTGGATGTAAAGTAAGGCATTGTACCAATCATTCCAAAATGCTAAGGCTGTAAACAAGGAAATAGTCGCAATCCCAGGTAGGGTCATTGGTAAACAAATCTGGAAGAAGATACGCAATTCACCTGCACCGTCCATGCGAGCAGATTCAATAATTGATTCTGAGATGGTTTTTTTGAAAAAGGAACGCATAACCATGATGTTAAAAGGGCTCAAAAGCATTGGTAGAATCAAAGCAGCCACTGTATCTTTCAAGTGTAAGAAGGTGGTCATGATGATATATGTAGGAATGACCCCTGCACTAAAGAGCATGGTTACCAAGGCCATCATGGTGAAAAAACGACGGTACTTAAAACTTCGTCTCGAAATGGCATAGGCATAGAGGGTTGTAAAAAACACATTCAAACTTGTTCCAACGATAGTAATGAAAACTGTAATAAACAAGGCCTGTAAAATTTGCCCGCGGAGTTCGTATAAGTATTCATATCCCGAAAAACTTAGTAGCGATGGCCAGAAGGAATAACCTTTTGTCATCAAACTGGATTCATCGGTAATGGAAATAATGATAACAAAGATAAAAGGAAGGATACATGATAATGCAAACAATGCTAAGAGAACATTGAAAATCACATTTGTTTTTTTATCAAAAACATGTAATTCAACTGACTTAATTTTCTTCTTTTTCATGGCGACTCCTAAAATAGTGCTGATTCTGGATCAAGTCGGCGGACAATGAGATTGGTTGTTGTTAGAAGCAAACACCCAACGACGGACTGATAAAGCCCCGCTGCGGCTGCCATCCCTATATCACCTGTTCCTGAAATCCCGTTATAAACATAGGTGTCTAGTACTTGCGTCACATTATAAAGTGTTCCAGAATTTTTAGGGATCTGGTAAAAGAGACCAAAGTCGGCACGGAAGATGTTACCAACGGCTAAAATGGTCAAGATGGTTATTAATGGAGCCAATTGTGGTAAGGTTACATATCTGATTTGTTGCCATTTGCTAGCCCCATCAATGATAGCTGCTTCGTGATAAGTGGGGTCAATCCCCATGATACTTGCGTAATAAATGATACTATTGTAGCCAAGCCCCTTCCAAACTCCTAGAAAGATAAGAATGAAGGGCCAAAAACTCGCTTCATTATACCAGTTGATTGGGTTCATGTGGAAAGAACGTAATATATTGTTGAATAAACCTTTATCAGGACTTAAAAAGGCATAAACAAAGAAACTAATAATAACCCATGATAGAAAATAGGGGAAGAGGGTTGTTGTTTGAAAAATTTTAACCATCTTCTTAGAACGCAGTTGGCTAAAAACAATGGCTATTCCTACTGCAAAAAACAAACCTAATAAAATGAAGCCAATGTTATAGAGCAAGGTATTACGTGTGATAATGTAGGCATCTTTTGATTGGAAGAGAAATTTGAAGTTTTCAAAACCAACCCATTTGCTATGCATGACACTGTCGACAAAGCCTTCTCCTGTAATCCTAAAGTCTTGGAATGCCACAACATTTCCAAATACTGGAATAAAGAAGAAAGTAATAAACCATAAGACACCTGGTAAAACCATGAGGAAAAATATGGCATTTTGTTTCAATACTTGTATTCTTTTGTTCATAGTCTTCTCTTTCTATGTAAACCTTTACAATACTAGTATACTTATCTTTATATTATCTGTTAATAGCCACATTATAGGCAAAATTCTACAAATTATAGTTTCAAAAAAGACTTCTGTCGCCAGAAGTCCTAGATTATTGATAAAATCACTTTGTCTTTGTTTTTAATTCTTTTATCAGGTGGTGTAGAGGGTTGATCCTGTCACCAGTAATTGCCACTGATTGGCTGGGATTGCCTTATACTCACTCGGAAGACACTGATCACTGTACTGAAGAATGGGCACTTCTAGCTCTTCAATTGCAGGAATCACTCCAAGTAAATAATCTTCAATCCGACTAATGGCTCGGTCAATTCTTGCTCCAAGCCCCCCTAATCTGATGTCAATGGTATCTAAGCCAAAAATTTTATTCTCAAGCAACCACTGATGACTATGAGCTTCTCTAAAATCTTCTAATAAGATTTTTAGGTCTGATAACTGCAAGCAGGCTCTTGCCAACTGCTCCTGCTGATTCTCCTTGTAGGCACTTCTAATGTTTTGTGTGACCGTGATCTTCAGCGCAAGCAAGTGACAGAGTTTTTCTTGAGTCTCAAAGAGATAAGCATATGGAGAGTCCTTTTCTTGAATATAGGCTAGTTTTTGCGCAGCATCAAGATAATGCTTGCTATCAAGGCTACTGTCTAAGTGATTCTGTAAAAGTGGACACAAAATGTCTTGGTATAAAAGGTAACGGTTAGGGTTTATGCCACTTTGCTCTCGAATGCCATGGCTATGGGGATTGCTAGGCGTTAAATTAGCTAAATCAATTGCCATAAAATCACTCAAGGAAAGATTAAACAAGAGGTGACAATGCTTATCCATAAAATCATAGCTATCGGTGTAAGCTAACTCAGCCCAAGCTAAGAGACTTGGCAGCACTGAAAAAGCTGACGCTTCTGCCCCATTATCTCCCCAAGCTGTGATCGTTACTTCTTGAATCTGATTTTTCTGGCAAGAGGCATGCGCTTTAGGGGCAATATAAAGGCTGAAATCATTGTCAGGAGTGTAACCAATCCACTTCCAAGCCCCACCTGCAAAGGCAATATCTTGACCTAAAGACTTGTGCCGCTGGAAGCTCCTGTCATAGTTTTCTTCTTTTGTCTGGTAGTAATCCCAGTTGATTACGGTCACCCGTTTCATGACTTTGGTCAAATAAGCTGATAACTCTTCATCGATAAGCAAGCCATCTTCACTTGCTGAAATCAATTGGAAAAACATATCACTCCACATGCTACAAGTAAAGCCATATTTATCAGCAATATCAAGCACGCGCTCCAAATGTTGACACATGATCAGGCTCCTATTTTGAAAGCCATTTTGCCTCAAATAGCTGCCTAATCCAATTTGAAACGCTTCATCCATACCAATATTGATTTTTCGTGTTTCAAGCTGAGACATGGCTTCAAACATCTGATCAATCAAGGCATAGGTTTCGTCTTTACCACACAAGAGAATATTATCAATATCATGTATTTGTCGGATGGCTTCTTGTTCCCATCTCACAAATGAATGCAGGTGGGCGAGAGTCTGGATACAAGGGATAAAGGTCATGCCATAGGCCTGACACTCTTTTTCAATTGTTTGAAGTTCTTTGCTACTATAGGCCCCTCTAAAATAGCCAAAATAAGGTTGGTCTTTAATCTGATAGGTATCTTCCATGTAAAGTTGGAAAGAGGAGTAACCCATTTGAGCTAAGAGGGCTATCATTTGTTTTGCGGCTTCAACTGTTAAGACGGCATTGCGTGATACATCCGCCATGAAGCCCAAATCCCTATAAGCAAAACTTTCGGAAATCGTAAGGTCTTCAGTAGTGTTTTTTAATTCCCGAGCCAACAAGAGTAAGCCTCTAAAAACCATGTGGGCCTTGGGAGCAAGAATCCGATAATTGCCTTGATTTTTACTCACCTGTAAACTGTTGACTTCCGGGTCAACACTAACCTGTAAATGCCCTTCTTCTATGCCTAGGTGAGCTGCCGTCTGTAAAATTTTCTCTTTTGACATATCAGCTGCTAACTTTAGTTTAAGTGTCATAAAATCCTCCTACTGGAATGTGTTCATATAGGCTCCAATTAAATTGGCATCCTGATGATAATGACAAGCTGCAATTTCTGGAGCCACCGGAAAACCTTCATAGTTAGCTGTCAATTGTTGCAGCTCTTCTTTTAGTTGGTTAATAAAGTCAGGGTTTTGACTGATGCCACCACCAATAAAAATCATTTCTGGGTCGCAACAATAGTAGAGATTCATCATGCCAATAGCAAGGTATCTTATCATGCGATTAATGGCATTCTGACACGTCTGATCGCCATTAGCAGCGGCTTCAAAAATCTTACGGCCAGTCCATCCCAAATCCTTATGAGACTCCTTGGTTACTTGTCTGACAAGACTTCCTGTAGAGGCTAATTGTGACCAGTTTTGAATGGGCTTTTGACTAGAATCCACAATCATACAGCCATATTCTCCTGCGAAAGCCTTTGGTCCAGCAATTAATTTACGGTCAATCACCAGTGCTCCACCTATTCCTGTACCACATACCACACACATAAAGTTCTTAATCTCTTTACTGATAGCCAGTTGACTCAAACCCACACAGTTGGCATCATTTTCAAGGTAAATAGGCAAGTGATAATCAGCTAATAAGTCATACCAAGACGGCCCATGGATATAAGGTACTGCACTAATCCCCATAATCTGCCCACGATCTTTATCAATTGCTCCTGGGAAACTAAAAGAAAGTGCATCTACCTTTTTTCCCTGTAAACAGTCAGCTATAAATGCTAACAGGCCTTCTAATTCCTTAGGAGTTGGCACTTCTTTTTTATCCTTAAGAACCAAATCTTGTCCAATTAAGGCAAATTTAAGACCTGTTCCACCAATATCAAAACATGCGACCTTCATAGACTATCCCCTTCAATGATTTCTGTTCTGATTTCTTGACCAGCCATGACTTTTCCTAATTGACCAATGCCATTTTCTAACAAATCTACTCCTCTGGCCTTATGCGACAAGGCGATTTTTTCTTGTGACAGATTGAAATAACGAAGCAAACTGTCTTTGCCATCTTCTGATACTTTCAAGGATGTGACACATAATCTGTCATCAGCAAGCACTGGGTGTTCTATGCAAGTTGCATCAGCTGGTACAGTTCCCTGATGTTGTGAGACCTGTTTCAAAATCAAATCTGTCTGAAAGGCCTGTGCTTTTTGAATAGCTTGATAAGTATCATTTGGTGCATGCAAGTCAATTGCAAACTCCAGAGTGAAGTCTCTTAAACACTGAGCATCTGGTGTTGGAAAATAACCCCAATCCCCCAGTTCTCCTACTGCACGAAGAAGGGTTAAAGCAATCTGACGGTTATGAAGAATTTCATACTCAAATAAACCTTTGCTTGACAGGGTCATGGCGTGTTTGTCATTTTGCAATTGAATAAAACTGCGATGCCGCTGTGGATTACTTGGATTTTCCCAGTTGGAATGTGTATGATTAGGCCTTTCTACACGCTCAAAAATTGAATCCGCATAGTGCTTGTCACTACTAATAGCAAAATCAAAAATAGCACGTAAGCGATGGTCTTTCATCTGATTATCAAAATGACAACGACACTCTAGTCTTTCTTGCCCTTCATAAAGGATCAATTCTGTTTCAATAAACCATTCTTTAAGATCCCTTTGACGTTGTGATTTCCGGTGTCGAAATTCAATTAACCTTTTTTGTTCATCTCGTAAACGGTCTTGCATTTGACTTGGAATCATTAAGCGATGACAAACTCTTGCCTTGGCTAGTTTTCCATATGATTCAAGCATCTCAAAGTTCACCAGCTCAGAGAAAATGGGCTTCTCATTTTCTGGTGCTTTAAAGACATATTCATTACCCAGATCGCCGCAATCTTCAAACTGTAAAAAGTTCGGGTAGCTTTGCCCGGTAGATTTATTCTCCCAGACTAATTCCCCTTTTTCATTAGGGTATATTCTAAGCAGAGCATTCTCTAGCACTTGACTTGCTTTAGGGCTTTCTTTAGGGTTTTCCTTGTCTTTTTTTAATTGATAGCTGCGCCATGAGAAGGCCGCTAGGTCTTCAACGACAAAAGTAACCTTGAGTTTACGGGCGAAATTGGCAGAGCGAAAAGCATCTTTGGGCAGGTAATAGTTAAAATTCACCCCTAAATCCTCAATTTTTGCGGCAAGTCGTTTGTTGTCTGAGCTATAAAGTGCTAAGTCTGACACATCCACTTGTGCCATCGCTTGATAGTGTTTTTCCAGTTGCCCATCACGGAAATCTTCTTGTTCAACAACCAATTCCAGGCTGACTTCTTGTGTCTTTGTTTGAGCACTGGTGTTAAAAACGGTTAAGGCTAATGGTGAGAGATTTTGGGAATCCAAATCTTTTTCCCAATTTTCCAAAAGTCTTTGGCAAAGAAAGTTTCCAACTTGTTGCACCTTTTCATAACGTGTTTCCATTTCACGGTGAACAGGATCAACACTGCAACCACAAATACTATCATGAGGAGCATTTTGAAGGAGGAGCTTCCAAGCATAACGCAACTCATCTTTAGGGTAAGATTGTTTTGTCATCACAACAAGGGGCTCTACAATTTTCTCTAGCAGATTTTCTGATGTGTTGTGGGCTTGTTTCAAATAAATTCGGGTTGAAGCCGTGTTAGCTAGTGTGTACCATCCGTCAGTTTCCTGACTAATTAATTCTCCTTTGACTTTAGATAACTCTGTTGTGATATCCTCTTTTACGGCACTAATATAGTCTTCAAAAGAGCTGTGTTTAAAGTCAATATCAGGATAAAGTTCCTGAGCTAAGGCTATGGCTTGGCTGAGATTTTTTTGAACAGGCTGATGGTCACAACCATTCATCAGTAAATAATGTGATGTGGAGGCATACTTCCTGACATCTCTCAACTTGATATCCCAAAATTCTTTAGCTGCTTCTTTTTCAGCTGGAATTTCATTGCCGTTACTATACCAGTTGGCAAATAAGATGCCTAAGACTTGACTACCGTCTGCTCCTTGCCAAATCATTTCAGAAAAATTGGACTGGAAATGATCATCAGATAAAACCTGGTTATCAAAGCCAACAGGTTTAACACCACGGCCAAAAAGAGCCACATCAACACCTGATTGTTTTAACAATTGTGGAATCTGGCCAGCATTGCCAAAAGTATCTGGATAATAACCAATCTTTGGAGCTTTCCCCCATTTCTGACTATCTAGATGACCAATTAAATGATTTCTAACATGAGACTCTGAACTGATGAGGTAATCATCTTGAAGAATATAAAAGGGACCAATAATGAGTTTGCCTTGGTCGATGTATTTTTGCAGACGGTCTTTGTTTTGTGGTCTCATTTCCAGATAATCTTCAAGAACAATGGTTTGCCCATCTAAGTGAAAACTCTTAAAATCCGGGTCTCGGTCAAACAAGTCAAAAAGATCATCAAACAATTCAACCAAACGCATCCTGTGTTCTTCTAAAGGAAGATACCACTCCCTATCCCAATGGCTGTGAGAAATAATATGTACGGTTTCTTTTACCATATCCTACTGCTCCAATTCTAAGTAATCTAGAACTAATTCACAAAACATCATATTTGCCCATGAAAACCATTCCCGTGAAAATTTCTTAGGATCATCAACATGAAAACTTTCATGCATAACACCCGTTTCACCATCACAGGCAACCATAATGTCAAGCAGTTCTTCTTTTTCTTTCTTATCCTTTGTGGTTAAACCTTGAATTGCAAGGGCAATTGGCCAAATATAGCGGTAAAAGGTATGGCTACTGCCCAAGCCTTTGGCGTATTCTCCTTGATAGTAATAAGGATTTTCAGGACTTAAGATTGTTCGTCTAGTCGCCTGATAAATAGGGTCATCAATTTGACAATAGCCTAAATAAGGTGCAGCTAATAAGCTAGGCACATTGGGGTCATCCATAATGGAAGCATTGCCCAAACCATCTACTTCATAGGCAAATACCTTCTCTCCTTTTTGGTTCTGTGTTACCCCATAGGCTTTAATACCGGAATCAATGGCTTCTTTCAGGGTCAGGATATTCTGGGCTAGATCCTTATAAGTATCATTGAATAAACTGTCAATAATCTCTAATGCATAGTCTAACACAACAACAGCAAACATGTTTGAAGGCACTAAATAAGAATACTGACAAGCATCATCACTGGGACGAAAAGCAGACCAGGTCATCCCTGTATAGGCACAAGCAGGACCACAACCATCATTAACTAAGGTATCTTCTTGTCGGTTTGTTTCTCTCTCAAAACGATAAGGAGAATTGTCATGATTTTGCTCTACCGTCCAAAGCTCAACAATGGTTTTAAGGGCCTTAAAAAAAGTAGTATTAAATTGACTGCTTTCTCCTGTTTTTTGCCAGAGTAAATAGGCCAATTGCAACGGGTAACATAAGGAATCCACCTCATATTTGCGCTCCCAAATCCAACCCGTTAGATGTGTTTTATCAGTTTCATGATGACCATTCCAATTTTCTGACATGTTAAAAGAATTTGCATAAGGGTCATGGCAAATAAAGGTCAGCTGACGCTCAATTAAACCTAAAATAGTCTGCCTAAGTAGTAAATCCTCTTTAGCTAAGGCTAAATATGGTCTAACTTGGGCAGCTGAGTCTCTTAGCCACATAGCTGGAATATCACCTGTCAAAATAAAGGTAGTCCCATCATCCAGTTTTGTCATGGTTTCATCTAAAGTATTGGTAAAACATTTTTCAAAAACCTTTGCCCAACTTGGGTGATCCTTTGTTTTATTAGCAATCATTTCAAGCCATGCTTGTGTCTTTTCCTTGGTATATAACATATTAGTCTCCTTGAAGCTAGTTTATCCTATTCTTAGTTTAAAAAAGTTCTTTAGCAAATCCTATACACAAATTAAACCCCTTTTTACACAAATCAAGCTTCTCTAGATGCCCTCTATCTCTAACATATGAGAATAAGGAGACTATTTTAAAAAAAAATAAATATCACTATGATAAGACGGGTATTAGGCAGATCAGGAACTTTGATATTGAGACAAAAAATCAAACTTTAAAGATTTACTTCAGATTATCAGAGCATTCTCAATACCAAACATTTTAGATTTACATGATTTCATTGAAATGAATCAGTCGAGCTATCTGATAGATCGAATTTATTTTTGACAACCATTGAAAGTAAGTCAAGTATTTGTTGGTGCTTTTCAAAAACTTAAAGATGAAAAGAACTGAGTTGAATAATCAACTCAGTTCTTTTGTTTTATCAAGAGAGTTATAGACGATGTGCAATTCAAAACTTAAAACCTTAGTGCTTTTTGAACTTTTTGTAAATACGAGTTATAATATCGGGTAAATTAACACAAAAATATACGAAGCCAAATGTGGCAATAAACACTAATATATATTCTAATACCATATTGTTACATCATTTCCAACAAAAAGCAACACCTGCAGCTATTGAGCCAGCTCCAACTGCTACAATACCTCCTAAACATGCGACACAGACAGGAGGAGTTAAAGCACATGGTGTTCCGCAAAGTTTAAGAATAGCTCCGATAATTGCTGCTCCTGCTCCTGTAAAAATTGCAAAACATTTTGCGTCTAAACCTCTTGTTTTACCTACTAAAACATTGTCTAGTGTAGCATTTTCAAGTGATTTTATGCTTTCAAGAACTTCATCATTTGAAAGATATTTAGCTGTTGTTAAATTACTTGATACTAACGCACCGTTTTCGTATACGTTACTTCTAAAGTATCCGTTGTCGTTAATTACATCATTTTCAATATAACTGGTTATTTCCCCTGAATCAATAGTGAATGTCAATGTGCTAAGTAAACTGTTATACTTTGATACACTAACTAGTGTCATTGTATCATACTTAAATGTTCTAATATTTTCAAAATCATACTCTTTTAAAGATGAATGTACTGGAATCTTTTCGTTAATTGAGTTTAAAACAATTTTTTTTAAATTCAGTGATTCTTGGTCAGTTATAAAATTTATATTTTGGTGATATGTTTTTAACAGGTCTGCTTCTTCTCTCGAAATAGATACCTTTGTTGTACTATCGTTTTGCGTCATTGCATATGTAATCGGAGAAATAATAAGACTGAATAATAACGTAGTTAAAAAGATTAATGAAGTTATTGTTTTTTTGCTTTCATAAATAGTCTCCTTGACTTATTAACTAGAATACTATGTTTTAAATGTTGTTAATAGGAATTTCAAATAATATTGTTTTCCGATTTTTATCCTTTCTAATCTGAAATTCTTTTTCTATTTTTATTTTACCACTTTTTTAGTTAAAATCAAATAATAATATAATTTATAAATAATTTGATTGGTTTTTTAGGTGGTTTATTTTTATTTTTTTATAGTTCTTTAGCAAATCCTATACACAAATTAAACCCCTTTTTACACAAATCAAGCTTCTCTCACAAAGCCTCTATGCTTATCTTTTTTTTAGCTTATAATAAAAATAGGCCTTACATTTGCTTTTTGGAGGAACCGGCAATGTCAACGATTTTAGAAACAATTGATACACGCTTAGGGACTTATAATTCTCATGCTTTTTCAAATGGAAATACTCTTCCTTTAACAGGGTATCCCTTTGGGATGACTTATTTTGCACCTCAAACTACTGACCAACACGGGAATTGGTGGTTTAATCCTTACGAACCTGTTTACCAAGGGATACGCCTTACCCATCAGCCCAGTCCTTGGGTAGGTGATTTCTCACAATTACTTATTACACCTGTCACTGGCACCTTATATGGACACAGTCTGTTTCATAGGCAGTCTAGTTATGACATGGATTCTGCTGTTTTTAGACCAGACCTACTTAAACTCTATTCCCATCGGTTTCAAGTCACAAGTCAGCTAACTCCCAGTCTTTACGGAGCCACTTTGGACGTGAATTCTGCTAGCGCAGCTCCTCTTAGTTTGGTGTTTCATGCTCCAGGTTGGGCTTGCTATCAACTACTAAGCCCTAATCAGCTACTTATTACCCTTAAAAATGCTAGTCAAACGCCATCTGAAGACTTTGCTATGTATGCACTACTTAAGTTCGATGATGCGATTTTGTCCTGTCAGGAAGTGATTGAAGACGGCGCAAGAACTGTTGATACTCTTATTGAAGGAAAAGATTTACATCTACAAGTGACTTTTAAGACTAGTCACTTGCAGTGCCAGTTAGCAACCTCTTTTATCAGTCCCAAACAAGCCAAGAAAAATTTACTGGAGCAAGAACCGTTTGAACTAGCCCATCAAAAGGCGACTCAAAAATGGACTAGCCTGCTGAGTCGTGTCCTTATTGAGGACCTTGATAAGGCAGATGAAAAAGCTCTTTTTTACCATTGTCTCTACAGGTGTTTACTCTTTCCTCAAACGTTTTTTGAAAAAGATGACAAGAATCAAGCTATTCATTTTGACCCCCATAGTAACAGTGTCAAAGTAGGGAAATTCTACACCAACAATGGCTATTGGGATACATTTCGTAGTAATTATCCACTGCTATCAATCCTATATCCAGATTACTTGGCTGACTTTTTAGAAGGGATTTTACAGCATTATCAAGATACTGGTTTTTTACCAAAATGGCTATCACCCAATGAGAGAGCTATCATGCCGGGAACTTTAGTTGATGGGGTAATTGCTGACGCGGTAACTAAGGGACTTGCAGGTGATATCACCCCTCAACTCTTTGAAGCCATGTTAACTAATCGTCAAAAATCCGATCCTAATCACCGATTTGGTCGCACTGGTAATGAGGATTATCAAGCACTTGGCTATTTACCAAGCAAGTATACCGAAAGTGTTAGCCATAGCCTTGATTATGCCTATAGCGACTGGTGTATTGGGACTGTTGCTAAAAAGCTAGGACATGAAGATTTAGCTAAGGAATTCTTTGACAAGAGCCTGAATTACAAAAGATTATTTGATGCTCATTCTGGATTTTTACGGGCAAAAGATAGTGATGGTAACTTTAGAGAGCCCTTTAATCCCTATGCTTGGGGGAAAGATTATGCCGAATGCTCTGCTATTCAGTCAACACTAGGCGCTTATCATGATATTGAAGGGACAATTTCTTTGTTGGGAGGAAAAGTTGCTTTCACGCAGTACCTCCTAAAACTCTGTCAAAGTAAGCCTCTTTTTACAGCCGATAACTATGGTTACGAAATCCATGAAATGAGTGAAATGGCCGAAGGCCACTTTGGTCAACTCGCCCTATCAAATCAACCAAGTTTTCACATTCCTTATTTATTTCATTGGAGCCAAAAACCAGAATACACCAGTCTCTTAATAAAACAATTACGCTCTAAACTCTTCACCAATACTTTTACAGCCTTTCCTGGTGATGAGGATAATGGCAGCATGTCAGCTTGGTATCTTTTTTCTTGCTTAGGTTTTTACCCTGTTTGTCCTGGTAAAGCCACATACCAATTTGGTATCCCTCTCTTTTCAAAGGTCAGATTAAATCTTCCTGAAAATCAAGCACTTACTATTGTCACCCAAAATAATTACGACCATTTCCAATTTGTTGGCACTGTAACTTTAGATAGCCATCCCATAACAGAACTCAAGCATCAAGAATTGATAAGAGCTAAATCATTAGTCTTTCGCCTAAGTTTGTTAGCCTGATACACTTGTAAATAAAGAAGAGGCTGGGCAAAAAGTAGCTTCAAATAAAACCACACAGTGATTTCAGTCTTGAAAATATTCAAGATGACAAAATTACTGTGTGGTTTTTGAGTATTTGAAGTTTTAGGGTCGAGATTCTTGGCCAATTTTATTAGATTCATACTCATGAAGAGGAATCCAACCTCCGTTTGGACGGCTTGATTGCCTCTGACATGGACTCTACGCACGCCAAAAACACTCTTCAATCGGCCAAAAACGGGTTCGACATCGATTTTCCGTTTGGCATAGATTCGAGAGCCATCTTCGCTATGTAATTCTTCCTTTATGAGTTCTTTAAAGTAATTCCAAGTTGGATTGTAATGGATCTGTTTCTGGCGACCATTTTCTGTTTTGGAAAGTTTTTCCAACTCTTCCGTGCTTTGTATTTTTTCTGCCTCATAAATCTTGAAATCCCGTTCAAAGCCATACTTATCTTTTCTACGAGAGTAATATTTAAAGGAATAAACAACACCATCTGGTTTAATGAATTGGTCTGTTTCTTCAAGGTAGTCCCAATTATTTGGATTAGTAGGACTGTTTTTATATTTCTTAGTCAATTCCTTCTGGTACATACCATAGGGAATAAGAGGAGATTTCTCCAACTCATCAATGATAAAACTATAATTCTCCTCACTGCCATAACCGGCATCGGCGACAATATTTTGAAAGAGGTCCAGAGTTTGAATGGATTGGAGAAATGGTTTCAGAGTTCGGGTGTCTGTTGGATTTGAAAATATATCGTAAGCAAGAACATATTGGCCATTAGTGGCAGCTTGGATATTGTAGCCTGGCTTAAGCTGGCCATTCATCATACTCGCTCTTTTATTTTAAAGCTCGTGAAGAAATAGTCTCTCCCCAGACTATTTCTTTCCTCTTTCATTCGCATAAAAGTGGCATCGTGGTCCGTTTTGGAGAAAGAGTTACGCTCTTCTAGAATCTCTCTAGCCTCCTCATAGCGTTGCTTACGAGGGAGATAATCCTTTCTCAACTGGTTGCGCAGTTTCTTAATACGACGTCGCTTCTGCTTATTGGCAGAACCTCCCTTGATAACCTTTGGTTCTTCAGAAATTGCTTTCTCAACTTCAGCCAAGGCCTGTTCAGTGTCTTCTAAAAGGCGCACTAACCCCTCGCTGGTTTCGCATTCTTCTTTGGACAGAGCTAGGTTTACCCCCTCTTGAACCAGCTGGTCATAGAGTTCTGAGATTTTCCCATTTAAGGCATATTCGTATTTATCAACAGCTCTTTTCCAAGTGAAAGAGTAGAGATTGACATCAGCTTCTAGCTTGGTGCCATCAATGAAGAGTGCCTCATCTTCAATCATGCCATTCTCACGCATAAGGAGGGTGAAGTAAATAAAGGCAGTCTTAATCAGGTTGTTGGCATGCTTGCTTGAGCGAAAATTATTGATGGTCTTATAGCTGACATAAGTATCCTGACTCAACCATTTCATGGGAATCACTTCCTCATTCATCTGCACCATTTTGCGACCAGAAAAGACTTGACGGGCATAGGCGAAGAGCGTCATCTTCAAAAGCATAGCAGGATGAAAGGCAGGACGACCAGTGTGTGACTTATCTTCTAATAAAACTTGGCTAGGAATACTATCCACAAAAAGACTGATCAATCTAACTTCATGATTCATAGGAATATCGTAGGCAAGGTTTAGTTCCAAACTCAATTGATTTGTGTTATACTCTTTATACATAGTCATGGCTTTCTAGTTGTTTTGTGGTTATTATAATTATAAACCATGACATAGGAAAACGAGCATCTCCAACTGCGGAAATGCTCGTTTTTTTCTATTCTGAAGCTACTTTTTGCCCAGCCTCTTCTTTTGCTATAATATAGCAGTATAAATAAGTCATTCAGTAAGTCTTTAATTTCCAAAAATAGGAGGCAAGACGAAAAAAAGTAAAAACATATTAACCCAGAAAGCAAAGAGGAAAAGAACACCGAAGAGGAAGAGCAACTTTCGTTTTGCTATCATAGACATTAAAAGAGTTACCAATCCCAAAATAACAAATATTTTTTGCATCACAAAAAAGTAGATAGATACCCCAAACAGCATCTGGTCCCAAGAGACAAATAGCATCCCAAACCAAAGCATCATTACTGCAATAATATAATATTCAGCGTAATGATTAATACTATTTTTTATCTTTTTCAAATGCTACCCCCTTTAAAGTGTCCTATTTTTACAGTAAAGCAAGATTTTTACAAAATGATTCTTATCCTGATTTATTAGCATTCCTACTTAAAAACCATCTGTTCAATGATTGTTAAGTGTTTTCTACAGTTTTGATACACCAGTTGATTAATTCTTCTAGGCGTTCTTGCTCTCCTGTCATGTCTAGATAACCCATGATAGCTTCAAATCCTGTAGACATACGATAAGTTACAACATCAGTATTTTTAGCCTTGGTATGGCTTTTAGTGTTACGTCCTCGTTTATAAATATCAATTTCTTTTTCAGTTAATAGCTGATCTTCTAAGAGTTTTTCAATGAGGTTAGCTTGTGCTTTTGCTGAGACATATTTAGTTGCCATGTGGTGCAACTTGCTTGGTTTAGTTTGCCCACTATAAATCAAGTGGCGACGAATATAGTAAGAATAAACAGCATCTCCTTCAAAAGCTAAGGCAATGCCATTAATCAAGTTGACATCAAGATTAGTCACGTGTCCACCTCACGCCCTCTTTGGTATCAAGCAATTTGATGCCTTGAGCAGCCAACTGGTCACGAATGGCATCCGCACGGGCAAAATCTCGGTTCGCACGGGCAACTTGACGTTCTGCAATCAGATTTTCAATATCGTGATCAAGCACTTCCTCTTCAAAATAAATTCCAAAAACAGCTAACATGTCCTCAAAAGCCTTTTTCGCCTCTTTACTATAATTTCCTGAGTTTAACCATTTGGCAAAGTCATAAACAACTGTAATCCCATTGGCAGCATTAAAGTCACTGTCCATTGCATCTGTAAACTGGTCAATAAAACCTTGAACTTCTTGGGCATTGTTAAGGTCCAAAAGAGGTTGACTAGAGGTATTTTTGAGGTATTTAAGGTTAACTTCAGCGTCATGGATAGCTTTTTCAGTAAAATTGATTGGTTTACGATATTGTTGCGTTGCAAGAAAGAAACGCAAGACCTGTGGATCCACTTTTTCAAGCATATCGTGAACAGTGATAAAATTACCAAGAGATTTAGACATTTTTTCATTGTCAATATTGACAAAGCCATTATGCATCCAGTAGTTGGCAAACGTTTTTCCTGTTTTAGCTTCTGACTGGGCAATTTCATTAGTATGGTGTGGAAACTCTAAGTCAGCTCCGCCCCCATGAATATCAATCGTATCTCCCAAAATCTCAGTTGCCATAACAGAACATTCAATGTGCCACCCCGGGCGACCATTGCTCCACGGGCTTTCCCATGAAATCTCATCAGCCTTCGCCGATTTCCAAAGGGCAAAGTCCAAGGGATTTTCTTTTAAGTCTTGTTCTTGGTCTGTCCGTCCAGAAGCTCCCACCTCAAGATCTGCTAACGTTTTATTAGCTAATTTGCCATAATCCTCAGCCTTTTCAACTCTGAAGTAAACATCTCCCGCTGATTCATAAGCGTAGCCCTTGTCAATCAAGATAGACACAAAAGAGATGATGTCATCCATATAATCCATGACCCGCGGATGCTGATTGGCCGGAAGAACAGCTAATTTTCCCGTGTCTTCTTTAAAGGCTTCTATAAACTGATCTGCTAAAGCCTTCGGGGTTAGATTTGCAGCTTTGGCGGCAGTGATTATTTTATCGTCAACGTCTGTGAAGTTTGAAATGTAATTGACCTTGTAGCCTCGGTATTCAAAATAGCGTCTGATAGTGTCAAAGGCTACTGATGAACGTGCATTCCCAATGTGAATATAATTATAGACGGTTGGACCGCAGACATACATGCTCACAGTATTGTCAACTAAGGGAACGAAGTCACGCAAAGACCGTGACATGGTGTCGTAAATTTTAATCATTCATTACTTCCTTTATGATGTCACAATTTTGAAGAATAATAGGATTCTTCTCTAATGTGCTCGAGTGTTTTAATTTGGATTGTGTCTTTTTGCCCATGAACACGCACTACTTTGGCAGGAACACCTACAACAGTCACGTCTTCGGGAACATCTGATAAAACAACAGCTGAAGCACCAACTTTGGCATTAGCACCAACTTCAATTGGTCCAATGACTTGCGCATGCGCTGAAATCAGAGCGCCTTTTCGGATTGTTGGATGGCGTTTCCCCTTGTCCTTACCTGTACCCCCTAGGGTAACCCCATGATAAAGCATGACTCCTTCTTCAACAATAGCTGTTTCTCCAATAACCAAACCAGCTCCATGGTCAATAAAAACTCCCGCCGCAATTGTTGCCCCTGGATGAATTTCAATACCTGTCCAAAAACGCCAAAATTGGCTATGCATACGTGCTAGCAAATAAAAGTGTCGTTTCCAGAGATAATGCGAAATACGATGAGCAGCTAAGGCTTTTAAGCCTGGGTAGGTCAGGAGAATTTCACTGGTACAACGAGCTGCTGGATCCAATTCTTTGATGATGTTAATGCTTTTTTTCCACCAGCCCATAGCCTCTCCTTTATTTTTCAATTTCTGTCCAATCCAATAGAATTTGTTGCTCATCGAAGGGATTGATGGCTACACCAAGACTGTCTTCAATATCATTATCACCATTTCGTGGCTGATAAATATCATTAATTGTCCAAGTCAAAACCAGGCCGTGACCTTTACGGAAAGCACCGCCAAAATCTTTTTGATTGTACCATTTTGCAAAACTTTGCAAATTTGAAAAGGCCGGGATATAAGACTTCCCTTCTGGTGTTGACATGGTTGGGAAAAAGCGGTCGTAATAGCCTTCTTCTTTTTCATGAATGAAAGCTGGAACCAGATAGATTTTATCCATAGTATCAGCAGCCTGATTCTCATCACTCATTAGTGTGTTTAAAACAGTAGTACAGTTATTCAAAAATTGAATCATTTCACTGCTTTTGAAGATGGTCGAGTTGCCAAAATCACCTTTTGTCTTAAGGTTGAAAACCATACCTGAAACGCCTGAAGTAATAATTTCTTCTAGAACAGCAATAGCTGAGCGTTCCAACCAGTAATGACTTTGAGCACTTTTTTGCGCCTCTTTAAAGAGGGCCATATCATCCTTATCTGTAAATACAGGGGTAACCGTAACCCCTTCAATCTCGATAGCATAGGGTTCTTTGGTTGCCCATACCGGAAAGTGGTGAAGGGCGTCAACCAAAGCAAGGCTATCTAAAAAATTATCTGGTGCATTAATAAATGCACGAAGGCGTGTGTCTAATTCATTTGTTTCTAGTGTCATTTTTAGTCTTCTTTTAGTTTATCTTCTGACTTAGCTTCCACTTCTGGAGCTTTTTTCTCAGGTTTTGGTGGGCGTGGCAACAAGGCTTTCATTGAGGCATCAACACGGCCTTTGTCATCAATTTTAATGACTTTAACATCAACTTCTTCGCCTAATTCTAGAACATCTGACACATTTGCAGTGCGGCTCCATGCAATTTCAGAAATATGAACAAGGGCATCTGTTTTGTCAAAGAGGTTAACAAAGGCTCCAAATTTTTCAATACGAACAACTTTAGCATGGTAAACTTCACCAACTTTTGCTTCACGAACAAGACTAGCAATAATTTCTTTGGTACGGTTAATGGCAGCTTGATCACTTGAGAAGATTTGAACAGTTCCTTCGTCATCGATGTCAATTTTAACACCTGTTTCAGCAATAATTTTATCAATGGTTTCGCCACCTTTACCAATGACAATCTTAATTTTGTCCACATCAATTTTGATGGTATCAATTTTCGGTGCCGTTGGTGCTAATTCTGGGCGTGGTTCAGCAATTGTTTCTTCAATAACATCAAGGATTTCAAAGCGGGCTTTTTTAGCTTGAGCTAGAGCTTCTTCTAAAATTTGAGGCGTGATTCCTGCAATCTTAATATCCATTTGAAGTGCTGTAATCCCCTCACGTGTTCCAGCCACTTTAAAGTCCATGTCACCAAAGTGGTCTTCAAGACCTTGAATATCTGTTAAAACAGTGTAATTAGTCCCATCTGAAATAAGTCCCATGGCAATACCTGCTACCGGTGCTTTAATTGGCACACCACCAGCCATCAAGGCCAGAGTTCCTGCACAGATTGAAGCTTGCGATGATGAACCATTTGATTCCAAAACTTCCGCTACCAAACGGATAGCATAGGGGAAGTCTTCAAGGCTTGGTAAAACTTGTTCAAGGGCACGTTCACCAAGTGCACCATGTCCAATTTCACGACGACCAGCAGCACCATAACGTCCTGTTTCCCCAACAGAGTATTGTGGGAAGTTGTAATGATGCAAGAAGCGTTTTTTGTATTCTTCATCTAAACCATCAATGATTTGAGTTTCTCCCATTGGGGCCAAGGTCAAGACTGACAAGGCTTGTGTTTGACCACGTGTAAAGAGTCCTGAACCATGAACTTTTGGTAAGAAATCAATTTGTGCATCCAATGGACGAATTTCATCAATTTTACGACCGTCTGGGCGAACTTTGTCTTCAGTAATGAGACGGCGTACCTCAGCATGTTCCATTTGCTCGAGAATTTCAGCAACATCACGCATAATGGTTGCTAGGTTCTCATCCTCAGCAAATCTTTCTTCATATTCAGCTTTAACAGCTTCTTTAACGTCTTCAGTAGCTGCTTCACGTGCTTTTTTCTCTTCAACTTGAACAGCTTTTTGCAAATCCGCATTGTATTTTGCTACAATTTCAGCCTGTAAGTCAGCATTAACTTGAAGCAATTCCACTTCTGCTTTTTCTTTTCCAACTGCTGCTACAATTTCTTCTTGGAAAGCAATTAATTCTTGAATAGCTTGGTGTCCTTTAAGAAGGGCTTCAAGCATAATGTCTTCAGAGAGTTCTTTTGCTCCTGATTCAACCATGTTAATGGCTTCTTTGCTACCAGCGACTGTTAATTCTAATAGCGAAGCTTCTAATTGTTCTTTATCTGGGTTGATGATAAATTGACCATCAATGTAACCTACTTGTACCCCAGCAATTGGTCCATTAAATGGAATGTCTGAAATAGAGAGGGCTAATGATGAGCCAAACATAGCTGCCATTGGGGCGCTAGCATTTTCATCATAAGAAAGAACGGTGTTAATGACTTGAATCTCATTACGAAATCCTTCTGCAAACATTGGGCGAATTGGACGGTCAATTAAACGGGCAGTTAGGGTTGCATCTGTTGATGGACGCCCCTCACGTTTCATGAAACCTCCAGGGAATTTGCCTGCTGCATACATTTTTTCTTCATAGTTGACTTGCAATGGGAAGAAATCGCCCGTTGCCATCTTTTTAGACATAACAGCTGCTGTTAAGACTGTTGACTCGCCATAACGAACCACAGTTGCTCCATTTGCTTGTTTTGCCACCTGACCAATTTCAACAACCAAGGGTTTCCCCGCAAAAGTTGTTGTAAATGTTTGTTTTGACATAAAATAAATTCCTTTAAAAAGCAGAAAATCCACTTTTCAATTCCTTTCAAAAATAAGTTTTTTGTAATCTGATATACGCTGTTTTGCTACAAAGAGCAAGCTAGCATAAAACTGCTAAATTCCTCTTTGTATCAAACGACGTATCCTCATTATTTTATCACATTTTTAAAGCAAAAGAAAAGATTACTAGAGTTTTTAACAAGAAAAAGAGATTTTGTCAGAAGGCAGAAAAACAAAGGTGTTTTAAAATAAAACTGCTTAAACACCTTAAGTCTTTTTTAACCCTTTATGACCATTTTATGGAATGAGAAACAAACCGGCATAACTAACCATCTGTCAAGCAAAAATAAACGATATGCTCTACAAAAAAACACCCTCTGTCCAGAAGACAAAGGGCATTTTAAACTTAACATTAACGACGAAGACCTAAAGATTGAATTAAATCACGGTAACGGTTAACATCTGTACGACGTAAGTAAGCTAATAAGTTACGACGGTGACCGATTTTTTTCATCAATCCACGGTATGTAGCGTGGTCTTTTTTGTGGTCCTTAATGTGACCGTTCAAGTGGTTGATTTCCCATGTAAGAACTGCTACTTGAACTTCAACTGAACCAGTATCGCCTTCATGACGTGCATATTGAGCGATGATTTCATTTTTTTTCTCTTTTGAGATTGCCATAATAATTTCTCCTTTTATTGCTTAATCCGAGTCCTAGGGTTGGCACTCCTAAAACCAAGAAAAAGTTGGTGTGTCTTACGACCATTCTATTCTAGCAGAAAGACTTCTTTTGGTCAAGATTGATGATGGTTACTTGCTCTTTTTTTGCTTAAATAGCTGAGCAGCAATCAAAAGACTTCCCATAATCAAGCTAATGATGGCATAAATAAGATAGGGCAAAATAACCGAAGGTGACCAGGTAGAAAACATCTGTAAAACCAAGGCAGCTGCCCCACCCCCAATATTACATCCAATTAAAACAAAAGTTGTTGCAGCAGTTAATTGAGAAGGTGGGAAAGCTTCAGAAACGGTATGAAAGGCAAGAGTCACTCCCAAACTATAGACCAATCCTGTTAGAAGGGCACCTATTGCCACTAAAAGCAAACTACTAGCCGACCAAAGCACTAATGTGCCAAGGCCAAGTGATATAGCTACAATCCCCATAAAGTAAGACTTCAGGTGAACAAGGAAATGACTGAAACTCAGGCCAGAAATAATCCCCATCAACATCATTAAACTTAAAATAAGACTAGCTTCTTTTGGACTGCCAAGTTGCATCTGATCCACTACAAGTGGCACCCGAAGGGTAATTGAAGTGTTCACTAAAATCACAAAGCCGGCATATAAGGCTAAACCAAAAATCAGTTTCACTTGTGATGGCTTTAATTTTTCAACCTTGTGGTGATGGCTTACCTTTGCTTTTGGAGCTTCAACTTGAGGAACAAAAACAAGGTATAAGATCAAGATTGGAATTGCCAAAGCATAAATCAAAAAAGCTTTAGACCAACCAAAGGCAATTAGATAGCCCGATACAAAAGTAAGAATAGAAGAGCCGACCACTTCAAAAGAAGCTCTATAGCCTAAAAGCTTAACCCTTGCCTTACCCGAAAAACGCTCACTAATAATATTGATAGCTTTAGCATTAATTAAACCAATACCAACTCCAAGTAAAATACGGGATAAAAAAACAAGAGGGTAGGCTTGAAATAAAAAGGGACTACTGCCACCAAAAGCTAGCAAACTTAGACCTATTATAACAATTGCCTTTTCAGACAGGTAACGATTTAAAATTGGGTTAATCACTAAAATGCCCAAAATAGCAACTGATGATAGGGAAAAGAGAATATTAACACTAGCTGCTTGATAGCCTAAAGCTTGATAATAAGCCATCATCTTGGGAAGGGCTGGTGAGACGGAAAAAGGTGAAATCATCATGAGTGATAAACTCAAAAGACTTATTTTTTCAAAAATTGCTTTCATGGGTTGCTTACTTCTTTCTTCTTGTCAATTAAACTTATATTCAGTATAATCAATAGCAAACAATAAAAATAGGACCTAGGTCATAAAATGATGATGAAGACGATTTCAGACACTTTTTTATTAAAGAGCTTGCTAAAAAAACACAAGCTTCAGGATTTTTTTCCTCCTGAATACCATCACCAGTTACAACTCTTGCTTTTTCGAAAAGGTGAGGCTATTTGTCGTCAAGACCAAGATATTACTGTTATTGGCTATACAGTTAGTGGTTCTGTCAAAATTGTCAGAAGATTATTCAATGGTAAGGAACACATTTTAGAAACCCAGTCCAAGCCCTGTATTATCGGAGATATTGAACTAATGACCAATCAAAAAGCAGTGACTTCTGTGATCGCCTTAGAGGATACCTATTTCATTCAACTTCCTTTGCGAGACAAGAAAAAATTGCTTGAAAATCCTCAATTTCTCTATCAAATTGGCCGTGAGTTGGCCAAAAACTTTTACCAGCAAAACATTCGTTCAAGCACCAACATCAGCTATTCTGTTAAAGAAAGGCTGGCTAGTCATATTCTCGAAAATGAAGTCAACGGTGCATTTACCCTGAACCTAACCTTGCTTGCTGATTCTTTTGGCACTAGCTATCGCCACTTACACCGCGTCCTCAACCAACTGATTGATGCTCAAATTATCGAACGCAAAGCCTTTAAAGACTACTGTATCCTGGATAAATCCAAAATTGAAGCACTGACCATTCATCATTAAACCCGAAAAAAGGACCTAACATAGGTCCTTTTTCGCATCAGTCTCTTCTTCTCTCTAGTTGAAGATTCAATTTGTTTGGAGATTACACTTAGTTTATCCTACTAAGTTATCAATCACAAGGTCATTGATTTGAAAAAGACATTTTCTGACATTTTCAATCAACTTGTCTGTTAAATACCCTACAACCCTCTCTCTGAACCGTAGCAACATCAACAGGTATTCCTATCGTTAAGTTCTTAACAATAACCCTAACAAGATAAGAATAGTCATCCAAAAATAGAAAAATAAGGCGTCACAACACACTTCTAACCCTATAGTAAAACGGTCACTAAAAAAGTGTTTTAGAAATAACCTCAGTAATTGTAACTCATTATACAATTCATTATTTTGAAATTTTAAATATTATAGCCCTTTATCGCTTATTTGGATACTGTCAATAATTTTGTGTAAACACAAGAGTAGAGTTTTTGAATATTAGTCAAATAAGCTATCAAGTGTGTCAAAACATACTCCGAATCCTTTATGAATACGAGCTCCGAACTTAATGTTATAGTCTTCGAAAATACTTACAAGGCATCGTTCTAAGGCTTCTTCATTTGGAAAAACCACCCTCTTCTTGCTTTGTCGCTTGATTTCTTTATTGAGTGATTCAATCAAGTTTGTAGAGTAAATACTAGACCAAATGTGATGTGGAAATTGATAGAAAGTTAGGAGATTTTCAGTTGTTTCAAGTGATGTCATAACCTTTTTGTAACGAGGTTTCCACTCAGAAACAAATTGTTCCAATAATTTAATAGCCTCCTGTAAATTTGTGGCACGATAAATCTGCTTGAACTGATTTAGAATAGGTGCCCTATCTACTCGTTTGACCTTACTGGAGATATTGCGACCAATGTGAACCAGACACCGTTGCTGTTTAGCCATTGGATAGGCTTGTTGGATGATTTGATCCACACCGTTAAGCCCGTCTGTAACAACTAGAGAAACTTGCTTAAGTCCTTGATTTTGTAGCCTCTTAAGAAGATCTGACCAAGAGACATTATTTTCATTAGGGGCAATCTCATAGCCAAGAACTGATTTATACCCTTCAGGCGTGATACCAAGTGCAATGTGAATACATTCTTTACTGACCGTACCTCGTCGCAAGGGTAAGTAAGTTCCGTCTAGATACAAGACTGAGTAGTTAGTTTGAAAGGAACGCTCATGAAAGGCAGTGACACTTTCTTGAGTCACTTTTGTGATATTTGACACCGTTGCTGGACTGTAGTGGTGACCATACATGCGCTCAATAATGTCACTGATTTCGCGTGTCGTAACGCCAGTTTGATAGAGTTTAATCACCATCTCTTCCAAGTGGTCATCTCGTCTAGCATAAGATGGTAATAAAACTGGTGAAAACTCGCCGTTTCGATCTCTTGGAATGATTAAATTGACTAAGCCATACTTCGTTTCAAACTGTCGAGAGTAGGTCCCATTACGGCTATTACCTGTATTGTAACCTTCTTTTTTATATGGCTCATATCCAAGGAAAGCTGATAGTTCAACCTGCAAGAGATCATTCATAGCTATTTCTAAAGAGGATCGAAAGAATTCATCAATATCTTGTTTTTGCGCTAGGAAGTTAAGTAATTCTGTGGTAAACTGAGTCATGGGAATAAATCTCTTTCTAGTGAAGTGTCGTAACTCTACTATACAGGATTTATTCCTTTTTTGTGTTTACACAAGATATTTTACACTACCCTTATTTGTCAATCAACAAAGTTCATTTTCATTGCGTTTTCTTAATTTTTTCACTATTTTCATTTCTCTTTCTTTTACGTAGCATTCATCCAATCTCCTTTAAAAAAAGAAGGATTTATGATATAGTATAGCCATTGACAAATTAGAAGGAGTTACAATGTCTGCTCAAGAAAAAATAATCAAAGCCAGTCACATGATTGATATGAATGATATTATCCGCGAAGGAAATCCTACCTTGAGAGCGCAAGCTAAAGAGGTGGCATTACCCCTTAGTGACCAAGATATCATTTTAGGGGAAAAAATGATGCAATTCTTAAAAAATTCCCAAGATCCTGTTATGGCTGAAAAGCTTGGATTACGCGGTGGTGTTGGTCTTGCTGCACCTCAATTGGACATTTCAAAACGCATTATTGCTGTCTTAGTTCCAAATCCGGAAGATAGCGAAGGCAATCCTCCAAAAGAAGCCTACAGTCTTCAAGAAATCATGTACAACCCTAAAATTATTTCTCACTCTGTTCAAGATGCCGCTCTTGCTGATGGTGAAGGGTGTCTGTCTGTTGACCGTGTGGTTGAGGGTTATGTTGTTCGTCATTCTCGTGTTACAGTCGAATATTTTGACAAAAATGGCGACAAACAAAAAATCAAACTAAAAGGTTACAACTCTATTGTTGTTCAACACGAAATTGATCATATCAACGGCATTATGTTTTATGACCGCATTAATTCAGAGTCCCCATTTGCCATAAAAGAAGGCATGTTAATCATTGAATAAACAAAACTCTCAATCAAAGATTGAGAGTTTTGTTTTTAAGCTAAAGAGGTTTAACCTTCAATAGCAGCTAGTACTGCTTCTGCTTGCGCTTTTAAGCTTTCTTTGGTGTCATCTGAAATGTCAAGAACACCAGTTCCCCAAGCTTCTGGATTAACTGTTGCTTTTGTAAAGTCACCAGCAACACTTGTACGGATAAATGGCAACAAATCATTGTAAATGGCAAATAACTGGTCATGTCCACCATTTGCTACTGATGAAACCGTTGTTACTTTGCCGCCAATAGCTGATTGACCAGTTGTGTCTGATAAATCTAAAGCACGTGACGCCCAATCAAGTAAGTTTTTGACAGAACCTGGAATGGAGAAGTTATAAACAGGTGAGAAAATCCAAATAGCATCTGCTGCAAGGATAGCTTCACGCATCTTAACGACTGATTCTGGTGCATTTGCTTCTAAGTCTTGTGAGAAAACTGGTACTTGTGCCCAATCTAAATAGCTAACATTAGCTTTGCCAACCAGAGCTTTCTCAGCCTCAAGTGCTAGTTGATGGTTAAATGAGCCTTTGCGTAATGAACCGTCAATAAATAAAACTGTTTTCATGTCTTTTTCTCCTTTGAATAAACCTTTTAATGTTGCTAATAGTGACATCTGTATTCCTCTTTCTGAATTGGAATTTATTACTATATAGTAATTATATCGCTACTAACCTTTTTGGTCAACAAAAATGACTTACAGAGACTTAAATTTTTTCAGAAGTCTTATCAATTCTTCCTGCTCTGCCTCTGTTAAAACCGAAAAACTTTCTTCAACACGATGAATATGACTTGGCAGAGCTTTTTCAATGACAGCTTTGCCATTGGCCGTTAGGCTAACTAAAAAAGCACGTTTATCATTTGGACAGGTGTGTCGTAGGACCCACCCTTTTTTTTCCATGTTTTTAATGACCACGGTCATATTGCCAGATGTTGCTAGCATGTTACTGATCAATTCACCAATTTTCATGGTTCCCTTGGCATATAAAACGTCTAAAACGGCAAATTGCGTTGGGGTCAAGTCATAGTCTTTAAAGGACTCTGATACTTTAGCATCAATTGTTCTAAAAGCTTTTCTTAGAACCACCATTGATTTTACGGCATTATTTTTAAAGTCGCCCATATAGTCTCCTTATCTTAGTTTTTAATTTTATCACTAACTAGTAAGGAATTCAATCAAACCGTTTTTTTAAAAGAAATCTTCAAATAAACTTAATTGGTTATCTTCTGGAAGGTTTCCTAAAATCCCCATATCGTCCATTTTTTCTACTAGTGTAGCTGAAGCGCCCCCACGTTTTCTGAGTTCCATTTTTGAAAGGAACTCTCCTTCTTCACGAGCTCTGACAATCTGTTTTGCAACGTTTTCTCCCAGTCCCTCCATAGCAATAAAAGGAGGAATCAAGGTATCGTCTTCAATTTGAAATTCTAAAGCATCGCTACGATACAAATCAAGTTTACCAAATTTGAAACCACGCTCTAACATTTCATTGACAATTTCAAGTGTGGTAAAGAGATCATTCTCCACATTTGAAGCTTCGTTATTTTTCTTTTTAAGGGCAATTTCTTCCATTTTTGCTTTGACTGCAGCTAAACCACCACTCATGGTTTTTAGATCAAAAGCCTTTGCGCGAATGGAGAAATAGGCACAATAATACATGATTGGGTAATGCACCTTAAAGTAGGCAACACGCAAAGCCATCAACACATATGCTGCAGCATGGGCTTTAGGGAACATGTATTTGATTTTTCCACACGATTCAATATACCAGTCTGGAACATTGTTTTGACGCATGGCATCAATATAGGAATTACGCTCGTCTTCTGAAATTTTTAACCAAAGCCCCTTACGCACTCTTTCCATAATGGTAAAGGCCATTTTAGGTTCTAAGCCAGCGTGCATGAGGTAAACCATGATATCATCACGACAACCAATAACTGTTTTTAGGGTTGCAATCCCATCTTTGATCAGGTCTTGAGCATTGCCAAGCCAAACATCTGTTCCGTGAGAAAGACCAGACAACTGCAACAACTCTGCAAAAGTAGTTGGATGCGTCTCATTAACCATTCCACGAACAAAATTAGTTCCAAATTCTGGAATACCAAGCATCCCTGTTGGTGTTCCAATCTGTTCTGGAGTAACGCCAAGTACTTCTGTTCCTGAAAAAAGAGCCATTACTCCTGGGTCATCTGCAGGAATGGTCTGAGGATCAATGTCAGACAAGTCTTGCAGTTTACGAATCATTGTAGGGTCATCATGCCCTAGAATATCAAGTTTGAGGACGTTTTCATCAATATCATGGAAGTTAAAGTGGGTGGTTTGCCATGAGGCTGTCACGTCCTCAGCTGGGAATTGGACCGGAGTAAAGTCATAAACATCCATGTAATTTGGAATAACAACAATACCGCCAGGATGCTGACCGGTCGTTCTTTTTACCCCTGCAGCACCTGTTGCCAAGCGATCCACTTCGGCATCACGGTAGAATTTCCCGTAGTCACGTTCGTAACCCTTAACAAATCCATAAGCTGTTTTTTCAGCAACAGTACCAACGGTTCCTGCACGAAAAGCATACTCAGCTCCAAAAATATCACGAACATCTAAATGGGCATTGGGTTGGTCATCACCAGAGAAGTTCAAGTCAATATCAGGAACCTTGTCCCCATCAAATCCAAGGAAGGTTTCAAAGGGAATGTCTTGGCCGTCTTTTTGATAACTTGCACCACATTCAGGACAATCCTTATTTGGCAAGTCATATCCTGAACCAACAGAGCCATCTGTAATGAATTCTGAATGTTGACACTTAGGACAAACATAGTGTGGTGGCATTGGATTAACTTCTGTGATTCCAATCATGGTGGCAACAAAACTCGAACCAACAGACCCCCTAGAACCAACAAGATAGCCACGTTCATTTGAGCGATTTACCAAAAGTTGCGAAGCAAGATAAATCACCGCAAAACCGTTACCAAGAATAGAAGTTAACTCTTTTTCAATCCTTAAATCAATGATGTCCGGAAGAGGATTTCCATAGATTTCAAAGGCTTTTTGATAGGTTAATTCTGCGACTGTTTCTTCGGCTTTTTCAATATATGGTGTGTAAAGATCCCCTTTTACAACTTCGACATCTTCAATCTTATTAGCAAAATCCTGTGAATTTTGAACCACCACTTGATAAGCTAGGTCTTTCCCCAAAAAGGCAAACTCATCCAACATTTCATTAGTTGTTCTAAAATGGGCTTTTGGCAGTGGTGCAGGCTGGGCCCCTTCCCCACGGCCAATGGTTCTATTGATAATAGCCCCTTGACCAAGACTCCGAACAATGATTTCACGGTAAATCTCATCTTCAGGCTCCAAGTAATGAACATTTCCTGTTGCAATAACAGGTTTATTGAGTTTACGACCAACTTCAATGAGGTCAAAAATAGCTTGTTGAATGCCTGCTTCATCCTTAATTAACTCACGGGCAATCAAGGGCTGATAAAGGGCTGGTGGCATGATTTCAATAAAATCATAATAGTCAGCAATTGCTGCAGCTTGATCAACACCTTTGGTTAAAATAGCGTCAAATACTTCACCGTCTGAACAAGCTGTCCCAAGCAGTAAACCTTCTCGATACTGGTCTAAAACGGTACGAGGAATTCTTGGGACTCCTTCAAAATACTTGACATTAGAAAGGCTGACCAATTTGAAAATATTTTTCAAACCAAGTTGATTTTGCACATAAATGGTTGCATGTTTAACACGGGCTTTTTTATAAGAATCTTCAGCAACTAACTTGGTGTTCAATTGGTTTAAATCAGTGATCCCATGCTTTTCCCTTGCTTCTTTTAGGAAGATAAAGAGCAAACGACCTGTTGCTTCTGCATCATAATTGGCCATATGGTGATGCTCTAAAGCAACCTGGAAACGTTTGGTCAAAGGCCCCAAACCATGACGTTTGTATTCTGGGTAAAGGTTTCTAGCAAATTCTAAGGTATCAATAACAGGCTGGGTAATGGTCGGCAACTGGTGACGCTCATAATTGGCATTCATAAAGCCAATATCAAAACTAGCATTATGGGCAACAAGAACAGTATCCTTGCAAAATGCTTGAAAGAGTTCTAGAACTTCTTTTAAGGGTTTTGCACCAAGAAGGTGATTGTCTGTGATACCTGTTAACTCTGTTGTAAAAGCTGAAAGCGGGTGCCCTGGGTCAATAAATTCATCAAATTGTTCAATGATATTGCCTTTATACATTTTTGAAGCTGCAATCTGAATTAAATCATTATTGACAGCAGAAAGTCCTGTTGTCTCGACGTCAAATACAACATAGGTTGCTTCATGCAAGTCTAAGGAAATAGGGTCGTAAGAAATTGGCACCTTGTCTTCTACGATATTAGCTTCTAGTCCAAAAATGGCTTTAATCCCTGCTTTTCGAGCTTTATGGTAACCATGTGGAAAAGATTGGACATTGCCATGGTCAGTAATAGCAATAGCGGGATGTCCCCATCTAGCAGCCTTATCAATTAAAGACTCCACAGTTGGCAATGCATCCATGGTTGACATATTTGTATGAGCATGGAGTTCCACACGTTTTTGCCCTTCAGGCATTAAATCCTTACGTTCATGATGGACAATTTCTTTAACTTGTTGAACATTCATGGTCAAGCTTTTTGTAAAGGGATTGGTTTCAATATTCCCTTGAACACGCAGCCAAGCACCCTTAGCAATTAAGTCATACTTGCGCAATTCATCATCATCTTTAGCCCATTTTTGCATCGCAAAAGATGAACTGTAGTCTGTCATTTTAAAGTTAATGATGTGTCGACCTGTTCGCGTTGTTTTGCGTTCCACATCAAAAACCATTCCTTCAAAAACGATGCGGTTTTCTTCTGTTTCTACCTCAATCATCGGTGTGATTGTTGCCTTTTCAAAACCAGCCTGCCTTTGGGCTACCCGTTCTTTAAAATCATAAGTTGGTTTTGGCGCTGACTCTTCACTTGGTTGTAAGGCCTCCAGTGACTTTTGAGCCTCCAAATTTTCTTGGACAGCTTTTTCTAAGATAGCCTGGCGGTTATTCTCATAATGATTTTGAAGAACCTGTGTCATCTCTAAGTCAGAAACCATTTCAATTTGCAAATCTAAAAAGCCAAAAGCATGCATTTGTTGCTGTAAATTTGGAATATGATTATATTTAAAATGATCATTATTGACAAAGTCAGGTGTTGAAATCAAAAGTCTATCTTGATCATAAGTAACAGTTAACTTAGCAAAAGACGACTTAAAACTCGCAGCATCACAAGGGGCATGCTCAAATGCTTCTTGGTAATAGGCTTGCAATAAGTGATCTGAGTAATCAACAACCGTTGCTTTAATATCAAAAGTCACCTTGATATTAGCTGCCGCAAAAGTAGTTCTGAGACGGTCATCTAATTCTTTATAGACCTCAATAGGTAAAATCTCAGCAAAAGTAAAATGAAATTCCCACAATCGTGATAAAGAATGCACTTTAACTTCACTAATATCAGCAGACGAAAAAGCACTTGAACGTCTCATTTCAAGCGGCATCTCTATCTGTTCCATTAATTTAACGAATAAGTCCGACATAGTCTTCTCCTGATTTTCTTAGCTTCTATTCTATCATATTTTAGGTGACTTATCTATTTTGACAAGAAGAAAAGACTTGGTTAATCAAGTCTTGCTTCTTATTTCATAGTAGCATCTTTAATTTCAGGCTGTCCCATTAATGGCACATCTGAAACCACTTCTTCTTTTGCTTCTTCAAAATCAAGTTCTTCATAGTCATCAGCAGTTGATTCTTCCGGATTTTCAACGTTTAATAGGCGTTTCTCACCTGAAGTTTCAGCCTTTAAATTATCATAATATGCAGCCGTAGTTGCCATTATATAAGGTGATAACCAGATGAACCCAATACCAAATGTCAAGAATAAAGCAAGAAAAGACCAACCAATAAAACTTAATTGGAGAACAGAAAGTTCTAAAATGAAGTTAGCCATCTGAGGGTATGAAAAAACATCTCAAAGAGATATACTTGTAGTTCACCACAAACACAAGATAGGACACTTTGAGATGCATGAACATTATACACCAAAAGGAAAACATTTGACAATAGCTGAGCGTTACTTCATCGAGAAATGGAAGTCAGAAGGAAAGTCCAATAGAGCCATCGCTAACTTGCTAGGTAAAGCGCCTCAAACCATTCATAATGAGGTTAAACGAGGACTTGTTAGACAACAAATTCGTAAAGGTAAATTTGAAATGATTTATCAAGCTGACTACGCTCAAGCTAGCTATGAGAATAAACGACGAAATTCTATTCGTTCTATTGGCTTGGATAAAGATACGAAAGAGAGGATTCTGCACTATATGAGGCAGAACTTTTCACCTGAAATGATGGTGAAGTCGAAAGGTATAGCTGTTCCTGTTTCAACCATCTATTATTGGATTCATAACGGACACCTTGGCATCCATTCTGATCACATCTTGTATCCAAGGAAAAGAAAGGGAAAATCAAAGAAGGCTAGCCCTCGTTTCAAACCTGCTGGTCAATCCATTGAGAAAAGACCTGATGCGATTAATCGTAGACTTGAAAATGGGCATTATGAAATTGATACGGTCATTCTAACAAGGGCTAAGAATGAATGTCTACTAACTCTAACAGACCGCCGTAGTCGTCACCAGATTATCAGACTCATTCCGGATAAGTCTGCTCAGTCGGTCAATCATGCCTTAGAAAGTATAGTAAAGACTCACTCTATTCACTCTATTACAGCTGATAACGGAACTGAATTCAACAGACTTTCTCTTGTCTTTCCAAAAGAAGATATCTACTACGCACATCCCTACGCTTCCTGGGAAAGGGGAACGAATGAGAACCACAACAGACTGATCAGAAGATGGTTACCTAAAGGAACAAAGAAAACGACCCAAAGAGAGGTCGCATTCATTGAAAATTGGATAAACAACTATCCTAAGAAAATATTAGACTACAAATCTCCTAAAGAGTTTTTAACCGTTGGCTAACTTGGACTTGAAATTTAGCCTTAATTGGAGAACAAAGAATTCCCATTTGTGACCGTCCATCATAGCTCTACTTTTTGTGATTGGACCTGTAACACTTACCTCATCGCCATTCTCAATCTGATCAATTAAGATGTAATTTGCTTGAGAGTAAGACAAACTTTTAATAATACCAGGAATGACCAATAGTAGTAACCAAAGGTATACGAAAATCCCCATGACTAAATTCGTTAAAAAGAATTTTCCGAAACGTCTTTGTGTAAAAGCATATGACATAGCTGGGGTAAAACTTGTTTTCTTGCCACGAATTAAATTCAAAAAGGCGTTCTCAAAGTTAACTTCTAATCCCGTAAGTACTATTATATAAATTATCGAAAGTATAAGGGAGAAGAATAAACCCGTCGATGTTAATACAAGTTCCCCATCAAGTCCAATGGTCGACATTGAACGATCAATAAAGTAATTAAGCATAACATTAATAAATACAACCAATAGCATTGGTAAGAAGGTAATTTGGATAGCCCAGCCCCAGTTTCCTTTAAGGGCTTCTTTAGCCTCTCTTTTAAGTTCAGCTCTCGTTTTCATCATCTATTTCCTCACTTTTTCTTTTTCTAAATTATACCACTTTTTATCTTAGATTAAGATAATTTAATGTTAAAGATGGTAAAAACAACATTTTGGCCATTTTTCCGTCCATTTTTTGCTGCCCAACCGTTTCTTGTAGAGCTCCATCCGCTTCGTATTCTCCAAAAAATATGGTGTTGGTCGACACTCAAACTTCTCAACAACTTCCAAACCATAAGGAATAAAGAATTCTAAAAAACCTTCCGTCAATCGTAGAGCCAAAGCTGTACAGGTTTCAGGGTATTTTGAAATGGCATCACAAGTTGACTGATAAGGCAAGGTTTCGGGACTATGCCCATGCATGTAAGCTTGATTTCGAACTTCCCACTTAAATTCAGGATGTTCTCTCTTTAAGTTTTTCTCAATCTCTAGAGAATCTTGATAAGAGCGATCAGCATCAAAAAACACAAGGTCAATATCTGTTGTCTTATCAAATCCTGTGCCATAAGCTAATTTATTCCAAATAAAATTACGCAAACACCCTGCTGCAACCCAAGCATCTGGTAACTGCTGCGCTTCTACAATTTGTAATAGGGCCATGAAATCCTTATCTGCTAGAATCCATGCCCTTAAGTCATCTTCTGTCATAGTTGTATTATAGCAAAAAAACCAGCCTAAGCTGGTTAATTTTAGTTATCTTTGGTTAAAATATGAAGGGTTTCAATTAAGTTATCAGCATGAACTTCAATGCTGTCACCACTTGCCTTGATTTTAATCTCAACAATGCCTTCACCTGCTTTTTTCCCAACAGTAACACGGATTGGTAGACCAATCAAATCACTATCAGAGAATTTTGAGCCAACACGTTCATTACGGTCATCTGTTAACACTTCATAACCTTTTGCCATCAAGTCTGCTTCAATTTTAGCAGTTAAGTCTTGAGCTTCTTGGTCTTTTGTATTAACGGTAATGAGATGAACATCAAATGGTGCTAATTCTTTAGGGAAGTTAATGCCCCATGAATAGCGGAAATCACCTTTTGGTGTTTTGCTAACAAATAAACGGGCATGTTGTTCGATAACAGCTGATAAAATACGGCTAACACCAATACCATAACATCCCATAACAATTGGAACTGCTCTGCCATTTTCATCTAAGATGTTAGCATTCATGCTGTCAGAATAACGCGTTCCAAGTTTAAAGATGTGACCAACCTCAATACCACGGGCAAATTGAAGAACTCCGTGGCCATCTGGAGACATTTCTCCTTCTTTAACTTCACGAATGTCAACATATTCAGCTGTGAAGTCACGCTCTGGATTAACACCTTTTAGGTGGAAACCATCTTTATTAGCACCTGCAACAGCATTTGCCAAGTCATGAACATTTCTATCTGCGATAATTTTCACTGACTCTGGTAAACCAACTGGTCCTAAAGAACCAAAGTTAGCACCAAAAACAGATTGCGCTTCTACTTCGCTTGCTGCTTCAAGGAAGTCTGCCCCAAGGTAATTTTTCAGTTTAACATCATTAACCTGATCATTACCGACTAACAAGGCAACAACTGGCTCCCCATCAGCCATAAATAAGAGGGTCTTGATTGTTTCTTTTTCATCAACTGACAAGAAATCTGCCACTTGATCAATGGTTTTACAGTCTGGTGTCGCCACTTCTTCAAGAGCATTTTGAGCTTCAACTTTTGTTACTGGGGTATAAGCATTACTTGCCATTTCAAGGTTAGCAGCGTAACTAGATTCACTTGAGTAAGCAACCGTATCTTCACCTGAAATCATCCAGTTGTTTAGTTCTGCTTTAATGTCTTCTAAAACTGTTTCTGGAATGTCTGATAATGACGGAATTGACTTATCAAGAACTAACCAACGCTCCAAATCCGTGCGTTCTGGGGTAATAGCCATGAATTCTTGAGAATCTTTACCTCCCATAGCTCCGCCATCACCAATAATGCCTTTAAACTCAAGACCTGCTCTGGTAAAAATAGCTTCATAAGCTCTGCGATAATCCTCATAAGTAATATCTAAATCGTTATAGTCCTGGTGGAAGCTATAGCCATCTTTCATGATAAATTCACGGGTACGTAAGAGTCCATTTCGAGGGCGTTTTTCATCACGATATTTTGATTGGATTTGGTATAAATTAAGGGGTAATTGTTTGTATGATTTAACAGCATCACGAACCAATGTTGTAAAAGTTTCTTCGTGAGTTGGTCCCAAGATAAAATCAGATTTGTCTCTGTTTTTTAACTTATACAGGTCATCACCATAAGTGTCGTAACGACCTGATTCACGCCATAAGTCAGCTGTCAATAAAGCTGGCGCAAGCATTTCTACTGCTCCAATTTTATCAAATTCTTGACGCATGATGTTTTTGAGTTTTTCAATGGTGCGGTTTGCAAGTGGCAAGTAGGCGTAGATACCTGCTGATACTTGACGTACATAACCGGCACGTAGCATCAAAGCATGACTGATGACTTGAGCATCACTTGGCATTTCCCTTAGGGTTGGGATAAGCATTTTTGATTGTTTCATTGTTATTAGTTCTCCTATTTTTAGAAAAAGGCACGCATGATATCATTCCAGGTGACCGCAATCATCAAAATAATCATGATAGCAACTCCTGCAAGCGTGATATAACTTTCTATTTCTTGTTTTAGCGGTTTACGACGAATTAATTCAATTATATTAATAAGTATCTTGCCACCATCAAGGGCAGGGATGGGAATAAGGTTAAAGAGGCCTAAGTTGATTGACAGTAAGCCCATCAAACCAAGAACAGAGGTTAAGCCATTTTTAGCTGCTTGATTAGACATTTGATACATAGCAACAGGTCCACCTAATTTATCCAGACTAAAGTTTGCTATTAAGCCACGAAGGGCATTAATGATACGCACAGACCCATCTGCAGCCATTTCAAAGCCACCGACAATTTTATCTAAAAAGCCTGTCTTTAAACCCACTTGCACACCTAAAGCATAAGATTTGCCAATTTTTTGTGGCCTTAAGGCGAGTTCTTTTGTTTGTCCTTTTGACTTAACTGTAAGATGAAGAGCTTTGTTTGGTCCAACTTCTTTAGTTGCTTTATCAACAGCACTTGTTAATTCTTTCCAATTTCTAACCTCATATTGGTTGATTTTTAGAATTTGGTCATTGTTTTTAAGACCAGCTTTTGCTGCCGCACCATTTTCCATAACACGCACATGATTTGAGGACATGTCAAAAGCGCCACCTTGAACAAAAGCCAATAGAATAAAGACAAGAATTCCTAAAATAAAGTTGTTCATAGGCCCTGCAAAGTTAGTGATTATTCTTCCCCATATGCTAGCATTTTGATACTGTACATCTAAGGGAGCTATTCTAACTTCCGTACCATCTTCTTCGACAATGGTTGCATCATGGTCAACCTGATAGGTTTTTGACGCGTCAATAACAAGACCTGTGATGAAGAGTTTATCTTCTAAATCATAGTCTGTCACATTCATGGGCAAACTGGTTGGATCAATCTTCCCTTGGGACAAGTTGATGCGTTGCACCAAACCTTTGTCATTAAGGGTTAAACTAGCTGGTGTGCCAGTCTTAATTTCAGTGGTATCATCACCCCAACCGGCCATACGAACATAACCTCCCAGAGGCAAAATACGAATGGTATAGAGGGTTCCTTCTGCATCAATATGAGAAAAAATTTTTGGCCCCATACCGATGGCAAATTCTCTTACGAGAATGCCTGATTTTTTGGCAAAATAGAAATGCCCAAATTCATGGACAATAACTAATATTCCAAAAACAATAATAAAGGTAAATAAACCTAGCATAGACTTCCTTTCAAACTATTGTAATCACTTTAGAATAATCCTAATAAATGCATGATTGGAAACACAAAAATCATAGAATCAAATCTATCCAAAATACCGCCATGTCCAGGAATCAGTTTCCCTGAATCTTTAACCCCAAAATGGCGTTTGATGGCACTCTCCACCAAGTCACCAAATTGACCAAAAATTGAAAAGAGAATAACAAAAATCAACATGACCAAGAAATGGTGTGGAGCATAAACAGACTTATCAACTAACATAAAAATGAATGCAACAACAAGTGCTGAGGCAATACCACCAAGACTTCCTTCAACGGTTTTATTTGGGGATACTTTAGGCAAGAGTCTACGTTTCCCGAAACGACGACCAATAACATAGGCGCCAATATCTGTTGCCCAAACAATGAAGAGTGCTAATAGGACTTTATCCATCCCTGCCATCCTAGCATTGACAAGATTTTGAAAACCAATACCAACATAAAGGCTCGAAGCAATTGGGAAAGTGGCATCTTCAAAAGAGTAATGATCGCTATTGATAACTGTTCCTGCTAAAATAAGGAAGACAATCAAGCCAAAACTTGCAAAATTTCCATCAATCGGTAAAAATCTTAAGTAATTATCCATGGGAATGGTTAAAGTAAAAGCTGCAAGCATGGCTAGAACACCTTCAAATGAAAAGACTTCTAGTTTTTTCATTTTTAAAAGTTCTGAAACAGCAATCATCGCAAGGATACCCACAACTAATTGAAAGGGTAAATTTCCAATAATTAGAAAGGGTAAAAAGATTGCTGCAGCAATGCTTCCCCAAATAACACGTTCTTTCATAAATCCTTATCTCCTCTAAACCCCACCAAATCGGCGATGTCTGCGGCTATATTCTTGCAATGCCTCTTCAAATGCCGCTTTTTTGAAGTCTGGCCATAAAACGGGTGTAAAATAAAATTCACTGTAAGCTGATTGCCATGGTAAAAAATTACTGAGTCGCAATTCTCCACTGGTTCTGATAATCAAATCTGGATCCCTATAGAGATAAGGAAGATGATCCGTCATCAAATGACCAGAAATTAAATCTTCAGTAATGTCTCCTGGGTTTAATTTAGCATCCAAGACATCTTGAGCAATCATTTTCACCGCATTGGTAATTTCTGCGCGACCACCATAGTTAAGGGCAAAATTAAGCACAAGTCCTGAATTCCTACGTGTACTTTCGATAGCCTTAGTCATTGCTTTTAGGGTTGATTCTGGCAATTTATGCGTATCACCAATCATTTGAATTCTAACATTGTTTTTGTTCAATTCAGGCACGTATTTGTCAAAAAATTCTACAGGTAAGTTCATGATGTAGGACACTTCATCTTGTGGTCGTGTCCAGTTTTCTGTTGAGAAAGCATAAACTGTTAATACCTTGACCCCGTAGTCTGAAGCAGCAATGGTTACATCTTGGAGTGCATCCATTCCGGCTTTGTGCCCAAAAACTCTCGGTTGCAATCTTTTCTTAGCCCAACGGCCATTGCCATCCATAATAATCCCAATATGTTTGGGCACTTTATCAATAGCAGCTTTTTTTGGTTTTAGTTTTAATCCGAACATGTGTTTTCCTTACGTAAAAGCATAATTATCTTTTATTTTACCATAATTAGAGACTTTTGACTTGCCTTTTGATAGTGAATTGCAGAAAAAAAGGGCAGAAAGCTTGAAAAATCTCTTTTTCATCCCTCTACCCTTGATCATATTAGCAATGAAAATGCTTCTTTAAAGCTTAGTCATTACTTTCAACTGCAGATTCTCCTTCAGCCGGCTCAACGACAGAGACAGCTTCTTCAGTTTCTACTAGTTCTTTTGTAACCACAGACTCTTCTTGAGCTCCTGCTTTAGTCACAATACGTTTAACAGCTCCTAATTCAAATGGCAAATAAATACCATCAACATCAAGAACAACACGATTAGCTTCTTTATTTACTTCATCAACAAGGGCAAACATGCCTCCGATAGTCACAATTTCATCACCTTTTTCAATAGTGTTTAATTGGTCTTGACGTGCTTGTGCTTGTTTTTTTTGTTGACGTTGCATGATAAAGATTAAACCAATCATTACAACAAACATCAAAATTGTTGAAAGTCCACCCATTTTTGTCTCCTTATTCAAATATAAAAGTCATGTTTTACTATACCAAATTTAACACAAGATAGCAAGACAAGCCAACCCTAAAAGCTTAAATAGCTAGTCGTTTTTCAATTTCAGAAAGAGTCATTGACGAGTCGCAAACAAGGTCTAAACTCCCTTGATGTTTAACTAGCAATGCTGGAACAGTCGTCATTCCAAATTGATGTCTGAAAGCTTGAATGTCATCAAAATAAGCTAAATCTTCTGAGTCTAAAAAATAAACCTCTTTTTTCTGACTAAGGGAAGCCTGCTGCAATTTTGGTGCAAACTTACGGCAATAAGGACAACTTAAACGACCAACAAATAAAATCAGTTCTTCCTTTTGGAGCAAGGTCTCCATTTGATCCATGTTTACTGGCGTGAAAGCTTGAAAAATTGCTTCAATGCTCATATTTCCTCCTTTTACTGAAAAAAAGTGGTTAAGCCTTAACCACTTCACTTTGTTAATCCTCATAACCATTCGGATGGCTTGAATGCCAGGTCCAAGCAGTTTGAATAATTTTTTCAATGTCGTCAAACTCTGGTTTCCACCCAAGGACTTCCCTTGCACGGCTCGAGTCTGCAACTAGTGAATCCGGATCACCTGCACGACGTGGACCAATTTCTGCTGGAATGGATTTTCCTGTTACTTTTCGAGCCACTTCAAGAATCTCAAGATTAGAAAAGCCAGTTGATGATCCTAAATTAAAAGCAGTTGATGCATTGCCAGCTCGTAAGTATTGGACTGCTAAACTATGCGCTTGCGCCAAATCAAAAGGATGGACATAATCACGAATATTAGTTCCATCAGGGGTTGAATAGTCATCTCCAAAAACCATGATTTTATCGCGTTGACCATTTGCTACTTGTAGTACGATTGGAATCAAGTGTGTTTCTGGTTGATGGTCTTCTCCAATTGAGCCATCCGGCTTATCACCTGCAACGTTAAAGTAACGAAGAGCTACAAATTTAATGCCGTAAGCTTGATCACACCAGGCCATGATTTTTTCCATCATAAGCTTACTTTCCCCGTAAGGATTAATAGGGGTTTGAGGACTTGTTTCCTTAATTGGGATTTCTTTTGGAATGCCGTAAGTGGCTGCTGTCGAAGAAAAGACAATCTTTTTAACCTGATAGTCTTTCATAACCTCAAGCAATTTGACCATGCCTACAGTATTGTTATCAAAGTATTTCAAAGGATCTTCCATTGACTCACCAACCTGAGAGTAGGCTGCAAAGTGAATAACAGCATCAATGCTTTGATTTTCTGAGAAAACCTGACGCATAAAGTCTTGATCTGCTAAGTCGCCCTCATAAAATTTAGCAGCAGCATGCACAGCTTTGCGGTGCCCTGTTACCAAATTATCAACAACAACAACTTCTTCTTTGTCCACTTCAATTAAACGGTCTACCATATGCGACCCTATGTATCCGGCCCCACCTAAGACTAATATTGCCATTATATATCTCCTTTAACTCCAAGAGTTTTGATAAAATCTGCAAAAGCAGCTCTTCCTTTTGAAGTGTCCTTATAAACACCTGCATCTTCAAGGACATGCACAAAAACCTGCCCTAGAGCCTCTTGAACCACACCACTAACAGTTTCTTTACTAATGTCTCGACTAGCCTTAATGGTATCAGCCCACTCTTTGTGATAGTCTGCTATGTTATTATACTCATCTAAGAGATATTTTTCAACTTCCTGCAGTTCATCCTTTAGCCTTGGTGGTAAAATGGCTAAACCCATAACCTCAATTAGGCCAATATTTTCTTTTTTAATATGGTGCCATTCTTTATGAGGATGGAAAACACCATCAGGAAATTCTGAACTGGTGTGATTGTCCCGTAAGACAAGATCAAGTTCAAACTGATCAGCCCTGCGCCTTGCGATTGGTGTCAAGGTGTGATGGGGTTGCTCCCCGGAGAATGCACGAATATCAACAGATTCATCACTGTAGTGTCGCCAAGCCAGTCGGATTTTTTCTGCCAAACTAACTAAAGCTGACTTATCTGTGCCTTTTAGGCGAATTACGGACATGGGCCACTTGAGCAGTTCTGCAGTAATTTCAGGGTAATCACTAAAGGTAAAACGCTTCTCTACCTTAGCAAGGGCCATAGGAAAATCATGACGCCCTCCCTGATAATGATTATGTGTCAAAATAGAACCCCCAACAATGGGCAAATCAGAGTTGGACCCTGCAAAATAACCCGGAAACTGCTCAACAATACCAAGTAATTGTGAAAAAGTAGAGGCTGTAATAAGCATGGGCTCATGGTGACTATCTAGGAAAATGCAGTGTTCATTGAAGTAAGCATAGGGAGAATATTGAAACCCCCATTCTTCTTGGTTTAAATCCATTCTGATAATACGGTGATTGGCACGCGCGGGATGATCAATTCTACCTTGATACCCTTCATTTTCCATACAAAGTTGACATTTGGGGTAAGAAGAGGATTTGGCTAATTTAGCTGCAGCAATAGCCTTTGGATCTTTTTCAGGCTTGGAAAGATTGATGGTGATTTCCATATCTCCATAAGCAGAAGGCGTCTTAAAAGCAATATTTTTAGCAATAGCTGACACTTTGATGTAGTCATTATCTTGACTCAATTGGTAAAAATCAGCAAGAGCTTGCTCTTTTGAGACTTGGTAAGTCTTCCAGAACCTTTGATTCAACTGACTCGGAATCGGGGTCATAAAATTCATCAATTCTGCTCCAAGACAGTCTCTTTCTTCCAAGAGCTGCCCCACTTTACCATTAGCGACAGCAAGAGCAACCAATTCATCTTTTAAGTCAATAAGTTCAGAGCTAGCCGACTCTTTATCTGTTCCTTCTTCACCAACTAAGGCTAAAATGCGGTTCGTCAAATAAATAGCATCTTCTTTTTGGTAGTCAGATTTGGCAATCAAGCCCTCTACAAATTGGTTAATCACTGTCATAATATCCCTTTCTTAAAGAAGATGAGAACCTTTAGCAACTTCTGCCATATAAAAAGTTGGCGCGTAACCGATTATTTCAGTATAGGTTTTTGCAACCCTTTCTTTGAAACTGTCAACCTTATCTTTTGCTACAATTGCAATGGCACAGCCACCAAATCCAGCTCCTGTCATACGCGCTCCAAGAACACCTTCTTGTTGCCAAGCTGTATGAACCAGAGTATCCAGTTCAATTCCAGTTACTTGATAATCATGTTCTAAAGAAACATGTGATGCATTGACTAGGCGACCAAAAACTTCCAACTCTCCTGCTTCTAAAGCCTTACGAGCTTTTGCAGTGCGCTGATTTTCAAGCACAGCATGGCGGGCACGTTTCATACAATTACTGTCTTTAATCAAATAAGCGTATTGATCAAATGTGTCAGCATCTAATTGCCCCAAAGTATCGATATCTAATAAGGTTTTTAACTCTTCAAGAGCTTTTTCACATTCAGCTCGGCGCTCATTGTATTTTGAATCTGCTAGTTCCCGACGTTTATTGGTGTTCATGATGACAATCACATGCTCTCCTAAATCAAGTGGCACCAAATCATATGCTAAGGTATTGGTATCAAGGTAAATAGCCTTTTTGTCTGCTCCCATTCCAATAGCAAATTGATCCATGATGCCTGAGTTAACACCAATAAATTGATTTTCTGTTTGTTTACCAATTTTTACTAAATCAAGACGGTCTAGTTTCAACTGAAACAAGTCTTCACAAACAATTCCCACCAACAACTCAAGTGAAGCTGACGACGACAGGCCTGAACCATTTGGAATATTACCGTCAACGTAGAGGTCAAAGCCACTATCAATAGTATGACCAGCTTCTTGCAAGAATGCGATAACACCTTTGGCATAATTAGTCCAGTTATCCTTCTTAACAAAAACCAACTGATCAAGACTAATCTCAATAATACCAACCTCTTTAAAATTAGCCGAGTAGAAACGGCAATTTCGATCGTCACGTTTTCTAGCAGCCCCATAGGTCCCCAGTGTAATTGCCGCTGGAAAAACATGGCCTCCGTTGTAGTCTGTGTGCTCACCTATTAGGTTAATACGACCCGGTGAGAAGTAAAGGCCTTGGGCTTCTTCTGCAAAAATAGATTGAAAAGCTGCTTGTAGTTCTTGATGCGTCATAGGAGTCTCCTTTAATGTTTTTCGATACTTTCATTGTAAGCAATCAGGAGATGACCGTCAATTGTTTTACTAAAATTTTACTAAACTATTGAAATCCATTACGAAGGCATGCTATAATACAAGCACCTAAAAACTTGAAAAGAGAAAATCATGGCCACTTTAAAAGACATTGCCAAACTAGCAAAAGTATCTCAAGCTACTGTATCACGAGTACTTAACCAAGACCAAAGTCTATCTGTAAGTGAAGAAACTAGACATCGCATTTTGACCAGCGCTGATCAGCTAGGCTATAAAAAACACGAGAAAGCCATTAATAGCCCTAAAAGTAAGCAAAAAATCGCTATTTATGAATGGTATAGCCAACAAGAAGAACTCAACGACCTCTACTATTATTCCATTCGAATTGGCTTGGAAAAACGTGCTGAGCAATTAGGCTATGATATCACACGTTTTTTCAACAATGATCCCTTAGTCATGGATGAAGATATCGTTGGAATTATCGCCATTGGCAAATTTAGTCAAAAACAAATCACCACTTTAGAAGCATTTGACAAAGTCTTGGTCTTTGTTGATTCCGATACCTTAACAGCTGGTCATCATTGCGTTACCACAGACTTTGACCATTCCGTGATGCGTGTCATAGACCATTTCCTCTCAAAAGGATTAAGACAAATTGGGATGATTGCAGGCGAGGAAAAGACCTCTGATCAATTAGAAACCATCATTGACCAACGGTTTAGAACCTTTAAAAACTATGCTTACGAAAACGGAATTTACAGGCCTGATTCTATTTTTGTTGGTGATTTTTCAACCCAATCTGGCTATCAACTCATGACTCAAGCCATTAAAACACTTGGGGATAACCTGCCTAAAGCATTTTTTGTAGCCAACGACACCTTAGCTGTGGGCGCACTTCGTGCACTTCAAGAGGCTGGTATCACTGTTCCAAATCGGGTCAGTTTAATTTGCTTTAACGACACTCCAATCACTAAGCAAGTCTACCCTGCTCTTAGCAGTATTACTGTTTTTACAGAGGAAATGGGAACTACTGCTGTTGATATCCTTAATAAACAGCTTATCTCTCCAGGCAGTAGTGTCACCCTGACAAGACTTGGCACCAAACTAACACTGAGAGATTCCAGTTTGTAAGATAACCCTATCCTCTTACATCACAAGTCTCTAAAAATAGAAAAGACCACTAAAAAAGTTGAGTGTGAACTCAACTTTTTTGCTTCTTATTTTTTCTTTTTATAGAAATACGCCACTCCTGCAGCTAGGATTGTTAAGACCGCCAGTGCGTTAGCTTTCAAGGCAAAATGATTTGATTGTTTCAACTTGACACCAGCCTTACTTTGAGCTTTCTGCATTGCTTTTTTAGCCTTCTTAACAGCTTTCGAAGCTGATTGACTAGCTTTTTGCTCAAGAATTTGCAGACTTGTTTCTTGACTAGTTGGCTGATCAACGTGACTACTATTGTTAGGAGTTAGCACTGCTTCCACTAACTGTCCATTAGGAGATTTACTTACAGTATCAGCAACAGGAGAAGTCTGTATATCTGAGGACGCCGGACGATCCGGCTCTTGAATTTTAGCACCTGCTATCCTAAGCACTGTAGCTGTTAACCCTGACAAGCGTAAGCCATTAGCATCAATCACCAAGCCACTTGGATTGGTCAAAGCAGTAATGCCTGCATGCTCACCATCAACAAGAACATCCGCTGTCAACCACTCCTTATCAAGGACGAAGTGGCGCTCTTTTTGATCAGCATTAATAAGGACAACATAACGGTCACCATTAGTTGCTGTCAATTGATAGCCAATAACCAAATCAGATGCTGCAACTCCATTTTGGCCTGGAATAGTCAAGAGTTTGACATTTTGATCCACCAAAGCTTTCGTCCCTAAACGAAAGGCATCACTTGAACGACGCAAGGCAATTAAACCTTTCATGTAAGCTTGACTCTTGGTACTTTCAGGGAAAACTTTACTGTCTGTAGCCTTACTCCAATCAAAATGATTAATGGCATCTGTTGCATCATAAGAATCATGGATAAAGTAAGGGTACTCAAACGGTGTCCCGTCAGCATTTACCAATAAATGAGCTTTATTTGGCACCTTGTCACTAGCTACAGGTTTTTTATAAGCATCATCACGGAATTGTTTGCTACGCCCATATTCTTGACCTGAATGCACAAATGCAGTTCCTTGAGAGGTCATAATCATCAGGTTGCCTAAACGCAAGCGACGATGAATTTCAGCGTAGTTCTCAGCACGTGCTGGATCTTTTTTGATGGACTGAGCAATGATATCAAAAAGGGTTAAATTATCATGGGCCGCAATATATTGAATCACATCACCTGGATCATCTGCTGTAAAGTTTGTGGGTTGAGCCTTGATATTACTAAACAAACCATTGATACTTCTGCTCCCTCCTGTTAAGAAAGCAGGTTCACCTTCATTACCAAAACCAGACTTCAGCATATTTCTGATGTCATCAGAGAAAGAAGCAACTGTATCTGTCTTACTCATCCAGGTCTGATCTGCTGCTTGTTGAGGTTTGTTTTGATCACCTGCGTAAGTCACCCAGCCTTCACCTAACATAATAATATTAGGGTTAAGAGCTTTTGCCGCATGAAAGGCCGCTTCAATGGAAGCTGCGTCATGGTCACCCATCATGTCAAAACGAAAACCATCAACTTTAAACTCTGAAACCATGTAAGAGATAGAATCAAGCATAAGACGGCGAGACATGTAATGAGTTGTCCCCAAACGACCACCACCAAAACTTGTGCGAGGCGTTCCATCAGCATCCATAAAATGGTAGTAATTTGGTTCTAAATCTTCAAAAATAGACACTTTAGCCGTGTGATTATAGACTACGTCAAGGATAACCCCCATGCCACGTTTGTGAATCTCATTAACCAATTCTTTAAATTCGAGAATGCGTTTTGCTGGATCTGTCGGATCTGACGCATACATGCCAGTCAAGGCAAAATAACTTTGTGGGTCATAGCCCCAGTTGTAATTGGTGCCACTTGAAGCGTAGTTCGTCAGCCGTTCTTTGTTCATTTCATTGACGAAGTAATATGACATGACTGGTAACAATTGAATATGAGTCACACCTAGTTCTTGCAGGTAATCTAATCTCTCTGCGAAAGCCGCAAAGGTTCCAAATTGGTTTTTCAATTGGCTAGAAATGGCCACATCTGATGTGAAATCACGAACATGCGCTTCATAGATAATGGCATCTTCTCGCTTCTTAAACCCTGGAATGTTAGCATAGGTAAGGTCTTTTGGACCAATTTGACTTGAATCAACAAAGGCCGCTTTAGCAACAGCATAAGCTGGTCCCTTATCTGCCATTTCAGAATTCCAGGCTGCTAATGATTTAGCATAAGGATCTAAAACTAAAGTCGTTTTGCCTTCACGATTAATCTCATAATGGTAATAATAACCACGGTAATCCTTAATGCCTAATGATGATGCTTGGTTTAGTTGAACACTCCATTGCCCTTTGTCACCTTTGATCATGACTACTTTACCAAGGACACGGTTTTGATCATCTTTATCATAAACAATTAGGGAAACCTTCTCAGCACTTGGTGACCAAATGGTTACATCTACCGCCTGACCATTATTTAGAACACGCGCACCCAAAGGACCATCGTAGGCGTACAGTGCATCTTTATATTGCCAATTACTTTTTGCCGTAAAACGATCTGATAAATATGTTAAAACATAAGGGCCTTTAGCAACATCAAACTCACCTGTTAAACGAATGGTTTTTTGACTAGCATCTAAAGTTAGATCAGTGACCGCGAGGACTTGCCCATTATTGTCTGTCACTTTTAGGTTTTTCAGAATACTTTCTTTGTCAGCGCCTTCCAAACTTGTCATGCTAGCTTCAATTGTTTTTGGACCAGTTTGTTGTGCTCCTAGCATACGAACATTGTTAACATAATAGGGATTGGTATAGATGCTTGGATCATCATCTCTTAAGAAGAGTTGGCTATTATTTTTCAAATCTGTAAATTTATAATCTTCCTGTCTAATTTTCACACTGTCTCCTGTTTTACTTTCATCTAAAAGCAAGAAGCCGATGTCACTTGGTAAATCACTCAACTTAATATCAATATAAGCACCATATTTACCCATTTTGTCAAAATTAATGCCATCTGGCCACTTCCCTAATTGACTTAAGGTTGTAGGGTCAACACTGCCCCAAAGCCAGAGTGATTTATCATCATAGTGACCATCTGTTCTGAAATAATTAATTCTAATTGTTCCTGCTTCTTGCGGACGGTAATAATATGCTTTGTAATTATGATCAAACCACACTTCATTCATGGACTGGCTAAGGATATCTAGGGCTTGATCTCCTGTAATATTTTGCCCACTTGTATTGTTAATCAACCATTTGAGCAAATCTCTTGGCCCTTCTGATAATTTAATATCTAAATAGTAACCATAATCATCTTGTTTTGCCGTCGCAAAACTTGTCGCCCCATTTGGCCAAGCCCCTGTCTTTTCTGAAGGTACTTCAACGTCTTCCCAAAGCCATAAGCCAAGGCTTGATAAGTCATCAGACGGCAGTTTATTGAAGTGCATCCTGATAAAACCAGCAGCAATTGGCGCTTGCGCATCCAGAGTCGTTTGAGCCTTGATAATGTCGCCAGCTGACACTTGTAACAGCAAGGTGCCCCCATTAGAGCTGTCTGGCATATCAATCAAGACAACATAAGTCCCATCAGCGCCAGCTTTGGCTTGATAAGTTTTGCCTGAATAGGCATCTGTAATCACAGCAGTTGCCCCTGAAACTGTTAGTGCTATCTGCCTTGGGCTATTTTCCAAATGATAAAGCACATAAACACTCTCATCTGCTAAACTGCGTTTGCTTAAGAGCCATTTTTGACTGTCATTTGAAGCCACTAAACTGTAATCACCTCTAGCAAGCAGTTCACTGTGAGTATTACGAAAGGCTAACAGTTTTTTGTAATGGGTAAGCAACTCACTTGACTTTGTTTCTGCCCAATTAAAGTCGTAACGGTTGTCATAATAAGGCCAGTTATTGGCACCTGATTGCCCAAGTTCTTCACCATAATAAATGACAGGTTGCCCTTTGGCTGTCAATAAAAGACTAACTGCAAGTTTAAACTTATCCAGATCTTTTCCAATGCTATAAAGGAACCCATCTTCATCATGGCTACCTAAGAATTGTGATAGGAGTTGGCTATTGTTGATAAAAAGATTTCGAGCAGCGAGTTCATCACTTGTTGCTTTCATTTGCCCCTTCACTAGCATTTTGGCAATGTCTTTAAAGCCAAAATCAAGCAAACTATCCATGGTGCCTGTTCCTAAATCACCTTTGGTATCTTTGTAATTGGCTCCCCAACTTTCTCCAACCAAATGGAAATCAGCATCTTTTAAGGCCAATTCATTCTTGAAGTGTTGCCAAGTGGTGTCATCGACATGTTTAACTGTATCTACACGAAAGGCATAAATACTATTACCTTTTGCTGTTTTTGATTTTTCCAACCACTGACTTTGCCAAGCAACTAACTGTTTACGAACGGTGTCATTTTCTGTTTTAAAGTCAGGTAAACCAGCAAGAGCATCTCTTTGATCATCACCTGCTTTTATCTCACTTCCTGTCCGAAGCATTCCAGGGAATTTACTTTCAGCACCATAGCCAGCGTGATTTAAAACAACATCAACAATAATAGCAATGCCACGTTCTGCCGCTTGATCAATCAAGTGATGGAAATCTGCTAATGTTCCAAGATGTGGATTTAATTTTTCAAAATTATCAGCCCAGTAGCCATGATATGCATAATAATCTTTACCAGCTTCAGTGCTCACATTTTGTGGCACATTTTCCACAATCGGCGTCAACCAAACACTGGTCACACCAAGTGATTTCAGATAATCAAGTTTAGCTGTTACCCCTTTAAAGTCACCACCTTTATAAGTTCCAGCTTTATTGACAGCAGTACTGTAAGGTTGATGGTAAGGATTGTCATTACTCGTATCGCCATTATAAAAACGGTCAGTCATCATAAAGTAAATAACTTGTTCATCCCAATCTTTCTCACCTGTTTTTTTCTGACGAGGTGTAATAGTTACAGAAACTTTAGCATCATAATAACCATTATCTGCGTCATACAGACGGACCGGCAATTGATAAGTACCAACAGCTGTATTTGCAGTAGCCGTAATGGTTACACGGTTAAGTTCTTTTGAAATCAGAATTTTACCACCACCCAATTGAGCTGTATCCACTTCCATGCGCGTGATTTTAGCATTATTAGGATTTGTCACCGTAAGGTCAATCAGTCCAGTCTCGTTGTAATTAAAAGCACGTAGGCTTTTTGCCTCTACCTGAATCCCTTTTGTTCCTGGAATCGCTTTGCTAAAATCCTGTTCTACTTGGCTCTTGACATAGTAAGAGTTGGTATAGAGCTCATCATCACCGCTTTTTAGAAAGACTTGACTGTGCAAGTTACGATTAGCAAATTTATAATCAATGCTTTTATTCCCAGCTAAAGTTGGATCCTTTTTATTGACCAATAAAAAGCCAATACTGGAATCAAGAGCTTTAGATAAAGGGAGATCTATGTAGCGACCATATTTCCCTTCATTAACAAAGTCAAGGGCATCGTTTGGCCATTTTTGATGAGCACTTGCGACGTCACCCCAAACCCAAAGACCCCAACCATCATAGTTATTGTCAGCACGTTTATAATTGATACGAATAGTATTTGCAGCTGCTAACGGCTGGTAGGTATAGGTGTTAAAGGAGTTATCAACCCAGACTTCATTCATATTTGGATCAATCAAAGTGATTTTACGATCACTATCTCCGCCTACTTTTTGACCGTTATTAAGCAAAACATAGCCAATATCACCTGCCTGAGTAGATTTTGTGACATCAATATAATGGCCATAATCATCTTCTTTACTGCTATCAAAAGAACTCGCAGCACTTGGCCATGTTCCTGTTGACGGCTTTTCAACAGCCCCCCACGTCCAAAGTCCAGATGTCTTAACATTAGTGTCTGTCACTTCTTGGAAATGAAGACGAATATCTCCTTTTGCAATTGGGATTTCAGTTACAGGCGTTGGTGTTGGCGTTTTTTCTACAGCAAGTGCTTGATTTTGCGCAGTATTATCAACTGCCACACTAGTACTTGCATCAACCTTAGAAGCAGAATTTTGAAGAGAACTTGATTCTGATGCGGCCAACGAGCTACTTACTTCTTTGCCAACAATTGCAGTTGGAGTGCTTATTGCCTTACTTACCTGCGACACTTCTGTTGGAGACACTTGTGCACTAACTTGTGCTTCTGAAACAAGAGGGGATTCAGCATGTACATTGCCAACACCTAAAAAGAAAAGGGCAGAGGCAATAGCAACAGATGCCGTTCCAACCTTTAGGCGACGGATACTAAAAAACTGACGTTTTTCAGCAGTCAAAGACTGCTGCTTTTTAAGGGATAATTGAGACATCATTTTCTCCTTTGAGCTTTTTTCACTATTAGTATACCGAGACTTTTTAACAAAAGCAAGCGCTTCCCTAAAATTAAACAAAAGATTCTCACCAACTAGTCAAAACAACATTTAGACATACGCAAACGTTTGCTTATAATAAGCATTATTAGATAAACTCATCAAGTTCCAACGTACAGTTATCTGAGTCGGGAAAACTTCAAAAAAATTTCAAATGCTTTTTAGAGGACACCGTGAACTTTCTACTCAGGTGCAAGACAGTCTTGCCCTAGACAAAAAAAGTTGAGCAAACACTCAACTTTTTCTTACTTTAAATAAGCAGTTTGCAGAATCCTTATCACCACAGCTAATCTATGATTTTTTTCTTTAACAACTTGAATTATAATTTATGAGTCGTTTAAAATCATGGCATGAGCAGAGTCTATTTTATATTTTGACAAGGGAATGTTTGTTTTTTGACCAGATTGAACATCATAAATTATTAAATAATCCGAAAAAAGAAAGTAATAAGACCTTTCATTTTTAGCAAAAAACGGAGGAGAGTAATCTTTATCTTCAGGCATCTCATGACTAATTGTCCGCTCTGAATTTGTAGATAAATCACGGATGGTCCAAGGGAAATTCTTATTATAAAAGCCATCATTTTCTATTATCAACTGATTAGCACCATCATGATAATAAATTGACTTGGGATAATTTAGCGATGACATTAAATAATATTTTTCCCTTGTATCTAAATCAAAAACCATGATGCGATTTCCTGACTGAGGTTCACCATTTGTTAAATAACCAGCAAACGTTTCTGGAAGATAAAGTTTATGACCCACATTAGCCATCCTTAGATAAGCAGACCCATCCTCTAAATCTATTTTTTCAATAATTTTAAAAAATTTATCCATTTTCCAAAGACTTGTCCCTGGTTTTTGCGTATTTTTATCAACATAACTAACCAATAAATAAAGGTAATGATCAATTAATAAAAATTGATTACTCGCATTCAAACTCTCTTGATTCGGGATTTTTTGATGAAGTACCTGTTTCAGATTTTTATCAAATTTATAAAAATCTATCCTATCAGTAAAAACAGCAGTGGTATAGAAATAATGATCATCCGCTATAGATGTATAAGCATCATTTCCAGGTGCAGGACTAATTATTTCAGTTAAATTTTTCTTATCAATACTCTCTAGATAAACCTTCAAACTATTTCCTTCTAAGGTTTTTGTCACATATTGATTTCCTAATGCCTTAAAACTTTCCTTTTCAAAAAGTTCGGTTCCCGTTCTTTTAATAGTCTCTACAGGTTTTAAGCTACTACCCGAAGCAGTGAATGTTTTAATCTGATTCTTGTCAAAAATAGCGAGCTGATAAGGTTTACTTGCTTGTCTTTGTTGACACCCACTTAGAATCATAAAAACTATGCCAATCACTAAAAAGCTACAAAAGCAATTTATTTTTTTCATTTCTATTGTTTTTCCCTTCTAATTCATTTATGCAAAACTGATATCGTAGAATCTAACAAAAAGAAGTCTCATCAAACACTAACATAGCAGTAATTTCAAAGTAATAATTTTATATAAATTTTCCTTTGTTAAACTATATCTTCCAATAGTTTTATTAATTTAATCTTACATTATAAAACAAACCTAGGTTTTTACAATCAAAAAACCCTTAGTTGTTTTAGGGTTCTTTGATTTCTTTTTATTTTTTAATACAAAAGGCATCCCAGGCTGCTAATTTAGCATTGGCAATGACTGCTTGTGGATCTGTGTTTGCAATAATCGTCTCGTAATGATCACAAGATAACTTAAACTCTTGGTCTTGATCAGATAGATTAACCACTATCAAATAAGTGTCCTCACCTAAACAACGTTCATAGGCAAAAACCTTGTCGGCAGTCTCAAGCAAGGTGAAATCAGCATCAATTAGCCAGTCCTCTTCTTTACGAAGGGTCACTAATGTTTGATAAGTGTAAAAGAGCGAGTCTTTGTCAGCCAAGGCACTGGCCACATTAATTTCCTCAAAGTTCGGATTAACAGCCAACCATGGTTCTTGAGCACTTGAGAAACCTGCATTTGGACTAGCATCCCATTGCATAGGAGTTCTAGCGTTGTCGCGACCAACCTGACGAATACTCTCTATAATATTCGCTTTTGAAACACCATTTTCAAGAGCTTCTTTAGCATAATTTAAAGACTCAATATCATTGACCTGACTCAAAGACTCAAAGGGATAATTGGTCATCCCAATTTCCTCACCTTGATAAATGTAAGGAGTTCCTCGCATCAAATGAAGCAAGATTGCCATTGCTTTTCCTGATTTAACCCTATAGTCACTGTCATTTCCCCAGATGGACAATACCCGAGGTAAATCATGATTATTCCAAAAAAGCGAGTTCCAGCCTTCACCCAATTTAAGCTCTGTCTGCCACTTGGCGAAAATAGATTTCAAAGCCGGAACATCTAGTTCCTCTGCAAAATCCCATTTAGGACGATTGGGTTTGTGTTGTAAGCCAACATGCTCAAATTGAAAAACCATTGACAATTCTTGATTTTCAGGGCGAGAATAAAGTCTGGCAATCTCAGGAGTCGCCCCCCAAGTTTCTCCAACTGTGAGTAAATCATGGTTTCCAAAACTTGCACGATTCATTTCTTTCAAGTAATCATGTAATTTAGGGCCGTTACCTGTGATTTCAGCGTCAGGAATCTTGCCAATTAAGTCAATAACATCCATACGGAAACCACCAATGCCTTTATCAATCCAGAAATTCATCATATCATAGATTTTTTGACGCAAGTCCTCATTTTCCCAGTTAAGGTCAGGTTGCCTTTTACTGAAAAGATGCAAATAATATTGTCCTGATTGAGCATCTAATTCCCAAGCGGAGCCTGAGAAAATCGATGTTAAGTTGTTAGGCTCATCTCTCCAGATGTAAAAATCTCTTTCTGGACTCTGCGGATTTTCCCTAGCTTCAATAAACCAAGCATGTTCATCAGACGTATGATTGACCACTAAGTCCATGATGATTTTAATGCCACGTTTATTGGCTTCATCAAGCAGGCAATCCATATCAGCCATATCCCCAAAAACATCCGCAACAGCCTGATAATCTGAAATATCATAACCATTGTCATCCATTGGGGATTGGTAAACTGGGGATAACCAAATAGCCGTAATCCCTAGTTTCTCCAAATAATCTAAGCGTTGCGTAATCCCTTTAAGGTCACCAATCCCGTTACCAGTTGTGTCTTGAAATGAGCATGGGTAAATTTGATAAATTGTAGCTTTGTGCCACCAGTGTTTTTGCATTGTCTGTCTCTTTCTAATTTGAAACAAAATCCCCAAAATATTTTTTGAGGACCTTGCATTATTCTAGGAGGATCGATTAACTAGCGAATTGCTTGTTCCGTGTCAATGTCAAAGAAATGTCCTTTTGCAACATTGAAAGTCAAATTGACTTGTTCACCTGGATTATGGAAATCACGGGCATCTACACGAGAAGCAAATTCTGTTTGCCCTAATTTCACATAAAGCATTGTTTCTGAACCTAAAAGTTCAGATACTAAAACTTCCGCACAAACACTTGCATTTGGATAAGTATCTTGGACGATTTGATTGCCTGAAATATCTTCTGGACGGATTCCAAAAGTCACTTTTTTACCTTTGTAACCAGCAGCTTCAAGAATTTTCTCTTGACCTTCAGGAATAGCAATATCCAAACCATCTTCACTTGTCATTCTGCCATCTTTTACAGTTACTTCAAAGAAGTTCATAGCAGGGCTTCCAATAAAGCCAGCAACAAATTTATTTGCAGGAAGATTATACAATTCTTGTGGTGAACCAACTTGTTCGATTTTACCTATAGTACCATTTCCTTGAGGGTTTTTTGTTGCACTCATGATAACGATACGGTCAGCCAAAGTCATAGCTTCTGTTTGGTCGTGGGTAACATAGATTGTAGTTGACCCAATACGACGGTGAATTTTTGCAATTTCAGCACGCATTGAAACACGTAGTTTGGCATCTAAGTTTGATAAAGGTTCATCCATCAAGAATACTTTAGCGTCACGGACAATGGCACGTCCCATCGCAACACGCTGACGTTGTCCACCAGAAAGATCAGCTGGTTTACGGTCTAAAAATTCTGTTAAACCAAGAATTTCAGCCGCCTCTTTAACCCGTTTGTCAATATCATCTTTTTTGTATTTACGCAGTTTCAAACCAAAAGCCATGTTGTCGTAAACTGACATGTGTGGGTAGAGGGCATAGTTTTGGAAAACCATTGCGATATCACGGTCTTTAGGTGATTTGTCATTAACCACTTCGCCATCGATTTTAAGTTCCCCTTCTGAAATATCTTCCAGACCAGCAATCATACGAAGCGTTGTTGACTTCCCACATCCTGATGGGCCTACAAAAACAATAAATTCTTTGTCTTTGATATCCAAATCAAAATCTTCAACAGCGTAATGTGTTGTGTTTGGGTATTTTTTGTAGATATGATTTAAATTTAATTCTACCATGACGGACTCCTATTAGTATTGGTGCTATTAACCAATATTCTTTTTTATGTTGATAGGTTTATTATAGCAAAGATAGCGTTTTCAAAATACAGACAAGGCGCCCAAACTTTTTGGGCACCTTGCACACGACTTATGTTAACAAAAAGAGATGAACAAATGCTAAATCGTCTAAATTCTTAAGGTTTAAGCCTGATTGAGCTAATAATTTGTCCAATTTGTATTGTAATGAGTTGCGGTGAATAAACAAACGTTGGGCAGTCTGCACCATATTCCCTTGGCATTGCCAAAGAGCAGTCACTATATCCGAAACGTCCTTATTTTGAAGAAAAATTTGATTAAAATGATCTTGAATAGCTTCCACTGATATCTGAACTAAAAGAGACCATACCATTAGCTCTGAAAAATAGGTTAACTTCTTATCGCCTTTTCGAGATAAATAAGCTGAAAAAAGTGTATTTTCTTCCTCAAAAAAAGCTTTAAGCTGGTTATTTGTCCCTAATGTCCAAGGATTCCCTAGAAAGGCCGACAAGGCTAAACCAAAATCATTTTCTACTGTTGGCAAAACATCCTTAAGAATCTGATAGGCATCCCCTTCTTCTTTAGGGTTAAGTAAAAAGGCCGTCCGCGACTGACTAATTCTCACCACTGCTTGAACACCGCCCAAAAGTGTAACCAACAGATCAATCAACTCCTCAGAAAGAGACTGATGGTGATTAAGATAAAGAAACTGATAAAACTCTAAAAGATCAGGCAATTTCCCAGTTCCTTTTAATAAATAACCTTCCCAAGCTGTTAAATGAGGCCTGTTTTTTAACTTCTGACCCGTTTTTAAAGAAAGAAGAGACAATTCCCTTTCAGACAAACTATCCTTAGGGAAATGAAAAAAACGCCCATCTTCTTCAATACTAACAAAGGCATCGTCTGATAGCGGAAACGCTCCACAAGTCACACCCGGAAATAATTCTTTCAGTTCCATACTTATCCTTTCAAGCTATACTTATAGACATTATAACACAGAAAAACCCTTTCAAAAGAAAGAGCTCTTATTTCTACTATGATTTCAAGCTAGCTCGATAGAGTTCGCGTGATTTAAAACCAGCTTTAAGGATATCAAGCATCTCTGTTTGACGTTTCTCTTGTGTCGCCTTTGTTTTTGCTGAGTAAATATATCTGGCCCACCCTCTTTGATAGCCGGGTGTTAACTGCTCAAAAAATACCTTTTCTTTGGGATGGGTTGTAAGATAAGCTTTGACATCATTAATTTTCTCCACATAATCTGCAACTTTTTGGCTAGATTTAGATGCTGATCTTTCTTCCACTTCCTTAGTATATTTAAGTCCCAAAAGAGTGTAATTGTCATCTAGTGCATTCATTCGATTGAATTTAATGGTCGTTCCCTCAACATAACCATTGTCTTGATCAACCTTCAAAAATGGGAAAATACTATCACGACCAATAGCCTCATAACCCAACTTATTTTTGGTTTTTGGATACATAAGGTAAAGGTGTCCATTAGGCTTAAGAAGCTTTTCATTAAAAACCCTAAAAATAAGCTCTTTCATCTCTTCTAAGTGATAAACATAGCCCACAATTAAATCAGCAGGAAAGGCATTTTGCGGAAAGTGATCAAAAACACTCTTTTCCCTAGCCAGCTTCATTAAGGTTATATCTTGGAATTTAGCCATCTTCAATTTTTTAAACAATGGTTCTGTCATGATTTCTTCACCCTCTCAATTCTTTTTAACTCATTTTATAAAAAATTCAGACAAATAGCGACAAATGAAACTCAAAAAAGAGACGGTCATACCATCTCCCTTTCAGTTATGATTTCTAAAAATAAGGTATTTGCTAACAAAGTAATTGACAGCAATGATTAAGATTTGCGCCAAAACAGACTCTACTTTATTAACCCTTGACAAATCATTTCCCACAAAACAAGCAATTATTTGTGGGTATTTCTCTACAAGAAAATAGGCTAAAGCAAGATCCATCACCAAGGTTGACAACCTTACAAGAACAAACTGCCAAAATCGTTTGAGCACCCCTTGCGGTTTTTGTGGAAATACAAACTGATCATTGGTGATAAAAGCAAAAAGAATTGCCGTAACATTAGCAATTGCCGCCGACAAGGTCGCTTGTCCTGTCATTTGATAGACAAAAAATCGAATAAGTAGATAGAGGAGAGTTGTCAACAGGCCAAAAATCAAATAAGCAAACACCTCACTTTTTAAGACTTGTTTTGACAAGACAGTCCTCCTTTTACTTATTTTTTGTATCTAAAACAATGGTTACAGGCCCATCATTAATCAAGGAAACTTGCATGTCTGCTCCAAAAATCCCTTTTTCAAGGGGACATGTTTCAGCTAGCAAAGCATTAAATTGGTCATAAAGCTGACTAGCCCTATCAGGTTTAGCAGCCCCCGTAAAGGCAGGTCTATTCCCTTTTTTGGTGTCTGCATAGAGGGTAAACTGCGAAATAGACAGAATGCTTCCTCCAATATCTTGAACAGACAAATTCATTTTGTCATCAGTATCTGAAAAGATACGCATATTGAGAATTTTTCGCGCAGCATAGTCTAAATCTGATTGGTCATCTTCTGGTCCAACTCCGACAAGGAGCATTAAGCCTTGATTGATAGCGCCAGCGATTTTCCCATCAATACTAACCGAAGCCTGCGACACACGTTGGATGATAATTTTCATGTAAGCTCCTTAACCATTCGTACGTTTGACATTGTAGATATCTGGAACTGCCTTGATTTTCTCAACAACAGTTGTTAAGTGAGAAAGGTTTGGTATGCCAAAGCTGACATGGATATTGGCAAATTTCATGTCTTTAGTAGGTTGAGCATTGACAGTTGAGATACTTTTTGTTGAGTTAGAAAGAATCTGCAAAACATCATTAAGGAGTCCTGCGCGGTTAAGGCCATAGATATCAATCTCAGCTTGGTAATCTTTGCTGGAGTTTTCCATGTCCCATTCCACTTCAATCAGACGTTGCTCATACCCTTCTTGACCTTTAATATTGTTACAATCTGCTCGGTGAATCGCAATCCCTCGGCCTTTTGTAATATAACCTTCGATGTTGTCGCCAGGAACAGGATTACAACACTTGGCGATACGCATAAGAAGTCCCGATGCTCCTTGAATAATCACACCATTTTCACTACGAACTTTAAGCACTTCCTTGTTTTCATGCTTAACTTCGCCACCGTTAACCAATTCTTCAGCTTCAGCTTTAGCTTTAGCCCGCTCTTCTAGTCGACGCTCTTTTTCAGTTAATTTATTGAAGACCGAAACTGGACTCAAATCTCCAAAACCAACAGCTGCATAAAGCGACTCCACACTCTTGACACTTAAACGCGGCAAAATATCTTCCATCTGTTTTCGGTCTAAGTATTTATTGGCAACATAGCCTTGTTCTTGGAAATAATTAACCAGAAGTTCACGCCCCTTGTTAACCGAAAGTTCCTTGTCTTGATTCTTGAAAAATTGGCGGATTTTATTGCGAGCTTTATTAGTTTTCACTAACTTAATCCAATCACGACTTGGCCCAAAGGAACTTGGATTGGTTACAATCTCGACCACATCACCTGTTTTTAATTTAGCTGTCAGTGGCACCATGCGTCCATTGACTTTAGCACCTGTCGCTTTTTCACCAACTTGGGTGTGTATGGCATATGCAAAATCAATAGGCCCCGACTCTTTAGGCAACTCTTGCACAGCACCTGTCGGCGTAAAGACATAAATACGTTCAGAAAAAATTTCTTCTTTGACAGAATTAACAAAATCTTTAGCATCTCCATTTGAAGCATCTTGAAGTTCAACAAGCTCATTAATCCAGTTCATGCCAACTTTTTGGTCATCTTGATTAACTTTACCTTTAATGCCCTTTTTATAAGCCCAGTGAGCCGCAACCCCATACTCGGCAACTTGATGCATTTCTTTTGTACGAATTTGAATTTCAATTGGCCCTTTAGGCCCATATACAGTCGTATGAATAGACTGATAGCCATTGGCTTTTGGAGCTGCAATATAATCCTTGAAGCGGCCTGGCATTGGACGCCAGAGCTCATGAATATAACCAACCATTGCATAGACATCACTTTGTGTCTCCATGACACAACGAATAGCAATCAAATCAAAAATTTGATCAAAACGTTTTTTCTTGTCACGCATCTTACGATAAATAGAGTAAATATGCTTTGGACGACCATAAACATCCCCATAAAGTCCTTGTTCATTGGTGTAAGTCATGATTTTATCCACAATTTCATCCACCAAAGCCTCACGCTCACGGCGCTTTTCTGTCATCAAATGGGAGATACGGTAAAATTCTGTCTCGTTAAGGTAGCGAAACGATAAATCTTCTAACTCCCACTTAATGCGGCTAATCCCCAAACGATGAGCCAAAGGCGCATAAATCTCCATGGTTTCACGAGAGATACGCTCTTGTTTATCTTTTCGTAAATGCTTGAGAGTCCGCATATTGTGCAAACGGTCAGCTAATTTAACCAAGATAACACGTATATCTTTAGACATTGCCATTAGCATTTTACGGTGATTTTCAGCTAATTGTTCTTCATGTGACTTGTACTCAACCTTACCAAGTTTGGTTACTCCGTCAATGATATCACGCACATCTTTACCAAAGTCTGTCTCAATATCAGCCAAGGTAATATCTGTATCTTCCACAACATCATGCAAAAAACCACAGGCTACAGTGACAGCATCCAAATGTAAGTCTGCTAAAATACCCGCTACCTGAATAGGGTGAATAATATAGGGCTCCCCTGATTTACGTGCCTGATAATAATGCGCCGCCGTTGCATAGTTAAGTGCAAATTTGACAAAGGCAGCATCAGATTCTGACATATATCCGGATGCTATTGCAACCACTTCTTCTCCCGTTAAATTAATTTCTTTTGCCATCTGTGTCCTCATAAAAAATTTCTTGTCTTTATTCTATCATTTTACCAACAAAAGCAAAAGCAGAGTTCCTTAGTTTATCACGCTTCAAGCATCTTCTTCCTCTCATGAAACAAAGAATGTCGCTCTTGTTTATGCGTATGTTTTTGTTCAATTTATTTAAAAAAGTTCGTAAAAAGGATTGATGAAACCCTTTACATGTTGTATAATGGTTATCCAAATTCATTTTTTAATAAATTTTAGGAGATTTCGAATGAAAAAACATTACGTTTCAAAAAGTGCAATCTTTTTAAGCATGCTTATGGCCACTGGTATGGCCCACTATGTTCAAGCTGAAGACTTAGCAGCTCCCGCTCCAACTAGTCTTGAAACAAGTACAAATACAACCAGTGACATAGCAAGTACACCTTCTGCAAGCCTTGAAACACCGACAGCAACCAATAGCACTAGCTCCCCAGAAACTGCAACACCGACACCTCCTACAACACCAACTAGCACAACACTAGCATCAAGCCCTCAGGCCGAAACATTAGCTAATACTCCTGTTGAGGGCCAAACACTTGATGTTAGAATCCTGTCAACAACTGACTTGCATTCTAACCTCGTCAATTACGATTACTATCAAGATAAAGATTCACAAACCATCGGTTTAGCTAAAACAGCCGTTCTAATTGATAAAGCAAAAACAGAAAAAACCAATACTGTCTTAGTGGATAATGGCGATATCTTACAAGGAACACCATTAGCTACTTACACAGCACTAATTAATCCTGTTAAAGCAGGAGAAACACACCCAATGTATGAAGCCCTAAAACTCTTAGGCTATGACGCTTCAACTCTAGGAAACCACGAATTTAACTATGGCTTAGACTACTTAAATACCGTTATTGCTTCTGCTAATCTTCCAATCGTCAATGCCAATGTCTTAAATGCTACTACCAAGGAAAACATGTTTAATCCTTATAGCATTATCACCAAAACTTTTCTTGATGCTACTGGAAAAACTGTTGACCTAAAAATCGGTATCACAGGAATTGTGCCACCACAAATCATGGCTTGGGATAAAGCAAATCTCGAAGGTAAAGTAACTGTGATGGACTCTGTCCAAGCTGTTGAAAACATTATTCCAAAAATGCGTCAAGCAGGGGCTGATATTGTTTTAGTCTTAGCACATACAGGTATTGGAGATAATGTCTATGAAGTTGGCGAAGAAAATGTCGGTTACCAAATTGCAAGCTTGAAAGGCGTTGATGCCGTTGTCACAGGTCATTCCCATGCCGAGTTCCCTTCAGGTACTGGTACTGGTTTTTACGAAAAATACGAGGGTGTCGATGGTGAAGCAGGTCTTATCAAGGGGACACCTGTTACCATGGCTGGAAAATACGGTGACCACCTTGGTATTATCGATCTCAACTTAACCTATACAAACGGCAAATGGTCTGTGAACAGAGACAAAAACCATGCTGAAATCCGCAAAATCGATACAAAATCAACTGTTGCTAATCCTGACATTCTAGCACTTGCTAAAAAAGTTCACGAAGGAACTGTTGCTTACGTTCGTCAACAAGTTGGTGTTTCTACTGCACCAATCACTAGCTACTTTGCCTTGGTTAAAGATGACCCATCTGTTCAAATTGTTAACAAAGCTCAACTCTGGTATGCCGCGCAGCAATTAGCTGGAACAGCTGAAGCAAATCTCCCACTGCTTTCTGCTGCAGCACCATTTAAAGCTGGAACACGTAACGACCCAACAGCTTACACTGATATTCCTGCTGGACCTCTTGCAATCAAAAATGTGGCCGATCTTTATTTGTATGATAATGTGGCTGCTATTTTGAAAGTCACAGGCGCTGATATCAAAGAGTGGTTAGAAATGTCTGCTGGGCAGTTCAACACCATCGACCCTAAAAATGCAGGCCCACAAAACCTTGTCAATACTGAATACCGCACCTACAACTTTGATGTTATTGATGGCATTACTTATGAATTTGACATTACACAAGCAAATAAATATGACCGTAATGGGGTTATTGTAAACCCTGAAGCTAGCCGAGTTCGCAACCTGAAATACCAAGGCAAAGCAATTGATCCTAACCAAGAATTTATGGTTGTTACTAATAACTACCGCGCTAGTGGAACATTCCCTGGCGTTAAAAACGCCACTATCAATCACCTTCTTGGTTTAGAAAACCGTCAAGCCATCATTAACTATATTGTCTCAGAAAAAACCATTAACCCAAGTGCTGACAACAACTGGTACTTTACTGATAGCATTGCTGGACTTGATCTTCATTTCTTAAGTTCTGATAAAGCAAAAGATTTGATTGGTGACAAAGAGGACATTTCATACAACGGTCTTTCAACAGTTGAAGGATTTGGTGACTTTATCTTCACATATGTTAAACCTAAAGCTGTCGAAGAAACGCCAAAATCTGGAACACTCACAGACCAAGACCGTAAAAATATCCATCAAATGGCTGCCAAAGCTTACCAACAAGTTAAAGTCGCATCAGCAACTGCCACAAGTCATGAAAATCTTCCACACACAGGAAGTCAAGAATCTAAAGGCTTCTTATTCATGGGCTTAAGCCTACTAGGACTAGCATCATTATTTGCTCAAAAAGAAGAAGACAAGGCTTAAATACTCAAGAAATCAAGCAAGGCTTGGTTTCTTTTTTTCTTGTTTCCTCCTATATATTGTGATAAACTCTATAATAAACAACTATATCTAGTAAAAGGAGACGAAATGTCCCAATTAACCATTGTCTTTATTAGCCTTAGTGGCAATACCTTAAGTTTTGTCAAACGCCTGTCACAATACCTAAGTGATACCAAAAACATCACCTGCAAACTCATTAACATCAAAGATCAAAATCACCAAACATTCAAAGTAGAGGAAGATTTTCTCACTATCATTCCCACTTATCTGGAAGGAGGAAATGGGGTGGATTCTGGCGATGTCGAGATATTAACAACCCCACTTGGAGATTTTATCCGTTCACATGATAACTACAAGCGCTGCTTTGGCATTATCGGATCTGGAAACTTGAATTTTAACAAGCAGTATTGTTTAACTGCAAAGCAATACGCCAAGCGTTTTGGCTTTCCTATGATTGGGGACTTTGAAATGCGAGGGACCAGTTCTGATATTGAACGTCTCGCAAAAATCATTTTAGAGCAAAAAGAAATTTGGCTAAATAATCAAGCTTAAAAGGTCAGAACTTATTTTCTGACCTTTACTGTTTTAAAAAAACATAAATGGTATAATTAAGGAGATAATTGTTATACCTAAGGAGATTTTATGAATACCACTGTTAACTACATCACAGCATTAACTAATATTCCATCACCCACAGGCTACACTAAAACCATCATGGATTATGTCACTAACGAATTAAGCACCTTTGGTTATAAGCCTAAAAGAACCCACAAAGGGGGACTTATGGTTTCTGTCCAAGGGCAAAACGATGATAAACACCGTGTTGTCACAGCCCATCTTGATACATTAGGCGCTATGGTTCGTGCCATCAAGCCAGACGGTCGTTTAAAATTAGACTTAGTCGGCGGCTTTGTTTATAATGCCATTGAGGGTGAAAACTGTACGGTGCATGTGGCTAAAAACGGCAAGGAAATTTCTGGTACCATCCTTATGCACCAAACCTCTGTTCATGTCTATAAAGATGCCGGAACAGCTGAACGCAATCAAGCTAATATGGAAGTTCGGCTCGATGAAAAGGTAAGCACTGCTGAACAAACACGCGCCCTTGGCATTGAAATTGGAGATTTCATCTCCTTTGATCCTCGTGTCATCGTTACGGAATCCGGCTTTATCAAATCTCGTCACTTAGATGATAAAGTTTCAGCAGCCATTCTCATGAAACTCCTTAAAGTCTATCAAGAAGAAAAAATACAATTACCCTATACAACTCACTTCTACTTCTCAGCCTTTGAAGAAGTGGGGCATGGCGCAAACTCCAGCCTACCAGCTCAAGCTGTTGAATACTTAGCTGTTGATATGGGAGCAATGGGTGATGACCAAGCAACAGACGAATACACTGTCTCTATTTGTGTCAAAGACGCTTCTGGTCCTTACCATTATGATCTTCGTCAACAAATGGTAACTCTCTGTGAGGATAACAATATCCCTTACAAACTAGATATCTACCCCTATTATGGTTCAGATGCCTCAGCAGCTCTACGTTCAGGAGCCGAAGTGAGGCACGCCCTTCTTGGTGCAGGTATAGAATCAAGTCACTCCTATGAACGCACACACACAGACTCCGTAGAAGCCACTGAAAAATTAGTGGACGCCTATCTTAAAAGTCAAATGATTGATTAAAACAAATAACCCCATAAGCCTTGTGCCTATGGGGTTTTCCTATCTTAAAAATGAAGAACAATCTCCAAACCATAATGGTCACTAATCACTGGGGAAGCTCCACCATCAAAAACAATTTGCGATGAACTCACGTGCAATTGCGGACTAAGCAAAGCATGATCTACCTTGTAGGATTCCTGATTGTTTTCCCAACCATCAATATCAGCTACAATACTATGATTGCCATAGACAACTTGCGCCACTTTATGACTATCTTGCAAGTTCAAATTACTTGCCATCATCAGCTGGTAGCCCTCAAGATCTGTAGGGTTATTAAAATCTCCCAACAAGAGTAAAGGTAAATCTAACCTAGACAGCTCTGCCTCAAGCTTAGCCCACTCCCCTTCAAATCCCTTACCAAACCAAGACAAATGCAAGGAGCAAACAGCTACATCTTGACCATCTAAACAAGTCTTAGCCAATAAAACGCGCCTGGTATGATAATCAGCTGGGTCAGAAGTTTCACTCACTAAAATATCAGATACTGAAATAGCTTTCTTGGATAAAATCGCTACGCCTTCGTGGTATTTATCATAGCCAATATGATTATAAGCCCATGACCAATAGTAAGACTGGCCCTGCTTTTCCAGATATTTAACCAATAAAAGTGCAAAGTTATCCTGATGAATACAGGGCGTCCCCGGAATCTCCTGATAAGCCAACAATTCCCTAGCAGCCTTACTCTCCATTAACTGATTGACTTCCTGCAAGCAGATAAGATCATATTTTTCTGCCAGAATATGCTCTGCCAAGTCCACTAATTTTTTAAGGGGCTCAGCTTCCATCCAAGCATGCACATTAATGGTTAAACATTTGACCATTCTTTCATTTCCTCTCATGAGAAGAAGAGTGACACCTTCTTGGTCACTCTTTTCTTGTTCTTGTTACGCCATTTTACAATGCAACACTTGCAATGGCTTGTTTAGCTAATACTTTTCCTTGCTTATCAAGTGAAACAGTCTTGATCTCAGGTTGATTTGTAAAGACAACGACAATTGTTGTTTCACGTTCTGCTGATGTAATGGCTGCAAGATCAGCAACAACTAGTAAATCACCAGCTGTAACACGATCTCCTTCACTAACCTTAGCAGAGAAAGGAACTCCATTTAAAGCAACCGTATCTAAACCAATATGAACTAATACTTCTAGCCCATTATCTGATAAAATCCCTAAAGCATGTTTAGTTGGGAAAACGCTCGTTATAACACCTGAAACAGGTGAGTATACATTGCCATTATCCGGTTCAACAGCGAAGCCATCTCCCATCATCTTAGCAGCAAAAACTTGGTCATCTACTTCTGTGATTGGAAGCGCAAGCCCATCAGCCACTGAAAGAACCGTTTCTGTGATGCCTTTAAATGACTTTGGTGAAAGCGTTGAGCTATGATTTTCTACCGAACTTTCTGGGATGATTACTCCTGAATCCAGTAAGTCTTGAATATCAGATTTGATAATATCCGCCTTAGGACCATAAACAGCTTGAACGCCATTTCCTTTAACAATCAGCCCCATAGCGCCAGCTTTTTTCCAAAGATCTTCTGCTGAAACCTTGTCAGCTTCTTGCACTGTTACACGAAGGCGTGTCATACAGGCATCAACATCAGCAATGTTACTTGCGCCACCTAAAAGATTGATGATTTGAACCACTTGTGAATTAGCATCCGCTACTTCTTGTGATTGCTTATGAGTGTCATCAGTCAACATATCTGCGTCGTAGTTTCCTAGACGACCTGCTGTTGCTAGTTTCATTTTTTTAATCATAAAGTCTGCAATCAAGTACATGATAAGACCAAATAACAATGATACCCATACAAAATTAATCAAGTCCATTCCCAATCCAGCTTTAATAGCCATTGGCGTACGGGTTAACAATTCAATATTTCCAAATGAGTGCACACGAAGGTTCACAAGATCTGCCATAGCAAATGAAGCGCCTTGAACCACTGCATAAACAAGGTAAAGTGGCATAGCTGCAAACATAAACATGTACTCAAGCGGTTCTGTAACACCTGTCAAAAATACCGCTGCAGCTGCTGAAATGAACATCATTTTATATTTAGCTTTTTTATCTGGATCCACATTACGGTACATGGCAAGAGCAAGTCCCATAAGGGTTCCTGATGCACCAATCATTTGACCAACTTTAAAGCGAGCCGGTGTCACACTTGCCATTAAATGGTTATAAGCAGAAGCATCTGACCCTTTAAGACCAACTAAGTCTGTTACCCAAGCTAACCATAGAGGATCTTGGCCGAATACTTTTGTTCCAGCACTTGCACCAGTCATTACTTCATAAGTGCCACCAAGTGCTGTATAGTTCATTGGAATGGTAAGCATATGATGTAAGCCAAAAGGCAACAAGAGACGCTCCAAAGTACCATATAAAAAAGGTGCTAAAATAGGTGCAGTATCTTGAGAAGAAGCAATCCACATCCCAAAACCATTAATACCTGATTGGATAACTGGCCAAATTAGAGCCAAAACAAGTGCTACCAGTGTTGAACGAAGAATAACAACAAATGGTACAAAACGTTTTCCATTAAAGAATGTTAATACTTCTGGTAATTTACGATAATTGTAGTATTTATTATAGGCAGTAGCACCAACAAAACCAGCAATAATTCCGACAAAAACACCTGTATTTAATGCTGGGAACTCTAAAACACTGGTAAAGTAATTTTTGACTACCATTTGTGTTCCAAGAAAACTCTTAATCTTAGCTTCTGGATCAGCCAACATGGCAGCATTAATCCCATAAACAGCTCCTGTAATACGGTTAATCAAAACAAATGCTAAGCCAGAAGCAAAAGCTCCTCCTGCTCTTTCTTTAGCCCAACTACCTCCAATGGCTAGGGCAAATAAAAGGTGTAAATTCCCAATAACTCCCCAACCTATTTGAGCAATGACATTACCAATGGTTGCAAGAGTTGTTGAATCCTGATTAATCATGGGAATAGAATTACCGATACTCACCATTAAACCTGCAGCAGGCATAACAGCAATAACGACCATTAGACATTTCCCAAATTTTTGCCAAAATTCAAAAGAAAAGAATTGTTTGATTGAAGCTTTCATCCTAAATCTCCTTTTTCCATAATCTTTATAGATTAATGAGAAGCAAGCACTTTTTACATTTCTGCGCAAGCGCTTGCGTTGTTGCTAAATTTATTATAACTGTCTTTATAATATTTGTAAAGCGTTTTCTCAAAAAGAATAAAAACTCTCCCCAAATCTTATTTAGGGAGGATTCTTTAACAATCTAATCAGTCTAAATCTCATCTTGATCTAGGTATAATTCTTGTTTAAGTTTATTCATAACTTGGTTAAGAAATGATTTATTAAGCTCATATTTCCCTTTACTATTAGATTCACTAAAGATTAAAATATGAGCATTAATAAGTTTTTGGGTATGAAAGGAAACTGCTGCTCCTGTAATTCCAAACTTCTCAGCAATCTCTTTACTCTTTAATTCCCCTTTTAAAAGCTCGACCATAACCTTGTACCTGGTAATGTCACTCAACAACTTAAGGACAATTGAAAAATCATCATCATCTAAATCATTGTGAGACAAAAGCAAATCATCCACATAGCAAGAAACAATAAGAGCAACTGAACCTCTATTCCGACTTGTCATATCAGTTGAAGCAAAACAAATCATCCAAGGACTCAAAATATACAAGTGATACTCTCTATCTTTGTTTTGTTGATACTGTTCTTCTGAAATAACGTGACTTTCCTCAAACAGCTTTTCCAAAGAAAAACTCTGACTAAAAGCCTGACGGTGCTTCTCACCAGCTTTTAGATAAGGTTGATATAAAGTAACTAATTTTTCTGACAAAGCAATTAGCTTTTTCATATTATCCAGCGGATATTTGTAAAACTGACTAAAATACCATTTGGTGTCAGGCTTTAAATTAGAATTCTCAAGTAAATCCCAAAACCCCTTAGAAGCATCTTCCTCATTCATCAAAAGAAAACATAATCTTTCTTTGATGTCTTGTTCTGACAATTTAAGAGCTAATTGATGCAACTCTTGGATCGTTGAAACTGTTTCTTTTCTCTCTAAAAATAAGAAATAGCAGACCTGTAATAGGTTAACACCATAATAGGATAAATAATAAGTGGCAATATCTTGACGGTATGGTTCAAATAAATCTTTAATTTCATCAAAAACAAGAAGGTAATCCTTGAGGATAGCTCTTTCTTTGACCGTGAAATCCCAATCTTCCTGATTCCACTGACCAGAAAAATAGGGCATAAACAATTGTTCCATAAGAGAACTTGCATTAGCATCGTAGTGAGGATCCATATTTCCTTCTTCCTAATATTATGATCATTGTTTAACGGTATTATTCTTTCTTATAGTGTACCCTAAAAGTAGCAAAGCTAGCAAGACAAAGATGACGGAAATCGTATCAGTTGATAGCAATAGAACCATTAAAGCAATAATGAGACGACTAAGAAGCATCCCTATCATAGTAAAACTACCAATACCACCTTCGATAGTTGCTAATTGGTTTTCGGGTACCGTGTTAGAGAGCAAGGCGAAAAATTTAGGATTAATCATTCCAACAATGACACACATTAAAAACCCAGAAATTAATATAAGAGTCATTGTCTGCATTAAATAACCCAGAAATAAAGTTAAGATAAAAAAACTGGATAGCATCGTCATTTTAGCAAATGACAGGTCTGTTTTTAGTTTAGATAATAAAATACTGCCTGTGACATTCCCTAACACAGATGCAAGAGTCATAAGCGCTAAAGTCATCATTGGATTTCCAAAACCAAAGGCAGGATTGTGCTTGACAATCAAAAGAAACAAGGGCTCTTCAACGACAACAATAGCATTCATCCCCATGATACTAATAAGGGTTTGTTTGACCTCTGGAATACTGTCCAAAGAAGAATAAGCCAACTTAAGTGAAGAGCAGATACTTTCAAAAACCGTCTCTGAACCCTCTTTATTCACCGTTACAATCGGATTTTCATCCAATTTTTGTTTCAGAGTACCTCTTATGATTAGCATAATAGTTGCACTGATTAAAAAAGTACTTGCATTAAAGTAAGCCAACTGTGAAAAAGTCAAAACAGTTATGAAAAAAGCTCCGCTGGCCTGAAAAAGCATATAAAGAACCGAAGAAACAGCTTGACGAAAAGCAAACATCCCTTCTCGATCTTCTTTAGTTACAATCCGTAAACTAATCGGAGTAAAGAGGGCATTTTCATATTGCCCAGCAAGGTCCGAACATACATTGACAAGCAAAGCAAGTCCCAGAATCCAAAGCGATGGAGTAAAGCCCATTGCAAAACCAACAATACTATAAAGAACAATTCGTAGCATCAAAGTCCAAAGAATCGTATCTAACTTATTTTTGGTCCGATCTCCCCAAATACTCATTAACAGTTTGCTTAATATAGGTAAACTCTCAGAAAAAGTTACCAAAGAAATAGCGATATTGGTATTGGGCAGTTGTAAAACATAGGCCATCATCGCAAAATAATAGACAATATCACCAAAATTGGACAACATATCTGAAACGAAGGTAGCCATAAATAGTTTGTTCGATAAAACTTTTTTCATAAAGTCTCCTTTGAATTTAAATTAAGCAATTACTTAATTTAAATAGTAACACTTCGTTTTATAAAGTCAATACTTAATTTAAATAAAAAAAGAAAGTGTTTGTTTAACACTTTCTCATTGATTCAATTCTAAGGCGAAACTGATGGCGCTTAAGGCATACAAAGGAGCTGTTTCGGTTCGCATAATTCTAGGACCCAAGCCAACTTTAAAACCACCAGATGCTTCAAAAGCAGCAATTTCCTTAGGAGAAATACCACCTTCAGGACCAAATAGCAGAAGGATTTTATCTCCTTTTTGCCAAGTCTTAATGCTACTTGCTAGCGCAGATAGTTCCCCTTCTTTAGCCGATTCTTCATAAGCAATCAGGATTTTATCAAAGCCCTCAAGTTCTGTCATGAAATCTACCTTTTTCTCAAAAAGTCTGACTTCTGGAAGCCTATTACGTTTACTTTGCTCTGCTGCTCCTTGAACAATTTTAGCTAATTTTTCTTCCTTTTTGGCAAGTTTTTTGCCATCCCATTTAACCACTGACCAATCTGCAGGGTAGGACCAAATGGCAGAGGCACCAAGTTCTGTAGCTTTTTGGCTGATCAGGTCTAATTTGTCTCCTTTAGGAAAACCTGAGGCAATGGTAATCTCAACCGGCATCTCCACATTTTCATCCAAATCTTCAATGATGGCTAAGCGATGTTCATTTGCATCAATAACCTTTGCTAAACGCTTAATCCCATCATCAAAAACCAAAATCACGTGATCGTCCTGTGCTAGTCGCATGACTTGAAACATGTGTTTAAGGGTATCTTTATCTCTTATGACACACTCCGCTTGAGCCTGTCCAGTTACAAAATACTGTTGCATTAGCCACCAATCACTCCTGATCTACTGTCTGTTTTTTTGAAGATACAAGCATTCCACTCCCCCTGAATCATATGAGTTTCTAGGAAAAATCCTGCTGCTTCTGCTGATTCTTTGACCATTGCCCATTTTTCTGAAATGATACCAGACATAATCAGATAGCCCTCATCTTCAACTAATCTGTAGGCATCCTCTGTTAGATGAATCAAGATATCTGCAAGGATGTTGGCAACGATAACTTGGGCTTTAACGTCAATGCCTTTTAGAAGGTCACCTGCTGCCACGTGAATGTTTTCAGTACCTTGATTAAGGTCTATATTTTCTTGGGCAACGCGTACCGCAACATCATCCAAATCATAAGCATAAATCTCTTTTGCGCCAAGTAAAGAGCTTGCAATAGACAAGACGCCAGAACCCGTCCCAACATCAATGACAGTTTCACCCCCACGAAGCACTTGCTCCAGAGCATAAAGGCTCATTTTTGTCGTTGGGTGAGTCCCTGTGCCAAAAGCCATGCCTGGATCTAAACGAATGATTTTTTCCCCAGCGGTCGCCTCATAGTCTGTCCATGATGGAACGATGGTTAGGTCATGGGTGATACGGGCTGGTTCATAGTATTTCTTCCAGTTGTCTGCCCAGTCTTCTTCTGCTAAATCTTGTGTCGTTAAAGTCACTGCCCCTGTTTTAAAACCTGATGCTTCAAGAGCATTAATCTGCGATAAAAGTTCCTCTTTTAAGGGTTCAATAGCAACACCTTCTGGAAAATAAGCCGTGATAGTCACCATTTCAGACTGCTCAACCTCTTTAAAAATCTCGCCAAATCTGTCTTTTTGACCCAGATAATCAGCCGTGTCACTAATAGCCACACCCTGACTACCAGCTTCAATCAACAGATTAGATACTGCTTCTTCAGCCTCACGATTAATTGTCAAGGTCACTTCTTGCCATGCGTTCATCTTCTTACCTCATTCATTTCAATTGCTCCTATTATACCATATTTCAGCTAGACACTTTATGGCAGTAGTCTCTTGTGCTCGCTTTGCTCGCAATTAGCTGACGCTCAAAAAATTATAAGAAAAAGACCGGACTTTGCCCAGCCTTTTGAGTAGATAACCCTTTTAATACCTTGGGTATCCATGAAATTCTTTTTCGACCAATCCTTTTTGCCCTTCTTGGAACACTTCTTGATGCCATTCTAAAGCAAAATCGATTTTGCTATCGTCTTCTAAAAAGTCCATCAAATCAGAAAGCCCTTCTGTAGCCACATCATTTAGGAAATGTGCAAAGTAGGCTAAGAATTCACGTGATAAGCCTTTTTTAGGTTCGTAAGGAATGGTAACTAGATAGTCTTCAGGATTAACCTTTGATTTTTCAGGATTGTAAAAGAGCACATAGTCTTCAAAGACAATATCTTCTTTGGTCACTTGACCCTGGTCATCAATGGTTTCAACAGCCTGATTATTTTGAGCTTCCAAAACAAAAGTAAGCTCTACCGCATGGTTCTTTTTGTCCCAATCCATTGCATAATCATAATGAAAGTGCTTATCCATTTCTTCTTCTAATACTGATAAAAAACCAAATTTTGCCATACTTTGAATCCTTTTTCTTTCTTAATGTTCTTCTATTGTAGCATAAAAGAACCGATAGTTATAACTATTGTCCTAAATCAGTGATAGCTCCTTAGACATTGATGACAGTTTTTTTGATTCAGCATTTATGAGAGCGTTTTACTTTCACTTTGCTCTCATTATGTTAAACTATTGAGTGACGACAATTATAGGAGATATGATAATGATTAAAGATAGACTATTGCCTTCTAAAACAAGACAAGTATTACTTGCCTTGACGCTGCTTGCTACTAGCACACAATTAGCTACAACTAGCATACAAGCTGAGGAGCTTTTACCAAACGGCAGTGCCCCTCAGCTTACTTCCTCAAGCCTTACTACTGCTAGTTCTGCCGATCAAGCACCTCTTAACACTGCTTCATCTACACCTACTAATGCAGATAGCATAAGCAAGGCCTCTACAGGCAACATGCCCCTAAGCACAGCAACAAGTGCTCAAGCTTTGTCCCCAATTACCCTTGAAGATTACCAAACAGCAAGTGCCAGTCAACTGGCAGAATGGGCCCGCCAAAACCGCGTGACTGGCGATCAATTGTTAGATCTTGCTTTAGAAACCATCAAACAAACCAACCCTGACCTCAACAATGTTATCTCGATAAGAGAAGACATGGCTCGTCAAGAAAGCCATCAAATGACCGATTCTGGTCAACCGTTTTACAAGGTGCCAATTCTTGTTAAAGGTCTTGGTCATAGCATTTCGGGCGGCAGCAATACTAATGGGCTAGCCTTCTTGGACGGCAAAACTAGCCAATCAACCAGCGGCTTTGTCAAAAAACTCCAAGAAGCTGGTTTTGTAGTTATTGGTCAGTCATCATTTCCTGAAATGGGTTGGATTAATGTCACTAACTCAGACCTTTACGGCATTACTCACAACCCTTGGCAACTTGATAAAAACCCCGGAGGATCATCAGGCGGTTCTGCAGCTGCAGTAGCTTCTGGACAAGTCAGCTTAGCTAGTGCATCTGATGGTGGCGGCTCCACTCGAATCCCTGCTTCTTGGAGCGGATTAATTGGGCTTCACCCTAGCCGTGGCATACTTGAAGGCAATCCAAGTTCTGAAAAAAGCAACGTCAGCCACTTTGCCCTAACAAAAAGCATGGAAGACACTGAAAAGCTCTTTCAATTCCTCCTCAAAGAAAAAGCAAAATCCCAACAAAACACACAAGTATTAACGCGTGATATCCCAATTGCTTACACCACACAAACACCAGCTGGAACTCCCATTAGTGACGAAGCTGTCTTAGCTGTTAAAAACGCTGTTGCTTTTTTAAATCAAAAAGGTTTCAAAACCATTGAAGTTCCTTACCCAATCAATGGGCAAGACATGATGAAACTCTACTATACCATCGCGGCCTCATCTGCGCCAAGCATCAATTTCATGGCACAACAAGCCCTCAAAAGACCCCTTCAAAAAGAAGATGTCGAACTTTTATCATGGGCACTTTATCAGACAGGCAAGGACCTTACAAAAGAAGACTTAGCTAAAGCATGGGAAGGCGTTGCACAACTCAGCAAACAACTAGACGACTTCTACAAAGACTATCCTATCTTTTTAACCCCTACCACAGCCTACCCAGCACCAGCAGCAAACTACCAGCACATTAGCCCAGATTTAATCCCACAATTAAGTGATATGTCACATTTATCGAAAGAAGAAAAACTGGACTTAATTTACCGTCAATGGCTACCAGCTTGGACCTTAACACCTTTCACACAACTAGTCAACTTGACAGGAACCCCGTCACTTTCTTTACCAACACACCTCACAGCAAGTGGACTTCCATTAGGGATTTTGTTTAATAGCAAAGCTAATAACGACAGATTACTGCTTCAAATGGGACAAATCTTTGAAGATGCCCATTTATTCCATCTACATACTGCGCCTAAAACCGTACAAGCAGCACAAACAAGTCTAAAAACAGATACCAATAAAGACCTCACCTTACAAAAAGAAAGAACCCCTGAAAAGGTAAGTGTCTTTGTGAACTATAAAACCCAAACTTCTTACAAGACAGACAAACAAGCCACTTTACCAGAAGCAGGAGAACAAGAAAACAAAGCCACTCTACTAGGACAAGTCTTGATTGTTACCACTCTATCAACCCTTTTACCTACTGTCTTTAAAAAGAAATACCAAGATTAAACAAAAGCCTTTTATTAGGCTTTTTTTCAACCGTCATTCTACCTCAAAACGCTTGGGCTACCTTCTTTTATGATATAATCTAACTATGCATATTCAAACCATTATTGATTTTAAAGAATTAGGTTGTCGCTATATTTTTAAGCAACCTCTATATGAATTAATAGCCAAAGAAATCTCTGAAGTCGGTCAGGTTTTACAATCCGTCTCTGACTATCAAGCAAAAGGCTATTATGTAGTGGGTTATGTCAGCTATGAGGCAGCTAGCTATTTTGATGCTAACTTATGCACCCACCAAAAGAACTTAGGTCAAGAGTACTATGCCTATTTCACCGTCCATGACGCTTGCCAAAACACCCCAATCCCACGGGATTATGAGTCCATCAAACTTCCTAATAACTGGCTTAGCCTTATCCAAGAAAAAGAATACCAAAGGGCTATCGAGCAGATTCACCATGAGATGAGACAGGGCAATACCTATCAGGTTAATTTTACAACCCAACTGACGCAGGAGCTGCCATTTGAAGAGAGTCTTGCTATCTATAACCGTCTGGTAGTTGAGCAAGGAGCTGGCTACAACGCCTATGTGGCCCATGATCAAGTGGCTATTATTTCAGCAAGCCCTGAGCTCTTCTTCAAAAAAGAGGACAAGACCATTATCACGCGCCCAATGAAAGGAACAACAAAACGTGGGCCTAGTTTGCAAGCTGACAAAGCCCAATACAACTGGCTCATTCAGGACCCTAAAAACCGGTCTGAAAACATGATGATTGTTGACCTGTTACGTAATGATATGGGTAAAATCTGCCAAACAGGAACTGTCCAAGTGACCAAACTTTGTCAATTAGAACAATACTCAACCGTCTGGCAAATGACCTCAACCATAGAAGGACAACTCCTTGAGGATAAGGGACTAGTTTCTATTTTTGACGCCCTCTTCCCATGTGGCTCTATCACAGGCGCTCCTAAAGTATCCACCATGAACATCATTACCAGACTCGAAAAAGAGCCACGCGGCGTTTACTGTGGCAATATCGGGATTTGTTTGCCAAATGGTGACTGTATTTTTAATGTGGGCATTCGAACCATTCAGTTGTTTGATCGCCGAGCTGTTTACGGTGTAGGCGGTGGCATTACCTGGGAAAGTCAATGGCAAGATGAATTTGAAGAAATCAAGCAAAAATCAGCAGTCCTCTACAAACAAAAAAAAGCTTTTACTGTCATAACAACAGCAAAACTCAGCCAACAAACTCTTCACTTTTATGACAAGCACATCAAGCGCCTAAAAGAGGCTTGTGCTTATTTTGACTATCCCTTTGACCAAAAAGAACTCGAAAAACGCCTAGCTGACTACCTTGTTCAAAAAGATCAAGGAGACTACCGACTATCAGTGGCTATTGATCTATATGGTCATATTAGCCTGTCAGACCAAGTGTTAACACCTTTGGATCCTCAATTTTTAGAGGCAAAAGTGGTTAGACAAGATTATCCCGTCGAGAATTTTGCTTTTGCGAACTTCAAGACCAGCTATAGACCCCATCTCAAAGCGCAAGCTTCTGAACAAATCTTTGTTAGTCCAGAGGGAAAACTCCTTGAAACATCAATCGGCAATCTTATCTTGGATATTGATGGGGAGTGGCTAACACCAGTTGGCACACTACCCATCATAAAAGGCATTCACCGACAAGAATTACTTGAGCAAGGTAAACTTAAAGAAGCTGATTTAACCATTGAAGACCTCGAAAAAGCAAGTGCTATTTATGGCACCAATAGCGTCCGTGGCCTATACCCACTTACCATTTCCAAAAACTGATAGAAGGAAATTCAATTAGCATATGATACTATTAATCGATAATTATGATTCCTTTACCTATAATTTGGCTCAGTATTTAATGGCTTTTGATCAGGTTCTGGTGCTAAACAATCAAGACGAAAAACTATGGCAAAAAGCCCACGAAGCTGATGCCTTAGTCTTCTCGCCAGGTCCCGGTTGGCCCAAAGACGCTAATCAGATGCCTGCCCTGATTCAACATTATATTGATAAAAAGCCGATTTTAGGGATTTGCTTGGGTCATCAGGCTATTGCCGAGACTTTAGGAGGAAGCCTTCGTTTGGCAACTTATGTTATGCACGGGAAGCAAAGTCAAGTTGACATCACCCACGATTCTGACCTCTTCCTTGGTCTCCCAAAAGAGCTGACTGTCATGCGCTACCACTCAATTGTTGTCGATCAATTACCAGAAGACTTTATCATTACAGCAAAAGATAAACATGACCATGAAATTATGGCCTTTGAACACAACTATTTACCCGTCTATGGTCTACAATTTCACCCAGAAAGCATTGGGACACCCGAAGGTATGACCTTGATTGACAATTTCATTACTATTGTTAAGAAAAATAAAGACTAAGGAGACAAACATGCCTGATAATTTAGCCCTACGCATGCGACCCAGAACCATTTCAGAAGTTATTGGGCAAAAACACTTGGTTGGGGAAGGGAAAATCATTCGCAGAATGGTTGAAGCTAACATGCTGTCGTCCATGATTTTATATGGCCCACCAGGGATTGGCAAAACCTCAATCGCCTCTGCTATTGCAGGTACCACCAAATACGCTTTTAGAACTTTCAATGCCACTGTTGACACTAAAAAAAGATTACAAGAAATTGCTGAGGAGGCTAAATTCTCTGGTGGTCTTGTCTTACTTCTAGATGAAATCCACAGGCTTGATAAAACCAAACAAGATTTTTTACTGCCACTTTTAGAAAGTGGCAATATCATCATGATTGGGGCTACCACCGAAAATCCCTTCTTTTCAGTAACTCCTGCTATTCGTAGTCGGGTCCAAATTTTTGAACTTGAGCCCTTGTCTAATGAGGATGTTAAAGAGGCCATACAAGCAGCCATCAAAGACAAGGAGAGAGGCTTTGCCTTTGACATTACACTTGACCAGCAAGCCTTGGACTTTATTGCAACTGCTACTAACGGAGACTTACGTTCCGCCTATAATTCTCTTGATCTGGCTGTAATGTCTACCAAGGCTAATGCTGATGGCATCAGACATCTCACCCTAGACACTTTGGAAAACTCCTTACAGCGCAGCTATATCACCATGGACAAAAATGGAGACGGGCATTATGATGTTCTGTCTGCCTTGCAAAAGTCTATTCGAGGTTCAGATGTGGATGCTAGTCTTCACTATGCGGCGCGTTTGGTGGAGGCGGGAGATTTACCGAGTTTAGCCAGACGTTTGACGGTTATCGCATATGAAGATATTGGCTTAGCCAATCCAGATGCTCAGATACATACCGTGACAGCTTTAGAAGCTGCGCAAAAAATTGGCTTTCCTGAGGCTAGGATATTGATTGCTAATGTGGTTATTGATTTAGCTTTATCGCCTAAGTCTAATTCAGCTTATACAGCTATGGATGCAGCAATCAGTGATCTCAAAACATCAGGAAACCTACCTATCCCAAGACATCTAAGAGATGGGCATTATGCAGGAAGTAAAGAATTAGGAAATTCACAAACTTATCTCTACCCACACGCCTATCCCGAAAAGTGGGTTAAACAAGATTACTTGCCTGAAAAACTTTTGGGCCGACACTATTTTGAAGCCAACGACACCGGAAAATACGAGAGAGCCTTGGGAGCAAATAAGGAACGGATTGACAAATTGTCCGGTCATTGAAAATGATTGCAATAGAGCAAACGTTTACAAAAAATTCCCCAAAAGACTTGAAAAAAATTCAAAAAGTGGTATCATATAGACAAAGATAATTGCTGTGGCATACGAGTTCACACTTAAGTGTTGACCGACTATTTCTTTGTATTTTCGGGAAACAAAGTTCTCTTCTAGTCTGCAAGCCGTTACACGCGGAAGCAACTTCAAGAAGAGGCGCGTTACCCACCTGCTTATGTTGTGCGGGATCAATACAAACAGTGAACCACCGGTGCCAATACAGCTTTCTTTTTTTGCCTCCTTAGCTCAGTTGGTAGAGCAGTAGACTCTTAATCTATGGGTCACAGGTTCGAGCCCTGTAGGGGGCATCATACTATACATAAAGAGGCTGGGCAAAAAGTAGCTTCAAATAAAACCACACAGTGATTTCAGTCTTGAAAATATTCAAGATGACAAAATTACTGTGTGGTTTTTGAGTATTTGAAGTTTTAGAGTCGAGATTCTTAGCCAATTTTATTAGATTTATTCTAAACTTTTTACTTTTTAAAAATAATTTTGATCACAGCACCTGTCTTTATCTCATCATTAATATTGCTGATATTTAGAGTACCATTATTTTGTTCAACTATGGTTTTCACAGTGTATAAACCAACTCCATTTGTAACACTATCATTCTTCTTTGTCGTTACATATTTTTGTGTCGCACTAGTCAAAATATTATCATCAAAACCATATCCTTCATCAGAAACAGTCATTGTATAACTGTCTTCAAAATCAGAAAATGAGACTGTAATTTTGGAGCCTTCTTGTGAATTCTCAACTGCATTAACAATAATGTTTTGTAAGACGACTGCCATACCCTCTTTATCTAAATAAATTGTACTGATGTCTTTGTTGATAATATTCAGTTGTCTATTATAGGTTGTACAAATATTATCGAGTAATGAAATCCAATATTCCAGTACGCTAAAATCCACCTTCTCTTTATCAGCGATAGTTATATCTGTAAATTGACTTAATTTATCAATATATTTTTCAAGTCTATTTACGCCATTCTCTACTTGAAGAATATACTCATTAGAATTGTAGTGGATATCTTCTTTGAAAAGTTCAATATTTCCTTTTATTAATGTAATGGGGGTACGAACATCATGTGTGACAGAATCAATTAAATCCTTTTGTCTTTCTTGCATCTCCCATTGATTTTGTAATGATTCCTTTAAACTCTTTGCTAGTTTATCTAAGGTTTCCAAAACATTACTTATTTCCTTGTATTTAGATTTTTCTCTAGGAAAATCCAATTCCATCTCTTGGATGTATAAGTTAGTGGACGAAATCTTTTTTATTTCTTTAAGCAATATATTATAGGATCTACTGATAATAATCATAAAACCTATTCCCCAAATCATCAGTAGTACAAATATGTAAAATAATTCGAAATTTCCAAAGATACGGTATATCTTAGCTGAAGCAGGAATAACTGTTACTCTATAACTAAGAATGAGTTCATTATTGTCAGTCGAAAAATATCTAAAAATTTTATTACCTATAATTTCATCAGTTCTTGATTCTCCATTTTTTTTAGCGGTTTCCACTAAATTTTTAAACTTTTTATCGATGGTTGTCTCAATTACTCTCTTATCTTCAATGAGTGTATAATCATAATAATATGGTATATCATCAACTTCTAATTTAGATTGTTTAAATTTCTTCACAATTTTGGTAACGTTTTTTTCTGGATAATTTGCGGGGTATACAATGTTATTATACATGAGAAAGTTAAGCAGTAAATATGCTATTACGATAATAAAGAATGTGTAAACTAATTCATAAATAGCAAACTTAGCAATTAAATATTTTAAACCTTTTCTATTTCCCACTTATAACCTACTCCCCAAATTGTTTTTATTGGATTTATTCCCAAACTTGTAAATTTTTTTCTAATTAGTTTAATTCTCTCAGTTATGGATGTATTGCTATCACCGCTTCCATCATAACCATATAGTTTTATATAAATTTTTTCTTTTGAAAAAACTTGTCCTTTATTTTTAAGTAGCAATTCACAAATAGCATATTCACTTGATGTAAGGTTAACTTCACTGTCAAAACAAAATAATTGTCTAGATTGAAGATCGCAAGAGACCATCGAGTCAACAATACGAACATGTTTTTCTCGACGTTCTCTTCTAATATGGGCCTCAACTCTTGCTCGAAGTTCATTAATTGAGAATGGTTTAGTTATATAATCATCAGCACCTAACGCAAAGCCTTCAATTTTATCTTTTTCGAAATCTTTTGCAGTTAATAATAGTATAGGTGAATCAATAATATCCCTGTATTTTTTAAGAAATTCAAAGCCACTAATTTCTGGCATCATAATATCTAAAATAATTAAATCATAGTCTTTGAGTTTGTTTGGATCAATATTACAAGGCATCAATAAGCTGTCAACGAGATAATTCTTACATAGTATTGTATCGATCATTTTCAATAAATCCATATCATCGTCAATTACTAATATCTTCATCTCATTCCTCCAGATAATTGATACCTTCCCATTTATTATACCATTGTGTAGTAACAAAAAGTAAAGCTAATGTTAATAGTATAGACAATGATGAATAAAGCATTGTTACATCCGTACTACTTTGACCTTTTCCATAATCTAATACTAATTTTATAGACCAATCGAATGGTAGATATTTCCAAATGATAATACCTAAGTCTGTTGTGCCTAGTAAAATAGAAGCCAAAGTAGTAAAACAGCCAACCAATATACTACCTGTATAATTATATTTTAAAGTAATAAACTGATAACAAACAATCATTGGGATACTGTCAATAATTTTGTGTAAACACAAGAGTAGAGTTTTTGAATATTAGTCAAATAAGCTATCAAGTGTGTCAAAACATACTCCGAATCCTTTATGAATACGAGCTCCGAACTTAATGTTATAGTCTTCGAAAATACTTACAAGGCATCGTTCTAAGGCTTCTTCATTTGGAAAAACCACCCTCTTCTTGCTTTGTCGCTTGATTTCTTTATTGAGTGATTCAATCAAGTTTGTAGAGTAAATACTAGACCAAATGTGATGTGGAAATTGATAGAAAGTTAGGAGATTTTCAGTTGTTTCAAGTGATGTCATAACCTTTTTGTAACGAGGTTTCCACTCAGAAACAAATTGTTCCAATAATTTAATAGCCTCCTGTAAATTTGTGGCACGATAAATCTGCTTGAACTGATTTAGAATAGGTGCCCTATCTACTCGTTTGACCTTACTGGAGATATTGCGACCAATGTGAACCAGACACCGTTGCTGTTTAGCCATTGGATAGGCTTGTTGGATGATTTGATCCACACCGTTAAGCCCGTCTGTAACAACTAGAGAAACTTGCTTAAGTCCTTGATTTTGTAGCCTCTTAAGAAGATCTGACCAAGAGACATTATTTTCATTAGGGGCAATCTCATAGCCAAGAACTGATTTATACCCTTCAGGCGTGATACCAAGTGCAATGTGAATACATTCTTTACTGACCGTACCTCGTCGCAAGGGTAAGTAAGTTCCGTCTAGATACAAGACTGAGTAGTTAGTTTGAAAGGAACGCTCATGAAAGGCAGTGACACTTTCTTGAGTCACTTTTGTGATATTTGACACCGTTGCTGGACTGTAGTGGTGACCATACATGCGCTCAATAATGTCACTGATTTCGCGTGTCGTAACGCCAGTTTGATAGAGTTTAATCACCATCTCTTCCAAGTGGTCATCTCGTCTAGCATAAGATGGTAATAAAACTGGTGAAAACTCGCCGTTTCGATCTCTTGGAATGATTAAATTGACTAAGCCATACTTCGTTTCAAACTGTCGAGAGTAGGTCCCATTACGGCTATTACCTGTATTGTAACCTTCTTTTTTATATGGCTCATATCCAAGGAAAGCTGATAGTTCAACCTGCAAGAGATCATTCATAGCTATTTCTAAAGAGGATCGAAAGAATTCATCAATATCTTGTTTTTGCGCTAGGAAGTTAAGTAATTCTGTGGTAAACTGAGTCATGGGAATAAATCTCTTTCTAGTGAAGTGTCGTAACTCTACTATACAGGATTTATTCCTTTTTTGTGTTTACACAAGATATTTTACACTACCTAAAAGTCATTAAAAACGTAATAAATAAAGAAATAGCCATAATTTCAATAATTAATACAAATAATAACATCAAAAAAAATTTACTAAGAAATATTAATCTTCTATTTACCCCAACTCTTAATTCATTCGCATAATAACAAGCATCTTTATCAGCATCATATAACATCGGAACAAAAAAACTAATTGCAAAAGTTGCTACAATAATAAATAAGCCGAAAAATGAAAATACTTCCACTCCTTTAAGAGCGTTTCCAACTGATAAATAGCTACAAAAAATTAATGTAAAAGCAATTGGACAAATTAATAAAAAAAATCTTATAGGCATTCTTTTTGTTCTAAGCCATTGAGAAAAAATTAGTTTAATCATAGGTTTTACTCCTTTTTAAGATAAGGAGAATTACTAGTGACATAATATAAACGCCTATGCTTAGTGCTATACCAATATAAACGGTATTCATTTCTAAAAAGGATGACCCTTTTTCTAAAAATGTTCCATTTGGATGAACTTTTATTATTGGCGTTAAAATACGTAAATTATAAGACCAGGGAAAAAATACCCATGTTTTTTTTACGGCTAGTATTGCTGACGGAAAAGTTAAAAGAAAATTGATAAGGAGAAGAAAGAATTTCTTTCTAACAAGTCTATTAATAATGAATGATAGACCAATTACAGGTAGACTCCCTATAAAGAGGGCCAAAGTCGCTAAACTGATATTATTTAAACTTATCTCTTCTTGTAAAATAGAAGTTCCAAAGATAAAAATTGCTATTGAGGAAAGTAGTAAAATAATAAACAATTCCATTATGACAACTAAATTTTTTGCAATAAGTATTTTTTGTTCATTTAATCCTAAACTACGCTGCAGAATATAATGGTATCTTTTCTCCTTATTATTAATATTGATGACTAGTAAACTTAATATTATAGGTAAAACCATGATTGGATACCAATTAAAAGCTGTAGCCATTAAATAGCTTTTCCCTTCTGGGCTTTCACCCATTAGCATACCCATCATAATATTGAAAATAATAAAAATCGGAGGTACTAGAACCATTAATTTGGAGTTAGCTGAACGTTTTTCTTTAATAATTTCTGATTTGATTTCATTAACCATCTCATACCCCTTCCTTCTTTATTATTTCCATAAACAAATCCTCCAAATGAGACTCTCTCATATTATTTGGACCTTCATAGCAAAGACGACCTTTATTGATTATTCCAACTTTATCAGCAACTTGTTGAACCTCACTTAGAATATGACTTGATAGAATGATTGTTATTCCTCTATCCGCAAATTTTCTGATTAATTCTCTTAACTCTTGTATTCCTATTGGATCTAGACCATTGGTAGGTTCATCAAGGATTAAAAGTTTAGGGTTATTAATTAAAGCCATCGCTATCCCAAGCCTTTGTTTCATCCCTAAAGAGAACTCCTTAACCTTTTTATTTCCTGTGTCTTGAAGAGAAACAATACGTAATACTTCATCGATTTTTGACTTATCAATACCCAATAATGTTGTTAATACTTCCAAATTTTCAGTAGCCGTTAGATTTGGATAGATCGCAGGATTTTCAATAATTGCTCCCATTTTCCTTAATTCCTTATCGCTTAATGTATTTCCATCAAATAAAATTTCTCCAGAGTTAGGCTGAATAACTTTAGTAATTAATTTTAGTAACGTTGACTTTCCTGCTCCATTTGGTCCAAGTAAACCATAAACAGTACCCTCTTCAACATTTATTGATACATTTGTTAAAACAGCCTGTTTTCGATAAAGTTTTGTTAAATTCTTCGTTTCAATGATGTTAGTCATAATATTACCTCCTATTTAGTAGGTCTAGTATAAATAAAAAAAATAACTAAATTATAACTCATAATTAGACCTTAAAATCCTTTTATGTAATTGTAAAAAATTCAAAAAAATATACCTGAAAGATTAAGTGGTTTTCTAAATTCTCTAGATATATTTTTTAATATTTAATTATTATAGTTCGATGTAACTAATTTTTATTGCTCTATTAACGAGGTAGTGTAAAATATCTTGTGTAAACACAAAAAAGGAATAAATCCTGTATAGTAGAGTTACGACACTTCACTAGAAAGAGATTTATTCCCATGACTCAGTTTACCACAGAATTACTTAACTTCCTAGCGCAAAAACAAGATATTGATGAATTCTTTCGATCCTCTTTAGAAATAGCTATGAATGATCTCTTGCAGGTTGAACTATCAGCTTTCCTTGGATATGAGCCATATAAAAAAGAAGGTTACAATACAGGTAATAGCCGTAATGGGACCTACTCTCGACAGTTTGAAACGAAGTATGGCTTAGTCAATTTAATCATTCCAAGAGATCGAAACGGCGAGTTTTCACCAGTTTTATTACCATCTTATGCTAGACGGGTAGTGTAAAATATCTTGTGTAAACACAAAAAAGGAATAAATCCTGTATAGTAGAGTTACGACACTTCACTAGAAAGAGATTTATTCCCATGACTCAGTTTACCACAGAATTACTTAACTTCCTAGCGCAAAAACAAGATATTGATGAATTCTTTCGATCCTCTTTAGAAATAGCTATGAATGATCTCTTGCAGGTTGAACTATCAGCTTTCCTTGGATATGAGCCATATAAAAAAGAAGGTTACAATACAGGTAATAGCCGTAATGGGACCTACTCTCGACAGTTTGAAACGAAGTATGGCTTAGTCAATTTAATCATTCCAAGAGATCGAAACGGCGAGTTTTCACCAGTTTTATTACCATCTTATGCTAGACGAGATGACCACTTGGAAGAGATGGTGATTAAACTCTATCAAACTGGCGTTACGACACGCGAAATCAGTGACATTATTGAGCGCATGTATGGTCACCACTACAGTCCAGCAACGGTGTCAAATATCACAAAAGTGACTCAAGAAAGTGTCACTGCCTTTCATGAGCGTTCCTTTCAAACTAACTACTCAGTCTTGTATCTAGACGGAACTTACTTACCCTTGCGACGAGGTACGGTCAGTAAAGAATGTATTCACATTGCACTTGGTATCACGCCTGAAGGGTATAAATCAGTTCTTGGCTATGAGATTGCCCCTAATGAAAATAATGTCTCTTGGTCAGATCTTCTTAAGAGGCTACAAAATCAAGGACTTAAGCAAGTTTCTCTAGTTGTTACAGACGGGCTTAACGGTGTGGATCAAATCATCCAACAAGCCTATCCAATGGCTAAACAGCAACGGTGTCTGGTTCACATTGGTCGCAATATCTCCAGTAAGGTCAAACGAGTAGATAGGGCACCTATTCTAAATCAGTTCAAGCAGATTTATCGTGCCACAAATTTACAGGAGGCTATTAAATTATTGGAACAATTTGTTTCTGAGTGGAAACCTCGTTACAAAAAGGTTATGACATCACTTGAAACAACTGAAAATCTCCTAACTTTCTATCAATTTCCACATCACATTTGGTCTAGTATTTACTCTACAAACTTGATTGAATCACTCAATAAAGAAATCAAGCGACAAAGCAAGAAGAGGGTGGTTTTTCCAAATGAAGAAGCCTTAGAACGATGCCTTGTAAGTATTTTCGAAGACTATAACATTAAGTTCGGAGCTCGTATTCATAAAGGATTCGGAGTATGTTTTGACACACTTGATAGCTTATTTGACTAATATTCAAAAACTCTACTCTTGTGTTTACACAAAATTATTGACAGTATCCTTGGAAGAGATGGTGATTAAACTCTATCAAACTGGCGTTACGACACGCGAAATCAGTGACATTATTGAGCGCATGTATGGTCACCACTACAGTCCAGCAACGGTGTCAAATATCACAAAAGTGACTCAAGAAAGTGTCACTGCCTTTCATGAGCGTTCCTTTCAAACTAACTACTCAGTCTTGTATCTAGACGGAACTTACTTACCCTTGCGACGAGGTACGGTCAGTAAAGAATGTATTCACATTGCACTTGGTATCACGCCTGAAGGGTATAAATCAGTTCTTGGCTATGAGATTGCCCCTAATGAAAATAATGTCTCTTGGTCAGATCTTCTTAAGAGGCTACAAAATCAAGGACTTAAGCAAGTTTCTCTAGTTGTTACAGACGGGCTTAACGGTGTGGATCAAATCATCCAACAAGCCTATCCAATGGCTAAACAGCAACGGTGTCTGGTTCACATTGGTCGCAATATCTCCAGTAAGGTCAAACGAGTAGATAGGGCACCTATTCTAAATCAGTTCAAGCAGATTTATCGTGCCACAAATTTACAGGAGGCTATTAAATTATTGGAACAATTTGTTTCTGAGTGGAAACCTCGTTACAAAAAGGTTATGACATCACTTGAAACAACTGAAAATCTCCTAACTTTCTATCAATTTCCACATCACATTTGGTCTAGTATTTACTCTACAAACTTGATTGAATCACTCAATAAAGAAATCAAGCGACAAAGCAAGAAGAGGGTGGTTTTTCCAAATGAAGAAGCCTTAGAACGATGCCTTGTAAGTATTTTCGAAGACTATAACATTAAGTTCGGAGCTCGTATTCATAAAGGATTCGGAGTATGTTTTGACACACTTGATAGCTTATTTGACTAATATTCAAAAACTCTACTCTCGTGTTTACACAAAATTATTGACAGTATCAAAATTTCTTTCACAATAATAAGAATAATTAATACAGGTACCATAATAGTACTCTTAAAAAATAAAACAATTTGTTTAAACCATTCTTGTCTTGTAAGTATCTCCTTAGTTTGTTTGCATGTAAAAATAAAGACTTGTAACTCAAACAAAAAGCTCCAAAAAATAAGAATTAAGTTTTTTTTCAAAGATAAATTGTACACATTCCCTATCACAAATAATATTATTCCAGAAATACTTATAATAACTAAAAATCTTAATATAGTTCGCATATTCTCCTCTTCTCTAACCCATGTAACCATATGACACATCACTTCATCAACCTTGCCTAATCTAATAAAAGAGAAAGCCAGCTCATCTATACCATTTATTATACTCCTTTCTGCACCAAACATCTATAATGTAACTATAATCTTTTTAAAACTAACTTTAACTCCTTTAATGTATTCCATAACACTCAGCAAGTAATTATCATAGTATGAATAGGTTACACTAAACTAGACAGAAATTATAAAGTGTTCTACACTTAAGAAAAACGGGAGAAAAACCATGTCTAGAAAAGTACGTCGTCACTTCACCGATGATTTTAAGCAACAAATTGTGGACCTTTACAATGCTGGTAGAAAGCGTAGCAGCCTCATCAAGGAATACGAGCTAACCCCTTCCACCTTCGATAAGTGGGTTAGACAAGCCAAAACAACTGGTTCATTCAAGTCTGTTGATAATCTGACAGATGAACAGCGGGAGCTAATTGAACTCAGGAAACACAATAAAGAACTCGAAATGCAATTAGATATCCTAAAGCAAGCGGCAGTGATTATGGCACAAAAAGGGAAATAATCACTGCTAATAAGGCTAAATACAGCATTTCAAAGATGTGTCGCTGGCTGAATATGCCACGCTCAAGTTATTACTATCAAGCCGTGGAGTCAGTATCTGAAACGGAGTTTGAAGAAACTATTAAAAGAATTTTCCTCGAGAGCGAGTCCAGATACGGATCCAGAAAAATCAAAATATGCTTGAATAACGAAGGTATCACACTTTCACGGCGTCGGATTCGACGCATTATGAAGCGACTCAATTTGGTTTCTGTTTATCAGAAAGCCACCTTCAAACCACATTCTAGAGGCAAGAATGAAGCCCCTATTCCCAACCACTTAGACAGGCAGTTTAAGCAAGAAAGACCACTACAAGCCTTAGTCACTGACTTAACCTATGTTCGTGTAGGCAATCGTTGGGCTTATGTTTGCCTCATCATTGACCTATACAACCGTGAAATCATCGGCCTGTCTCTTGGTTGGCACAAGACCGCTGAACTCGTTAAGCAAGCCATACAAAGCATCCCTTACGCCCTGACCAAAGTCAAGATGTTCCATTCAGATCGTGGCAAAGAGTTTGATAATCAGTTAATTGATGAAATATTGGAAGCCTTTGGAATCACACGTTCGCTTAGTCAGGCTGGTTGTCCTTATGACAATGCCGTAGCTGAAAGTACGTATCGTGCTTTCAAAATTGAATTTGTTGATCAAGAAACCTTTCAATCGCTGGAAGAACTAGTTCTTAAGACTAAAGACTATGTTCATTGGTGGAATTACCACCGCATTCATGGTAGTCTCAACTACCAAACACCAATGACTAAAAGATTAATTGCCTAGAAAAACACTTTATAAATGTTGTACAGAAAAGTGTTGCCTTTTCAGTAACCGTGGTATACTATGGTAGTGATTAATGTGTTAGGAGATAAAGAGTGAAAATTGTAATAATTGGACATAGTGGTTCTGGGAAATCGACTTTAGCAAATTTTTTAGGTCAACACGTCAATTGTAAGGTGCTTCATTTAGATAAAGTTCATTTTGCAGCAAACTGGCAAGAACGAACGGTTAATGACATGGCCCTTGATATTTCAACAGTTATGCAGCAAGATCATTGGATTATTGAAGGTAATTATTCCAATTGTCTCTATGAAGAGCGAATGAAAGAGGCTGATTGTATTATCTATTTTAACTTCAATAGATTTACCTGTTTCTACCGAGCTTTTAAGCGCTATCTCAACTACCGGGGACAAACACGTCCTGATATGGCTGAAGATTGTATTGAAAAGTTTGATTTTGAATTTATGAAATGGATTCTGTTCGATGGTCGTACGACACCTCGTTTAAGGAAATATAAAACAGTCATTGCAAGATATCCTCATAAAACAATCATTTTAAACAATCAAAAGCAGTTACATCACTATATGAACTCTGTCAAATAGGCAATATAGGAATACTGTGTTCTTTGTCATGTTTTGGCTCTGATTTATGCTATTATAGTTATGAAATGGAGGATGTAACTTGTGACGAAAAAAATTGCTATTGTGGGAATGGGTGTCAGCGGTTTAGCTGTTTTATTAGCTTTTTCCCGTGTTAAGTCAGATGATTTAGCTAATATCGAGCTCTACTGTTTTGATGATGCCAAACATTTTGGTCGAGGAATTCCCTTTCAAAGCGACCATAAGTCTGCTTTGATTAATTCTCCTATTAATGACATTTCTTTTGATTATCGTGACATGGAAGATTTCATTAAATGGCTCGCTGAGAATGGCTATGACACCGAGAAAAACTATGTTTCTAGGTCTCTTTATGGCAAATACTTATCCGAAAGAGCTGATGATTTTATTCATAAGTTGCCTGTTAGGACAATTAAAGAGAGCATCAATGATTTGCACTACCTTTCAAAAACAAAACAATGGCAAATCACTATTAAAAATGAAGTTTTTCCAACCCTTTTTGATGAACTCCATCTTGCTTGTGGGCAACTCTCTACTAGTGATCCATACCAATTAGATGGAAATGCCAATTATATTTCTGATCCTTACCCTATTCAAAAATTAGCTCAAATGAATTGGAATTCCAAAAGAATCGCTGTGATAGGAACTGGACTAGCTGCTGTTGATGTGCTTAAATGGCTGATTACTAATACTAAAACCTCTCTCATAGCCTTTTCACGGTCCAATGCCTTTCCAAGCTCACGGGTTATTGACAATCAGCCGATTCCCTGGCAGTTTTTCACTCAAGAAAAATTACAAACTCTATTACACCGAGAAACTAAGCATTTTTCTATGGAAGAATTTGAAGAGCTTTTCCTTGGTGAATTACAAAACCTTGGTTTTAAGGACTGGGAAAGTACAAAAAATCAATTCTTGGCAACTGGAACACAGGGCATTGCTTTGGCATCTCAATTCCCACGTCAGCTTTTTTTCTTACAACAATTGGCTTCAAGAGTTACTGACTGGTTTACCGATTTATGGCCTTTGATGACACCGTCAGATCAAAAAGAGTATCAAAAAATCTATGGGAAAGCTATTATTAATTTACGAAATCCTATGCCAGAGGAATCTGCCCAGATAATCCTTGAGGCATCTAAAACAAAGAGACTTACAATTGTTGAGGATGTTGAGGAAGTCAATGTTACTGATTCTGGTTTTTCTTTGACAGTCAAAGACTCATCTGAACAAAGGGTTGATATGGTCATCAATGCAACGGGCTACAACCTTACCAAAGAAAACCAAACCAGAGCAACTCCTCTGCTCCAATCCCTCCTTAATCAACAACTTTGTCAAATTGATCCATTAGGTGGCCTCGCCATTTTTCCTGAGACTGTTCAGGTGATTTCTCCCAAATATGGAATCATGCCTACCTTATATGCCCATGGTGCTTTAGTCAATGGCGTCATTTACCAGAATAACTCAACCATTAAAATTCAAAAATTAGCAGAACGAGCAGTCTTAAGACAATAAGTCATCTTTAACATCATAAAAAAGCCTTATATTAAAGGCTTTCAGATTGTAGACAAACTTCATTTTTGAGGTTTGTCTTTTTTTGTATATTGCCGAAATATGGTGGAAATTGTCAGATTTGGACAAAATAAAAAGGCTTCCCAGCCATCATTTTCACCAGTTTTTTGATATTAAGACATGCCAAAGTCAGTCCAACCTTGTCTTCCATTTTGGACTTTCCTCTTTCTCTTGCATAACGTAAATTATGGTATTCTTTTGCTGTTCCAAAGAGTCGTTCAATCGTTTCCTTACGTTTTTGATAGAGCTCCTTCATTCCTTTTTGATGCCGAATATCCTCACAAATATCCAGGTAGTCTTTCCAGATATGTCGGGTCACTACCTTTTGGTGATTCTTACTGTCAGTACAAATTCCTAGAAGGGGACAAGAAACACAAATTTCGGGGGCACTTTTATATTCTCTGTAGCCAGCTCGATTTGTTGTTGTATAAGACAATACTTGGTGTTCAGGACAAAGATAACACTCATAATAGGAGTCATAAATAAAATCATTTGGTCTTAAATTGCCTTTCTTACCACGAGGCCTAGTATAGGGGAAAACAGGTCTCACTTCATTATCCAAGAGTAACTTGGCAATACTAGGAGTCTTGTAGCCAGAATCAGCGATAATAAAGTCTGGCCGGAACTCTTTTATCTTCTTCCAAAGTGCAGGAAATGCTTGACTATCATGAGTATTTCCTGCATCTACAGTATAGGCTAAGACCCAACCGTTCTTATCGCATGCCACTTGACTTGTGTAAGCAAAGACATCTTTATGTTCTCCCTTATGATACCAACCACTTTCAGGATCGGTCGTAGAAACTTTCTTATTTATGGGCTCTTTTTCTTTGGCGAGCCCTAGCGACTTTTTTTCATGTTTCTCCCTGTCCCTAGCAATTTCCAGCTCCAATTGGTCACTCATAAACTTAGCTTGTCTATCAACTTTCTGATTGCTATATTTGTGACTGTTGGCAGCTGCCTTGATATGAGTGCCATCCACAAAAATTTCAGTCGGATCAATCAGCCCAGCATTAAGGCATAGCCCTAATATATGAGAAAAGATGGCTTCAATCACTTGTTTATCTTGAAAACGACGACTGTAGTTCTTGCCGTAAGTCGTAAAATGAGGGACCTTATCTTCCAATGTCAATCCAAGAAACCAGCGGTAAGCCACATTCACTTCTATCTCTTTAATGGTTTGTCTCATAGAACGAATACCAAAGAGACATTGGATAATAGGGAGTTTAACTAACATCACTGGATCTGAACTAGGACGCCCATTATCAAGACAATAACTATCTGTCACTAAGTCATAAATAAAAGAGAAATCAATAGCTTGGTCAATTTGACGAAGCAGATGATCTTCTGGAACTAACTCATCTAGGGTATAAAAACCGACTTGATTGCGATTGAAATTAGGATTTTCTTTGTGAAACATAGAGAGCACCTCACAATTATTTTTTCTATTATTATACTCCCAAGAAGAGAAAATCTCTCACTTTTAATGACGATTGTGATGTTTTTCCCGGTGGCATGAGTGGCTTATTCCGAATTAGAAAAGCCACGACGGAATTTTTTAGACCAGGGCTAAAAAATGAGTAATGGAATTCCGAAGGAAGTCGCTTACGTCCGAGCCACTTTTGAAAAACATCAAAAAGAGTGAAGACAAGGACTTTGTCTTCACTCTGAGCCTTTTTTTTAAAAAGGCTTTTTCTCTGTTTTTATGCTAGTTTATCTCTGTTTTATTCATTTTGGCTTGCCTTAGGGCTGCTTTGATTTCTCCAACGGTTGCTGCGTCAGGACTTCTTGTATCAACTGACACTCGCTTTCCGTCTTTATGTGATATGACGGCACCAACACCAACAAAGTCTGGAATTATATTTGTGAAAAAACCACTTCCTCCGTCTGGGTTTGCAATCACTATTTGTGAATCAGGATAGTCCAAAATCTGATTGATAAATGCTTCATCACTATCCTTGTAGGCCTTTACTAAGGTTTTTACTGTCTTATTTTCTGTTTTAACAAGCTCTTTCTCCCTTGTAACGGCACCTATTTTACTTATTGATGCCGTGTTAGGTTTTGTAGAAACCTTATTGGTACTGCTAGAATCCAATCCCTTAGTCACTAAAAATACAGCCAACAGTGTTGCCAAAAGGGCAATGAGATGCTTCATTTTATTCATTTTTTTCTCCTCATATGATTAACAACCTTTACAATCATCTGGTAAACAGGACTCATTAGAAACTCTTTTTTCAACTTCATTTTACCACCTTAAAGCATTTGACTCAATGCATAAGATAAGAAAATGCCCAGTTTCTATTTGAAATTTTTGACAGCATAAGAATAAGCAAAAGCTGACAGTACTGTTATGGCTAAACCAATAACTAAAAACGACCTTCTATCAACGGATGATGGCAATACTGTCATTAAAAACGTTCCTAATGGCATAAATACTATTGCAACCGTGTAGATTGAACTAAATACTCTACCAAGCAACTCTGCTGGTACTTTTTTAGAAACCAAGGTGAAAAAGTGAATATTAAATATTGTTAGAAAAAGAGAAAATATGAGGTTCCCTAAAAGAATGACTATTATAGGAAGACCTAGAGTTGCAAACACAGTTAGTAAGGTAAGACCCAATCCACTTAAAGCAAGAGAGAGCAAGAGACTTTTGTAAGTGTTTTTAAATACCTTACTTGAAAGAAATGCTCCTAAGATGGCCCCCAAAGCACCAGCTGTTAGAAGACTGGCATAACTTGACTGATTTGAAAACAATTGATTGGTAAAAGGAATCAGGTAGTTATAGGCCGCTATAAAAAAATTCACTAGAGAAGCTATAATCAAGAGAAAGAAAATCTCTTTTTCAGTGCTAACAAATTTAAGGCCTTCAATAATATCCATAAAAATTTCTTTGACAGTTACTCTTTGTTTATTTTCTGTAACATGTCCTTCCGGTGCTTTTAGCGACAATAAAATCAAAAATGATACCATAAAACTGATGCCATCACTAATCAATGTTGGTTTTAAACCAAATCTGTCAACAAACAAAAAGGCTAAAATTGGTGATGATACACTGACAATTTGTGACAGCATTTCTAGATGAGCATTAAATGCAACTAATCTATCTTCTTCAACTAAATTTGCCACATAGGACCGAAAAGAAGTCCCTGAAAAGGCATGTAACACAGCCAAAACGCCATTGACTACAATAAGCCCCCAAAGCATTATGTCTTTTGTCCCAAATAGACCTAGAGTTAGACACATGATAGAAGCTATCAAATCTGTTACCAATAATATTTTTCGTCTTTTAAAGCGATCAGCAACTGCTCCTCCAATTGGATTTAAAAGAAGTGAGATCACATTTTCAGCTAATTGATAATAACCAATGTATTTTTGTCCAAGTATACCAAGACCAGCAAGCCATGTACTATTTCCGTAATCATACATCACATTGCCTATTTTACTTATCCCAACACTAGCTAATAATTTACCTTCATTTTTGTGCATCATTCTACCTCCTATTAATTGCTAATAGTATAAGGTATCTTAGTGATTTAGTTTAAAAAATCGCAAATCTACAAAAATTAATGTAAGCATTTTTTCAAGTCATTGGTGTAGTTATTGGCAAGATTAGTACAGCCAAGCCATTTAAAAATCTGTATGGCTTGGTTCATTTTTTCAATTCCAGATAAAGCGTACTTTTCTTTATATTCTTGGAGACCTAATAAGAAAAGATAAATGGTTCGTTCATAGACCTTTGTTTCATTGTGCAGTAATTTTTCAATTTCTGCCTGATAATACCTAGCAATTACTATGCTATCTCGATGTAAACAGGATTCCCAGATATTTAAAAGTGTCATTATCACCAGATCATTATGTGTTCCAATCTCTTGATAAAAATCTCTTCTATTAATAATTTCTTGACCCATTTTATGTAACAAGGGAACATCAATGAATAAATAAAGGTTTCCTATTAAAATAATTTCGTAAATTTCCCATTGTTCTGTGGAAAAAAGATAGTCTGATATTTCTTCAACATATTTTTTGGGAAAAGGGATACTTGAATCACACTTGCAAATGAAGCCTTGTAACAAAATAATATTTAGATAATGCCTATAATTACTTGACTGTTCTTTGAACTTTTCTTGCTCAGATACCAATAATTGGCGAAAGCCTTGAATATCTCGCTTATACTCTAAATCAATTAAAGATGACATAAAGCGAATTTGTTCTGTCTTTTGATAGTTATTCCATGTATCCATGAATTCTTTCATCTCTACATTAATGTTTTCCAATGCTATAAAAAATTTTTCCACAGAAAGAGCTGATTCCCCTCGCTCAAAGCGTGACAATTGGGAAACTGATACCTCATCGGTAGCAACTTGCTTTAAAGAAATATGTCTATTTTTTCGTAATAACCTAAAGGTACTACCTAGTTTTTGATAGCGTTCCATAATATACTCCTTAGTACTTCAATTATAGCGATGACTTGGCTTTTCTTTTGATTTTCCCATTTATGCAAAAAAATCTTGTCTTAATCAAAACTTTTCATGTTTTCTTTTACAGTTATTTTATCATAAGTGCGTAACTATGTTGGGCTAAAATAGGCTACTTTTAGTCTTCTGACTGGCTTTTCTATGGTTTATGGTATAATGAAAAAAACATTCAAAGGAGCTCTTTATGCCAGATTATAGTAACTACTTACCTTTAATTACTCAGTTCATTTCCGAGAAAAAGAAAGGTGTTATTCGTATTTATGGGCACGGGGCATCTGGAAAAACCACGTTTACCAAAAAATTGATTGAGCTCTTAAATCCTGAAGATGTTAACCTTCTTGAAACGGATCCTTACATTATTGATGGAACTTTTAGAAAATTCGTTCATTTAGTAAGTGATCCGGACCAGAAAGTAACGGCTAACGCACCAATTTCACACGAACTTAAAAGCTTACAACGCGATATCCTAGCTTTAAGAAACGGAATTGATATCATAACCATTGATGAGCCTTGGGCTCCAAGTAAGCGGCTAATCGCTAAAAAACCTATCCTAATTGTCGAAGGAATGTCAGCTGGTTTCCTACCTAGAGAATTATTTGATTTGTCCATTTGTTTACGTACTGATGCTGAATCTGAACTCGAAAGACGCCTTAATCGAGATGTTTCTGAAAGAGGACAGCAAAAAGAATGTATTGAACAAACACAACGGGTTAGACGCTCACAATATGAACACTACTACCAAACCACAGAAAAATTTGCGGACATGCTGATTGATAACTAAGAAAAAGCCTCCTCTAAAACTTTTTGATTGATTTCTCATAGAAAATCGTTTTGCTATGGGAAACGTAAGCCTTAATAGATAAATAACATTTATTTCTTACTTTTAGCAGTTACAAAAAGAATCCCCTCAACAGGTTTTGTTAAAGGGATTCTTTTTATGGTCTTATATTTCTAGGTAATGTGAGACTGACTTTAGTGCCTTGACCTAATTGGCTTGTGATTGTGATGGTTCCTGAGAGAGCTGTGACAATTTTTTTTACAATAGATAGTCCAAGGCCGTTGCCTTCTTGTGAATGCGAATGATCACTCTGATAAAAAGGTTCATAGAGTCGTCTTTGGTCTTCTTTTGAAATGCCGATACCTTGGTCTGTAATTACAACAGAGATACTATCTTTTTGATCTATGATTGCAATAGCTAGTCTGACGTCATCCCCTGAATATTTTATGGCATTGTCTAGGAGATTGATCCACACTTGCATGGTCAAGTGCGGGTCTGTCACCAGCCTAACTGCGTGAGGTGGCATTTCTAGAGAAATCTTCTTTTCTTTCCACTTTTCGGTCAAAAGAATCATGGCTTGTCGCAGTTGCTCATCAATCCTCGTTTCCTTGACTTCAAGTAAAAAATCTCTATCCAAACGGTTAAGATTTAAGATAGCATCACAAAGACGGCTAAGTCTGATTGTTTCTGACTGCATGATCTGTAATAGCTCCGCTTGGTCTTCGCAGGTTAGCTGATGACTTGCCAATAAGTCACTAACCCCAACGAGTGAAGCCACAGGCGTCTTTAATTCATGTGACACATTGGAAATAAATTCTTGCCTCATTTGGTCTAAATTCTTCAAATCCTGAGCCATTTGATTAAGATTCTGAGATAGCTCATCCAGTTCATTGTGATAATCTGCTGTGTCATTAGGGTATTTTTTACGAACCACCTGATAGTCAAAATTTCCCTTAGCCACTTCTTTGACGGCCTGATTCAACTGCTGAATAGGCCTTGTTAAGTGGATTGACCCTTGCCACATAATCAAGCTGCCTAAAAGAAGGATGACCATTGTGTAACTGCCAATAAAGAACATTAAACCGCCTTTAACACCAAACAAGAGGTGTAGCAGGCAAATAAAAAATAGACCTGAAAAGCAAGTAACCAGTAAAATACCTATAAAAAGCAAGACAAAATAATATCGCAGTGATAATTGCAAGTGTTTAGACTTTGCCATGACCTAATCTCCCTTTGTAGCCTAAGCCTCTAATAGTGATAATCTCAAAATCCGTATTGGCATTAAATTTATGCCGAACCCTTTTAACACAGGCGTCAACAAGCCTCTCATCCTTATCATCTTCCATTCCCCAAATCTCATCCAACAATTCAAGGCGGGTAAAAATTTGTTCAGGTCGACTTAATAATTTATAGAGCAAGTAAAATTCCTTTGGGGGAACTTGAATGACTTCTTGATGCTCTAACAAGGTCACTGTTAATTGCTTGTAATCCAAGATTGTCTGACCAACTTGTAATTGCTGTTCAACTTCCAATTGCGCACGCCTCAATAAGGCTTGCACGCGCAGCAATAATTCTTGAAGCCTGAGAGGTTTTACCAAATAATCATCAACGCCTAACCTAAAAGCCTCTTCTAGAGATTCTAGTTGAGATTTTGCTGTAATCATCAAAACTGGTAATTGGTAACCTGATTGGCGCAACACCTTCAAAAAACCATAACCATCTAACTGGGGCATCATGATGTCTGTGATAATGAGATCAATATGGTGTGACTCCATAACATCTAATGCTTCTTGGCCATTAAAAACAGAATGCACATTGAAGTTTTCTTGCTTTAACTTGGTTGAAATGATTTTATTTAATGACCGATCGTCTTCAGCAACTAAAATGGTAAACATAAGCCTCTCCTTTCCTTCATTATATCACAGAGCCATTGAAAGCTAGCGCTTGATTAATTTTCCATTTTTAAGGTCATAAATGGTGTCAACCAAATCCAAAATAGACTGGTCATGGGTTACCATAATAGCTACTTTTCCCTTTTGTTTGACCTCCATTTGAATCAAGCGCGCGATGTCACGCCCCCTTTCAGGATCCAGACTAGCCGTTGGTTCGTCAGCTAAAATCACCTGAGGATTCCCTATAAAAGCACGCGCAATTGCTGCCCTTTGTTTTTGACCACCAGACATCTTATTAGGGTACTTATCTTTACAAGCACTAATCCCCAAATCCTCTAAAAGCCTGTCGATTTCTAAATCTGCTGCTTTTTTATCCTTAATCCCTTTCATTTTAGCCACCATTTGCAATTGCTTGCCAATGGTCATAAAGGGTAACAACTGATGGTCCTGAAAAATAAAGCCTAACAATTCTTGACGTTTTTGTGTCCATTGCTTCTGCTTCAAAGCAGATAGGTCTTGATTTGCAATACGAATACTGCCAGAATCAGCTGATAGCAAGAGCCCTGCAATTGATAGAAGGGTTGATTTCCCAGACCCAGACGGCCCTAAAATAGCCACAAATTCATTTTTAGATACACTCAAATCAAGTTGGTCCAAGACCACTCGTTCACCTTCTCCATCTTGAAATTTTTTGGTTACACCACTTAATGCTAAGATTGTCATATTATTCTCCATTTCCACCAATCACTTCAACAGGATCAACTTGTCTAACCTTAAAGAGAGATAATGCCCCACAACTAATTGAAATCACCAAAAAACTAAGGGACACCAACAAGACATTGCTTGTTTTGAGGTAAAAAGGCATAGCTGATGGTAAAATGCTAGCCAGAAGACTAGTTAAGCCAAGTCCTGTCACAAGGCCAAATAAAGACAAAAGTGAAATCTGTGATAATTGGATGCCAGTAATAGCTGTCATGGACATGCCAATAGCTTTTAGAACTCCAAATTGTTTCAATTTTTGCAGGGTCAAAATATAAAAGAAAACGCCTAAAATAGCTGATGAGGCTATTAATAAAACCCAAGTAATCATTGTTAGGGTTAAGTGTTCAGCCTGATAGCCTGGAATTTTTGTAATGATGTCCTCTTTTTGATAGGCCTTAAGCTCTTTAGGCAATTTTTTAGGTTTGATCACATCACTTGTCACAATGGCTTGTGCTTGCCACTGGTACTGTGGATTACTTGCTTTTTTCATTGTTTCAAATGTTTTTGGAGTGATAAAGCCTACCGCGCTATGACCATACATGGCGTCATCAGTAAAACCAACAACTTTTAGGGGCATTTGTGACGCTTTGTCACGAATAGAACTCCCTATGGAAAGAGTTTCTTTAAAAGAGCTATCCAAAACAATTTCGCCTTCTTTTGCAGACAAGGCTTTGCCTTCAACAATTTTGGGATTTAAAAGGTCACTTTTTTCAATAGCAAAATAAGTTAAGTCTTTGCTTTGTGCATTATTTCCTAATTGCACACCAGAACGTTGGATAACAAGCTCTGCCTTATCTTTTAAAGCTAAATCTTCAATGGTATGATCCAGGTCTTTACTAATATTTGAAAAGGTAATAATCCCTTCGGCATCTTCTGATAAAAGGTAGGTTTTGTTGCCGTAGTTATCAATCTGAGCACTAACAGCACGTCCCAAACCATTTGTTAAGCCTGTCAGAAAAATCACCATAAAAATCATTAAAACAATCAGTAATTCAATCAAAATATATTTTTTAGGTTGGTACCTAAGTTCACTCCATGCAACTTTCATCACGGTCACTCCTTTTTTTAGTAACCCTAGTATAAAAAAGTATTGTGACCTGAATATGACCTTTTAAGGACTAACCCTAAAAAAAGTCAAACAGAGTTAGTAAACCAAGTTTGACTTTTTTATCATTGAGGCGCTATTTTACCATGATTGTAACCATTTTGTGATCAATAACCTTAGTCATGTCAGCTTTGCCATCTTTTGCCCCATAAATGGTAACCTCTGCCATGTAATCGTGTTTCCCATTTTTCATGAGTTTGCTTAAAAGGGCTTTGTCTTCTAATTGACCTGCTTTGCCATCCAATTTAACTTGGTAGAAATATTTATTTTTTTCCAAGTCTTTGACAAGAAAGAGAGCCTTATGTTTTTTGTCACCATTATCTGACCACTTAGCTCCTTTTGATGACGTTAAGAGAAGGCGAGTTAACATGCCATCTCCACCAAATGCTTCTAATGGCAATGTTTCGTTCACACCTGCTGTAAATGGACCAGGGAATTTGGCATTATTGACATATTTTCTAGGAATTTGGATCGTTTTTGAAACCATTGATTTCAGGCCTTTTTTCACTTCCTCATCACTTGTGCTTTTGTTTAACATCACTTTGACAGGTTTGCTTGCGACTTTAGTCATCATATCAGGCATTCCATCTTTTGCAGCATAAACCTCAACCATTGCTTTATAGGTCATTTTCCCATTCATTTGCAACTTGTCTAGCAAGGCTTTATCTTGCAAGTCACCCATTGGCCCATCGAGTTTAAGCTGATAATAATACATTCCTTTTTCTAAATCTTTAAAAGGTAGGAGCGCCTCATGCATGCTTGTTCCATTATCTGACCATGGTGCATCTTTTGATGAGGGCAATAAAAGTCGAGTAAGCATACCATCACCACCAAATAATTCAAAAGGAATGAACTGGTTAACACCCGCTGTAAATGGACCAGGAGACATGGCATTTGTCAGGTAGGAGGCTGGAACATCAATAGAAGTCTTAATGTTTTCCATGAGGGCTTTTTTGACCATTTGATCACTGGAATTGCCGTCAGTCATCATCATAGAATTTGTCTCCATCTGAGACGGCATGGCATCTTCAGCCATTGCTAGACTAGGAACTGCTAGCAATAAGACCAGACTACTTGATAAGAGTAATCCAGATTTTTTGACCCAAGTGGTTGGGCGTTTACCTTTTTGTTGAGACGTGTTTAACATAAAATGTCCTCTTTTCTTTTAAGTGACCTTAGTATAACAAGCACTTCTTAAGGTAGTGTAAAATATCTTGTGTAAACACAAAAAAGGAATAAATCCTGTATAGTAGAGTTACGACACTTCACTAGAAAGAGATTTATTCCCATGACTCAGTTTACCACAGAATTACTTAACTTCCTAGCGCAAAAACAAGATATTGATGAATTCTTTCGATCCTCTTTAGAAATAGCTATGAATGATCTCTTGCAGGTTGAACTATCAGCTTTCCTTGGATATGAGCCATATAAAAAAGAAGGTTACAATACAGGTAATAGCCGTAATGGGACCTACTCTCGACAGTTTGAAACGAAGTATGGCTTAGTCAATTTAATCATTCCAAGAGATCGAAACGGCGAGTTTTCACCAGTTTTATTACCATCTTATGCTAGACGAGATGACCACTTGGAAGAGATGGTGATTAAACTCTATCAAACTGGCGTTACGACACGCGAAATCAGTGACATTATTGAGCGCATGTATGGTCACCACTACAGTCCAGCAACGGTGTCAAATATCACAAAAGTGACTCAAGAAAGTGTCACTGCCTTTCATGAGCGTTCCTTTCAAACTAACTACTCAGTCTTGTATCTAGACGGAACTTACTTACCCTTGCGACGAGGTACGGTCAGTAAAGAATGTATTCACATTGCACTTGGTATCACGCCTGAAGGGTATAAATCAGTTCTTGGCTATGAGATTGCCCCTAATGAAAATAATGTCTCTTGGTCAGATCTTCTTAAGAGGCTACAAAATCAAGGACTTAAGCAAGTTTCTCTAGTTGTTACAGACGGGCTTAACGGTGTGGATCAAATCATCCAACAAGCCTATCCAATGGCTAAACAGCAACGGTGTCTGGTTCACATTGGTCGCAATATCTCCAGTAAGGTCAAACGAGTAGATAGGGCACCTATTCTAAATCAGTTCAAGCAGATTTATCGTGCCACAAATTTACAGGAGGCTATTAAATTATTGGAACAATTTGTTTCTGAGTGGAAACCTCGTTACAAAAAGGTTATGACATCACTTGAAACAACTGAAAATCTCCTAACTTTCTATCAATTTCCACATCACATTTGGTCTAGTATTTACTCTACAAACTTGATTGAATCACTCAATAAAGAAATCAAGCGACAAAGCAAGAAGAGGGTGGTTTTTCCAAATGAAGAAGCCTTAGAACGATGCCTTGTAAGTATTTTCGAAGACTATAACATTAAGTTCGGAGCTCGTATTCATAAAGGATTCGGAGTATGTTTTGACACACTTGATAGCTTATTTGACTAATATTCAAAAACTCTACTCTTGTGTTTACACAAAATTATTGACAGTATCCTTCTTAAGGCATTCTACATTATTTATTAACTAAATCTTAATTAGTGCTTATGGATTTATTAAGTCTTAAAAGAAACAAAAAATGAGAAGAGGCTAGTTCACACCTAACAAAAAGCCTTTGAGAAAGGCTTTTTGTCATTTTACATCATACCCAATAACTAAGACTTCTTACTCATTATCAAGGCTTAATTGTTCTTCAATGGTTTCTGGCTTTTTGAAGAAATCAAGTGGGTTCATGGTTACCAAGATTGCTCCCACGATGATAATGATTGAACCAAGTACAATTGTTGGTGTAATAGCTTGGTGTAAGAAGATGATACTGAACAAGACACCCCAGAAGGCATAGGTAATGTTCAAGGACATTCCAATAGCTGTTCCAATTGTCGAATTTGCCTTATACCAAAAGATGAAAGACATGCCCGCAGCAATCCCTGCTAAGGCTAACCAAAAGACTGGAACACCTACACTAATTGTTTTGATTAAAAGACCGACTGCTCCAATAGATGGAACAATCAAGATTAAGCTCACACAGCCTGAAATCAATTGACGGATATTAACTGCAACTTCTTGGTCAAGCATAGCCCCACCAAAAGCTGAAAACACCCCTTCAGCACCCCAGCAGATAGCTGCAATAAGGGCACAAATGATTCCCAATGTGAAGTTAGGTGCACCTTCTGGTTTTACCCAGTTAATAATAATAGCACCCGTAACACAGATAAACATTCCTGAACCTACACGGAAATTGATTTTTGTTTTTAAGAAGATAGCTGAAAAAAGTGCCCCAAACAAAGCATTGGTTGCTGAGATTGGAATAGCATATGCACCTGCAAAATAAAGACCAATAAGATAAGCCCCACTAGCAATTGGCCCACCTAATAAGAAGCCAATAATCAAAAGCTGACCAGGACGGGTTTTTAGGGTGCGAGGAATTTCTTTTAACTTACCTTGTTTCAAATTATAAAGGGTTAAAATCAAACCAGACAATAAGTCATTAAGACCCGATGTGACATAAGGAGCTGCTAAAATTCCTGCAGCTGTCGCTAAAGGACTATAACCACTAGCAACCATCAATAACACAGAATAAATGCCATAGGTGAAACCTGACATAATACCGTGAAACATACCTTTAACACGAAATTGATTGGTTACTTTATCCATCTGACTTTGCGCAGAAGCTATATGAGTGTGTTTTTTGCTTTCCATTTATTTACTCCATTTTTAGTTAAAAGTCGAGACTTTTTAAAATTTCTTCTAGGGAGTCATTTGCCATGACTGTTCCTTTTTTAGCATTTGCTCTAGCATGGGTGACCTCTGATTTAGAGATGAAACTGTCATGGTCTCCTGATAGCTTAGCATAAGTTAGAAATCGACGTCTAGCATTGCTGACGGTTTCTTGTAGTAATTGTTTAGCTGCAATAGGATTGACCTGCTCCAAGGCTGAAAAACGTTCTTGTTTCACCATAAAGTCAATCATTTTATCGAATTGAGGCCTTTTATAATCAAGCTGCATGGGGTTCTTACCCATTTCTTGTAATTGCGGGTTGTATCGGTAGAGAGACCAATAACCAGATGCCACAGCCTCCCTAGCTTCCTCTAGGCTCTCTTTTAGACCACCTGCAAGTCCATGACTAATACAAGGCACATAAGCAATAATAAGGGATGGTCCCGGATAACGTTCTGCCTCTTCAAAAGCTTTAATAAGCTGAATCGGATTTGCGCCACTAGCTACTTGGGCAACGTAAACGTTGCCATATGTCATGGCCATCATGCCCAAATCTTTTTTGGAGCCACGGTTCCCAGAGGATGAGAATTTGGCTATGGCTGATTTTGGCGTCCCTTTAGACACATGACCTCCGGTGTTAGAATAAGTTTCATTATCAAGCACCAAAATATTAAGATCTGCTCCACTGGCTAAGACATGATCAAGCCCACCAAAACCAATGTCATAAGCCCAACCATCACCACCAATTAACCATTGTGAAGGCTTAACAAATAAATCACTGTGAGCATAAAGCTCTTTTAAAAGTGGTTGGTCTTGCATTTCCTCAGATAAAGCTGACCTTAATTTTGCACTTCGTGCCCGAGATCCCAGACCCTGATGTAGATGCTCAATCCAGTCTTGCATCAAAGCTTTCAAGTCCAAACTAGCAACTGGCATTGCCTTTTGCATTAATGGCACCAAAGCTTGCCTTTGATTTTTATTAGCAAGCATCATGCCATAACCAAATTCAGCATTGTCCTCTAGAAGGGAATTGCTTAAAGCAGGGCCTTGCCCTAAAGCGTTTGTACTGTAAGGAGTTGCAGGTGCCATGACTCCCCAGATTGAGGAACAACCTGTGGCATTTGCCACCATCATGCGGTCACCAAATAATTGTGTTAAGAGTTTGATATAAGGGGTTTCCCCACAACCCGGACAAGCTCCTGAAAACTCTAATAAGGGTTGCTCAAATTGCGTGAATAGAAGACTCCCTGGTTTTGCGGGATTCTCTTTGGCCCGCAAAGACATGGCGAAAGCCCAATTGATGGCTTCTTCTTTCATTTTGAGCTCATTGTCACTGGTTACTGGCACCATTTTAAGGGCCTTGCCTCTGGCTGGGCAAGTTTTAACACAGAGTTCACAGCCTGTACAGTTTTCTACTGACACTTGAATTCTGTATAGAAGACCATCTTGTCCTTTGAAATCTCTAACGTTGTAGCCCTTTGGCGCCACATTGAGCTCATCTTGATCGATTAGAAAAGGTCGAATGGCTGCATGTGGACAAACAAAAGCACACTGATTACACTGAATGCATGCATCCGCATTCCATTCAGGAACTTCAAGGGCTAAACTGCGTTTTTCATGCACTACCTGTCCTAAAGGTAAATCACCTGCTACCATACCATGTTTGATCAATTGCCCTACAGATATCGTATCGCCTTCCAATCTAGTTGTAGGCTCTTGAATATCTCTAAAATAAGCATTTGTCTGAGCCATCCTTTTCATGCTAGTTGGCTGAGCATAACTCCATTCTTTAGGAACATCAATCTTTTGCAGAGCATCCATGGACAAGGCTATTGCCTTGAGATTTTTTGCAACGACCTCTGGCGATTTCTGCTTATAAGTCTTTAAAACGTGATCTTTCATGGCCAAAATAGCTTCTTGCATTGGTAAAAGTTGTGTCAACTTAAAAAATGCCGTCTGCATGCAGATGCTTGATTTGCGGTCTAGGCCAACAGTTTGAGCAATTTGATAGGCGTTGATTGTATAAAAACGAATCTGATGATCTGCTAGGTATTTTTTTAGATTAGCAGGCAAATTGCGATGAAGTTGCTCCTGACTCCAAGTGGTATTAAGAAGAAAAATCCCTCCTTGTTTCAACCCTTTGAGCAAGTCGTATTGCCTCAGGTAGGCAGCTGTTGACACCCCCACAAAATCAGGTTCTTGAACAAAATAAGAAGATTTGATGGCTTCTGGGCTAAACCTCAAATGGGAAACCGTTAAACCATTTTGCTTACGCGAATCATAATAAAAATAGGCTTGAACTTCCTTATCAGTATGCTCACCAATAATTTTGACATTGGATTTATTGAGACTGACTGTTCCATCACCACCTAAGCCCCAGAACTTAACCTGATAACTGTTTTTTCCTGTTAAATCAAGAGTTTCTCCTAGAGCTAGAGATAAATGGGTGACATCATCTTCAATTCCAAGTGTAAAGTGTTTTTTAGCATCTGATTTTTGTAACTCGTCAAAGACTGCAATAATCTGCTCTGGTCCTGTATCCTTACAGCCAATACCATATCTACCACCAATAACCTTAGGACGACAAGCACTTTCAAACAGAGCTGATTGCACATCCATAAAAAGTGGCTCACCAATAGCACCTGGCTCTTTGGTTCTGTCTAAGACAGCAATTGCTTGGACACTCTTAGGTAAAATGGCTAAGAAATGCTCTTTGGGAAATGGGCGGTAAAGGTGGACATTAATAAAACCAACTTTTCGCCCTTTTTGATTCAAATAATACACGGTTTGTTCAATGGTTTGTGCTACTGAACCCATTGCAATAATCAGTTCACTTGCTTGTTTATCCCCATAATAAGTCATTAAATCATAATGGGTTCCTCGCAAGGCATTGATTTTTTGCATGTACTTTTGAACGACATAAGGGATAATCTGATAATGTCTATTGACCGTTTCACGTTGTTGAAAATAGAGTTCTGGCCCTTGGTTGCTTCCAGAAACCTTGGGGTGGTTTGGATTCATAGCCCTTGAACGGAAAACAGCAAGTGCCTCCTCGTTTAAGAGTGGTCTTAAATCATCATTATCAAAAACCTCTATGCGTTGCAATTCATGACTTGTTCTAAAGCCGTCAAAAAAGCTGACAAAAGGAATACTGGTTTCTAGAGTTGCCAAATGCGCAAGAACTGATAAATCCATAACCTCTTGAACAGAACTTTCCGCTAGCATGGCACAACCACTTTGACGAACAGACATGACATCACTATGGTCACCAAAAATACTAAGTGCATTAGTAGTCACTGCTCTTGCTGCCACATGAAAAACTGCGGGAAGTAGTTCCCCTGCAATTTTATAAAGGTTAGGCAACATGAGTAAGAGTCCTTGTGAGGAGGTAAAGGTGGTTGTTAACGCTCCTGTTTTTAATGCACCGTGAACAAAGCCAGCGACACCCGCCTCTGACTGCATCTCAACAACCTTCAGTTCTTGCCCAAACAGATTCTTTCGTCCTTCTGTTTGCCAGATATCCACTGATTCAGCCATAGTTGAACTTGGCGTAATGGGATAAATACCTGCCATATCACTAAAAGCATATGCAATGTGAGCTGCGGCTGTATTGCCATCCATGATTTCTTTGTGCATCCTTTACCTCCTTTCTAATCTGTCTTTAAAAATCGTTACATTCTTTGTTTAAAAGCAAACACATCTGTCAGAGTAAAGACCGGCAACTTGACACTACCAGTCAGCAACTCTGTTGATTCCAATTAGTGTTTTGGTAAAATGAGTTCAACTTCACTGTGAGGACGTGGGATAACGTGAACTGAAATAAGTTCCCCAACACGTTGGGCGGCAGCGGCTCCTGCATCTGTGGCGGCTTTTACTGCTCCTACATCTCCACGTACCAAGACGGTTACTAGACCCCCTCCAACAAATTCTTTTCCAATTAAAGTAACGTTGGCGGCTTTTACCATGGCGTCTGCGGCTTCTATTGAACCAATTAATCCTTTAGTTTCAATCATTCCTAATGCTTCTGAGTTCATGTGTATTCCTCTTTCTTTTTTTATTTGCCTTATTTTGTTGGTAAAATCAATTCAACTTCACTGTGAGGGCGTGGGATAACGTGAACTGAAATAAGTTCTCCAACACGTTGTGCGGCAGCGGCTCCTGCATCTGTGGCGGCTTTTACTGCTCCTACATCTCCACGTACCAAGACGGTTACTAGACCCCCTCCAACAAATTCTTTTCCAATTAAAGTAACGTTGGCGGCTTTTACCATGGCGTCTGCGGCTTCTATTGAACCAATTAATCCTTTAGTTTCAACCATTCCTAATGCTTCTGAGTTCATGTGTATTCCTCTTTCTTTTGGCAATAGCCATTATTTATTTGGTAAAATCAGTTCAACTTCGCTATGAGGTCGTGGGATAACGTGAACTGAAATAAGTTCTCCAACACGTTGTGCGGCAGCGGCTCCTGCATCTGTGGCGGCTTTTACTGCTCCTACATCTCCACGTACCAAGACGGTTACTAGACCTCCCCCAACAAATTCTTTTCCAATTAAAGTAACGTTGGCGGCTTTTACCATAGCATCTGCGGCTTCTATCGAGCCAATCAACCCTTTGGTTTCAATCATTCCTAATGCTTCTGAAGTCATTTTTATCTCCTTTTATTTCATTAAACGTAATTTATCCTTGCCTGTAACTCCCAGGGCGTTGGCTTCTTCGGTATCTAAATGGCATTCTAGTGCAAATGTTTCTTTAACACGGATGGTCACATTTTTGAGAATACCGCCACGCTCACCTGGCAACTCTAAGGCGACTTCTTCTTTGTCGACAACCCCAAAACATTTGGCATCTTCTGGTGTCATATGAATATGGCGTTTAGCAATAATACATCCCTTTTTCAATTGGACTGAACCGGCTGGTCCGATAACCGTACAACTAGGCGTAGCTTCTAGGTCTCCTGAGAGACGTAAGGGGGCATTAATTCCTAATTTAAAGCCATCTGTTGCTGTGATTTCAACTTGGCTTTCTCCTCTAACTGGTCCTAAGATACGCACTTTGTCAATCACACCTTTTGGCCCTGCAATTGTGACACATTCTTGAAAAGCAAACTGACCTGGTTGAGAGAGATCTTTGAGTTTTTGAAAGACATACCCTTCTCCAAAGAGAAGGTCCGCATCAGCCTGTGACAGATGGATATGATGGTTTGAAACACCTAATGGGATAACAAACCCATTTGTATCCAAATCTCTTGGACAAGAAGGCTTTACTAAGGCTGATTCCTGACTGAGATTTTCTGAAGACGTCAAACCACTCAATTGATCAATGACCTGATAAAATAAACGTTCTAAATCTTGCTCCATCTTCTCCCTCTTATTTCTGTTTTAAAGCTGATAAGATTTCTCTTACAATAGTGTCATTGTCTACTGCAGTATTGGCATTGATTTTTATGCTATCATCAGAAGGTTTTTGTGCCTGCCGTCTTTCAAATGCCTCTTGAATGGATTGAGGCGTTTGATCGAGAAAGGCTTTTTGTGTCTGGCAAGAAACGCTAGTCTCTTTGCAGTGAATGGATGCAGAAGACACTACTGATACCTCTTCTTTCATTGACTGTGTTGGGCACCCTTTTGGCAAAGCCTGAAAAATAGCATCATCGGCCACTAAGTTTGTCACATCTTTTATGCCATAAGCTACTGTTTTGATGTTCATCAAATGTTTGGGTCCAAGGTTTTCAGAAACCGAACTTCCTCCTGCTGTACCGCAACCAAGTGTGAAAGCAACTGGTAAACCTGTTGAGATTCCAGTGCCACCTTGACTACCACCTGTATTAACCAGAATACGAGAGGCTGGTTTTGTTGAGAAGCGGAAAATCATTTTTGGATCTTCTGTGTGTAGACTCATGGTGTGCCCAATGCCATTTTGCAAGAGACGAATACTCAAAGCACAGGCTTCTTCCCAGTTCTTAACCACATAGAAACCTAAAACTGTTGTTAATTTTTCAAATGACAATGGATTGCCTTGACCGACACCTGATTGAGGACCCACAAGAACTTTAGTATCCTTTGGAACGGCTAAGCCAACTGCCTCAGCAATTTCGGTTGCAGGTTTTCCAACAAATTTCGGACTCATTGATGGGTTGCACCCTTGTGAATTGCCTCTAAAGAGAACATCACAAACCTTATCTGTTTCCTCTTTGGTCATAAAGTAACAACCTTGTGCTTTTAATTCACGAATAACCTCATCTTTATTGACTTCTTCACAGATAATGGCTTGTTCAGAAGCACAGATGGTGCCATTATCAAAGGTTTTAGAGGCTAGGATGTTTGAAACGGCTTTTTTAACATCTGCTGTTCGTTCAATATAGGCTGGCGAGTTTCCTGCCCCAACACCTATTGCTGGTTTACCACTGCTGTAAGCTGCTTTAACCATACCAGGACCGCCAGTAGCAATAATCATTGAAACTTCTTTAGCATGCATCAAGGTATTACTTGATTCTAAAGAAGGGTTCATCACGCAAGCAACCAAATGTTCTGGTGCTCCTGCTTCAATGGCTGCTTTTCGAACAAGTTCTGTTGCCGCAATACTACACCGTTTAGCAGCTGGATGAGGTGCAAAAACAATGGCATTACGTGCCTTGATTGCAATCATTGCTTTAAAAATGATGGTTGACGTTGGGTTTGTAGAAGGGGTTATCCCTAGTATCAACCCCATTGGTTCTGCTACATTGAAAAGTTTATTTTTTTCATCAAATTCAATAATTCCTGAGGTTTTTTGATGCTTAATCTCTTCATAAAGCAAATGTGATGCCGCATGATTTTTATAAGCTTTATCAGCTACTTTTCCAAATCCTGTTTCTTCAACTGCCATTTCTGCCAAGTGATAGGCATTAGCTTGAACAGCTTTAACAATATTCTGTAAAATCGCATCAATTTGTTCATCAGAGAAGTGTGCCACTTTATCAGCCGCTTCTTTCCCTTTTTTTGCAAGATCTCGTGCTTCTTGAATCGAGCAGAGATCAATATCGATTGTCTTCATTTAATCCATTCCCCCTTATCTTTTTTGATCATCAGTTCATATGTTGTGATTTAAAATCTTTGACCAACATGTCAATCATGTCTCGCCGAACCATTTTCTCCAGTTTTTCTGAAGCTACTAGAAGCCGCTCATTGACAGCAACTATACGTCTCAAAGCGTCAACCTTCATTTTCTCTAGAGTCCGTCTGTACTCTTTGATTGACATTTCTGACACAGCAGTCATTAGGGAGAGTTCTTCCTCAGAAAGAGAAACATCTGTTTTTGCAATCATCTCTGTCTCTTGAGCTATTGTGATTTCTTTTTTAGTGTCAATAGGCTGCGCGATAGACTGATTAGCTTTTTGATAAATAGTAGCTAACTGATCATCTGGTCGAGGAATGACATGCGAGCTAATGAAACAAGCCTCTTCTAAACGTCTTATGGCACTAGCACCTGCTTCAACTGCTGTTTTAACGGCTCCGACATCACCTTCTACGCTAACCATCACAAGACCACCGCGAACCTTTTGTGACCCCATCAAGGAAACATCAGCAACTTTCAACATCACATCTGCTGCTTCAATTGCAGCAATAAGGCCATAAGTTTCAATCATTCCTAATGCTTTCATCTACACTCCCCTTTGTTACATTAAATCTGCCCAATTAGCTGGAAAAGTGGTGTAAAAGAGTTTCGCATTATCAGGCGAGCCCCAAACCACATCAGATCCTTCTGGAACAAATATAACGTCCCCAGCACGACCAACATAGGTTTGACCGTCAATATCAATGGAAACTGTTCCAGAAATCACATAGTCAATCTCCTCATATGGTAATTTCCAAGCAAAGCTCGAATGGTCAATGGTTAAGAAACCAGCACTCATTTTGGATTCGTCTTTACTAACAAGCTCTTGGAAACCAATCTTATCTTCGGGGTTTCCAGTATCAAAAACATCCATTCTAACAGTGCCACCCTTAACAATTTTTAAACCATTTGAGTGAACAACACTACGATAAGGTAAACTTGGTTTAGCAGCCTTCTCATCACAATTGCTCAACATTTTTTTTAATAAGGACAACAATTCATCTGAAGTTATGTCGCCATTACAAGTGGTTTCTTGTTTTGAACAAGGTTGTTGACAGTCTACAAAAGTCACCCCTCGTTTTTTAGCTTCATCTTTAGCAGCAGGTGTAATGATTGTTCCTGGGTCGATGTAACAAGTTGTCTGACCCTTTTCAAAACAAGCCAAAACATCTTTAGCAACAATTAAATTTGCCATTATTTCTCCTTTAATTAAGATACTAAGGACGTTTAGAAAACGACTGAATTTTAGGGGCTTACCTGAAATCCTGATTTCAGAAGGAAGTCATCTAAATTCCTCGTTTTCCGTCCGAGTTCAATTCTCATTAAGATACTAAGGACGTCTAGAAAACGACTGAATTTTAGGGGCTTACCTGAAATCCTGATTTCAGAAGGAAGTCATCTAAATTCCTCGTTTTCCGTCCGAGTTCAATTCTCATTAAGATACTAAGGACGTTTAGAAAACGACTGAATTTTAGGGGCTTGCCTGAAATCCTGATTTCAGAAGGAAGTCATCTAAATTCCTCGTTTTCCGTCCGAGTTCAATTCTCATTAAGTTTCTAAGGCATCTTGTGACACCTTTTTTATTATCACTCATTGTAGTGACCGTAAAGCTTTCCGTTACGAAAATCTTTCTTGTTTACCATTTTGTTTTTTAACGTCATCATAATTGTCATCAATGATTCCAACAACTGCGGCATCAACTGGCATTTGGTCGTCTCCCATCATGCGACGAGCTGCAGAACCTGTCGTAATAATAACGCGGTCACCAATTCCTGCACCAATCATATCTACAACAACAATAAGCTCTCCTGCTTTACTGCCACCTTTAACTTCTGCTAGCAATAACTTTGCGCCACTCAGGGCATCAGATTTTCTTGTTGCCCATATATTATCAACTAACTCTGCAACTAACATCGTTTCTCCTTTTAATAGATAATGGTTTGACTGCAATTCATCGCAATACCAATTGGTGTTACAAACATTGGATTTTTAGGTTTGATGGTTTTGATCTTAGTCTCTTTTTCAATAATGCTTTCAATCCCCGTTAAGCAACTGCTTCCACCAACTAAATAGATAAGATCAAGATCATAACCTTCAATGTGTTTTGTAATGATAGAAGCAACTTTTTCCACTACAGGCTTAAGAACACCTAGCAATTCCTTGTGGTTATGAGGGTCCCGTTTATAAGCATCTGCTGCTTCAAAATCCAGATGGTAGGCCCCTGATACCACCAGTGAAAAATGTGTCCCACCAGTTGGCTCATCAATGCATTTCACCACTTGACCGTCTTTTAAAATTGAAATCCCTGTTGTTCCACCACCAATATCAACAATAGCTCCATTTTGCAAACCAACAATCGTATTAGCTGCTGTTGGCTCATCCAACAAGGCCGTCAACTCAAAGCCTGCTCCTTGCACCACATTTTTAATGGCGCCACCATCTAAGGCATCCGTCCCAGGTGGAATAGCTGCCGCTGCGTATAAGAGTTCTGCATCTAATTGTTCTTCTAGACTTTTTTTCAAGTCACGAACGATTTGAATCGCTCCCATGTAATCAACAACCATACCGTCACGAATAACACTGGCATGTCTGTGAGCTCCCGCAACAATTTTTTTATTCTCGTCTAAGACAACTAAAACAATGTAAGCAGTCCCTAAATCAACGCCTGTTAAATAAACACCACCTTTACTCTTGATGGGGTTTTGTTGAGCGTGTTCAAATGCTTCAACATAAGTATCACAGGTTTTTGATAATCCATCATGCATGATAACTTTCCTCCTCACTCTTGTTCAGGTAATAAGCAATCAACTCCTCCAACCTCTCAGAAACCAGTTTGAATTGGTCACTTTCTGTATCAGACAGTTGTTCAATGAAAGCTTCTAAACGAAAATAAAGAGGATAAAGTCTAGTCAATATTTTTCCCTTATCCAATTCCAAGAACATGGAAACAGTTGACAGGTTAGTGATGATATAGGTCTTATCAATTTCTTTTAGTGGTTTTTCAAGCTTCAATTGTGGTGGAGACTGCTTCTCACCTACTAGACTAAGAGCTAAACAATTTTCTAAAACGCCTAATTCTTTAGCTAAAACCAAGTCTAAATGTGCCAAATCAGAGGCAGTTTTTAAAAACTCACACCGGATGGCAAACCATTCTGCTTGTTCTGGCAAGTGTCGAAAGCCTTTTGACTTTGCATTTTGTGTGTTAGATTTTCTCTTCACTGTCATAGCTTTTTTCTTTTGCCAAAGAGGATCATTATCATCATAAATAGTGACTTTACGATCCATTAGAAAGGTTTTTGCTCCTGGTGTTAATCTAGTATTGTTTTCAATGGTAAACGTTTCGAAAGGAAAGGCATTATACTTCAGGCGTAAATCATCTTCTGTTAAAAATTTCATCCTTTTCTTCTTTCCCTTTTGTTCATCTTGTGACTTAGTGTGATTCTCAAATCATAAGTAAGCAACTACAAGCCTCGGTAAATGGTCTCAATATCTTTAAGAGTTACCGGGCGAGGATTTGTTGGTGTACAAGCATCTGCCATAACACGCTTTGCCATTTCTGGAATCATTTTTTCAAACGCTGCTCGATCAATCCCTAAGTCTTCAAGAGTATTTGGTATGCCAAAAGCTTGTGACATCCGTTTAATAGCTGCCATTAGAGCCATGACACTTTGTTTAGCAGTTGATCTTTGTAAATTTAAAATCTCAGCCACTTGGGCATAACGTTTTGTCACTTCAGTTTCATGGGATTCATTAACTGACGCATTAAAAGCAATGACATGCGGTAACAAAAAGGCATTAATTCTACCATGAGGAACATGGAAGAAAGCACCAATAGCATGTGATAAGCTATGGCAAATACCTAAACCAGCATTGTTAAAGGCAATTCCTGCAATCGATGAGGCATTATGCATCTTTTCACGCGCCAGCTTATCCTCACCATATTTGTAAGTTACTGGTAAGTATTTCCAAGTTAGAGCAATTCCTTTTTCAGCACAAGCATCTGAAAAATCACTCGCTTGATTTGAAACATAGGCTTCTAAACAGTGTGTTAAGACATCCATTCCGGCATCTGCTGTTACTGCTTTGGGAACACTCATGGTAAAGGTATTGTCTAAAATAGCAATATCTGGAACCATTGATGAATCTACCAAGGCAATTTTTTCATTATAGGTTGGGTCTGAAATAACGGCAAAAGCAGTATTTTCACTCCCTGACCCACTTGTTGTTGGTATGGCAATTAACCTTGGCTTGTCAACCTTTTCTGACTCCGTATAAACCCTTATAACAGCCTTAGCTGAGTCCATGGCTGAACCACCACCTAACGCAATGACTGTATCAGGTTTAAAGGCTTTAATTTCTGCTACTCCTTGCGAAACCACTTGAACAGTTGGGTCTGGAACAACTTTTGAAAAGACCATGGTTTCTGCTCCAGCTGCTTTCAAGTTTTTTAAAACTTCATCAACCATATGGTTTTTTTCCATAAAGGGATCGCAAATGACATAAGCTTTTTTTATGGGTAACTTTGAAATTTCTTTTATGGACCCATTACCAAATATAAACTTAGGCCCTACCTTAAATTCTTGCACTTTCATTGTTTACCTTCTCTTAATAATTTGATTTTATCGACTAATCTCTGACAATCTTCTTGAGCGTCTATTACAATCTCATAAATCTCATCAAGACTAGCTTCTTCCAATTCTCTATGACAGTCCTCTCGTTGAGCCAAGTCATTAGCTTCACTGCGTAAGATTAGTCCAATACTTGGCACTCGAAATGCTCTGGCAAAATTGGGAGAATAAACCCTAAATTCACGATTTTCATTCAGTAACATTAAAACGCAGTAAGCATTTTGCTGACAGGCAATAATGTGACGTGTCATCCAAGGACTTCTTAAATAAGAACTTGGAACATCAATGGTGTGGTCATGATAAACAATTGAGTTTACTTGCTTCAAAGAATGACTCTTCTCAATCATTGCAAGAAGTTTTCTTTTCTCATCGTCCTCTGGACCAATAACAAGGATTCTTTTTTTCATGATCGTGTTAGGGAAACTGTTGAAAATCCTAATTTTTCCTTGAAATAATCTAAGATACTTTCTAAAGAGGTTTCAACACTCTGAACATCGCCGCTAAACATGAGAGAACCTGTAAAGCGATCAACAAAACAAATATCAACATCTGCTGCTTTACCTGCAATATCTGCTGCTATAATAGCAGTTTCATAAGGTGTTAAGGCCAAAATACCAATAGCACCTTGTTTTGAAACTCCTAAACTGTCATAAACAGCATCAATTGGAGCTGCAATGCAATGAGCAAGGGTAATTTGTTTTCCTGGTACCGATTCTTGAATGATTCGATCTATTTTTCCCATTTCTTCAAACACCATTTTCCTCCTGACATCATCAGTGCTTCACAACAGTTACTGGAAAATCATAAGATAATATATAACTTTCAATCCGATCTAAATCATATTGACTTAACGAAGGGTCTCCTTTTATCTTATATTCCAAGCCTAATTGATTGTACTTATTGACCCCTAATTTGTGATAGGGCAACAAATCAATCCCTTGAAAATTGGGATAATTTTTGTAAGGAAGCAAAAACTCAATAACTGATTTAATCTCTTCTTCACTGTCGTTAATCTCTTTTAGCATCGGCATTCTGATTTTAACCTGATATCCTGCTTCAATAATGTATTTTAAATTTGCTAAAATCCGTTCATTTCCAACACCTGTAAGTTCATTGTGTCGTTTTGAATCCATGTGCTTCATGTCAAATAAGAATAAATCGGTATATTCAGCAACTGCCATAACAACCTTATTAGGCACATGACCAGCTGTTTCAACAGCTGTGTTCAAACCATCTTGCTTACAGGCTTGTAAAAGAGCAATTGCACCCTCAGGTTGTGCCAGACATTCCCCACCTGACAAGGTAACACCACCACCTGACATGTCATAAAAGGCATCGTCTTCATGAATAATGGCCATGAGTTCTGAGATGGTTTTTGACTGACCGGCAATGCTTAAGGCACCTTCTGGACAGCCCTTAATATCCTCTTGGCTTGGTAGTTTTTTCTGGTAATTCCTAATATCAATGGGATGTTCTTTATCTGTGTAATCAAAGCAAACTTTGCCAAGAGGACAGGTCTGCGCACATGAATTATAGGGTTTACACAGAGTCTCTTTATACATCATGTTTGTCCCAAATGCCAATCCTTCTGGATTGGCACACCACTTACACCGCATCGGACACCCCTTAAAGAAGACGATGGTGCGGATTCCTGGACCATCATAGAGGTTGTATTTTTGAACATTGAAGACATTAATTCGCGTTTCATGTTTATGTGTTGTTACCACCACTATTTTCTCCTAATTATTCCTATAGAAGCCGTTACACTTAAGACTGCTATAGGACATTTATTTGCTTAAATTCTGGTTAAAACTGTTCTTGCAATAATTTCATCTTGAACATCTTTGCACAATTCAACAAAGAAGGCACTGTATCCTGCAACACGGACAATTAAGTCACGGTATTTTTCAGGATGTTTTTGAGCGTCAATCAAGGTATTGTTGTCAAGATAGTTAAATTGCATCTCACCATTACCAAGAATACTTGCTGTTCTAAGAAGGGTGATTAAACTTTCTTCTCCTTGAGGTGTATCAAGTAAACCAGCCATAATCTTAAAGTTGTGAACAAGACCAATATTCATGTTTTCATTGGCCATCTTAGAAACAGATTTAATAATTGCTGTTGGTCCTTTGGTATCCATACCATGATCTGGTGAAATCCCATCTGATAATGGTGTCCACGCACGACGACCTGATGCTGATGCCGCTGTGATTTGCCCTAATGGTGTGTTGTTTGAAATAGACAAGGTTCCATGACTTAAGACAGAATACAAAGTCTTGTATTTACGGTGTTCAGCTTCTGTGAAGGCAATGATGTCTGACGTGAAGTAATCAACATAGTCATCGTCATTCCCATACTTAGGAACCGACAAGCAATCAGCACGAACCTGATCATAACCTTCAAAGTCTGCGACTAAAGCTTTGTTTAATTCTTCAAGACTGTATTTTTTATCTTCAAAAACTAATTTTTTAATGGCAGCCATTGAGTCTGCATAGTTCGCAAGTCCTGACCAAACAACACCTGGACCAAAGTTATACATTGCCCCACCAGCTTTAACATCACGTCCATTTTCCATAGTGCCTTCATACATGATTGACATCAACGGTACTGGTGCCAATTCCCGTTGAACACGTTGCGAAATAACAGTCATTACAGATGTCCATTTAGTGACATACTTAATGGTTTCTTTAACAGCTGTTTCAAACGCTTCAAATGTTTTATAGTGATCAAGTGATCCCATGTCTGGGGTAACTGGTTTTCCATACCAAAGGGGAATACCATGATTCAAGGTTGTTTCAATTAAGATTGGCCATTGTGTGTAAGCTGTTGATGTCCATTGGTAAAGGCGACCTGATTTTTGAGGTTCAACACAGCCCATCAAACAGTAATCACGGGCATCTTCCATTGACACACCTTTAGCTAACATCATCTTGATGTGAGTGTCATCAAAGTGACAAGCTGGGAATCCAATACCTGCACGAACAACCTCAACAATTTTCTTCAAGTAGTCACGCGGAGATTTATTGTGAACACGGGTTGCAAGGGTTGGTTGGTATACTTTGACGTGACGAACAGCATCCATCAAAAGATAAGTTAAGTCATTGGTAGCATCACGACCATCACGAGTAACACCACCAACACACATGTTGACAAATGGTTGGTAACCGGCGAAGAATTGAGATGAGCCTTCAGAGGTCAACCACATCATTTCTGACATCTTAATGAACATAGCACCTGACAATTCAAAAGCTTGGTAGGGTGTCATGCGGCCAGCTTCAATATCTCTTTTATAAAGTGGGTACATGTATTGGTCAACACGTCCAATTGAAAGACCCGTTTGGTTTTCTTCACAAAGAAGCAAGTTTTGAATGGTCACAACATATTGCATAGCTTCCCAGAAGGTTTCTGGTTTATGAGCAGGCACATTAGCATTAACTCGAGAAATAGCTTCTAATTCTGCTTTACGTTTTGGATTGCTTTCTTTAGCGGCAAGTTGTGCGGCATAGTCAGACATTCTTTGAGCATAAATCATAACCCCTTCAGCAGTTAAAATTTGTGCTTTATAGAAGTAAATTTTCTCTAAATCATCTGGGTTACCATAATCAAGGTCAGCCAAGTGTTCTTGTGCTTGTGCTTTAACATCTAGCATCCCTTTAGTCATAGCAATGACATCATAACCTGGGTTTGAGTCACCACCACCTGATGTTGCATGGTATGAACAGTCAGAAACAAAGGATTCACCTGATAATTCCCATGCACCTGCTTCACGGTATTGTGATTCACAAGCTTCATCAACAGATTTACCAGTCCAATATGGGAAGATTTCATCGACTAAAATTTTCTTATCTTCTTCAGATAAGGCATATGGGTCTTGTGGACGAGTTGATACAGTATCAAGCTCATCACGTAACCAACGCCAAGAAATGTCCGGTGAGAAAGCACCAAAGCGTGCACCACCATTTGGTGCCCCAACAAGCAATTCATTATCTTGAATAATCAATGGCGCAATTTTACAAAATTCTTTAAAAGCGGTCCCACGTAAAACAGCTTTTGGCAGGCCTTCATTTTCTTTAGAAATCTTTGTTAAGTTAATTGCTCTAATCAATGAAATGGTTGGTTTGGCTTCCAAATATTGTTTTTTCAAAGCATTCAAACGTGGGGTAATGCCGTCTGGCACTTCAGTTCCTTCTGCTGCAATCAGAGGACTTTCTTTTTGAGTGTCATCAGCTTTAGTAATATCGCCTGATACACTTTGGAATAATTTTTCTAGTGAGGCACGTTCAGCATCACTTAATTGCTTCGTTGCTTCTTCCAACTTAGCTGTAAATTCTTTCATATCCATTTGTGATATTTCCTCTCATTTAGAAATCGCCTAAGCGACTTCTCATTTCTATCATTATTTCTCTAGTTTGAAACCAACTCGCCTAGTGTAAGTCCAATGTTTGGGAGTCATATTTTCTGAACTATAACCACGTCCTGTCGTAATCCCTCCTAAAATTAAAGACGGTGGAAAACTTGACGTCAGTCCTGTTGCCGCGCAAGACGTTGGAGCATTAACAACAATACGGCCAACTGCCTTGACCATGGCAAATTCTCGAATCACCTGCCAGTTAGTGGAGTGAATGGTCAAGGTGTGCCCCATTCTAAGTTCTGACAATAAAGACATACACTTGCTACAAGCCAAGGTCCAATCTGGTTCCAAATAAACCACAATAATCGGACACAGTAATTTTTGACTAAAATAGTCTTCTTCTGTCAAATAATCTTGAACACAAACCAACACTTTTGTGCTTTCTGGCACTGAAATACCAGCCATCTTGGCAATCCATTTAGCTGACTTGCCCATGTAATTATTGCTAATGTTTTTTTCTGATACTTTTAAAAAAGTAATCAGCTTGCGCCTTTCATCTGTTGTGAGGAGGTAAGCACCATTAGCTGTAAGGCTAGCTTTTAGTGGCTGCGCGATAATATTTTCCGTCACAAGAAACTGTTCTGCTCCTGGTAAAATCCCATTGTGAAAACTTCTGGAGTAAATAACATCCCTAACAGCTTGCTCAATATCTGCACTTCTTTCAATAAAGACTGGCCCAGAAGATTCGCCTCCAAAGATACAAGGGGTATTGCTCTTAAACTCTTTAGAAATGTATTCTGGACATCCAATATTGACAAGTAAGTCTAATTTATCACTAGCTAAAAGTTCAGAAATCCCAGCGTCACTAACAATTTCTGCCAAACTTATAGCACCATTTAAGTAACCGCTTTCATCGTTTAGCGCAATAAGCTCTTTAATACCTGTTAAAGTTGCAAGTTTTGACTGTTTATTAGCTACCAAAATCATGGCGTTTCCTGATTTTATCGCTATTAAAATCAAATTCACAACTAGGCTAAAACTTGGATGACTTGGCAACAAAACCGCCACCACACCTAATGGAACACCGATTTCAATCACTTTGTCATCTGCATCCCCAGCTACAATACCAACATAGCTTTCGTTTTGGAAGGTGTCACTAAAACGTTGAAGAAAGGTATGACAAAGAAAACCTTCGTCCTTTTCAACACCATAATCATTCCCAATTGTAAAAGCATGGATCAAAGCGTCAGCCTGACTGCTCAATTGGCTAATGAAGCTTTTACTATAAGTATCTAAATCACTTTGATTAAGGCTTTGCAATTGAAGAAAAGAAGATTTCGCATTGAGGAGGAGATTTCTGGTTTCTTGAATGGAATCTAAATCTTTGTCAATATATCTCATCTAAACTACACTTTCTTATTCTTGACTCTCTTCTGGTAAAAGTAAGGATAATGAATAACGGTCAATAATTTTTCTTAAGTCTTCATGGGGGCCAGGAATAACTACATGGCTGTAAACTTCTGTTCCCATTTTTTCAACAGCTTTAACACCTGCTGCAACAGCCGTTTTACAAGCTTCTGTTTCTCCTTGAACAATCACAGAAATATAACCTGAAGCGGTATTCTCATAACCAATAACATCAACTTCTGAAGCTTTTACCATTGCATCTGCTGCTTCTAGGATATAGACCAATCCAAATGTTTCAATGGCACCAATTGCTTGATATCTTTCCACGGTATTCTCCTTTATTCATTATCAATATCATGCACGGAAACAATATCCCCAACAGAGGGAATGGGTCTTGGCATCACATTATGAGAGGTTAATTTTCCTATTGCAGCTGCTGCTTGTGCCCCTGCTTCAACAGAAGCTTCAACAGCAGCAACATCTCCAACAACCATAATTGTCACTAAGGTTGATCCGACATTTTCGTAAGAGACCAGTTTAACATTGCTGGCTTTTAACATTTTGTCACAAGCTTCTAAAGCCGGGACTAGACCAACAGTCTCAACAAGTCCTAAAGCTTGTCCTCCATGATATCTCATATCACTTTACTCCTTTTATTATTGAAATGTTTTTGAAATATATTTTTGTACGGCTAAACGGCCATCATCAGTGATTCTAAATAAAATTCGTAGATCATCCTTATCATCCAAATCATAACCCGCTTGCTCTAGATAACCATTGCATTCCAAGGACATTAAGTGTTCTAAGAACAAGGGCTCTTTAAATTGTTTTTCCTGACCATATTGTGGCTTTAGGGCAGCCATCACTTGATGTACATCGGCTTCAGAAACAGTGTTCATGTAATTTAGAACAGCTGTGCGTGCTGGTAGTAAACCCATTGCTATACCTCTTTTTCTAAGATAGTGAAGAAGTGACTCCTTCTTCTTATAACGTTATTTAGTCGGTAAAATCATTTCCACTTCACCATGTGGACGTGGAATAACATGAACTGAAACCAATTCTCCAATCCGTTGTGCCGCAGCGGCACCTGCATCTGTGGCTGCTTTAACAGCACCGACATCCCCTCGGACAAGAACTGTAACAAGCCCTCCACCAACTAACTCTTTGCCAATCAAAGTCACATTTGCAGCTTTTACCATGGCATCTGCTGCCTCAATTGAGCTAACCAATCCTTTTGTTTCAATCATTCCTAATGCTTCGGAATTCATAAGACTACCTCCAATATATTTTTTTAACTAAAACACTTTTAGGACTTTTTCTTCAGTACTACTTATTAAAAGTCTATCTCAGTCAATTGTAAGCCCTTCCATAACTGGAAGGTCAATATGAGATAGGTAAAAAATGTAACAGTGAAGGCAAGCAAAAAAACTTTTTTTGTAAAAGCCTTATAAATAAGGGAATACTAGCTTGTCATGCTCAGCATTAGCAACTACAATTTCTAACAAAACCAAGCACTGTTCAAGCTATTGACCTTCCAAGGTAAGCTTTTATTGGCTTATAACCTTACTCTTAGAGAAATGTTTGACAAGTCCAAAAGGAAATACCGTCAGAGCACTTCAAGTTAAAAAAAACATCAAAAAAAGCCCTATAAAGGACTCTTACACCTTGTGCTTGAGATAGATATGGCTTCTTCTACACAGAACATCACCAATCACTTCTTGTTATCTCATCTTTTGTAACAATGGGAATGATGATTTCTGTAACAAACTCATCCAGATTTTGGGTCACCCAGTAATCAATAACATGACGTTCAAAACATTCTTCTTTTAAAGTGTAATTGTGGGCAGCAGCGTAATCTCTGATTTTTTGATAAGTCTCATTAACAGAATCCAAGGCCCCAATGTGATAGCAAGACAAGGCCATGAAGCCACCAAAATTTGAAAAATCAGAGGACTCTGGAAAACAATGCTGTAAAATAGTTGCTTTTTCCGTCTGCCCCTTGACTTTTTGCTCGTGTGAATCATATTTTAAGATAACTGGCCCAGAAACTTCCAACTGATTGTCTTCTAAATATTTAATCCAATCAAGATTAATGATAGACTCCTTATAACTGTAATAATAAGGCTGCTCAATTGAACAGTAACTGGATTCTTCTGCATAATACTTGACACTAACAATGTGACTGACAGCCATTGCTTCTGAATGCAGATCATTTTGCAAACACATTTCCCCTTCAATAATGAGTTGAATCCAATCATCAATTGAAGCCAAGGAAATGAGTAACCTTTCTCTTTCTGCTTGAATTTCTGATTTGCGTTTTTTCAAATACTTATAATGATTGGAACAGCCTGTTAAGGAAATCAATTCCTTAATCCTTTTTAAATTTAAACCAACTTGCTGATAATATTTAATAATTGGTATCAATAATAAGGTTTCTTTATCGTAAAAACGATAACCATTTTCTTTAGAAACATATTTAGGATGAATCAGTCCTAAACTTTCATAATAACGCAGTGTTTTTGCAGATACACCACTCATGTTTGCCGCTCGTCCTATAGAAAATAAGCTGTCTTCTACCATCTTTTTCCTCTACCTTCTCGTTTTTATTTTTGCAGTTCACATTTTTTTACAATGACTTCATTCAGTAAAAGCTTTCTCATCTCGATTTTTTCAAACTATTTTAATAAACTATTCTTTCATAGTCAAGGTTATTTTTATAGAACAGTTTCTGATAATTTCTATTGTAAACCTGTCCTTAAGGGCAAGGTCAAGATTCTTTAGAATCATTCTTAAAGACTGACATTAGCTTCAAAAAAAACTGCCTAAATGTCCTAAAAGATGATAAAATAGCTTTTTGAGACTTGAAATGATCAGTTTATTTTTCACTCCAGTTAAAACAAAAAACAAGACCTTGCTGCTAACAATTCCTAATAGCAGTCTAACCAGCAGGTAAACCTTTCCCTTGGAGGCAAGTTTTCCAAGCCTAAACATTATATAACAAAAAAAGCCTTATAGAAGACTTTTGAATCTAATAATGGCTTTAGAAGGGCTAAGAAATTTAAGAATTAATTATAACCACCCTTGGTCACGTGCTATTCTGACGGCATCCGTTCGATTGCTAGCTGATAATTTAATCAGAATTGAGGACATGTAGTTTCTCACTGTTCCATGAGATAGAAAAAGGGTTTCTGCTATTTCTTGGTTGCTAGAACCCGTGGCTACCTCTTTAAGAATCTCTTGCTCTCTTAAACTTAGTGGATTGGAAGAAAAAGCCACTTCTTCAATAAGTTCGGGAGAATATTCTTTATGCCCTTCCAAGACTAAATTGATTGTTTTCATGAGTTCGGAAATAGAGCGATCTTTCAAGACATACCCATCAACATGAGCTTTTAAGGCCCGTTGAAAATAACCTTTTCGTTTGAAAGTTGTCACGATGATGACTTTAATGTCTTGATTTTCTCGAATCCATTCTAACACATCAAGTCCTGATTGCTCTGGCATCTCAATGTCTAAAATGGCGACATCGATAACTTCTTTTGAAAGGAGTTGAATTGCTTTTTGCCCATTTTCCGCTGAGAATACCTGGGTCACCTCATCTTGAAAAGACAAAAGCTGACATAAAGCATCTCTAAGCATTGATTGGTCTTCTGCGACTAATAGTTTCATTTTAGATGTCCTTTAAGGGAATGGTTACGTCAATTTGAGTGGGATTTTTATAGGAGGTAATGCTTAAATTACCTTTAATGAGAACTAGTCTGTCTTTGATGCTATGTAAGTCATGATGGTAAGGCTCCAAAAATCCTTGGCCATTATCCTGATAGACCAGCTGAAATCTATCTTTTTCATTTATAAATTGCAACAAACACTGGTCTGCATGACTATGTTTGAGAAGATTATTGGTTAGTTCTCTTAAAATCATACTGATTTTAGTCTGAAGGTGATCTGGAAGCACATTACACTCTTTAGCCCCTTTAATTGTTAGCTCAATTCCTGCTAGTTCCATGATGTTTTGAATAATAAGCAGTTCCTGATTAATTTTATGTTCTTTAAGATTAGTAACCATTTGACGCACTTCTGACATTGCTGTCTGAGAAATAGCTTGCAAATCAGCAACTTCTTTTTGTGCTTTTTCAATGTCTTTTCTCTCTAAAAGGGTTTGAACCAATTCAGCTTTAACCGACATCATCACAAAGACATGCCCCAAAGTATCGTGTAAATCTTGACCAATTCGGTTTCTTTCATTTTCAGCTAACAGTAAATTGATGGACTTGTTCTTTTCTTGAAGCACTTCTTTTGCCTCTACCTTTTGCCGTTCATTTGTCATAAAAATCAACATGGAACTATTAATGAAAGGGGCAATCAAAACCATGGCACGAAATGAAATATCATTTGACAATAAAAACACACTAAGAATCATCAAAAGTTCTGTTACAAGGTAAGTCCAAAACCGAAAACTGTTTAGAGAATCCTTAAATTTATAGACAAATAAGGAATTGAGGTAAAACAAAAACCAAATCATGCCAGCATTTACAAAAAGAGTCATGTAAGCAATATAACCTAGCATATATAACCAGATAAGATGGCTTAATCGAGATGGTTTTTCATGGACTAAAAATAAATAAGCTGCCAGAAAAAGTAAGGTTATCGAGAGCGTCCAAATAGGGTAATCAAAATAGATGAGTCCAAGTATGGGGAATGCCATAAAAAATAAGGGAGTATAAAAGAGAGGATTCTCTCGTTTCCAACCTGTTATCATGCCAACTCTTCTTTCTGTCGTTTTAGCCAGAGGGCTATTGTTATCACTATTATGGCATAGCTAATAACAAGAAGCAAGGACTGCCAATTAAGTGACCCTGATTTGGCAAATTGAGTAATCAGCTGATTCACATGATAGGTCGGGGTTAATTTAGAGATGGTCTGCACCCAATTTGGAAAGAGGCTTATCGGCATCCAAGACCCTCCAATAATAGCTAATAACAAGAAGGAAACATTGCCAACAATAGTCATGAGCTGAGGAGAAGGAATCTGGCTAATCAGTAAGCCCAAAGCAAGAAAAACAAGTCCAGACACTAAAAGTAGGACTGCTGAGCCTATCCATCTTCCAAATGTTAGATGGACATTTCTAAAAATAGCGGCCACCAAAAATGTCACCAGAATAGAGGTGATAAAACTAAAGTAGACGCGACAAATCTTGGAAATGTAATAGTGACCAATAGTCACATTAGAATGCTTTAAATAGTGAATCCAATGATTTTTTTGATCTTCAAAAAGCATTGCCGGGAATGAGAAAAAGCCAAAACTTGACATCGAAAAAGCTGTCATGGTTAACATATAATTTTGAATGAATTGATTTTGTGTTTCCTTGTTAGGTGACATTGTCATTCCTGAATAGAATACAAAAAAGCCAACAGGCATCCCTATTCCCATAATAAGAACTGGCCATTCACGCCACAGTTTAATCCACTCTATTTTAAGTAATGGTCCCATTAGACTTCCTCCTTAGTTTGCTCAAATAAAGTCTCCAAGAGTGATTTGTTCTGAATTTGTATTTCTGAAATAGAAACCCCATTTTCCTGTAAATACGCCCAAACTTCCTCAATCTCGTAAGTCCTAAAGCGTATACTATCTTTTTTGGCAATTATGCTATTGATGACAGTTGATTTTTCCACTAATTCTAAATAGCTTTTGGGAAGAACAAATTCTTTTTCTTGTTCAGCGTTTCCTAAAGCATAAGGTGTGGTGTCTTTCACAAGTTGCCCCTTGTTTAAAATCAAGATGCGTTCGGCAGTATCTTCAACTTCTTCTATATAATGACTAGTATAGATAATGGTCTTACCTTCTTTTTTCAAAGTAGCAATAATCTCCCAAAAACGTCTTCGTGTGGAAGTATCCATGCCTGCTGTCGGCTCATCTAAAAAAAGAAGGTCTGTTTGGTTAATCAGAATTAAAACAAATGAGAGCAAGCGACGTTGCCCACCAGATAATTTATCAGCCAGTTGATTTTTCTGCTCAGCAGTAAATCCCAAGAGACTATCAATGGTTTCTTCTGTTAAGGGCCGCTTAGCAATCTCTCTAAAAAATTGGATTAATTCCTTAACTTTTACACTTTTAGGAATGGTGTTCTCTTGTTGTAAAACTGCAATTTTTCCCTTCAACCAAGTAGCTTTTGGTGGGTGATGATCAATTAAAACAGAACCCTCACTTGTTTTTAAATCACCTAAAAGAAGTGATAATAGGCTTGTCTTTCCAGCACCATTTGGCCCAATCAAAGCTACACACTCTCCTTTATTAACCGAAAAGGTTAGATTATCTAAAATTCGTTTACCTTTAATGGTTTTTGACACTTTTTCAACACTTATCATAACTTCTACCTCTTACATTATTTGGGGATACGATAGGTCTAGTTTAGCTCAAATGTCACATTAGTTTTAGTACAAAAAGTCATGACTTGCCATGACAAAAGTCATCTTCGATTGCAAAACAACTATCGGTCACACTTTGGTATTTTAGTTAAAAGCAAAATTTGACAAATCCTTATAAGTTTATCTAGAAAACGCTTTACTTTTCCAAAACCCATGCTATAATTTAATTAAATCGGTTTACTATATCTTATTTAGGAGAAATGACATGGGAAATCCAAAGTCCAAACCACATTATTTTCGTTACTCGGGCTTATTTTTAGGAGCTCTAGTGCTAAGTGCAGCACCTACTACAATCTTGGCTGAGGAGACTTTAGCACCACAAACAAGTAGCATCAGCTTTAACCAAAAAGAAAACGCCACAACTCCACCTAAAGAACCCCCAGTTACAGAGGTAACCCCTAAGCAAAATACTGAGCCAAGTTCACAAACAACTACTGCTACAAACACTACCAGTCTCAACTTGCTAACAGAAAGCTCAAATAAGGCCCCTAATGAATCCGGAAAACCTCAAAATAGGATTCAAAATGGTCACTTTGATCAGGTAACCCAAAAATCTCCCACCACACCAAATACCAAATGGTCTAATGCGATGGAGGTTGAAAACTGGTCACCTTACATCGACTCAAATAATACAAGTGATTCCCATCCTCTTATTGCAATATCAGATGATGCCAAACTAACGATGGAAAGCCAGATAGGATTTAGAGGTGCGGTCACACAAGTCGTCAAGATTGACCCTTCACAACAGTATGATATCAGCTTTGACATCGCTACCGAAAATAAAGAAGGCCAAGCTTTCCTACGAATTGTGGAAAAAAACACTAATCCTGGTCAAGCTAACCGACTTTGGCTCTCCCCAATGACTAGTGGCACAAGCAACTGGCATACCGTCCGTAAAATATATTCTCCAAAACTTGCCGTTTCAGACGTTACCATTGAACTCTATTATGAACAAGGCACTGGCAAAGTGAGTTTTGACAACATTTCAATGATTCCCTTGGGCAAAAAAGATTCTGAGCTACCAAAACCTCTAAATAGAACTCTTGAAAAAGACATTACATTACCACTTAACAACTATCATTTAATGTGCATGGAAGAGTATTCCTATACTGTTCGTGACCCTAAAATCGCCACTCTAAAAGACGGGATAATCACACCCCTTCACCTTGGAACAACGGTTGTAGAGGTAAAAAATGCTAAACAAGAAGTGATTCAAATAATTCCTCTAAAGATTACCGAGGCTTCAGATAGCCAGTTCAAGCAACTAAGTCAGCTTTGGAATACTATCACTCTTGGCAACAAGTCCTATAATGACAAGGATCCAAATATGCTAGCTTTGTTTGAGGACTTGGAAAACAAGGCTAAACTAGCACTAACTACAGTCAACACAGATGAAAACAAAAACTGTCTCTGGAATGACCTCAATAATTTCAGTAATTCTGCACAGTTAACAGCTCATTACCGACGTCTTGAGGATTTAGCAAAACAAATTACCAACCCTGCTTCAACACTCTACCATGACGCAGCTGCCATTCGCCTTGTCAAAGAAGCCCTCGACTGGCTCTCTTTGAACCATTATAATGCGAATAAGGACATTGAAGCAACCGCCAATTGGTGGGATTATGAGATTGGTAGTCCACGCGCTATCGTTAATACCTTAACCATGATGCTACCCTTTTTCTCAGATCAGGAAATTCAAAGACACACGGATGCTATTAATCACTTTGTGCCAGACCCTTATTATTTCAGAAAAACCTTGGTCAATCCCTTCAAAGCATTAGGTGGAAATCTCGTGGATATGGGGCGTGTTAAACTATTAACAGCCATCCTAAGACAAGATAAGGACATGTTTCAACAGACTGTTTCATCCTTATATAACCTCTTTAAAACTGTTGATAAAGGCGAAGGCTTCTATGCAGATGGTTCCTATATTGATCACACCAACCTTGCTTATACTGGGGCTTATGGTAGTGTCTTGATTGATGGCCTCACACAACTCATCCCCTTGGTTCAGCAATCACCTGACACTTTTTCAACCGCTCAACTAGATACCCTCTATTCTTGGATTAACAAAGCTTTTCTTCCTTTAATCGTCAAGGGAGAATTGATGGATATGAGTAGGGGCCGTTCTATTAGTAGGGAAAGCGCAGATGCACACGATGCAGCTATTGAGATTTTCCGTGGATTATTACGACTCACAAACATGTCTAAAAATGATCGCAATAGCCAGTTGCAAAGCACCCTAAAATCTATCCTTAGTCAAGATAAAACAGGGCACCTTTACAGAAACCTCAAAACGTATACCGACATTGCTAACATGAATCAACTCTTAGCTGACAACTCCATTGCTATTAAACCCATTTCATCCTACCTCTCGACATTTAATAGCATGGATAAGTTAGCCTACTACAACGCTGAAAAAGACTTTGCTTTTGCTCTTTCAATGCACTCCAGTCGTACTCAAAATTATGAAGGCATGAATGGCGAAAACACTAGAGGATGGTACACCGCAGATGGCATGTTCTATCTTTATAACGACGACCAAGAACATTACACAAAGGGCTACTGGGCCACTGTCAACCCTTACAAAATGCCTGGAACAACTGAAAAAGATGACAGTCGCCTTAATACCACAAAAGAGCTGATGGATAAGCTGACCGCTCTCAAACAAGACGCCAAAAAAGAAACCGGCCAAGTCACTGGCCACTCTCCTTTTGTGGGCTCCTTGGCATTATCACCTAAACTAGGAATTGCAGCTATGGATTTTGCCAACTGGGACAGAACCCTAACAGCCAAAAAAGGATGGGGTATCCTAGATGATAAGATTGTCTTTTTAGGAAGTGATATTCAAAACCTTAATCACAGCGGGAAAGTATCCACCACTATTGACCAACGTAAGGAGGATGCGCAAGCACCTTATCAAGTTTATATAAACGGCAAACAAGTAAGACTGTCTGATGGAGTCACTTACAGTTTTTCTGAAACAGACAGTATCTTTTTAGAGTCAGCTCTACCAAATCGAAGTTTTGGTTACATCTTCCTCAAACCAACGACCATTGATTTGAAACGGCAAACACAAAGCGGTAGCTTTTTTGACATCAACACAAGTTCTAAAAACAAAGACCGCATCACTAATGCTTTCATCACTATTTCTCAAAATCACTTTAAGACAGATGATAGTTACGCCTACCTTTTGATTCCAAATACTGATAAAGATAGTTTCCAAAAAATAAGCATGAATCAAGACATTACCATTATCGAAAACAGTAAACAGCAACAGCTTATTCATGATAAAGGAAATGATATTTGGGCCTTAATCAAGTACAAGGATGATAAACTAACGGTTAACAATTATCTAAGAACTGAAAAAGCTGGACTTTACCTTTTTAAAAATATGGGAGATTATTATCAGGAAAACTATTACCAACCTGATAGAACTGAGCCATCCAGCAAAACAATCACTCGACTGCTTTTACCTGAAACGCTATCACCTAAAGGCTCAAATGCACCTCTTTTGCAGAGCTTAAGTTCAGCTAATGCCTTCAAAAATGACATTTCTTCTCTAAAAACACAAACTAAGGCTAAGAAAATCAGCTTTGACAGCAAGAACTGGGCTTTAAAAGCTCCTAAAACATTAAAAACCCCCTTTTACTTAGCCAATGCACATAAAGGCTACTTTAGACACCAGACCATCTCAAAAGCGTTTTAAGAAAATCAGCTAAAAAAGCCGTTGATGCCCAAGCATCAGCGACTTTTTATGTTTTCCGACTAATAAGTTGAATCTTTCCATTCAATTTGGCAATCAAATATTTTTTGACTTTCTTCTTGAAATTGCCCTTCAATCTCATTGATCAGCAATTTTGCAGCTTCCATTCCTTCTTGGTAAGCTGGTTGCACAATCGTTGACACCGAAGGAGATGAAAAATTGGTCCATTCTAAGTTATCAAAACCAACTAAACCTGTCATTGGCATATCAAACTGAAGTTTTTTCATCGCACTAAAGACCATTGGAAGTGCCCAACAGTTGGGGACAAAGACCAAGGTCTTTTTGCGTCGATCAATAGCCTCCTCTAAAAATTTTTCAATCTCTTCTGATTGCGTGGAGTACTGGTCAATGACTAATTTTTTATGATGATTATCTTTTTCAGACAAAGCATCAATAAAGCCTGAAGCGCGTTCAATTCGGGTACTTAATAGACTCGTATCAGCCGTTATCATCACAAATTCCGTATAACCCTTTTCCATAGCACCTTGCACCATGTCATAAACGGCATCATAATTATTGGTTTTTACCCAATTGGTTTTATGTTCATACAGTTGACTATCAAAAAACACCATGTGTTTTTCTTTCTCATTGATAATTCTAGAGTATTTTCTGAAGTGAGACGTTGGTTGAATAATAAAGCCATCCACCCCTAAATTGAGCATATTTTCAATGTATTGGTCTTCTCTTTGTGAGTCGTAATTACTGTTACCAATAATTACCTGATAGCATTTTTCTTTAGTCACATCCTCTATTCCTTTAACAATTTGATTGGAAAAGGTATTTGTAATGTCACCAATAAGGACACCAATAAGATTTGTTTTTTTGGAATTGAGGCTTCGAGCAATTGTGCTTGGACGATATCCTGTTTTTTTAATAACACTTTCAATACGGTGTCTGGTTTCATCTGACATCTTTTCATATTTCTTATTTAAATAGAAAGAAACCGTTGTTTTGGATGTTTCTGACAAACGGGCAATATCTGTAATTGTTACTTTTTTAGACACAAGCTAGACCTCCTTTACTTCTTTATTTTTCGGGCTTAGTTTAGACTAACTAAACTGTTTTCTATCAGCAAGTTTACTAATTTTAATAGCGTCTGTCAACTCTTTAAGCAATAATGTTTATCAGCAATAACATCATAGACCACAACTCTTCCTCTAAACTTTTGATTCCCAATCTGATACAGTTTATCCCCTTGAATAATAGCCTGCGGCAAAATACCAAGCAGATAATGAGTGTTAGGTCCTTTGATGTCACATCCAAAGCCTGATGCTAGTGTTTTTACAGACCCTGTTTGAATAAGGGGAAGCCTTGTCACCTCCAACTGCTCATCTAAAAACAAGGTATAATCATAACCCTCATCCGTAAAGGGTACTGTTTTCTTCAAAACATTTGTGTGATGCAGTTGGTTATAGCGCTGAGAAATCCTCATTTGCTCCAATTTGAAAGGCACTTCACTAACAAGCTTAAGGTCATTCAACTTATCCACAGAACAAACAAGGTCCTTGTCTAAAACAAACTGCGTTTCCAAACAATGGTCTCCTTTAGCGATTAGGTGATCAAAAATCAATGTTATAGCATTTGGTAAACATAAAATAAGGCGTCTGTGTTCAAAAGTCTTGCCATTAGAAGCTTCAACCTGATAAACCCCTTCTATTAATTGAAAAGGCCCTTTTTCTTGTAGATCAGACATGACAGCACTAGGATAACTTTCATAGGTCCAAGAATCACGGATGTCTTCTGTTTTTATATCACTTAGGGTACAAGTTGAATGACTCTTTGCACTCTTAAGAAAGTAGCGTTGCGGATCTTCCTTATAAGTGTAACGCCCCGGATCAATAACAATAGGCTTTCCTTTATCATATAGACACAATGCATTTTGGTCACTGTGGCTATGTGCACTCCCAAAAGGTCCACATTTAAAGAACAGGTAACGTCTCGAATCCTTTAGACAAATATGTCCACTTGATTTGAAATGTTTCGCCTGATGATCCATGGCAAGAGCTTTTATCTCTTCAAAGTGAGAAATACCTGCTTTCCCAAAAAGCATGACATTATCACAATCAACCTTGTCAAAAGCAGCCTCTTTATACATCCCAGATTGAAAGAAAATCGTTGCTAGCGTCATCATGTCTCTTGTATCAGTGATATCACTGTCACCTAAAGCTACTTGGCAATGATCTGGACCAGTCATCATATAAATATACAATGCCATCTCTTGCAATTTTTCTTCCAAGATTGGTCTGTACTGAGGGCAAAAAATAGCTAAGTCCATCAAACTTCTAAAGACTTCAACATGGTACATAACCGATTGCTCATATTGACTACCATCATCTAGAATTTGTAGCCTTAATTGTTCCTTAAGTTCACTCTCAGCAAATGATTGTAAACCAGCAATCGTCACATCGTCAGCAAAATAATCAAGACAAGCTAACATAGCCGTCGTTTGAAGAACACCCCAATTACTCAAACTGTATTTATCCACATAGTTATCCCAAAGGAATTGAAGTTGTTCCTTCATGGATGCAACAATTTTTTGATACTCAGCTTCTGTCAGAGCCTCAAAATGCTCTAAATACAGAAGTAATTTTAACCAAGTAAAACACCGCATTCCTGTATCAAGAGTTCTGGATACAAGTGAGTCCGCCTTAAGCTGGTTGTGATCAATCCAATGAAACATCAAGGCTTTGACCTTGTCTAAATAATGAGGGTTCTGTTCCACCAGATAAACCGTCATAAATTTCAAGAGGTAGGTATGCCTATTGAGCATATAATTCCACTCTTTATCCCCATTAACCTCTTTATCCCACTGCATGGGCTCTAACCTATAAGGGGTCAAACAAGGCTCCATATCCCAATTATCATTAAAGATAAAGGTATTTACCATCATCATATCAACTGTTTTTTTCAGGTTAAGATAAGCATCCTTTTCTTCCTGAATAAGATAATACCTACAAAACTCATCGTCAAAGCCACTAAAGAATTGGCTTGTTTTTTCCTGTCTCTTACTAATCATATGACATCCCTATTTACTCAAAGTAAAAAGAATGAGTTAACGGATCAACCCATTCTTTTTCACACATTACCTATGCAAGAATTCCAAGCCAGCTTCCAATAATCCCAATCACAACTGTTAACACAACTAATTTATAGGTTGTCCATTTTTTATTTTTTATCAGATAGAACATCAATAAGGTATATAAAACCGGCAACATGGCTGGTGCAATTTTATCAAGCATCCCTTGAATGGTCACAATTTTTTGTGATGCACTGGTGACTTTATCCGGAGCAAAAGTGTAAGGAATTGTCAGTTTAACCTGAGTTGCTGCTAAGCTAGAAATAACTGTTACCCCAACGATATTGGCAGCTCTAGAAATCACTTCCATTTGTTCACTTAACTTGTCAATAAAGCCTGTTCCAAGTTTATAACCATAATGCCCAGTTGCTAGTTTAATGGCTGTTAAGATGGTATTCATGGCAAGGAAAAACAAGATAGGGCCAAGCACCAAACCATCTGATGCCAATGAAGCTGCAATCGTTGAGAACAAAGGTGCCAAACAGAATTGTGATAGCGAATCACCAATACCAGCCAATGGTCCCATCAAGGCCATCTTAATGCCACGAACTTCTTCTTCTGGACGCTCATTGTCTAACATCGCCAAATGCAAGCTAGTGACAAATGGCAAGAAGTGTGGGTTTGTATTGTAGAATTCAACATTTTCTTCTAAGGCTTTTGAAAGTGCTTCTTTGTCATTGCCGTAATATTTCTTCAAGGCCGGATACATAACATTAGCATAGCCTAAACCTTGATAATTACTGTAGTTAAAGCCATTTTGCAAATAGAATGCCCTTAAGGCTGTTTTTGTGTAATCACTTTTTGTTAATTTATTAGATCCAGTCATCTCGGTCATCTCCTTCAGTTTTTGTTTCAACAGATTTCACAGTTGGTCTTCTAAAGACATCAATAAGAGCAAAAATAGTTGCAATTAAAGCGACACCAATAGTTGGCACACCTGCGACTGACCCTGCTGATACAGCTGTTAAGAGACCATCTGCATTGCTTGTTGGTGTTAAAAGTGGTAGACCAAAATAAACAGCCAAAACATAACCTAAAATAATATAAGGGATTAATTCTTTTTTAGCCATTACAGATAAAATCATTGCAAAACCAATTGCTGGTAGCATTTTTCCTGCTAATGTTAGACCATTTAATAAGACTGGAGGAATCATAGCAAATAGACTGGTCAAGGTTTCCATTGAAAGTGCACCTACCAAACCTAACAAGAAGCCCAGACCCGCAAATGCCCAAATCGTGCCGTTAGCAGCAATTTTAAAGGCTTTCATATTGCCTTTTTGTAAAGCTTTTTTAGCTGCTTCTGGCGACCCTGCAAATGCAGTATAAGTTGCTGTTTGTAAGAACTGAATGCCTACTGCAATAGGTGTTGACAAAGCAAGGGCTGCTTCAGGGGTAATTTTATCTTTAGCAGCTACTGTGGTAATAGCCATTAAGGTCCCAAATATCCCAGGTCCAATTGGATTTGGCGGTACCGTTCCACCAGCGCCAACACCAAATCCCATATAAGCTAACTCAGAAATAGCCCCTACTGCCAAAGCAGTCTGAATATCTCCTAAAATAACCCCTACACCGAGTGATAGCACAATACACCTATTTGTGTAAAGCCCTAATAACATACCACTAAAACAGAAAGCTGTCCACAATCCAATCAAAACAGCTTGAACGATACTGATATCCATAGTTTTCTCCTTAAAAATGATTATATGTTGTCTAAAATATTAATGTCAGCGGCACCATCATTTCCTGTTGGTGTCGTTTTGGTATTAAAGGTCACCCCATATTTTTGGTGCATGTTTTCAATGGCCAATTTATCCTCAACTCCTAAGAAAATAGAGCGTGTCACCTGTTCTTTTCCTGGAGCATTATGAATATTTCCGATGTTGATTGCTGTAATCGGAACGCCACCTTCAATCAGTTTCAAAGCGTCTTTCAAGTCCTTGATAATAATAAAGATGGTTTGTGCCGGACTAGCTTTATGAATCACATCAATCACTTTTTGAATGCTAAAGAAACGAAGGGCTACAGATTCTGGAACAACTGTTTTCATCAAGGTTTGTTGCATTTTATCCTCTGAAACAGCATCATTTGCCACAATAACAGTGTTACAACTTAAAAATTTTACCCATAGTTGACCTTGACCATGTATCAGGCGTTCATCAACCCTTGTCATGATAATGTTTGGTTTTGTCATTAGTGTTCTCCTTATTAATCCCTTAAGTTTATGTGTTTACCAATAGAGTTCCCAATCTTTGTAAAAACGCAGAAGAGCTTCCAGATAATAGTAATCTCCCCAAATATTACCTTCATCAACACCTTTTCCGGAATGCCAAGAATAAACACCATGCACCAAAAGAGGGCCTCCTGAGCTTACTTTTTTAGGCGTGTAATTGTCAATCAAACTTCTCAACATAGCATGCATGGCATACTGATAGGTTTCCTTATCACTATCTGAGTCAGGTAAATATTTCAACATTTCATGGATACCACAAACAGCAATGGCTGTTGCTGATGAATCCCTAGAGTGGTCAGACCCATCATTAAATATCAAATCCCAATAAGACACATGATCTTTTGGTAAACGGTTCAAGAAGTAATGCGTCACCCCTTTAAAGAGGTTAACTTGCCCTGGGTCTTTCATTTTACGATAGCTTAGTGGAATACCGTATACACCCCAAGCTTGACCTCTCGCCCAACAAGAATCATCACTGTAGCCCTGACGTGTAACACCTTTTAGAGCTTGACCAGTTTCAGGATCAAAATAAAAGGTATGAAAAGATGAGGCGTCATCACGAATCACATGATTTGCCGAAGCACAGAAATGACTTTCAGCCATGTCTTTATAAACCCTTTTACCAGTCTCTTCATAAGCAAAGAAAAGCAACTGAATATTGAGCAGACAATCAATGATGAGGCGGTAATCTTCCGCTTTTCCAAGTTGCCCCCAAGCTTGAATGAAACCGCCTTTTTCTTGAAAGCGTTCAATGAGCTTATCTGCTGCTTGTAATGCTGCCAATTTCGCCTCTTGATTGCCATTGATACGGTATTCTGCTACACAAGATGGAGAATAGAGAAATCCTAAATCATGATGATCTAATGCAATATCATTCTCTACACGATCTCTAAAAGAGAGGACATTTTGATGAGCCAAATCTTTAATGCTGTCATCCTTGCTGTATTCGTAGGCTAACCATAAACATCCCGTCCAAAAACCATTGGTCCATTCGGTATTATCCATAATAGGGTAACTATTGTCTACAGTTGCAGGTCTAGGAAAGGCCTGCTTGAAATATGCCATATTATTTTTGACTTGATTAAGGGCTTCTTTTAAGGCAATTTCAATCTCTTCTTTTGTCAGAAGTTTGGCCTCTTGAAATCGGCCAGGATTTTCAATAGGTTCAATCGTGATTGTTTTTAGTTTTGTCACCATCAAATCCCTCCTTCAAAAGGAAGCTCATCTTCTTGAACTGCCACGCAAACCTTAGCATCAACAATAGCCTTTTGAGATGAACTTATCAGCGAATCAACCAACTGATCAATATCAGAGATGCTGTTTCGTGAAAAAACAGCTTCTATTAACATGGCAAGATTAAGTCCTGACAGCACACGAATGACTTTATCTGGATGCGACACCATCAGGCCAGTCGCAAGATTAAAAGGTGTGCCACCGAGCAAATCGGTCAGAATTAAATACTCTTGTTTAGCAACCAATTCACTATTAATAGCGGTTTCTAATTCTTGAGAAGACATTCCTTCAATAAAATTAAGAGCAACGAGGTCTTCTTGTTTTCCTGCAATTAATTCTAAAGCACTCATAATGCCATCTGAAAAATGACCATGAGCGACAATTATTATTTTTAACATTTCATCTCCTTTGGTTTACCGGTTTACTTGAATACATAAATTATAGCGCTTTCTTTTTGGGCTGTCAATCCTTTTTTTTAAAAAAAGCGCTTCTTGTCACTAATATCTTTTCACCTTCAAATAGCTTTAGTTGAGGCTTTACAATTAGTAAATAGAATTAAAAACCACTCTTTAATCACTTTCTACTATATATGAATTCCTTTTTTGACTATTCTAAATTTCGGAGTATTTTCAAAAAAAAGAGGCTTAGCATTGACAAAACCGGTTTACTTTGGTAGGATTCAAGTGAACAGGTTTACCACCTGATAATTATAACGGAGGATAACTTCATGGATCGTAATACTATTTTTGACTCCTTTTCTCTCAAGGGAAAAATTGCTCTTGTCACCGGCGCCTCTTATGGAATCGGGTTTTCCATCGCAACCGCTTTAGCAGAGGCTGGCGCGACCATCATCTTTAATGATATTCGTCAGGATTTGATTGATCAAGGACTTGAAAACTACCAAAAATTAGGCATTAAAGCACACGGCTATCTTTGTGATGTGACTGATGAAGAAGCCATCACGAACTTGATTGCTAAAATAAAAACAGAGGTTGGCATTGTAGATATCTTAGTCAACAATGCAGGCATTATCAAACGCACGCCTATGCTTGAGATGACTGCCAGTGATTTTCGACAAGTTATTGATATTGACTTAAATGCTCCATTCATCGTTTCAAAAGCGGTCCTACCAGGAATGATTGAAAAAGGCCATGGTAAAATCATTAACATTTGCTCCATGATGAGTGAACTTGGCCGTGAGACTGTCGCTGCTTATGCTGCTGCAAAAGGAGGCCTTAAAATGTTAACCAAAAACATTGCCTCTGAATTTGGCAGTGCTAACATTCAGTGCAACGGCATTGGACCTGGTTACATCGCAACTCCACAAACTGCGCCTCTTCGTCAAGTACAAGAAGATGGTAGCCGACACCCATTTGACCAGTTTATTATTTCGAAAACACCCGCAGCGCGTTGGGGAGAAGCCGAAGATCTAGCTGCTCCTGCAGTATTTTTAGCCAGCGATGCCTCAAACTTTATCAACGGACATATTCTCTATGTTGACGGTGGCATTTTAGCTTACATTGGAAAACAGCCTCAATAAGAAAGGAACACTTATGAAAATTGCACTTATTAATGAAAATAGCCAAGCTTCTAAAAACGAACTCATCTTTAATCAACTTAAAGCCGTCGCTGATCAAAAAGGCTTTCAGACCTTTAATTATGGTATGTATGGGGTTGAAGGAGAAAGCCAATTAACCTATGTTCAAAACGGCTTACTTACTGCCATCTTATTAAATAGCGGTGCTGCTGACTTTGTGATTACAGGTTGCGGAACAGGGGTTGGCGCAATGCTTGCATGCAATAGTTTTACTGGCGTGGTCTGCGGTTTTGCTGCTGACCCTCTAGATGCCTACCTCTTTTCTCAAATTAATGGTGGCAATGCCTTATCTATTCCATTTGCTAAGGGCTTTGGGTGGGGAGCTGAACTCAATTTAACCTACATGTTTGAACGCCTTTTCCAAGATGACATTGGCGGAGGTTATCCTAAAGAACGCGCTATTGCTGAACAACGTAACGCTCGAATTTTAGAAAACATCAAAAAAGTAAGCCACACCGATATCCTAACCCTTTTAAAAACAATTGATCAAAACTTCCTAAAAGAAACCATTTCTGGACATTATTTCAAAGACTATTTCTTTGACAATTGCCAAAAACCAGAAATTGCAGATTATCTCAAAGAAGTCTTAAAGGCGTAACAGCATAGCGAAAGGATAAGATATGCCTAAAATTCTCTTTTTCGGCGAAGCTCTCATGCGCCTAAGCCCTCAAGACAAGACACATTTGTCAAATGCAGAAACTTGTCAGCTCTTCTTTGGTGGCACTGAAGTTAATGTCGCAAGGGCACTTGAAGGTATGGGACAAGAAACCAGACTCCTCACTTGCCTTCCAAATACAAGACTTGGTCAAAACCTTCTAACATTTCTAGAGCAAAATAAAATAGACACTCAGTTTATTCAAAAAAGCGGCGAGCGTCTGGGACTTTATTTCCTAGAAAATGCCTTTGGTTGCAGACAAGCTTTTCTTGACTATGACCGCAAGCATTCAAGTATTCATAACCTCTGCTATGATAAGATTGATCTAGATGCCTTATTTGATGATGTCAGTCTTTTTCACTTCAGCGGAATCACCTTATCCTTAAGCAAGGACATTCAAAAAATAAGCCACTTGCTATTAGAAGAAGCCCAAAAAAGAGGCATTAAAATCTCCTTTGACCTCAATTACCGCCGTTCACTATTAGCAGCCGACCAGGCCAAAAAACTATTTTCTGAATTCGCCTCCTATGCTGATATTTGTTTTGGCATTGAACCGTTAATGGCAAACGCTTCAGATCTTACCTTTTTTAAACGAGAGCAAGCCTGTGAAGATGACATTGAGAGTCGAATGCTTGCATTAATGGAAACTTTTCATTTCGAAGCTTTATTTCATACCCATAGGCACTTAGATTCTTTTGGAAGAAACCATTACAAAGCCTATATGCTAAGTGTTCATGACGGCTTTATAACATCACAAACCATCACAACTCCTGTCTTAGAACGTGTTGGAAGTGGCGATGCATTTGTTGCTGGAGCCCTTTACCAACTGTTACAAACAGCTGATGCTAAAAGGACCGTCGATTTTGCTGTTGCTAGTGCTAGCCTAAAATGCACACTTAAAGGGGACAATATGTTTGAATCTCCAAACACCATTTCTAAGGTTCTTAATCTAGCACAAGATATTATCAGATAAAAGGGAAACATATGACAAAATCAGAAACCATTTTAGCCTTAATAGCACAAAAACTCGTTGTGGTAATCAGAGGAGAGACTGCTCAAGAAGCGATTAAAGCATCTCAAGCTTGTATTGAAGGTGGCATAAGAGTAGTTGAAATTGCCTACACCAACACAAAAGCTAGCGAAGTCATTAACCATTTAAAAGAGGCATATGCACAAAATCGGGAAATCCTAATAGGAGCCGGGACTGTTTTAGATGCTCAAACAGCACGGCTAGCCATTTTATCTGGCGCACAATTTATTGTTTCTCCATCATTTAATGACGAAACTGCTAGAATGTGTAACCGTTATGCTATTCCCTATATTCCTGGCTGTATGACTATCTCAGAAGTAACAAGAGCCCTTGAAGCCGGCAGTGAGATGGTTAAGGTCTTTCCAGGAGGCAACTTAGGGCCATCCTTTATAGCATCCTTAAAAGCCCCATTACCACATGTACAAGTCATGGTAACAGGCGGTGTTAACCAGCACAATATGACAGAATGGTTTGCTGCAGGTGCTTGCGCACTCGGGATTGGCGGTGACTTTAATAAATTGGCAGCCCAAGGACAATTTGACAGCATCACAGAAATTGCAAAAACCTATCACCAAATCTTAAATGAAGCTCACTAAAAGCAAGCATAAAAATTTATTTAAAAGGGGCTGGGCAAAAAATCGAAATCTCATTGATTTTTTCAAATTTCCGAAATAAGAAACCGCATGAAATCAACGTTTGTAAACGAAAGATTTCATGCGGTTTTGTTTATATTAGGCTTTTTGCCCAGCCCCTTTTTGTATTTCTTTATGGCACTAAAAAAAGTCCCCTAAAATAGGGAAACCTCTACTTTTGCAATTTTTCTTGACGCAATTGTTTTAGTAAAACAAGAATACCAATCATTAAAACAATACTAGCAATCAAACTTCCTTCTGTGCCAAACATCCCACCAGAAATCCACTGTGCACTGTCAGGTTTCACTGCAAATTTAAAGAGTGAAGCACCTGCATCTGTCCCACTGACAGCAACGCCAAAAATATTTCCTTGGGTAAAATTCCAAGCTCCATGAAGGCCTGCAGCGCCCCAAATATTATCCGTTTTAAGCATATATAAGGCCATTAATAAGCCAGATAGGGTAATACTTAGAATGGATAAAAAGGTAACATGGTCATTGCCCAAGTGCAATATCCCAAATAAACTACTTGTAAGAACAAGGGCAAAAATAAGATTCGTTCTCTTATTAATCAACGGTAATAACCATCCTCTGGTCAACAATTCTTCTGTACCACCTTGTACAAACCAGAAAGGAATAATGATTAGCACTTTTAATATGGTTTGTAGAGAAAAATCAATAGAAACCAACTTCAAGCCTCCTAACAAATAGGAAACAAGTAAAGAAACAGATAGCAGGAACATACCAATCATCCAGCCCTTTATGATCTCTGCAAACCATGATTTTTTAAAAAAGCCAAGACTCGAAAATGGTCGCTTCTCATACCAACGTAACCAGAAAAATAAGATAATTGCCGGTGCACCAGCAATGGCAAGCATAATATAAATATTATCAAATAATGTTACGGTTTCAAAGAAAGTCGCAGTATCTCCACCTTGCATAACCGCTGCTACTAAGGCAACTAAGGCCAATAATAAACTAGCACTTAATTCACCAAGTAGGAGAAAGAACAATACTAACAAGCAGGCAATAATCGTCATCAACCAAGCCGGCAGTTTTTTATAACGCTCAGTTGCTAGAACTAACATATTTTTAGTCATAGGACTACCCCTTTTTAATGCTTTTATTATTATATTACAATATTTTAAACAAAAAAACAAGCTATCTATCGTCAGATAAAGAGCTTGTTTGATATTATTTGTCATATCTTTTCCACTTGAAAAATCCCCCGACCACGATTAGCATACTGCTATTTGTTTGCCTTAGCCACTTCTTGGGCAATTTCATCTTTTGTTCGGATATTTTTTCGACTACTGTCTGGAAAGACATAAACAGCATAAGAGTCATCAACCTTAATAATTGCAGCTTCACTCATTTCAGAAATGACATCAGACGGTGTCAACTGATAATTAGGGTCTGTCATTAACAATTCTTCACTAACAATAGCATCATAAGGGACTTTCCCATTATAGAAATGAAAATGGTCGCCATGTGAGGTGACATAGCCTTGATCTGTGATTTTAACGACAATTTGCTCAGCAGATATGCCTTCTTCAGCACTAATTTGGTCCATGGTTTTAGCACCAGATGGTTTAGCCTGCGATTGCGATGCCTTACTGTCAATATAGGCGACACTCCTTTGTTTTTTTCCAGCATTGCTATCTTGCTTACCAACTTGGTAAAAGCTAAAGAGGCCTACAAGTACAAGCACAACTACTAAAACACCAGTTAGATAAGCAGCTGTCTTTTTCATTTTTTCTCCTTTATGATAGGTTTTTATAGAGTGATTTCACCCCTTTGTGGCATTATTTTTTGTAAAGGTTAATCCCAAAAACTGCTAAGAAAATGACCTGTAAACAAGTCATTTTCATTGAAAACTGTATGACTAACCCAAGGTTAACCTTGGGTATCAATTAAGTAAATTGCTTTTGAGAAACTATTGATTCAGACCAAGCAATGTGCTCAGATGAGACCATTTACTTAACCTGCTTTGACCCAAGGAAATAAAACACGGTGCAATCACCACTAATTGCTATGCATTGGCTCACTACAGTAATTGCAAGGCTTATTTTTTCTGCATCGTATGGATATCATAAGTCACTAAATCACCATTTTGATCATAGTGTTGAACACCAGAAGCGTTAACAATTAATTGATTCACTTGAAGCCCTGCCTTACTTGCAATTGCTGCTAAATTTGCTTTGAAACTTGCTTGGTCCATACCAAATGGATTGCTTCCTTCTGCTTTTTCCTCACCAGAAACGTCATCAAGGCTATCTTTAGCCTTGTCTTCACTAGCTGGTTCAGTTTGAGTTTCTGTTGCTAAAGGCCCTTCCTTATCTGCATTCTCTTGGTCTGTTTCTAGTGTTTCAACTGCTTTTGGTGGTGTAGCGCTAGCTTTCTTACTTGCAAGCACTTCTTGGACTTTTTGCCATTCTGCATCAGACAATTGGTCTTTGCTGATATTTCGCATTGATTCACCTCCAGGACGAGGGATACTAAAGGAGTTATCACTCCAAACCCTAGTTCCAGGTGTCAGAACATCGTTGGCCTCAAAAATGTAACCATCATTTGTGGCATAACGCCCTGCTTTAATCGCTTCTTGAACTTCCTCTGCAGTATGAATAATTTGCCAATTAGCTAGACCTGCACGTTTTTCTTTTGGCGTGCTATTTGCAATAACAGTTCCGACTTCTTCATGCCCTGGGTTTGACCAAATATTAGGACGAGCTTCTGGATGCAACATGACATACTTAATGGTTGCAATTTGTTCTTCATTCAACCAAAGGTAAGGCACCACATGAATATGGTCAATGTGAGGAATAATAAATTCTTTTCCTGTATCAAAAGTAGCATTACCAGCATGCATTGGTAAACTTGATACTTGAACAGCTAAGCGTGGCTCTATAGTGCTTTTAGCCACATCATATTTGTAGTTCGAAGTATCTTTTAACATTAATTCTTGCTCAGCAAAGGCAATTTGTGTCCAGTCAAGGTGATTGCGATCGTAAAAAATCTCCTCACCATTTTCACGAACAAGATAGCCAACTTTGCCATTCTCAGTCTTTTTAGTTAAGACATTCTTTGGCTCAAATAAGGATTGCCCAACCTTGATTTGAACTAAACTTGCTTTAATGTCTTGATCTTGTTGATGTTCTTTCAGCCAAGCCTCAACCTGATTGAGTTCATCTTGCTCCAATTCACCAAAGCCCATGTAATGGAAATGATCCCCATGCTTAGCCGTTACACCTGCTTTATCAACCATTGAAATAGAAGCTTTGGTAAAAATATAGCTGTCGCTAGTGTCATAAGGTCTACCATCCAAACCTTTTCCATAAGCACGAATCGTATGACCTAAGAACTGATGATTAACCCCAGAATCTGGCACTTCGCTTGAAGCTGGAGCTAGTGTTGTAGGGATAGGTTGCACTGGTCCCATTGAAGTTCCCTGAGTTTGCCCAGCAAGATAACGTTCTGCTAAAGTAATCTCAAGAGGAGACAACTGCCAACGAGGAATAATATGGAAATGATCCCCGTGTGGAATAACATAACCAAAAGCATTTGCACGGGTAACTTGAGTTGGCTCAAAAATCAACCCATCTTCTTCCACATGTCTTTTTGACAGATCAAGGCGGTGCAGTTGATCTAGCAATTCTCCAAATGATTTGTTCTTGTATTCATTACCTGAAATGGCTGCGCTTGGCAAATGCCCAACAGGCTGATAATTGGGAGTTCCAGCTGTCCAATCTGAATGATTACCTGAAGCCCACTGATTATTTGCAAAAATATGTTTCCCAGAAAAATCAACTTTACCACCTGACTTGTTATTCCAGTAGGCCTGTGCAGCAGCTAGTTCTGAAGCAGATAAATCTTTCTTTGGAATGTAATGGAAATGATTGCCGTGTGGCACTAGGAAGGCATCTCCCATGTCATCAATGACATCAGTTGGACTAAAAATATAGCCATCATCTGTTGTGTAACGGCCACTTGCGCGGGCTTCTTTAACCGCAGCGGCTTCAGCCTTACTAAGATGTGCAACTGCTTCAATGCCTTTTTCCTTTGCTTCTTTTGTTCCTTTGGCAACTTGCTCTTCAATCTGAGCTTTCGTTCGAATATTTTTACGTTTACTTCCAGGTTTCAGATAAACATAGTAGTTTCCGCCAACTTTAATGACATAACCATCTCTAACCTCATTAATGACATCAGACTGTTTAAACTGATAATTAGGGTCTGTCATTAACAATTCTTCACTCAAAATAGCATCATAGGGGACTTTCCCATTATAGAAATGAAAATGGTCGCCATGTGAGGTGACATAGCCTTGATCTGTGATTTTGACGACAATTTGCTCAGCAGATATGCCTTCTTCAGCACTAATTTGGTCCATGGTTTTAGCACCAGATGGTTTAGCTTTCGATTGTGATTCCTTGCTATCAATATAAGCAATTCTATTTTTATTAGTTTCAGTCAGAGCATTATGCTTGCCGAGTTGATAACATCCAATATTTGCCGCAATTAATACAGCTACTGACGATAGATAAACAGATTTCTTTTTCATTTTTGTCTCTTTCTATTTAAGATTTTGATAGAGTGTTTCCATATTGTCCCTAAGATTCTCCAGATAGGATTTGTCATTAGTTGGAGCAGCTTCTAAGGGACTTAAAAATTCAATTTTAGCGCCTGTCGCCTTTGCAATTGTTTTTGAAATTTTAGGATTGACATTATCTTCTGCAAAGATGGTTTTTACCTTATATGAACGGACAAAGTCTTCAATTTCTGTTAATTGTCGTGGAGATGGTTCTCTATCTGGTGAAATCCCTGAAATGCCTAACTGTTTCAAGCCAAAACGTTTAGCCAAATAAGAAAAGGCTGTGTGTTGTGTCACGAAGGTTTTTGATTTGACCTGTTTAAACTTTTTAGCATATTCCTTTGCTAAGTTATCTGCTTCTTCTTTAAAAGCTTTTGCATTCTTGGAATATAGCTGTGCATTATCAGGATCAGCCTTACCCAATTCCTCAGCAATAGCAAGAGCTTCTTCTCCTGCTAAAACAGGATCTGACCAGGTATGGGGATCGTATAAAGTAGCAGGATCAATTCCTTCTGTTACTGGTACATCTTCTAGTCCAGTAACTCTGTCTAAGGTTAGTGACTGAGAGGCCTCAAACACATGAACCTTTGATTTTTGAAGATTAGGATGCAAATCCTTAGCCCACGCTTCTAAAGTATGCGAGTGATAGATAAAAAGGTCAGCCTTATAAATAGCAGCAACATCATTAACAGAGGGTTCAAAAGAGTGAATCCCAGCAGCTGACTGTATCATGCGAACGTCATTGAGATCACCTGAAACAGATTTTGTAATAGCATAAACAGGGTAAAAACTCGTGACAATATGTAGCCCTTCTTTTTGCTTACTCAAATGCCCCGCCTTACTACAACCACTAATCACAAGGGCTAAGAGTAGCATTAACAGTAATTTAATCGATTTCTTCATAAATATCCTTTCTTTTTACTCAACCAGTTATTTAACTGGTTAATGTTAGCACTATTTTAATCTCTTGTCAATAGATTATAGATCAGTAACTCTAAGATTTTTATTGTGAAAACAATAAGAAAATTCTGATATTATCGCTAAAAATCTTGGCCTTATTGATCACAAAAAGAACACTTAAGAAAACTTCCCCAGAAGATCACCTGAAACACAGATAGCAACTTTAAGTGATACTTTATCCAATTCTACAGATGGTGTTTTGATTAAAGATCACTAAATCAGCTTGCTGTTTTCTAAAAAGGGAACAAAATTGGAGGCAAAATACCTTTGCCTCCAAGCTGTAACTTCTTTTTTAACTGTTTTTATAAGGTTTTTTCCTGCCTTAATTGTTTCATTAAAATCAGGATCCCAATCATTAAAACAATACTAGCTATCAAACTCCCTTCAGTCCCAAAGGCTCCACCAGAAATCCACTCTGGACTATTTGGATTAATTTGAAATCGAAACAAGGAAGAACCTGCATTTGTACCACTAACAGCCACACCAAAAATATTGCCTTGAGTGAAATTCCAAGCTCCATGAAGACCAGCTACACCCCAAATATTGTCTGTCTTAATCATATAAAGAGCCATTAACACTCCTGATAAACTAATGCTTAAAATTGATAAGAAAGTAACGTGGTGATTTCCTATATGCAAAATCCCAAATAAACTACTTGAAAGAGCAATGGCAATGATAAGATTTGTTCTACTTTTAATTACAGGTAATAACCAACCTCTTGTTAAAAGTTCCTCTGTACCACCTTGTAAAAACCAAAATGGCATCAAACTAAGGATTTGGAGAAGTGTTAGAGGCCTAAAATCAACTGAAACTAAACTTAAACCTCCCAATAGATATGAGGTTAAAAAAGAAATGATAATTAAACTTGTCCCAACAAGCCAGCCTTTTAAAATTTCAGATTTCCAGATTTTTTTTACAAAACCAAGACTTGAAAATGGACGCTTTTCATAATATTTTAGCCAAAAATACAAGATAAATCCTGGTGCCCCTGCCATGGTTAACATTACATAGATGTTATCAAACATAGCAACCACTTGGTCAAAAGAGAACATGCTACCCATTTTGACAAGAAAAAAGAGAGTTCCAACAATACTAAAGAGAATACTGACAGCTGTTTCACCAACAAATAAAAAAGATAGTACCATCAAACACGCAAGGAGAGTCATGACCCAGGCTGGAAGTTTTTGATAGCGTTTGGTTGTTAAGGTTAAGATTGCTTTACCCATAAAGTTACCTCTTTTCACTTTTTAATCTCATCATACACCAAATATATTAGAAAAACAATAGTATTATTAAAAAATATAGCGTTATAAGATGATTTTCTCAGCCCTTTATGCCTCAATCAACCATTTCCATTAACAAACTGAACACTAAAAGTCACAGCAATCCCCTAAAATCACTGAGTGAGCTTGAAAAAGCAACTACACAAGCATTTTTCGACAACAATAAACACAGGCAAAAAAAAAAGACTTGTCCCAATACAAAACAGGACTAAATCCTTCTTTTAAAGAGATTAGCTAACCTTGTGTCTTTGCTAAAGAAAACACTGACTTTTAGTAGCAATTATTAGGGATAATCAAAGCTAATGGTTTGCTTGTCAATGTCTACTTGAGCTGCTACACCAAAAGGAATGATTGCTCGTGGTGTGGCATGGCCAATATTAAGGTTGTAAACAATTGGAATGTCTGCATCAATCACCTCTAACAAAATCGTACGGTAGGATTGATAATAGCTTTCATCCATTGGTTTGCCAACAAGGACTCCAGATATAACATCAAATATGCCTGTAGCTTTCAATCGTTCCAGCATTTTTCTAAACAGTTCTGGTTTTGGCTTTTCTTCACTACTTTCCAAAAGGAGAATTTTTCCTGTCCACTCTTCTAAGCTTGGAAATAAGTGGTATTTTTGACACAAACTGACCATGTCTGGATGACGATTAGCATCAAATATATCATACAAGGATTCTATGCAGCCTCCCAAAATGTGACCACTAAACTGAGAAGGGCCTTTAAGCAATTCAAAACCTCTTTTATCAGCATATTTCTGTCTCGCTGTTCCAAGAGCTTTGGCACTGAAATCAGTTCTCTCTCTATACCAGTAAGGACTCGGACTTATGCTTGCAATCTGTTCATTGCGCAGCAATTCTTCAAAAAAAGCACGTGAATAAGGCAACATGTCATGATCCAACTCACAAATATCAGCCAGAAAGGATTGGCCGTAAAAGCTTTTAATTCCAAGCTTATGCAAGATTAAATGGTTGATGGTCGTATCTGAGAAGCCCAGAAAAACTTTTTGATTAATAACTTTTGCTAGGGCATCATTATCAAACAAATACGGTAGAAGCCTATAAGTATCATCTCCTCCGATGGCACAAAGAATCATATCAATACTCGGATCCGCAAAGGCATCAATCAAGTCCTGAGCCCGGAGATTTGGATGGGTTGACAGTTCCTCTATCCCTTGTAAAGCATTTGGCATGAAAACAAGTTCAAGACCAAACTCTTTCAAACGCGAAATCCCCAAATCCAACTCATGTTTAACAAAGTCTTCTCCTAGAATCCCACTTGATAAACTCACAATAGCAACTTTTTTAATCATAGGCAACCTCCAAAGCTTTTTAATAGCATAGCAAAAAAGAACAAAAGACTCAACACCAAATGGGTATTGAGCCTTTTTGTTACTGAATGGTTACATTCCCAAGATTATTTTTAATTTCCAATCTATTAGTGTCACTGTCTTTCAAACTTGGGGTAATGTTTGTGTCACCAACATTACCTTTAGTAGTCACTAGTAAGTTCAACTCTTTTAGGGAAATGAAAACATCACCAACATGAGACTCTAATGTGTTCTTCCCTTTGAAAATAAGACCATCCCCAGTAAAATTACCTAGAGATAATTTCCCACGTGTCTGACCTAATTGGCTATTAGTAATGTCAAGGTCTCCTGTATTAAGTTGATAATCAAACTGATTCAAGACACTATTTGAAATCACTAGGCTTCCTACTGAAAGGTTAAGATTTCCTTCTTTAAACATCACTTTATCAAGTTGCAATTCCCCAGCTGATAAGGTAATAGTTGCCTTTTGAGCCGAAATATCCGATAAATCCAAACTACCTGCAGGCAAATGTAAGTTAAGGTCGTCAAATTGATAGCCTTTTGGAACCAAAATAGTGATGCGGTAACCACTCTCAAAACCGATTCTAACCCCCTTATGAATGTCTTTGAGCAAGTCCAAGGTTAGAAAATGCACGCTTGTTCTAGGCTTAGTCCAGTTTCCAGAATCTTTTATTTGTAAAGTAGCATCATCTTCTGTAATTGTGATAGGATTCTTCTTTGACTTTGGATAAATGACTTTGATATCTTTTCCCTTATAAGTCTCAATCGTCACATCATTAACATCACTATCAAGTCGCAATGTCTTTTTAGCTTTGACTGTTTGAGTGACATTTTTGATGTGCTCTTTAGGTATTTTTTCTGCCTCTATACCACCTGACAAATAGCCATAAGCACCAAAGCAAAGGGCCAGCATCAGACAAGCAAGAGCAATCATGCCAATGATTTTTTCATATTTTTTCATGCTCTACCCCCTAGGCTTTTTTGAATCAGCCACTGAATTAATGCCCAGCCTCCGTTAATGATAAGCACTGACGCTTTGTAACCTGCCATCAATGCCGCAAGAGCGACAGCCAACATGCCAAATCCCATAGATAGACTTAAACTAAAGTTTGCTAGGGAACTTGATAAGTAGTGAAAACTATCCCCCAAAACATAGATGCCATTAGCCAACAGGACTAAACCTACAACAACAAGGCTAAACAGTAAGGCTGCGACAGTAACCACAATGGCAATAACAATTGCAATAGAGGCAATGACAAGTGGGAAGGCCATAGGCGCCAACAAAAGAGATAGAAGGGTTATCCATAAAATGGATTTACCATTTCGCCCAAGAAGGCTTGAGTCCTCTTCTTTTTTATCATCGAGAAGTTTTCCTAGAATCTCACGCGCTGCTTCTTTGGGACTTCCCAACTCAGTAATTGCTTCTTCCTCGTTTTCTGGTCCTGCTTCGTCAAAATACTCTTGAAAATAATCCATGGCATCCTGATAATCCTGCTCAGGTAATTTCTTTAGGTATTTATCTAAGGCTCTTAAGTAAGCATCCTTAGTCATCCTTTAACCCTCCTTCAATAATCCCATCTAAAGTGTCCTTGTAGAGCACCCATTCTGCTTTCAAGTAAAGTAATTGCTCCTTACCTGAAGTGGTCATCGCATAATACTTACGTTTTCTTCCTTGATATTCCTGACTATAGGTTGAAACAAACCCTGATTTCTCAAGTTTTTTGAGAATGGGATAGAGTGTCGACTCTTTGATACTGGCCACTAACTTAATGGTCTGGCTGATTTCGTATCCATAGGAGTCATTCTTGTCAACAATTGCTAAAATCAGAAATTCAATTAAGGTAGCTGACACTGGAAAATACATTCACTGCCTCCTCAATTTCAATGTGTAATTTTTTTATATATAAATATTTTACATATCAAGAATACACCTACTAACAATAACTGTCAAGTATTTATATGTAAAAATTTTATATATTATTTTAAAGAAGAAAAAAAAGGTAGTGTAAAATATCTTGTGTAAACACAAAAAAGGAATAAATCCTGTATAGTAGAGTTACGACACTTCACTAGAAAGAGATTTATTCCCATGACTCAGTTTACCACAGAATTACTTAACTTCCTAGCGCAAAAACAAGATATTGATGAATTCTTTCGATCCTCTTTAGAAATAGCTATGAATGATCTCTTGCAGGTTGAACTATCAGCTTTCCTTGGATATGAGCCATATAAAAAAGAAGGTTACAATACAGGTAATAGCCGTAATGGGACCTACTCTCGACAGTTTGAAACGAAGTATGGCTTAGTCAATTTAATCATTCCAAGAGATCGAAACGGCGAGTTTTCACCAGTTTTATTACCATCTTATGCTAGACGAGATGACCACTTGGAAGAGATGGTGATTAAACTCTATCAAACTGGCGTTACGACACGCGAAATCAGTGACATTATTGAGCGCATGTATGGTCACCACTACAGTCCAGCAACGGTGTCAAATATCACAAAAGTGACTCAAGAAAGTGTCACTGCCTTTCATGAGCGTTCCTTTCAAACTAACTACTCAGTCTTGTATCTAGACGGAACTTACTTACCCTTGCGACGAGGTACGGTCAGTAAAGAATGTATTCACATTGCACTTGGTATCACGCCTGAAGGGTATAAATCAGTTCTTGGCTATGAGATTGCCCCTAATGAAAATAATGTCTCTTGGTCAGATCTTCTTAAGAGGCTACAAAATCAAGGACTTAAGCAAGTTTCTCTAGTTGTTACAGACGGGCTTAACGGTGTGGATCAAATCATCCAACAAGCCTATCCAATGGCTAAACAGCAACGGTGTCTGGTTCACATTGGTCGCAATATCTCCAGTAAGGTCAAACGAGTAGATAGGGCACCTATTCTAAATCAGTTCAAGCAGATTTATCGTGCCACAAATTTACAGGAGGCTATTAAATTATTGGAACAATTTGTTTCTGAGTGGAAACCTCGTTACAAAAAGGTTATGACATCACTTGAAACAACTGAAAATCTCCTAACTTTCTATCAATTTCCACATCACATTTGGTCTAGTATTTACTCTACAAACTTGATTGAATCACTCAATAAAGAAATCAAGCGACAAAGCAAGAAGAGGGTGGTTTTTCCAAATGAAGAAGCCTTAGAACGATGCCTTGTAAGTATTTTCGAAGACTATAACATTAAGTTCGGAGCTCGTATTCATAAAGGATTCGGAGTATGTTTTGACACACTTGATAGCTTATTTGACTAATATTCAAAAACTCTACTCTTGTGTTTACACAAAATTATTGACAGTATCAAAAAAAAGGCTTCTATTAGCCTTTTTAGTGAAAAAATGAATAAATATATTCTGTCAGATAAGTCTCACAAATCGCTGCAAAACTAATAATTGGTAAAACCAAGAAAAAGTAGACTTTTAATAAGGATAGAGCTGCTTCTTTTAGGCAATAACATTTTTCTTTCTGGTAAAATGGCAAGTTAACATATAAAGAGTGATACAAAGCATTATTAAGTCTATAAAGTAGGCTAGCAAATAAACATATTCCAAAAAGCTCAAAAAAAGAATGTGGAAGACTACTAAGAATTAAAGCCATACCTTGTCCAGCATCATACCTCAGAACAATAGCAAACGCAATCCCTAAAATAGTCACAGACAATAACAAATGTATCAGAAACAAAAATGGAATCGGTAAAAGAGCCAACAGCAACATTTTCAAAGGCACCGTAAAGGCATTATGTTGAATATATATCATTACTTTTTCCATACCATTAGCTTGACTGAGCTTAGTTGGAATCTTTGTAGCAATTGCTGTTACTAAACGACTAGTATTTGGATTAATGGCGTAAGTCACCACAGTGGTCAACACTAGCAATATGACAGCGTAAAGCATAAAGTCACTGGTCTTTTGATATGTTTTATCAACAAACATCCCTAAACCTACCTTTTGTATTTTTTGTATCATTATTATAACACAGATTGACAAAGTAATAAAATTAAGACTTTTTCTCCTTGCTAAAACCGACTATTCCCCACCTTAATAAGGGATTCTAGTCACCCATTATTGTTATTTGAACCTTACGGCTTCGACCACGTGTGCGGTCAAAATCAACAAAGTAAACATAGCCTGTCTTTCCTACTGCTAGTTGACCCAGGGTCACCGGAAAAGTTTCACTAGATCCCATTAGGCTAGCTTTTAAATGAGCATCTGCGTTCCACAATGCTTTCTTATCACCATTTGGCAGCCACTCTTGAGGGTTTGGCCAAGAGGCGACAGCGTCATAGTGCTTTGGTCCTGGGTAACGATAAGAGGTGGCTGACTCATGCCTATCAATAAGCTTTTCTAGTTTTTCAGATAAATCTAAATTAAGCAAATCATCGCCATTACAATCTTTATCATGTGTGAATTCTTCAAAAAATACAGAACAAGTGGTATGCGGCGTACTGACTAGACAAATGCCGTTTTGAATGCCACTTTCTTTAATTGCTGTGTTAACATGTTCTGTTATATCAAAATAAGAATCCCTATCAGCAACAGTGTCTAAAAGGAGTTGTTGTTGAAAAACAGCCATTTTACACCTCCTTTTCAATTCTTGCTTCTTTAACAGCAAGAACCATTTTGGTCAGCATTTCCTTAGGATTTTTCGCCTTTACAATACCACTCGTACACCCTGTGCCATCAGCGCCAGCACGAATAATATTAAAGACGTCTTCTGGACTGGAAATGCCAGCGGCTTGCATAACTCGAATATCTGGATTGATTTCTCGAATCGCTTGATTCGTTTTGGCAACATAAGTCGAATCACTTGTCTTTCCTGTACCAATTAAATCAGTCGGCTCACATAGAATAATATCTGGTGCTAAAGTAGCAATGGCACGCGCTTCTGCAATTGAGTCCGCACAAACGATTGTGATTAACTCTAACTCTTGAGCTATTGTGATTGCCTTAACCAACTCTAAAAGAGTCATTGGGTGTTCTGCATGGTTAAGGAAAACAGCTTTCACACCGCTATTAACCAGAGAATGTGGTAAAACCTTCCCCATTCCACGACCTGGAGTGATAGCATCTAAATGCTGAGCTGTAACAATCAAATGTTGACTCTCATCACTAACCATTTTTAAATCGGCATAGGGAGCTGTGACAAAAATGCTAATGTCATCATCAACCAAACCATCAGCACAGTGAACCAATTCTTTTAAAGACTCTCCAAATAGATAGGATTTAGAATTAAAAACAAAAAATTTAGCTTTGATGACCTCTTTCACCATTTTTCACCTCCTGGGTTTCAAAAATATCATAATAATGTAATAAGACTTCTTTCATCGCCTTTTGCATTCCTAAAACTAAAGTCGGATAATCTTTGCTGTCATGATTATCTTTGACCTTGTAGGCAGCTGAAATAACGTCTGAAAAGATATTTATTTTTGAAATACCATTTTTAGCACACCGGTTTAAATTACCATCTCCCGATGAGGAGCCACCATGTAAAACTAAAGGAATTGGCAAGGCTTTTGAAATCTCTGCTAATCTGGCAAAATCAATATGGGGTGTCCCCTGATATAGACCATGAGCTGTACCTATTGAGATTGCTAAGGAATCCACTTGAGTCTCTTGATAAAAAGTACAGGCATCGTCTAAACTTGTGTAAACAGACCCCGCCACGCTGTGATTCTCAAGATTAGCATTGGCTCCTACAAAACCAATTTCTGCTTCCACATCAACCCCATATTTGTGCGCAAAAGCCATAATTTCTTTTGTTTTTCTGACATTTTCCTCAAAAGAGTCTAGCGAAGCATCAATCATAACAGAATTAAAACCAAGTAAAATAGCCTTTTTAATGAAAGCAATAGTCTGCCCATGATCAAGATGCAAAACCACAGGGGTTTTAGAGCATTCTTGAAGGTAAGTTCCAATCCTCGCAGCCTCTTCTAAGGGTAACCACTTGCTATGACTTTCAGCAAATGCCAAAATCAAAGGGAGATTTTTTTCTTGACTGGCATCTAGAAAGGCTTTTGCACTGGCAAAATCAAGGTAATTCATTGCCGGTATAGCAAAGTGACCTTCTTTTGCTTGCCTTAGGAGTGTTCTCATAGTTGCTTTCATATTAAGCCTCTATTTTTTTTGTTACCTCAGCCCATAAGCCATCAACACCGATACCTGTTAACAGCGGTAAGCCCATGATAACGTGATCTTTAACAGCATCTGGAACAACCGTCGTTGATATCACAATATCATAATCACCAATATGATTAATTTCTTCCGCAATTTTAGATTGGAAGAGTTGCACCTCTTGGTCATAGCCTTTTTCTGTTAGCCATTGTTTCACTTTTCCCATCACAATTGTTGATGTGGCAATGCCTGAACCACACATGATTAACATTTTTTTCATGATTATACCTCACGTTGTTTTGACACAACTTTATTAACATAGAATAAACCAGCTAAAGAGACTAATAAAATGACGCTGATAAGCAACCAAGGCAGATGATTAGCCGCAAAAATAAAGAGTCCTGTCGGCCACAAGCCACCCTCAGCCATAGCTGTAATACTTGAATGTCCATCCAAATTAAATTTAGCTGCTTTAGCAGAAGCTGTTACTAATGGTGCTGCCCAAGAAGTGATGTATAAAATGGATACCATGTAGAGAGAGCCACCTATCACGGTTCTAATAATATTGCCTCTAAAAACTGCTGCCATCAAACAAACAACAAATGGAATAGTTGCCAAGTCCCCAAACGGAAGTGTTTTATTCCCAGGTAAGACAACAGCTAATAAAATTGTAATTGGAACTAAAATAAGGGAGCTTGACAAAACAGCTGGATGCCCCACTGATAAGGCAGAGTCCATACCAATATTAACTTCTCTACCTGGAAAGCGTTTTTGAACAAAGTTGTTTGCTGCTTCTGAGATAGGTGCTAAACCTTCCATTAAAATTGAAACCATACGTGGCATTAGCAACATAACAGCGGCTGTTTTAACAGAAAGTTGTGAAATCCCTTGAATATCATAACCAGCTAAAACACCAATAACCAAGCCGATAAGCAAGCCCATGACAGTACTTTCACCAAAAATCCCAAATTTCTGTTGAATGGTTTCTGGATCAGCTTCAATCTTATTAAAACCAGGAATTCTATCAAAAAGCCAGTTTAGGGGAATGGCAACCAGAAAACCAGGTGCTGAGGTTCCATGTGGGAAAGTAATATTTGGAAAACCATAGAACTTCTTAATTGCAGGAGCAATAATATCTGCCAATAAATAAATCATAACCTGATAAGCAATCATGGCATACAAGCCCAAGGCAAAATCATGCGTCACTGCGTAGACTAGAGAAGCCACAAAAGCGGCATGCCAGAAATTCCACATATCCACCATCAAGGTCTTTGTCCACCCCATAAATAATAACAGCAAGTTAATAGCAATCCCAAGTGGAATAGCTAAACTTCCTAAAAGAGTTCCATAGGAGATAGCTGCCGCTGCTGGCCAGCCCACATCAAGGGTTGTTAATTGCAAACCAAAACGTTCAACCATTGCTTGTGCAGCTTTACCTAGGCTTCCTGATAATAACTCAATAACCAAATTTAAACCTACAAACCCTATCCCTACAGTAATTCCAGCATTAAATGCTTTTCTGGGTTTGGTTCCTAATAATAAGCCAAAAATAAATATTAATATTGGCAAAACCACAATTGCTCCTAGATCAATAAATCTCTGCAAAAAATGTAACATAATAACCTCCTAAATAATATGAAAATGTGATAACAATTGTAAGACGTCCTCTTTTTGCTCTGCTGAATAGGAAAGCAAGGTCGAAACCGTTTCTGGATCTTGTAAAAATCCAATAATCCTTTGCAACATATCTAATTGTGTGTGTGCATCCTTAATAGCAAGCATGATAATAACCCGTACCTCAACAGTCTGGTTTTCAGTGGCCATTTGAATAAAAGGCACTGGCTCTTTTAGGGTCATGATTGCAATTTTAGTCTCCCTAACATAATCTGAATCGGTGTGAGGAATAGCTACCCCGTAATCTTCAAATTGAAGCCCCGTCGGAAAAACAGCTTCCCTTGCAATAATGGCATCTGTAAAACCTTCTGTGACATAACCTTGTTGGGTTAACTGCTGACTCAAAAAGGTTAAGGCCTCATTTTTTTCCTTTATTTCTGAAACCTGTAAAAATAGTAATTCGTCAGTCATCTATCATCATTCCTCCCTAAATAAACGTGTCATAAACTCTTGTGTCGTTGTTGCTGTTACTAGTTGGTCAATAAAATGCTGATCATCAATCTTGGAATAGAGGTAAATTAATGCATCCTTATAAAGCTCCTCTTCGCCTTCTTTTATGGAAATCAACATAACCACCTTCACCTTGTTTGCTCCCCAAACAATCGGCTGCTTTAAGGTCAGTAATTTCAAACCTGATTTTCCAACTGTCCTTGGATTGGCATGTGGCAAGGCAATTCCGGTATAAACACTGGTACTTCCTAAATGTTCTCTTTGAAAAATCGAGTCTATATAAGCCGTCTGCAACTCACTGCTACTATCCTGATTGACTAAAAATTGAATCACCTGATCATAAGTCTTACAGTCTTGGTTTAGGTAAATGTGATTTTGAATTAAATCACAAACCATAGATTGATTAATAGACTGTTTATCCTTAACCACAGATAAAATCTTCCTATTGCCATCTGTCAGTGAATGGTAAAAATTCTGGATTTTGTCAACTTCAAATTGACTCGGAACAGGACTTACTAGAATGTAATTGCAGCTTAACTGTCTTAATTCAACTGAGCTGATAATCATATCAACATCTTGCACCAGCTCATCTGTCACATCTGAAAAATCGATTTTTTTAAGATGATCATAAGGGGAAATAAGACGCCTTAGTGTGTTGAAAATTAATTCCGATGTGGCTAAACCGTGTGGGCAGACAATAACAATTTCAAGTGGTTTCTCAATTTTTTCAACAGCAATTTGAAAATAAATGGTCAAAAAAGCAATCTCTGAATCCAAAAAATCAATATGGTAACTATCCGTAACAATTTTTGATGCTAGCCAGACAATGTTAAACAAGATTGAATACCTTTTCTTAATTTCTTCTGTTGTCTGATTCTCAATTGTTATTTTATTCTTCAGGCGATAAATCATCGGCCTCATGTGTTTATTAATCATCTCTCTCAAGTAAGAGTCTTGAGAAAAATCAAGCCCTGAAAGTTCACTGACTTTATCAATCAAATCTGTCGTCAAGCGTTTAAATTCCTGATTGTCACTGGCCATTGGAATATAACCTAAGGATAGAATGGTCAAACAGATTTGCTTTATTTCATCATCACTTAATAAGTCAACCGGTAAGTCTAAACTAGCACTTAACAATTCACTAGCTAGAGGGTACACTTCGATAAAATGCAAATCATCCTCAATACTAACATCAACCGCTCTGAGATAGTGATTGTTTTTAATCCTGTAACTGTTAATGACTAAATCAAGCATCACATAAATTTCTAGGTGTTGGGGAATAGATATGGCAAATAAGGCTTTTAATTCTTGAATTTTTTTGTCTAATTGAGTTAAATCACATTCACGAAACATTGTGCTTAATTCTTGAGATGCACTTAATGCTCCTGGCATCAACTGATAATGATCCAGTAAATAAGACCTTAAAAAAGACCTAATTTTACCTTCATCACCTTGAATAGAGACACAACCATGTTCTTTTATTAATGCCAAATGGTGATCTGATACTAATTTTTCCAGCCTATCAAGATCCCTTCTGACAGATGTTTCACTTAAAAAGAAATCCATGGCCAAATCTAAAATCGAACAGTTGTCATTTTCCAAAAGTAACTTTCTTAAATAATGGCCTTCCCTTTGAGAATAGTCACTAGGCAATAAGCTAGTGCTGAGATGGTTTCGAACTGTCACAAGGAGCTGATGTTTTACAATAAGGTCCCCCTCAATAATGAGACCATGCCTAGGAATTTTAATGAGCTTCAGCTGCTTTTGCAAAAGGTCTTCTTCTAAAACATCCAAATCAGTATAAATTGTTTTTGTTGAAACCTGATGCTTTTTGGCTAATTTTGCCGCACTGATATAGTTATCTCTTTCTAGTAAGTCAATAAGAATTTCAATTTGTCTCTTATTCATCCTATCTCCTATTCTTTATAAATCAATTATAGCGTAAGCGCTTTCTTTGTTTAAGCCAACTTATATCCACATTAATCTAGTAGTTCTGTTAGTCGCAAGCCCCCTTATGCAACTAATCTACAATGTAAAAAGACCTGCCCAGTTTCCCTATCAAGGAAATTCAAAAGACAGGTCTTCACACAAATGGTGTCACTAATTCCTATTAATTGACCCTTTTTGTGTCTTTGTTAGCACTTATTTACTTATAGTATCATTCTTAAACACTAGTGTTTGGTAGGACCACTCATCACTCCCATTCTTTTTAGGAGGTTTGAATGCTACTTTGTCCAGGTAGAGGAGGCAAACCTAGGGAATCTTCACGCGAAAAGGCCTGTCTAAGCCCCTTAGTCCAATAGGTATTTTCCAATTGTTGTGGCGAGATTTCTGACACAATGTCATGCCCTCTTCCTTCTTTGATTTTTTGACCAAATTTAGGATCAATTAAAGTGCCACGGCCAACACCAATTAAATCGGTGTGTTTTTCAACAGCCTCACTTGCTGCTGCTTCTGTAAAGACAGAACCTACTAGTAAAATTTGTGTGTCTTTGCCGACCACTTCTTTAAAGAGTTGCCCATAAGACTGATCACTTCCTTGCGGTTTGCTATCATAGCCTCCCCAGATAGATAAGCTAATATAATCAAAACCATATGTTGCAACTTCAGCAATGAGGGTCATGGATTCTTTATAGGTATAACCCACCATTTCCCCGTGTATTTCTTCTGGTGAGATGCGGTAGCCTAGGATAAATTCTTTTGGTGCATAAGCTTCAATTACAGATGCTACTTCTTTGACCACGGCCAATGGGAAAGCCATGCGCTTTTCAAGACTTCCACCCCAAGAATCCTGACGTCTGTTAGAGTTTTTAGAGAAAAACTGTTGTAGCAAATAATGATTAGCGCCATGGATTTCCACCCCATCAAAACCAGCGGCAATTGCACGTTTAGTTGCTCGTCCAAAATCGTTGATGATTTCGTCAATTTCTTGGTTGGTCAACTCACGCACTGGATAGGGTAAAAAATCAAAATCCAAGGCACTTGGTGCTAGAACATCCAGCCCTTTTGCTGCTCGTCCATTGGCTTGTTGTCCTCCATGATGAAGTTGAAGAATAGCCTTACTGCCATCTTTTTTGATAGCTCTAGCAATAGCCTCAATAGATGGGATATGGGCATCGTCTTGAATCCCTAATTGTTCTGGAAAACCTAGCCTTGAGCAAGGGCCACCAGTTTCAGAGACGTAATGAAATTCTGTAATCACCATAGCTGCTGCTTGAGAACGCGCCCCATAATAAGCAAGTGTCTCTGAGCTGGCAAAGCCACCTTCTTGACCAGAATACGTTAACATTGGCGGCATAACCACTCGCCCATCTAGAATAGCACCGTGACGCGAGACAAGGCGATCTGTTAATTGTTTCATTTCTTTTCTCCTCAACTCTTAGTGGATTTCTTGATTTGAATCACACCATTTTCTTTCATTTTATCATATTACTTACCATAAGATGCTATTGGACATTTTGTCAAAAAATAAAGTATTGCAAATTTTTAATCATAGGAGTAGAATTAAGTTATCTTAATTTTATTATTAAACACACTTTTTAAATCATAGAAAGGATTTTTTCGTGACAACTTTACAAACACACACCAAAAAAACAAACCGTTTACTAGATTACGCAAATGGGCCTTCACTGGAAGAAATTAATGGAAGCATTGAAGTGCCTAAGAACCTAAGCTTTTTCAAAACATTGTTGGCTTACTCAGGACCTGGTGCATTGGTTGCTGTTGGTTATATGGATCCCGGCAATTGGTCAACCTCTATTACCGGGGGACAAAATTTCCACTATTTATTGATGTCAATCATCCTAATGTCTAGCTTAATTGCTATGTTACTGCAATACATGTCTGCTAAACTTGGACTAGTTACACAAATGGACCTTGCACAAGCCATCCGAGCACGAACAAGTAAACAACTCGGCATCATGCTATGGATTCTAACCGAACTTGCCATTATGGCAACAGATATTGCTGAAGTGATTGGCGGAGCTATTGCCCTTTACTTATTATTTCATATCCCTCTTGGAATTGCCGTCTTAATCACTGTCTTTGATGTCTTACTCTTACTCTTGTTGACCAAAATCGGCTTTCGAAAAATTGAATCTTTAGTTGTCGCCTTAATTTTAGTCATCTTTTTAGTTTTTACCTATCAGGTAGCTCTTTCTCATCCCGCATGGGGAGAAATTGCCAAGGGGTTACTCCCTCATTCTGAGGCATTTTCAACGGCTCATACTGTTAATGGGCAAACCCCCTTATCAGGTGCTTTAGGTATCATCGGCGCAACTGTTATGCCACATAACCTCTACTTACACTCCTCTATTGTGCAAAGCCGAAAACTTAATCACAATAAGAAAGAAGATATTGCAAGAGCTATTCGTTTTTCTACCTTAGATTCCAACATTCAATTAACCGTCGCTTTCTTTGTTAATGCTTTGCTCCTAATCATGGGAGTTGCTGTTTTTAAAACAGGAAGTGTCAAGGATCCTTCATTCTTTGGCTTATTTGACTCCCTATCAAACCCTAATCTTATGAGCAACTCTATACTAGCTCATGTGGCAAGTTCTGGTATTTTATCCTTTTTATTTGCCATAGCCTTATTGGCTTCAGGGCAAAATTCCACCATAACAGGAACGCTGACAGGGCAAATCATTATGGAAGGGTTTATCCATATGAAAGTGCCCATCTGGTTTCGACGGTTAATCACACGGCTCATTTCAGTTATTCCTGTAATCATTTGTGTCCTATTAACAAGCGGAAAGAGCACTGTTGAAGAACATATTGCTATTAATAACTTAATGAATAACTCCCAGGTATTTTTAGCCTTCGCCTTGCCATTTTCAATGTTGCCCTTATTAATATTCACAAACAGTAAAAGTGATATGACAGAAGACTTCAAAAACTCATGGCTTATTAAAACACTGGGTTGGTTCTCTGTCATTAGTCTCATCTTCCTCAATATGAAAGGACTCCCAAACCAAATCGAGGGATTCCTAGGAGACCATCCCAACCATCATCAGCTCCTAATAGCTGATACTATTGCTTATGGTATGATAGTGGCAGTTCTTCTAATTCTCATATGGACCATTTATGAACTCTACAAAGGAAATAAACTCTACCAAATGGCGCAGGCCCATTAAATGGCAAGACTGACTCAACGAGTCCTTATCAGAACACAAAAAACTAAAAGAGGGAGAAAATCACATGCTCTCCCTCTTTTAGTTTGTCTAAAAACTGTACTCGCATTAAGTATTGATTTGTGTTTAATTGCCTTTACTTTGTATGCTGTTATTAATGCTACTGACGGTGTTTTTTATGTAGTTGACCATTTCAATAGGTCTTGGCCTGGTATCAAAGGATACCCATAATTTGAGAATATTCCAAAGTGCACCGGAACAAGCCATAAGCGTCAGACTTTTGTCAAAACTCGCGTGGCATTGACACTTTTCGCCTTTAATTTCTTCATAAATTCTTGGCAAATGACGGTTAATTTCTTTAATCAGTTGGTAAAAAAGACCTTGTTCTAAAATAATTGTTAACAGGGTCATATGCATTTCCCAAAACTCAAAATACTTACCAACCATTAAGTCAAATGAGTAGTGTTTTTCTTTTTGTAAAAAGGCCTTATAGTCTTCTGACAGTTGATAGAAAATATCTTCCAAAATATCATTTTTAGAATCATAAATGCGATAGAATGTTCTGCGTGATAATTGAGCTTCATCACTAATTTCACTAACAGTAATTAACTGATAATTATTATTTTTCATCAATCTTAATAAAGCTTGAATTAACTCTTGTCTTGATTTCATCGCAATGCTATTTTTGACTTCTTTCATTCGATTACTCCTGACACATATTGCTTAATTTGTGGCACTTTCAGCCATTTCATTGACATCTAATTCTTATCAATTATACTAAATATAGCGAGTTATACAAGTTAAAAGTTATCATTTAAGAATTTATTCTGACTTTTTAATCATTTTAAGGGCTCAAATTTATTAAAACTCGCATTAATAAATTGAAATTTTAACGTTAAAAATAAACAACTATCGGAGGACAAGTTCCTAAATATACTATTGCTAAATCTCAAATAGCATTACTCATAAGACTAAGGAGATGTGAAATGGTCAAAAAAGCATATGACTTAAACTATATCAATCAAACAAGAAATCAATTGGGTTACCAAGATGAAGCCCTAGCACTTCCTGTTCAAAAAGGCTCACAAGCCCTAATGGGATTCGGCTTAATTGGTGCACTTTTTATCAAATACTATCATTTAAGCATTGAAAAAAATGGATTTTTATTCCTCAAAAGAAACCCTTGGAACCTAAAATTTGTTGAAAACAATTACTTTTTTATCCCTAACGAAGACATCCAAGAAGTCGTTTTAACTAAAGGGGTAGGCTTCCAAAAACTGACACTTACGGCATTAGATGGCAAAAAAACAAACTATCTCATCCCCAAAAAACTCTATGGTGTCCCTTGGTTAGCAGAAAGTCTCAAAGAAGCAAACAACCGTTACGCAAGCAAGTAAGCTGAAAAAAGCAAAGATTTACTTCTTAGCTTACCTATAAAAATGAGTAAGTTTTAAAAAGCTTCTACTATTTTTAGCAACATCATACTATCGAAAGGATTAGGAGAAAAGAATTGATTATCTGGAGAAGATTTGGATTTTTAGTCTTTCTATCAATAGGCTTAGCTTTTGCAAGTTGGTTTTTATTAACCAACCTTATTTATGGCGATGTCACAACTACAAATAGCGATACCGTCAATCAAGAATTTAACCAGGTCATCATGTTTGCCTTTTGGTTACCTGCCTTTTATAATTTTATTTTTGAACGACTTTTTTGTCGCAATGAAAAATCTGAAGTTCTCTATAATGTCAAAAATGAACCTGTAGAGATAAACAATTATAGCCGGTTTTTCTTTATCAGAAATAAATATTGGACCTATATCTTACTAATTGGTTATGGAATTGCATCTATCATCATATTTCTAAAGCAGTTCTGACAAATGATAAGGCATGTGTTTCTTCACATTTTGCAAGTAAAGAAGACGCAAACAAGTGGCAACTTAATGAAGTCTAAAAGAAACCCCTTCTCTGCATTCATGCATTTAGAGAAGGGGTTTTGGTTTCATTTAGTGATAGGCTTAAAAATTGAAGACATCATTTAAATTTTCAGCCATTGTTGGATGGGTAAAAATGTTTTCTTTAAAGTAAGTGTAAGGGATTTTATTATCCATTGCCATTTTAATCATGTTGATGAGCTCATGTGATTCTTGTGAAAAGAGGCTTGCCCCTAAAATCTGGTCATTTTCTGTGCTGACAATAACCTTAAAGATGCCACGCAACTTGTTATCCACATGTCCTCTCGGCATTCCAGAAACTAATAATTCATTACTCTTATAAGCAATACCTTCTTCTTTAGCCATTTTTTCTGTCATGCCCACTTCAGATAAAGGTGGGTTAATAAAGGTCGATGTTGGAACATTTTTGCGGTCTTTAAGGCTGTAGTTACGTCCTTTGGTCAAGTGATTGTATACAATTCTTGAATCATCTAATGACGTGTAAGTAAACTGCAAACCACCGTGAACATCACCAACAGCATAAACAGTAGGAACAGTCGTTTGCAAATAATCATTAACCTTGATAGCACCACGCTCTGTCAGAGCAATATCAGTATTTTCAAGACCTAGTTGATCAACTGCTGGTTTACGCCCTAATGCATACAAGACAGCGTCACAGTCATAAACACCATCTTCTAAGTTAATAGCGACTTGTTCTCCTTTATTTTCCACCTTAAGAATCTGACTAGACAGCTTAAAGGTAATACCATCTTCTTCCATGTATTCTTGTGCTAACTTGGCCACTGTTTCATCTGAGCGGCTTAAAATAGCTGGCGCAGTATCAAAAACGGTTACTTTCGTTCCCAACTTTGCATAAAGGCTTGCAAATTCAAGACCAATATTTCCACCACCAATAATTCCTAGACGAGCAGGTTGTTTGTCTAATCTTTGAATACCTGTACTGTCATAAACATGATTACTCTCTAGCAAACCTGGAATTGGAAAAGCATTTGATGTTGCACCCGTGTTGATAATAATGGTTTGCGCTTCTATTGTTTCCACTTGGCCATTATTTCTAACATCAACAACATGATTAGACCTAAAATATGCAGAACCATTGTATAATGTCGCCCCCGACATTTCCAAAACAGCCTTATTTTTTTGATTAAGCCGTGACGTTACGGCATCTTTTAATTGCATAGCTTCTTGGAAAGTTTTATTTTCCTCAGCTGCTTGAATTAAGGTTTTTGTCGGAATACAGCCAATATTGATACAGGTGCCACCATACATGGAGCTGTCTTTTTCAATTAATGCAACTTTTTTCCCAAGTTTTGCAAATTTACCAGCTAGTGTTTTACCAGCTTTACCAAAACCAATGACTAATAAATCATATTTTTCCATAGTAATACCTCATTTCTGAAAAAATTATAGCATCTTTGATGATTAATTTCAGAATTCTGCTACGGCAAAAAAAGAATAGCTGAACTATTCTTTAGGAGATATAGCTTATAAGTCGATAATGGTAACTTGATAATCAATGGCTTCTAAAAAGGCTAACAAATCTGTCGTCTTTAAAAAGATAGTTTTGTCATTGGTGTTAGGGTGAAAACTCATTCGTTCCTCATCCATAATAGCCTTATCAAAATAAACAAGGATATCGTGGTCTTCATTGTTCAATAAACCAAATGGTGACACTATCCCGGGTGGCAAAAGCATTTTCGCATATAAACTTTCCGCAGAAGCCATTCGAATTCTATTTGCACCGACTAAATCTTTGAAACGCTCCATGTCTAACAGTTTTTGATCATCCATGATAAGCAGATAATACTGAGTTTTCTTTTTATTTGTCAAAAACATAGTCTTTGTACGGACGCCTTCAATTCCCTCGATAAAAGCATCCGCCTGTTCAGTGGTTAAAGCAGGCTCATGCGCCACCACTTGAAAGTCAATTCCTAACTCGTTCAAACAGTTTTCTACAGCTGTGTAAAGAGACATCATCTTCTACCTCACTTCTTTTCTTCTATTATAATCCTCCTGTCTTGTTTCTTCAAGACAAAGTCAACTAAAAAGTCTAAGACTAAGAGATGGCTCTTCTCCCTCTGCATTTATTCTCTCTTTTTTGATAGAAGAACTAGCACCAAAAAACAGGACGGCTCAGGCCTTCCTGTCTATTTTCTTTTTACATTTGAGATTTAGCCATTAATTTGTGAAGCAATATCAGCATCTGTTTGTTCCACAATATCTGCAACTTTCAATAATTGTTGGTTGATATCTTCTAAAAGTTGTGCAAATTGTTGAATTTTTGGTGTCAATTCACTGAATTGTGCTTCAAAGCTATCAAAAGCTGACCCTTCCCAATTTTCGGAAATAACAGCTTGTTCTTGTGTCAATAAATTAAGCACATCTGTGACTTGTTGAGATCCTGATGTGTATTTTTGAGCTGATGTGCGAAGTTCTTCTGGAGTTAATTTAATTTGTGCCATATAAGCTACCTCTTTTCTATATGTCCAATTATAATACTTTGTCTGAGAAAATACTAAGATTTACCGTACTATTCATATGAAAAGCAAGTCCTGAAAAGCTTAAGACGTCATGGACCTGCCTTTTTATCTTTAGTTAATGCTTAATTTGTCAACTTTTTTGAAGCCTTTATCTTCTAACATTTTTTTAGTCTTTTTATAGCTAACATAATCTGGAACCTTACCATCTTCAGTGGCAAGTGCTATACCTGGAATTTTTGATAATTGTTTCATATCCGCTTTAGCGTAGTCAACTTCTACAGTTTCAAGAATATGATCATCTTTATAATCAATAGATTCTTTTAACCCTTTAACACCCTGGTATTGTTTTGCAATAGAACTTAATTCTTTTTTAGCCGCTTCTTTTGAATCAACTCCAAGCGCAGTATAAGTAGCCTTTGTTTTGGCAGATTGTCTGGTAACCTTATCACCCTTATAATAGTATGTCAAACCAACGGTTGAGCCATTCTGAGTCATTTCAAAGTAGGCCACTTTTTCTTTTACTGCTTGTTTTGACTGGCAAGCAACTAAGAAAAGGACGCTTATGACTAACATAAGAAGTGATACTAGTTTTCTATTTTTCATAGATATTCCTCCTAAGGTAAACCCTTACAATTTTAATTTACAGTCTTATTATAATACAATGATTTTCACATTACCATCAAAAACCTTATCACCATAAAAAACAATTACAGGGAGGCACTTCTTAGTTTAAACATTTTTTAAAAGGCATTCCAGCTAAAAAAGCTCCCTATTATGGGAACTTTAGTCCTGTTTACCGTCAATAGCTTCCTAGTCAGCTGTGATTTCCATGGTATTGTAGTAAGCAGCTAGGGTGTCTTTAGTAACTCCGTGTTTTTCATAAATGGCATCAATTTTTGCTGTTAACTGTCTTAATTGGTCATTTTGCGTCATTGTCGCTTGTTCAAAAGCATCATAAGTTTGATTAAGTTTAGCTTCTAAGATTTCTACTGTTTCAAAATAAGTAAGAAGAGTTTTTTTATCAGTAGCAGAGAAGGCTGACTGTTTAACCAAATCTTTAACTTCTTGATTACTGGACCAGCTTTTGTCACCAACAGCCTGATAAAATTTGCTTAAAACAGCTTCATTTTGTTTTCCCAAATCCTCCACTTCTTGTGGAATACGTTTGTCAGCATCTCCCATTTTTGCTGCTTTAATGCTATCAACTTGGGCTTGAATACTGTCCATTTCTTTATAGAGAGATTCTGCTTCTTTGTCAGCTTTGGCAATTTTTGCTTTGATTGAAGCCACATCAATATCTTTTGAGTGATGATGAGCATGTTGTTCTGCAAGCACTACTGGTGCAATAACACTTGTCATTGTTGTTAATGATAAGAGAGCTGCTACTGATATTTTCTTCATTTTATCTGTGTTCATCATGAGATGTCCTACCTTCTTTTTTTTGATAAATTCTTTTACCTTGAAGATAGTATAACGCAGCTCAAATCTTTAATCTCCGAAATTTTGGGGTAACTTTGTGGCAATTTTGTGGCAGTTAAAAAATGAGTTTAAATTGTGTTTTTTCCTGATTGCTGCAAACACTGACATGACCGTGGTGTTGCTTCATGATTTCTTGAACCATGGCTAAACCAATACCTGTTTGACCACCTGTCCCCTTATAAAATCTGTCAAAAATATGAGGTAAATCATCTTGTGAAATTGGCGGACCATCATTGGTAATCACAATGGTTTTCCCCTGTCTTTCTAGACAGATATAACTGTGCGCATAGCGCAAACTGTTGCTAATGATATTTGACACAAGTCGTATTAAGAGAGCATCATCACCAAGAACAAGTTGGTCTTGCTCTTCTTGCTTCAAGTGAAGGGCTAAATTTTTCTGCTTGGCTATTCCCCAAAAATGCTCATAACTTGAATGGAGCACTTCCTTGAGCGACACCTCTTCTTGTTTGGACGCTACCTTAGCATCCAGTCTTGAAATCAGCATGATATCATCAACCAACTGTTTCATTTTCTGACTTTCCTGATGGATAATTGGCAGGGCAAGCTCCTCAGCAATGACACCTTCTTGAAGGGCTTCTGTATACCCTTGAATAGACATGAGTGGGGTTCGTAACTCATGTGACGCGTTCTGGAAAAATTGGGCTTGACTCTCTTCAGCATGGTGAATTCTATCGGCCATGGCCTGACTTTCCTCAAGGAGGGGGGTAAATTCTGAAAAGATAATTTTATCTTGCTTAGCCATTCCTTCTTGGGAACGCCAGAGGCTCTCAATATAGTGCTGAACAGTCTTTATAGATTTTGCAATGCCAGAAAAAGTACGACGCATGATCAAAAGTGTCACAATAAAAGTAGACAGCAATATCACAATCACAACCCTATTGATGTTATTAATTAGTGTTTGGGTATTAGTGACATCTGAAAAATTGATTACCTGATAAACTTTCTCCTTGTCCGGCTTTACCTTGACAATTGCACCATCTTGGTAATCCCCCTCATAGGCCTTGGTCATGACGTAATAAGTTTTATCCTCTAAGGTGATAAATACTCCTGATCGACGCGATGATTTATCCCAAAGGTCATGCTCATCTAGATAAGAATAAAGGGTTTTTCCAATTGTTTTCTTGTCATCATTAGCAAATAACACTTGCTTGTGATGATTATAAATCGCATAATGCGACCAGACAAAAACACTATCTGTATTTTTATTTTTTGCTTCTGGAATTGGCTTATTATCATACATACTGTCTAAAATCGTAAAATTAGACTGCATAGAATCTTTGGTCACCTGATTAATATAGTCTCTGACAAAATAGTTAAAGGAAAAATAAATCAAGCCAAAACCAATCAGCAAAGTTAGACTGTTCAACCATAGCAAATGACTGCTTAATTTTTTAGATGTCATTCTGTCGCATCACCCATTTTAAAGCCATAGCCCCAGACTGTCTTGATACAAGCTTGACCATTTAAAACTTTCATTTTTTTACGGAGACGTTTGATGGTATCGTCAACTGCACGGCTCTCAATATCTTCAAACCCCCAGATACGCTTTAAAATAGCCTCTCTGGAATGTGCCATTTCTGGATTTTCCATCAAAAGTGCCAAAAGGTCAAACTCTGTTTTTGTCAAGGACATGTCTTGGCCAGATAAACGGACTTGTCTTTTATCATGATCAATGGTCATATCTAAAAAATGTACTAACGAGGCAAGTTCTGGGGCCTTTTCTTGTTGACGTTTTAGCAAGGCCTGAACATGAAGACTTAGCTTAATAGGAGAGAAGGGCTTTGTAAAGTAATCATCTGTTCCTAAAGTAAACCCTGTGATAAAATCAGCATCAGAATCTCTGGCAGTTAACAAAATAATGGGCAAATTAGAATCTTCTTGTCTAATTTGGCTGAGAATGGTTAGCCCATCCGTTCCTGGCATCATAATATCAAGGATAACCAAATCAGGTTTTTGCTTTTCATAAGCCGCAAATAGTAAATCACCCGTTTCAAAACTATGTACTTGGTAGCCGTCACGCTCCAAAAAAGGAATCAATAAATCACGAATATTTTTTTCATCGTCCGCTAAATAGATTACTTGGGGCATCTCTTCAAACCTCCTAGAATGTCATACTTGTCTTTTTTAACATGATAGACCAGTTAGCACATTTAGTCAATTTTTTAGTGAGTAAAAAAAGAGTAAAACACTCACCTAAGATTGACAAGTTTATGTAAACGCTTTAAAATTAGGGTAATAAGCACTTGAGGAGATGAACATGACACTATCAGTAAAAACGGTTGAATCACCTAAAGGACTAATCAAGGTCTTCACTTTGTCTAATACCAAAGGAACGCAAGTTGACGTGACAAATCTCGGAGCCACCATTACACGCTTTTTAACCAAAGATAAAAAGGGGCAGCTGCGCGATATTGTTTTAGGCTATGATCCCATTGAAGCCTACTTCAAAAATACCAATACCTACTTCGGTGCTACTGTTGGTAGAAGCGCGAACCGTCTTGCCGGGGCACGATTTACACTGAACGAGAACCAATTTCAGATCCCACAAAACGAAGGAGAAAACAACCTCCACAGTGGGCCCAACGGCTACCAAATCAGGTTATGGGATGTTGCTAGTTATCAAGAATCTGATAGTGCTATCAGCTTTATGTTAAACAGTCCTGATGGTGATCAAGGTTATCCAGGTAATCTCGCTATTACGGTTGGCTTTAAGCTTTCTGAAGACAATGAGCTTTTAATCACCTATAAAGGTGTTTCAGATAAGGACACTCTCTTTAATGTAACCAATCATTCTTACTTTAATCTCAACGGCCATGAATCAGGCTCCATTGAAAAGCACAGCCTGCAATTACTTGCTGATGCTTTCACTCCAATAGTTGATTCCCATTCTATTCCAAGCGGAGAAATTCGCCCAGTTGATGGCAGTGCCTTTGACTTTAGAAAGCCAAAAGAAATTGGCAAAGACATTTCGTCTAAGGACCAACAATTGCATTTCGCTGGTGGCTACGACCACAACTGGGTGCTTAACACCCCTTCTATGGAAGAACCTTTTGCCATTGCTGTTGGTGATACATCCGGCATTAAGCTCGAGGCCTACACAACCTTACCTGGTGTGCAATTTTATTCTGGAAATTTCTTAGATGGTGATATGGGAAAAGACCATCACCACTATCAAAAGCGCCAAGGCTTCTGCTTAGAAACACAATATTTCCCAAATGCTATTAATATTGAGGGCTTTGCTTCACCACTCCTAAAGGCTGGCCAAGAGATATGTACTCAGACAAAATATAAAGTTAGTATCGTTTCATAACACGAAATCCCCCTTCTATTTTTTCAGAAGGGGGATTTCGTATTGGTCTTTCTTAAACAAACTACCATCAACATATGAAGTCGGGATTAAAATGAATATGGATTATATTTTCTATCACATCTCAATAATCTTATAAGAAGAAAAAAAGTTACTCACCATATGATAATTCGTCAAATGCTGCTTGTTTTTCGTCAAGAACAGTCTCAACCTTTGTTCGAAATTGTCCTTGAACAGCAGAATCTATCTGAGAAGAAATTGTTGTCATACTAGCCTTAGCTGACAAGGCTATCTCTGTTATTTCCTTATCAGATGTTGAGACAATGGTCCTCCTAGCTCCTTTTTTAAGAGGGGCATAGACATTAGTTACCGTTACTTTTTCCATCATTCTTCTTGCTTCTGCAAGATCTTTTTTTCCTTTTATAAAATCTCCAATTGCACTTAAATCCATGTCATCACCTACTTACTCCAACTCTTGCTTTTGTCGATACAAATCTTCAATACTCATTTCTAAACGATTATGCGCTTTAAGATACTCCTGTCTCTCATCATCTTCTTGAAGAGACAAGGTCCGAAATTCCCGTTCGTATTCCTCATCTAATTCAACCTGAAACATTTCCACTAATCGATTCAAACTTGAATAAGATTCCTCATTTATGCTTTCTTCTTGATGCAAAAAATGATTGGCTGAGGCATAAATGTCTTGAATCGCTAATTCTAACTGTGAGCGTCTATGGTCTAGTTCGGCATAGGAATCACTGCGTTCACGCTCTCTGGCATGAAACCGATTCTCAAGTGTTTCTAAAGCGTCTTCCTTTTGTTTCAAGGTTTTATAAATGTCTTCTAGCTTTCCCATTCTTTAAAGTCTCCAGCTAATTCACTATCTTTTGCCAACATCTCAGAAATCCCCCTTTGAATATCAGATTTTAAAGTGGTATAGGCAGTCACAATAGCCTCTGCTTTAGTAACCTTCTTATCAAAGTGAGTATCTGTTTTGGTCACAATACTAGCATAGCTAACCCCACCAGCTGCATAAGCTTCTGCTAGTTCGGCATCGTTTAATTCCACAATTCCAAAAGGCATCTCTTTAGTGCTATTGTATAACTCCTCTGCCTTTTCAAGAGCTGTTTGCGCAGAACTCTTAACCTCATCCAAAGCCGTTTCAGCAGTAGCCACCAAACCACTAGCGATAACTGTAGCCTGTTCAGCATCTAGGAAGATTTTCTCATTAGTGGTAAGACCTTTCCCTGATTTTTGGAGTTTTTTCTTATGTTTATAGAAATTTCCCATAACCTTACGAGTAGCTTTTACTTCAGCTGATAAATAAGTATCAATTATTTTAATTTGTCCATTCTCTAGAACATAGCCATAAGTCATATGTTGGTCTATCAAACCAATATTATTACTATCGGTGTAATAAACAGTTCCTACAGAATCTTCACTTCCAGTTTTCCCCTCACGCCCCACCATACCGATAAAATCTTTTGGATCAATATATACAATTATCTTAGATTTTAAGGCATCTACTGTTTTTTTCTGTTCTTTAGTTTGAAAAGGCAACACTTTTCTGTACAACATTTATAAAGTGTTTTTCTAGGCAATTAATCTTTTAGTCATTGGTGTTTGGTAGTTGAGACTACCATGAATGCGGTGGTAATTCCACCAATGAACATAGTCTTTAGTCTTAAGAACTAGTTCTTCCAGCGATTGAAAGGTTTCTTGATAAACAAATTCAATTTTGAAAGCACGATACGTACTTTCAGCTACGGCATTGTCATAAGGACAACCAGCCTGACTAAGCGAACGTGTGATTCCAAAGGCTTCCAATATTTCATCAATTAACTGATTATCAAACTCTTTGCCACGATCTGAATGGAACATCTTGACTTTGGTCAGGGCGTAAGGGATGCTTTGTATGGCTTGCTTAACGAGTTCAGCGGTCTTGTGCCAACCAAGAGACAGGCCGATGATTTCACGGTTGTATAGGTCAATGATGAGGCAAACATAAGCCCAACGATTGCCTACACGAACATAGGTTAAGTCAGTGACTAAGGCTTGTAGTGGTCTTTCTTGCTTAAACTGCCTGTCTAAGTGGTTGGGAATAGGGGCTTCATTCTTGCCTCTAGAATGTGGTTTGAAGGTGGCTTTCTGATAAACAGAAACCAAATTGAGTCGCTTCATAATGCGTCGAATCCGACGACGTGAAAGTGTGATACCTTCGTTTGAAAAGGCAACAGTTTTCTGTACAAGATTTATAAAGTGTTTTTATTAGACCGTTAATCTTTTGGTCATGGGCGTCTGATAGTTTAGACTACCATGAATGCGGTGGTGATTCCACCAGTGGACATAGTCCTTGGTTTTAAGGGCCAATTCTTCTAGCGTCTGGAAAGTTTCCTGGTGGACAAATTCTATTTTGAAAGCGCGATAGGTGCTCTCAGCTACGGCATTGTCGTAAGGACAACCTGCTTGACTAAGTGAGCGTTTGATATCAAAGGCTGTAAGCACATCATCTATCAAGGCATTGTCGAACTCTTTTCCTCTGTCCGAATGGAATATCTTGACCTTGGTCAGAGCGTAAGGAATACTCTGAATCGCTTGTTTCACCAGCTCTGCTGTCTTGTGCCAACCAACCGATAAGCCAATGATTTCACGGTTGTAGAGGTCCATAATGAAACAAACATAAGCCCAGCCATTACCGACACGAACGTAGGTTAAGTCTGTCACTAAAGCTTTTAGAGGCTTTTCTTGATGAAATTGTCTGGCTAAGTGATTAGGAATAGCTACCTCATTCTTACCTTTTGAATGTGGCTTGAAGACTGCTTTCTGATAAACAGATACTAAGTTGAGTCTGTGCATGATGCGACGAATCCGACGACGAGACCGCTGGATACCTTCATTTTCCAAACATTTCTTGATTTTCCTAGCACCGTATCTGGCCTTACTTTCGAGAAAAATAGCTTTGATATTTTCTTCAAGTTCCGCTTCAGAGACTGGTTTAACAGTCTTGTAGTAATAGCTAGAACGAGGAATGTTCAACCAACGACACATAGCTGAAATGCTATATTTATCCTTATTAGCAGTGATTACTTCTCTTTTCGTGCCATAATCACTGCCGCTTGCTTTAGGATATCTAGCTGCATTTCGAGTTCTTTATTGCGTTTTCGGAGTTCAATCAGTTCACGCTGTTCATCTGTCAGATTATCAATCGTTTTAAATGACCCAGTTGTTTTTGCCTGACGAACCCACTTATCGAAGGTTGATGGGGTTAACTCATATTCTTTGATAAGCTCACTTCGTTTCATCCCTGCATGGTGAAGGTCAACGATTTGTTGCTTAAAGTCATCAGTGAAGTGGCGACGTATTTTTCTAGACATCATATTCTCCTATTTTCTTTAGTGTAGAACACTTTATAAATTCTGTCTAGTTTAGTGTAACCGATTCACAGAATTACTTAACTTCCTAGCGCAAAAACAAGATATTGATGAATTCTTTCAATCCTCTTTAGAAATAGCTATGAATGACCTCTTGCAGGTTGAACTATCAGCTTTCCTTGGATATGAGCCATATAAAAAAGAAGGTTACAATACAGGTAATAGCCGTAATGGGACCTACTCTCGACAGTTTGAAACGAAGTATGGCTTAGTCAATTTAATCATTCCAAGAGATCGAAACGGCGAGTTTTCACCAGTTTTATTACCATCTTATGCTAGACGAGATGACCACTTGGAAGAGATGGTGATTAAACTCTATCAAACTGGCGTTACGACACGCGAAATCAGTGACATTATTGAGCGCATGTATGGTCACCACTACAGTCCAGCAACGGTGTCAAATATCACAAAAGTGACCCAAGAAAGTGTCACTGCCTTTCATGAGCGTTCCTTTCAAACTAACTACTCAGTCTTGTATCTAGACGGAACTTACTTACCCTTGCGACGAGGTACGGTCAGTAAAGAATGTATTCACATTGCACTTGGTATCACGCCTGAAGGGTATAAATCAGTTCTTGGCTATGAGATTGCCCCTAATGAAAATAATGTCTCTTGGTCAGATCTTCTTAAGAGGCTACAAAATCAAGGACTTAAGCAAGTTTCTCTAGTTGTTACAGACGGGCTTAACGGTGTGAATCAAATCATCCAACAAGCCTATCCAATGGCTAAACAGCAACGGTGTCTGGTTCACATTGGTCGCAATATCTCCAGTAAGGTCAAACGAGTAGATAGGGCACCTATTCTAAATCAGTTCAAGCAGATTTATCGTGCCACAAATTTACAGGAGGCTATTAAATTATTGGAACAATTTGTTTCTGAGTGGAAACCTCGTTACAAAAAGGTTATGACATCACTTGAAACAACTGAAAATCTCCTAACTTTCTATCAATTTCCACATCACATTTGGTCTAGTATTTACTCTACAAATGATGTTATCCTTAAATCTTAGAGTCACTATTGTATAATTTAGACAAAGGACAAAAACATGAAAAAACGCTACTCAAAAGAATTTAAAGAAACCCTTATCGCCTTCTATCATTCTGGTCAATCCGTCACCCAGCTGTCTAAAGAATACGACGTGGCCCCTGCAACAATTTATAAATGGATAGACCTCTACTCTAAATCTAATGAAAGCTCCGTCTCTAAAGCTGATTTTCTAGAATTAAAAAGACAACTGGCTAAAGTTAAGGAAGAACGAGACATCTTAAAAAAAGTATTGACCATATTCGCCGAGAAAAAGAAGTGAGTGCTGCGGATATGGCTCAAACCATACAAACTTTAGCACTCAATGTCAGACTAAGCTGTCAACTCCTTGATGTTCCTGAATCAAGTTATTATGAACGGATTAACCGACATCCATCTAAAACTCAATTAAGGAGACAATACCTGTCACTCAAAATTTCTCAACTCTTCAATGCTAACCGAGGAATCTATGGTGCTCCTAAAATTCATCATCTTCTATTTAAACAAGGGGAAAAAGTCGGGTTAAAACTGGTACAGAAGCTAATGAAGCAACTTCAACTCAAGTCTGTAGTCATTAAGAAATTTAAGCCTGGATACTCACTAAGTGATCACATCAATCGAAAAAATCTCATACAGACTGAACCTACAAAGAAAAATAAGGTTTGGTCAACCGACATTACTTATATTCCTACTCAACAAGGATGGGCTTATCTCTCAACCATTATGGATCGTTATACTAAAAAAGTCATTGCTTGGGATTTGGGCAAGCGAATGACTGTAGAATTAGTGCAAAGAACTTTAAATAAGGCCATTAAATCACAAGACTATCCAGAAGCTGTTATTCTTCATTCTGACCAAGGAAGCCAGTATACGAGTCTAGAGTATGAAGAGTTGCTTAAGTATTATGGGATGACTCACTCTTTCAGTCGAAGGGGATACCCTTATCATAATGCCAGTCTTGAATCTTGGCATGGACATTTAAAAAGAGAGTGGGTGTATCAATTTAAATATAAGAACTTTGAAGAAGCCTATCAGAGTATTTTCTGGTACATCGAAGCCTTTTATAATTCAAAACGAATCCATCAAAGTTTAGGGTATCTTACACCTAATCAATTTGAAAAGGTAAGTGCTTAAAATAAATAGATTAAAATTCTACGTTTGTTACTCTAAAAACTTGACTTAACCTCAAAACTTGATTGAATCACTCAATAAAGTTTGTAGAGTAAATACTAGACCAAATGTGATGTGGAAATTGATAGAAAGTTAGGAGATTTTCAGTTGTTTCAAGTGATGTCATAACCTTTTTGTAACGAGGTTTCCACTCAGAAACAAATTGTTCCAATAATTTAATAGCCTCCTGTAAATTTGTGGCACGATAAATCTGCTTGAACTGATTTAGAATAGGTGCCCTATCTACTCGTTTGACCTTACTGGAGATATTGCGACCAATGTGAACCAGACACCGTTGCTGTTTAGCCATTGGATAGGCTTGTTGGATGATTTGATCCACACCGTTAAGCCCGTCTGTAACAACTAGAGAAACTTGCTTAAGTCCTTGATTTTGTAGCCTCTTAAGAAGATCTGACCAAGAGACATTATTTTCATTAGGGGCAATCTCATAGCCAAGAACTGATTTATACCCTTCAGGCGTGATACCAAGTGCAATGTGAATACATTCTTTACTGACCGTACCTCGTCGCAAGGGTAAGTAAGTTCCGTCTAGATACAAGACTGAGTAGTTAGTTTGAAAGGAACGCTCATGAAAGGCAGTGACACTTTCTTGAGTCACTTTTGTGATATTTGACACCGTTGCTGGACTGTAGTGGTGACCATACATGCGCTCAATAATGTCACTGATTTCGCGTGTCGTAACGCCAGTTTGATAGAGTTTAATCACCATCTCTTCCAAGTGGTCATCTCGTCTAGCATAAGATGGTAATAAAACTGGTGAAAACTCGCCGTTTCGATCTCTTGGAATGATTAAATTGACTAAGCCATACTTCGTTTCAAACTGTCGAGAGTAGGTCCCATTACGGCTATTACCTGTATTGTAACCTTCTTTTTTATATGGCTCATATCCAAGGAAAGCTGATAGTTCAACCTGCAAGAGATCATTCATAGCTATTTCTAAAGAGGATCGAAAGAATTCATCAATATCTTGTTTTTGCGCTAGGAAGTTAAGTAATTCTGTGGTAAACTGAGTCATGGGAATAAATCTCTTTCTAGTGAAGTGTCGTAACTCTACTATACAGGATTTATTCCTTTTTTGTGTTTACACAAGATATTTTACACTACCCATTAATCCCTCCCATAGGATTTTGTTGATACTGTCAATAATTTTGTGTAAACACAAGAGTAGAGTTTTTGAATATTAGTCAAATAAGCTATCAAGTGTGTCAAAACATACTCCGAATCCTTTATGAATACGAGCTCCGAACTTAATGTTATAGTCTTCGAAAATACTTACAAGGCATCGTTCTAAGGCTTCTTCATTTGGAAAAACCACCCTCTTCTTACTTTGTCGCTTGATTTCTTTATTGAGTGATTCAATCAAGTTTGTAGAGTAAATACTAGACCAAATGTGATGTGGAAATTGATAGAAAGTTAGGAGATTTTCAGTTGTTTCAAGTGATGTCATAACCTTTTTGTAACGAGGTTTCCACTCAGAAACAAATTGTTCCAATAATTTAATAGCCTCCTGTAAATTTGTGGCACGATAAATCTGCTTGAACTGATTTAGAATAGGTGCCCTATCTACTCGTTTGACCTTACTGGAGATATTGCGACCAATGTGAACCAGACACCGTTGCTGTTTAGCCATTGGATAGGCTTGTTGGATGATTTGATCCACACCGTTAAGCCCGTCTGTAACAACTAGAGAAACTTGCTTAAGTCCTTGATTTTGTAGCCTCTTAAGAAGATCTGACCAAGAGACATTATTTTCATTAGGGGCAATCTCATAGCCAAGAACTGATTTATACCCTTCAGGCGTGATACCAAGTGCAATGTGAATACATTCTTTACTGACCGTACCTCGTCGCAAGGGTAAGTAAGTTCCGTCTAGATACAAGACTGAGTAGTTAGTTTGAAAGGAACGCTCATGAAAGGCAGTGACACTTTCTTGAGTCACTTTTGTGATATTTGACACCGTTGCTGGACTGTAGTGGTGACCATACATGCGCTCAATAATGTCACTGATTTCGCGTGTCGTAACGCCAGTTTGATAGAGTTTAATCACCATCTCTTCCAAGTGGTCATCTCGTCTAGCATAAGATGGTAATAAAACTGGTGAAAACTCGCCGTTTCGATCTCTTGGAATGATTAAATTGACTAAGCCATACTTCGTTTCAAACTGTCGAGAGTAGGTCCCATTACGGCTATTACCTGTATTGTAACCTTCTTTTTTATATGGCTCATATCCAAGGAAAGCTGATAGTTCAACCTGCAAGAGATCATTCATAGCTATTTCTAAAGAGGATCGAAAGAATTCATCAATATCTTGTTTTTGCGCTAGGAAGTTAAGTAATTCTGTGGTAAACTGAGTCATGGGAATAAATCTCTTTCTAGTGAAGTGTCGTAACTCTACTATACAGGATTTATTCCTTTTTTGTGTTTACACAAGATATTTTACACTACCATTTTGTTTGATTGAATCTTTATTAATTTCATACTTTTGTATAATAGCTCCATCTTTAAAAGCTTTAGGTTCTATATTAAAAATTGTCTTTTCGAAAACTAATTTTGCTTCTTTACTTTCAACTATTTCTACCATCTGATCATATTCACGTTTTTCTTGCAATTTATGTCCTCCTATTACAATACCTACTGCAATCAACAATCCTAAAAGGATATATATAATCTTTTTAACATTCATTCTGCCACCTTCATACTCTTCAAAAAATAAATTTTTCCTCATTTACTTATAAAATACTGGACTATTATCAACAGCTCACTAAAACAATATGATTTCCCTGATTTTGGAAAACACTAGCATCTTTTCTTTGATATTTTTCCATATTAATAGCCTAGCTTTTCTGCCAACTTAGGTGAGATAGTATAATATGCAGAATGATAAGTTCCATCACTGTTTTCAATCAAATCAAAATTAATTGCCTGATCTTTATTATCATTTATAACAATCCGTACTTTTAATCCACCCATGGGATGATAATCTAATCTACTGTCATCCACCTTATACTTCTTGATAATGCCACTATTGGTAAATGCTTTACTATCTTCATGTTTTATCATATCAATATATACCTTCTTTGCTTTTTCACTATGTGCTATTGCAAGCATTTTTTCTTTTTCAGTATGTTGTTTAAAAACCATATAGCCACTTCCCCCTAAAACCGTTACTAATATTACCAATACGATCCAATATTTTTTCTTCATGATTAACTCCTTTTTCAAAGTCAAAGCGGAAAATTCTTTTTATCAGGACTTTGAACAACATAAGCTTTTTGACCTGAATCATCGGTAACAACTTCTCGAACTGTACCGATTTCTTTATAAGTTTCTTGTTTTCCGATAGTTACTGTCGCATCTACATCATAATCAGTATACTCTTCACCAGCAATTAATCTTCTCTCAAGGTCACTATATACCATATTAGTTCTCCTTAAGTAAAACATTTAAATCTTTTGAAATTCCACGTCCACCGATATCAATTCCTTTTCCCGTTAATTCATGTACTAATGTATAGGATAACTTATATTTTTTGTTGTTATTAATATAAATATTAACCATGATACCACCCATGGGATTTTTTTTAATTGATTTTTTATCAATACTATATTCTTTAACTCTACCTTTATTTGATAATGCATTTTTATCAAAATATTTCAAATCATCTTCAATGAGGTGTTTAACTTCTTTACTTTCAACAATTTCAACCATCTGATCATATTCACGTTTTGCTTGCAACTGATGTCTTCCTATTACAATACCTACTGCAATCAACAATCCTAAAAGGATATATATAATCTTTTTAACATTCATTCTGCCACCTTCATACTCTTCAAAAAATAAATTTTTCTCGTATGTTTACTAAAATTTCACCACATAATACAATTTTTATTCTTAGTTAAAAATTTAACTTCTAAAAATGATAAATCCTTTAATACTAGCCTCAATTGATATTGGCCTTCTTATAATTCATCCTATGTTGAAATAATAACCTTTCTGACTCCTTTTTCAACAGGTGCGTAGATGATAACATATTTTTTCTTTATTTTGGTTCTCCAAGCTTATCTAAAAGGACTCCTGAAACAACAACATTAGCGTAGTCTAACTTATTATCTTCTTCTACTAAATTGAAACTCATGTACAAATTTGAAGAATTGTTTATAACTACATTAACAAACATCCCACCCATAGGATTATAATCCAAACTTTTATCATCCACTTTATAACTCTTTATTATGCCATCTTTTGTAAATGCATTTTTATCTCTTTTTTTCATGAATGATTCATAGACTTTTTTAGCCTCTTCACTATGTGCTATTGCAATCATTTTTTCTTTTTCGGCATCTTGTTTATATACCATATACCCAAAGCCGCCAATTACAAGTAACATAATTAAAACTAGGGAAACCATTATCTTTTTCTGTTTCATAAAAATTCCTTTTAGCGTTTCTTTTTTGTAGCAGTGGTCTTTAGTCAAGTATAGCAAAAAATCACCAAGGAGACGTCAACCACGTTAAAAGCTTTTAGAATTGGACTATTTTTCTCAAAACGACAAAACTCCTCCTGTCGTAAACAGTGATATCACAAGATATTTTCACTAAAAACGACAAGAAGAGTCTCGCAAACGGCCATGGCCTGTGCACTTATCTGTAAATTTTTTAAATACTTTGTTTATTGTGGATGCTTTCCCAGTCTTTGGCAAAATCATCTACTGCTTTTTGAATAGATGGCATGGCAAATCCTGCTTGGAAAACATCTGGTCCTGCTGTGATGGCTTGCGCCCCAAGGGCAAATGCTTTGTTAACCTGCGCTACATTTTTAAAGCTTGCTGCTAAGATTTTGCTGTCACTGCAGTTACGATCAATTGCTTCTGCTAACTGACCAATCACCTGCTCTGGATCAATGTTCAGATTTTCCATACGATTATAGTAAGGGGCTAAATAATCTGCACCTGCTTCAATAGCAAGCAAGCCTTGGAAAGTACTATAGATAGCTGTTGCTGTAATGTGGTAGCCATCTGCTTTCAGGCTTTTGATTGCTGCTAAACCGTCTGCTGTCACAGGTACTTTAACATAACTATTATCTCCACAAGCCTCGCGGATAGCACGCGCATCCTTTAGTATCCCTTCATAATCTTGGGCAATGACTTGAACATGAATCGAAGCCTTGTCACCAATAATCTCACGGACTTCTTGAATGCGTTTAAAGAAATCAATCGGCCCTTCTTTTTTGGCTATTGATGGATTTGAGGTTACCCCTGCAAGTGGTAAAATCTTGCTCCATTTTTTGATGTCTTCAATGTTTAAGGTATCTAACATGTATTCCATAGCTATTATTTCTCCTATAAGGTATGTTCTGTTCTTTCAATAATATCATCTTGTGTTGCTTTAGATAAGCTGTTAAAGAAGGCTGAATAACCTGCCACACGGACAATAAGGTCACGGTAATCTTCGGGATTTTCTTGCGCAGCTATTAGGGTTTCTCTAGAAACCACATTGTATTGAATATGATAGCCATGTAACCTGTTGAAAAAGGTTCTAAGCAAGGCTATTAATTTCACCTTATCCTCTTCTTTTGATAGGGTTTGTGGATTGACTTTCTGGTTTAAAAGGACACCACCCACAATTTCTTCTGTTCTTAGTTTAGAAACAGATTTCAATACTGAAGTTGGTCCTTTTTTATCCATACTATGCTCTGGTGAACACCCTTCGGCAAGTGGGGTTCCTGCGTGTCGACCATCTGGTGTTGCAAGGGTTGCCTTGCCTTGACCAACATTGGCTGAAATAGATGATGTTCCGGAATAGCGGATGCCACCAATTGGTCCACGGCCATAACGGGTATTGGGGTACTTAGCAATCTCATCAATATAGGTGTCATAGGCATCAACCACGAGTTGGTCAGCATAATCATCATCATTGCCATATTTTGGTGCTTCATTAATCAGCATTTGACGAATGGCTTCACCTTCTTCTCCAGCAAAGTCGGTTTCAAGGGCATGCCAGAGTTCTCGTGTTGTCAGACGTTCCTCTTCGAAAACTAATTTTTTTAGCGCAGCTAGTGAATCAGAAAGATTAGCAATCCCAACTTGCAAGCCTGAAATAAAATCGTAAACCGCTCCGCCTTCTTTCAGAGTCTTACCACGACCGATACAATCATCAGTCAAAGCAGAACAAAGAATATCTGGCACTTCTCGTTCCAAACCAAGGTCAATGGCATTTTCGACAATAACACTCATGCGGGTAATCTCACGCAAGGTTTCATCCCAAGCAGCTTTTAACTCTTCATATGAGGTCATCTCCGTAAAGTGTCCATGTCCTTTAGCGAAACGTTTACCCGAACTTGGATCAATCCCGTCATTCATGGTAATCAGTAAAATTTTAGGGAAATTAATGTAACTCATGCCAGTGCATCGATAGCCCCACTTCCCAGGTACAGCGGTCTCCACACAACCAATTGCTGAATAATTATAGGCATCTTCTTCCAAGACCCCTTTGTTAATAAAGGAAGGAATAATCACCTCATCATTATTCATGGCAGGCATGCCAAAACCAAGCTTCATGACCTCAATACACTCATTCATAAAACGCTTATCAAGACCAGCATGGTAGCGCACCGTCAAATTAGGCTGAGGCAATTTGGTTTGTGCAACACTCGTCAATACCCAGTAGGACATTGGATTCACGGCGTCTTTTTTGTCAATGGTTTGCCCTGCGATAGTGACATTTTGGTATAAAGGACTGCCTGCTGATGAGAAGGTATGTGATTGGCTGCGCACCTTATTGATGGTTAGGGTTTTAATCCACAAGTTGGTCAAGCGCTCAATGATCGATTCCTGACTTTCCCTCCCTGCTTCTATATCTGCCTGAGCATAAGGGTACATGTACTGATCAAAACGACCATAAGATAGAGAGTGACCGTTTGATTCAATTTGCAAAACACACTGAATAAACCAAACGGATTGCACCGCTTCTGCAAAAGTTTCTGCAGGCTGATAAGGGACTTTATCACAGATTCGAGCCATTTCTAACAACTCTTTTTGCCGGTCTGCACTTGCAGTCTCTGCCATTTGGCGAGCTAATTTTGCATAACGTTCTGCATAAGTCTTCACAGCAGCAATAACAATAAAGACAGAATCGTAAAAATGGTACTTATCAATGTTTTCAGGAACGGTTAAATCAAGGGCTGCCTTAGCTGCGCGTGCTCTTTTTTCAAAGCCTATCAAGCCTTCTTCTAAGAGTTTTTGGTAGTTTACCGCTAAGTGGGCATCTCCTGAATTCATCTTGCCTTCCATTCCAAAGAAGCCTGTTTCCATATAAACAGCAACTTCTTTAGGAAGGAGAACACCCGCTCTGGCACGTAAGGTATTGTTTTCCCAGAAAGGAGCAATACTGCGCAACTCTTCCTTGGTTTCCTCAGTAATGTAAAAAACATCACCGTCACGTTTTTCAAAAAGATCCAGTTCTTTCAACACAAAATCCAGAGTATATTCTGGGAAAATTGGAGCATCCTTGTTGGACGAAGCTTGGTTACCTGCAATCAAACTGTCGTCTTCAATGTAAATGGTCATTTTCTCCAAAATATTCTGCAACATGTAAGCACGTTTGAGATTGGCCGGCTTATCCATGTGTTTTTGGTAAGTCTCTGTTACTAAAAGGGCACGTTCTGCATCAATATAAGGCTTCTTGTTCAAAACGGATTCACGGTAACGGTTCATTCGTTCTGTTAAAGAGCCAAAATAAGCTTTTGATTCTGTCATAAAGTCACCTTTGTTTCTTTCGTAATTGTTTTTCTTTCTTTAGTAACTATTGTAGCACAAATAAGATTTTTTGTAAGTGCTTTCTTTTTTGACAAAAAGAAAACCATATCACAAGTCACTGTCATATGGTTATGTGTTAGCCTTCAAAGAACTCAAACAAAGGTCAATTGGATTCCTTTTTCAGTTAAGAATCGGCTGATGTTTGGATCTAAGTCTTTATCTGTTATCACTCCGTAGACTTTCTCAATGGAGAGTTGGTTAACAAGGCTTGTTTTTTGGAACTTGCTTGAATCCGTCAATATAATGGTTTTATCAGCAACACCTGACATGTAACGAACAACCTCTGAGCGCATCATGTCTTTGCCCATAAAACCTGTTTCTGCTGCGAAGCCATCGGTTCCAACAAAAAGATGATCCACATGAAATAGATTGAGCATTTCTTTCAAAAGAGGACCCACTGTCACTTCTGAGCTTGGCTGATAGTTCCCCCCTAGCAAAATGACCTGACAATTGGCATGTTGACGGACATGATTTGCAATAAAACACGAGTTTGTAATAATTTTGATATTGCGTTTGGTTTGACACAAAACTTCTGCCAGCAAGGCACAGGTCGAGCCTGATTCAATCATAATAGTGTCATTATCACCAATTAATTGAGCTGCCTGCTCTGCTATTTTCCGCTTAACCCTATAATGGTAAGAAAGACGGACATTGAGGTCATCGCCGCTGTTTAAAACCGCATAGCCATGCTCACGCCGTAAAAGCCCCTTACTTTCAAGCTTATCTAAATCCTTACGAATGGTTACTTTCGAAACTTTCAATTTTTCGGACAGATGGTTAACATTGACCCTTTGCGCCTCAGATACCATCTGAATAATTTTATCTAAACGATTCATTCTATACACCTCTTATCCATTTTATCAGTTTATAGAAAGTTTGCAAAGAAAAAGTAAATTACGAACGTAATTGATTTACTTTCGTTTCTGTGTTATGATGGCACTATAAGAAAGGATTAGGCTTATGACGACAGTATCTGGCATGGTTTTTAACATTCAACACTTTAGCATTCATGATGGCCCTGGTATCCGTACGACCGTTTTCCTTAAGGGTTGCCCTTTACGCTGCCCTTGGTGTGCCAACCCAGAATCCCAAAGCATGAAAGCTGAGAAAATGCTTACATCAGACGGCAAATGCTACGAGACCATTGGCCAAATCATGACCGTTGACCAAATCATCGAAGAAGTCCTCAAAGACCAAGACTTTTATGAGGAATCCGGAGGTGGCATCACCCTTTCAGGAGGTGAAATTTTTGCACAGTTTGATTTTGCCTTAGCCATCCTAAAGGCCGCAAAAGAGGTTGGACTGCATACTGCAATTGAAACCACCGCCTACACCAAAACACAGCAGTTTGCAGAGCTGGTAGAATATGTTGACTTCATCTATACCGATTTAAAACACTACAATCAGATCAAACACCGTCAAATGACTGGCGTTGCTAATAATCTTATCATCAAAAACATCCACCATGCTTTTCAAAAGAAAAAAGAAATGGTCCTCAGAATTCCTGTTATCCCTGATTTTAATGACAGCCTAGAAGATGCCAAAGCCTTCTCACAACTCTTTAAGAGCCTAGACATCACCCAAGTCCAACTCTTACCATTCCACCAATTTGGCGAAAACAAATACAAACTCCTAGGCAGAGATTACCAAATGGCCGACATCAAAGCCTACCACCCAGAAGAGTTAAAAGACTACCAAGACGTCTTCTTAGACCATCAGATTCATTGTTATTTTTAAAGCCCAAAAAGAGCCTCTCGGCTCTTTTTACTTTTCATACTTGTCTTTGATTTCGCCGACACTTTTGCCTTTGGCTAGCCAGTCCACTAGTTTGTCTAGTTGCCGTAATTTTTGCATGTTGTCATCTGTTATGGTCTCAATCTGCTGGCCACAGATTTTTCCAGTGATGTTTTTGCGATAGCTATTATAGGCGGGTGCCTGTTCTAAAAAGGCTCCGTAGGTCAACTCGCTTTGCTTTAGCTCTGCTATTTCCGCCAAGGAATACCCCATGAGCCAAGCTATCAGCGCATCCACATCTTTGGCGCTTGCGCCTTTACGCTCAACCTTAGCTGTTAGAGCCTTATAAATGGAGTGAAAAGACATGTTAAAAACCTTGTGACCCATTAATCTACCTCTCTTTTTGATTTGCTTTACCACAAGACATGAATCAAACGAAAAACCAGAGACAAAGTGATTTTATCTCCAGTTTTACTTATGCTTACATGCTATCCCAAACAGATTCAAGGATATTTGTTTGTTCGCGGCCTGGGCCTACTGAGAAAGTTGAGATGCGTACACCTACTAATTCACCAACTCGGCGAACATAGTTGCGGGCATTTTCTGGTAGGTCTTCTAAACTACGAACTCCTGTGATGTCTTCTGACCACCCTGGAAGCTCTTCATAGATTGGTTTACAACGGTTCAAGGTTTCAAGACTAGCTGGGTAGTAATCAATACGCTCACCATCGAGGTCGTAAGCCACACAAATCTTAACCGTGTCAAGTCCTGAAAGGACGTCAATAGAGTTAAGTGATAGGTTGGTAATCCCTGACACACGACGGCTATGGCGCATGACAACAGAGTCAAACCAACCGACACGGCGCGGACGACCTGTTGTTGTGCCGTACTCATGACCAATCTCACGAATACGTTCCCCAGTAGCATCAAACAATTCCGTTGGGAATGGTCCATCACCAACACGGCTAGTATAGGCCTTACATACCCCAACAACCTTGTCAATCTTACTTGGACCAACACCTGAACCAATGGTTACACCACCAGCAACAGGATTTGAAGAGGTTACAAATGGGTAAGTCCCTTGGTCAATATCAAGCATAACCCCTTGGGCACCCTCAAAAAGAACACGTTTACCTGAATCAAGCACGTCATTTAGGATTACTGAAGTATCCGTGACGTATTTTTTAATTTCTTGACCGTAAGCATAGTACTCTTCAAAGATAGCGTCAAAATCGATGGCTGTGCTGTCATACATTTTTTCGAATAAACGGTTTTTCTCCGCTAGGTTAATTCTCAAACGCTCAGCGAAAATCTCCTTGTCCAAAAGGTCGGCGATGCGGATACCAACGCGTGCTGCCTTATCCATATAGGCTGGGCCAATCCCTTTGATAGTAGTTCCAATTTTGTTATCGCCTTTAGACTCTTCTTGCAATTGATCAAGCTTGATATGGTATGGCAAGATAACATGGGCACGGTCTGAAATTCTAAGGTTATCAGTTGTTACACCTTCTTCGTGCAGATAAGCCAATTCCTTAACCAATGATTTCGGGTTAACAACCACTCCATTACCAATAACAGAAATTTTCTCAGGGAAGAAAATGCCTGAGGGAATCAAATGCAACTTGAACTTTTTACCATCGATAACGATGGTATGCCCCGCATTGTCTCCACCTTGGTAACGCGCGATCACTTCTGCATCTGCAGACAAGAAATCTGTGATTTTACCTTTACCTTCATCACCCCATTGGGTACCAACTACTACTACTGATGTCATATATACGATACAGGCTTGCCTAGAGGCAGAGGCCTTCACCTTTCTTGAAAAACATGGCAGGAATCTCACCTGCTGGTTTGTCTTACACTCTATTATAGCAAAAAATGATAAATAATGCCATGCATATGAATAATATTCAGGAAAAAAATAAATGTGACAGCGATTCCCCACACTCAAAAAGAAAATACCGAACATTAAAGAAATCACCCTTGCCAATCATCAAGTCATAAGTTCCTAAAAATGATCTCATACCCCCCTCAAAATCACGGTAATTCCTTTTAGAAAAGCATTTTTTAAGGTAAAATATGGGTAGAGACTGGGAATTCCCCCTCCCAAAAGATTGCAAGAAAGAGATAACAAAAATGCAAAAATTCGACCCCATTATTCGTCTTATCCCTAAAATGCCCAGATGGCTTTGGTTTTTAGTTTACGGCATTATCATCATTAACCTGAGTCAACTACTAGCAGATGGCTTTTTGTTCTTTGCCATGGTAGGCTTGGGTGTCACCTTTAGGGGTGTCCGGAAACGGCAAAGCTACCTGCAAAACCAAGACATGGCAAAACGGATTCAGCAGCTCAAAGATACGGTTCATCTAGCAGACCGTCAGAAGCGCCAGCTCAGCGACTACATCCTAAACAAGGACACCGAAAACTTTCAGTTGACCGCCAGACACCTCTTGGACAAACTCCAAAACATCAAATCAGAGTCCTATCAACTCAAAGAACATCTGCCTAAAGAGGTCTTTGACCGGATTAATAGCAAAGCTGATGAAGTCAAAGTGGAAACCTTACTGCAATTAGAGCATTTGCAAATCGAGCAAGAGCTGGACAGCGGTGCGGTATTTGAGCAGCAGATTGACAAGATTGCACCAGAACTGAAAGCATTCTATCATAATGTGCAAACCGATCATAAACGGATTCTGAAAAAACTTGAAGAAGCCGATAACACCGAAGAGTTAACAGCCATCCACAACAGTAGCATGCAGCAGTTTTATGATATTTTGACAGGTTATTTGCAGATTAAGGAGTCACCTAAAGACTACTACAATGCTCAAGAACGCTTGGACAAGGCGCTTGAAGCTATCAAGACGTTTGATTTAGACTTGGATGAAAACCTGCGCAAGCTCAATGAGAGTGCCTTAAAAGACTTTGAAGTTAGCCTGCGCATGATGCAGGACCCTAGAAACTAGCTATAGAAAGAGAGATCCCTATGAGTGACTTTAATTTTGATATTGACGCTATTGCCAACAGCAGTTTAAGCAAAACCGATAAAACCACTGAAATCATCACCGACTTACCCACAAACCAAACAGGCCAAGTTGCCTTTTTTGACAAATTATCCACAGAACAACAAGAGGCCATCACCGCTAAGGTTCCTGCCCTTGTGGATAACTTTATGAGCGACCAAAATGCCCTCTTAGATTTCGGGCAAGCTGCCGTTGAGGGGGTTAATGCTACTGTTAACCATATCCTTAGTGAGCAAAAAAAATTGGAAATCCCGCAGGTGGATGACCTACTTAAAAATACAAACAGAGAACTAAATGGCTTTATTGCAAAGTACAAGGATGCTAGCCCTGCTGATTTGGAAAAGAAACCAAACCTTTTGCAAAAACTCTTCAAACAAAGCAAGGACAGCCTGCAAGAATTCTACTTTGATTCTAAAAGCATTGAACAAAAAATAGACGGCATGGCTGCTGCCGTTGTCAAACAAGAAGACACACTAGCTCGCAACATTGTCTCGGCAGAACTCTTGATTGAAGACAATACCAAGTCTATCGAAAACCTGGTTGGGGTTATCGCCTTTGTCGAAGCCAGCCAAAAAGAAGCCTCAGCACGGGCAGTCGCTCTTCAAGAAGAACTCTCGACACTAGAGTCTACTACTCCTCAATACCAAAAAATCAGCAACCAGTTAGCCCGTACAACAGAAGTGATTAACACCTTAGAGCAACAACACACCGAGTACCTGAGCCGTATGTATGTGGCCTGGGCAACCACTCCGCAAATGCGGAATCTGGTCAAAGTGTCCTCTGACATGCGCCAAAAACTAGGGATGCTCCGTCGCAACACAATCCCAACCATGAAATTAGCCATTGCCCAACTTGGGATGTTGCAACAGTCGGTTAAGTCTGGGGTAACCGCTGATGCTATCGTTAATGCCAACAATGCAGCACTGCAAATGCTGGCTGAAACCAGCAAGGAAGCTATTCCAAAACTGGAACAATCAGCCCAAGGCACCACCCTTTCAATCCAGTCAGTCACTGCATTGGCAGAGAGCTTAGTGACCCAAAACAATGGCATTATCGCAGCCATTGATAGCGGCCGCCAAAAACGCAGCCAATTAGAACACGCTATCATCAAGTCAGCTGAAACCATTAATGACTCTGTCAAACTCAGGGACCAAAAAATTGTCCAAGCCCTCCTAGACCAAGGCCGCACCACACAAGAAGACATTAACAATTAAGCTCCCCCACAACTTCTACTGACATCAGTAGGAGTTTTGAATGTCAAAACCCCCTATAAGTCCAGTGGACTTATAGGGGGTGTGTCTATGAAAAGGTTGCAAGGGAAAGCTTATTCTTCCTCTTTGCGTTTACGGCCGTATGCTAGAGTACCAGCTCCAACCATAACCGCGATAGCACTTGCTGTGAAGAATGGGTTACCTGCTTTATCACCTGTTGATGGCAATTGGTTCTTAACAGCGTTGTTTTGACCGTTGTTAGCTGGAGTTTGCGCGTTTCCAGCAGCGTTTGCCATGCCTTTGGTGTTGCCCATTGGCATGTTGATCTTAGCAGCCAATTCTTTTTTGAGGCGTTCCAGTTCTTCTTGGAACTTAGCTTTTTCTTGTGCAGAATGGTTTGATTTTTCGTCAAAGTCTTTCTTAAGCGCTTCGATTTCTTTGTTCAAAGCTTCCACAAGTTTTTCTTTGTCAGCAAGAAGAGCATTTAGTTTGTCAAGCTCTTCAGCATGCTCTTTCTTCATTTTTTCAATAGTTGCTTCAAGTTCTGCTTTTTCAGCTTGAACTTTTTCCAATTCAGCTTTTGTTTCTGCTAGTTTAGTTTCAAGGTCTTTAGCTTCTGCTTGTGCTTTCTCAAGGTCTTTTTCAAGTTCTGCAACTTTAGTCCCTAAACCTTTAGCTTCTGCAAGAGCTTTTTCTAATTCTGCAACTTTAGCTTTAAGAGCAGGTTTTTCTTCTGCTTCTTTCTTAGCCGCTTCTAATGCTTTAGTCAAATCAGCAACAGTTGCTGTTAATTCTGTGTTGTTTGCTTCAAGTTCCGCAATCTTAGCATCTTTTTCTGCCAATTGTTTTTGAAGTTCAGCCTTTTCATTTTCTACTGTATAGTAAGAACTTTGAAGCGTATCTAATTCTCGTGCAGCTTGTTCCAAATCTGCTTTTAATTGCTCGTTAGCTGTAGATAGGCTTTGATTTTCACTATCAATATTTTCTAATTCTGTTTGTACTGCTGCAATTTTTTTATTAGCCTCTTCTTGAATTTCAGCCATTTTAGCTTTAATTGTTGCTGACTCTTTAGTCAAAGTATTGATAGTTGAAACAAGTGACTTTGTTACATCACGTAATGATTTCACTTGATTTTCAAGACCTGCTGAGCGAATTGCTTCATGCTCAGCAATCCTTGAAGCATTAGCAATCGAATCTTTAAGTTTATCTTTAGTATCTTTTAATTCTTTTTCTACTTGTTCTTTTTGATTTGTTAAATCCGTTTGTTTTGAATTAAGATCTGTAATTTTTGCTTCTGCTTCATTTAAATCTTTTTGTTTCTTTGATAAGAGCACTCCAGCTTCATTAATTCTTTCAACTTTACTTTTTAGAGTCTCTTCCATTCTTTTATTTTCCCAAGTTAAACGTTGGGTTTTATCAATTTCTTTTTCTAATTGTTGTAACGACATCCAAAAACCAAATCTTGGATTATTATTAGCATAACCTATTAATACTTCTCTAGTAACTACCTTTCTTAACGCTTCCATTTTTTCTTCCAAGGTTAATCTATCACTATCCGCTTTTACTGTTGTGACGCTTCCCATTGCACCACCGATGGTTGTGATTGCTGTTCCGGCAAGGACTGCTGATGTGATCATTTTGCGCAAGGCATGTTTACGGGCTTTGATTTGTTTAGCCATGTTTAGGGTTCTCCTTATTTTCTTCCTAATATTATGATTGCAATCTTGCTGCTCTTTGAGGGCAAGTTGGGTCAATCTATAAAATTAGTATATATGAGTTTTAAATGAGAATAAAGCCCAGTTTTTTAATGGTATTTTTAGCTTATAACCTTTTATTAAATGTTATAATAGTTATAATTAAAATAGTTACATTTTTATGAGCAATTTTAAACACTTTCTTCCTATTTAATAGGCCAAAAAATTCCTGCAGGAGGCAGATGCATGCCAAGTAAAAAAGATCTTTTTTCCACCCAACAACTCCGAGAACTTAATCTCATTAAATTACTGAGCCAAGACAAAGAGGCTTTTGATTATAAAACCATTTGCCGTCAACTGGATTGCTCTTTTATCACCCTGCAATCTGAGTTGGCCCACTTAAGCACCTTTCCAGGAATTTCTTCCTTTCCTTATATAGAGTCTCATTTGACCATTGATTACCATAAAGCTTACGGCCCACAAAAACTCTACCAGTCTGTTCTGCTTGACGCACCGACCCTTCGCTTGATGGAATCTTTCTTCTTTAATGAGTGCCACAATTTAGATACACTGGCTAGTAACCTCTTTATTAGCCTATCAACCTTAAAGCGTCTGATTAAACGAACCAACACTTACTTGAAACAAACCTTTGATTGTAAGATTGACATTAAACAGTTCAGTATCGTGGGCAATGAAAAGCAAATCCGACTCTTTTACCTCAAGTACTTTTCAGAAGCCTATGACAAACATGATTGGCCTTTTGACGACTTGGTTAGCGAGAGTGCTCTTGAAGACCTGATTCACCTCAGTGCTAAACAGCTGGATGCCCCAATTGACTACTCGCTGTTGCACCATTTAAAAATCATGGCTGGCGTCCACTTGGTGCGCTTCTCGCAAGGCTACCGTGTCAATGACGTTTATCCCCTAGCTCAAGACCTCTGCCACCAACTAGAGGATGAGTCTGCTTTTACTGATTTGCATGACAAGTTTGAAACAGACTTTCTAGAACCCCTTAACTGTCTGGCCTTGTCTGAAATGTTCTCTGCCTTCTTTTTGGAGGATGTCATGGTTAATTTCCAAAAGATTCCTCTAGCCGATGAGGACAATCAAAAAGTTGACTTCCATGATTGGAGCCAACTTATGCTTACTATTGAAAAGGGATTGCCCCTAGAAATCGCAAACAAGGACGAGATTTGCCGTCACTTACACAATGCAACCATTCTTGGGGACTATGATATTTATGAAAACTTTTTGATTTATGATTACCGTAAACCCTTCCTTGACTACTTTAAAAGCAACTACCCAGATTTATGGCAGTCTCTTTGTGATAGCATTGAAGCGACTTATGATAAGAAAGGCGTCGACATGCAAGACAAAGACCTCAATCACATGCTTTATGTCCTTTTAATTAACTGGGATAACCTTTTCATGCAACTAAGTAATGCCATTAGCAAGCAAAAACTCTTGGTCATTGAAAAGGGTTCTTGCAATGTGGGGCAATTTTTACAAGGCTTTGCAGGACAATTTTTTGACATTACCATTCACCAAGAAATGGACATCAAAAAAGCACATATTGAAGGCAAATACGATCTCGTCTTAACAGATGTCAGTCTTGAGCAGATTGACGGGGTCGATGTTTATTTCTTTAGTCAGTTGGTGCCAAGCATTGCCTTAGCGGAACTCAATAAGCATCTTAAACATAAGATCCAAAACCGCTTTAAACTGACCTCTTAAAAGGTTTTTCCTTCTTCCACCCTTTTTCGAAAACGTTCACATTAAAAGTCACTTTCATTATAGGGGAGATAGCTGTTAATTTGAAGTCCAGTCTTTGCAACACCCATTTAAAAACCGGTTTAATGGCTTAAGCATAAGCATTAAACTGTCCAAAAATAGTTTTTATTATCTGTTTTAGAGAGAAGTTGGGTTTTTCCTTCTCTTTTTTTATTTTCTGTCAATGACAAATATGTCATTGTTTTTTTATTGAAGCCATGATATATCACAGCAATTCTAACTTGAAATTTCACATAAAGACACAGGGATTATTATAAATAATTTTACACATCAAATAAAAATCATCTTTTATGATTTTATTCAACAATTGAATAAAATCGCCAAATTAGAAGCTTTTCTTCCTAATTAAAAGACACAATCCCTTGAAAATATACAGAGGCCTGAAAAAAATGAAGTTTTTATTATTTGACATCTTTTGGTAATTAAGTTAATGTATTAAAGTAATTCCACTCGAAATATTCACATTAAAGCTCAACATAACTTAATAATCTAGCAATGAAAATGGCTTTTTCATTGCTACTGAGGAGGTAGTATGCCATTTAATATTGGACTTTTTACTAGTCAACAAGTTCGAGAATTAAAACTTATTATGCTTTTGAAAAAGCAAAAGACTCTGCGTGATTACAAGAGCATTTGTCAACAGCTCAATTGTTCTTTTTTAACGCTTCAAACAGAAATCGCTACCTTACAAGCATTTCCTGAAATCAAGGATGTCCAATATATTTATTCACACCTAAAAGTTCAATTTGAGGAACAATTTGGTGCCCGTAAACTTTACCAATCGGTTATTTTGGAATCTAATGGCCTACGCCTGTTAGAGGAGCTTTTCCTGAGTGACTTTGATTCGGTTGACGTCTTGGCTGAAGAGCTTTTTATCAGTTTATCAACGCTAAAACGCCTCTTCAAAAAGACCAACACCTATTTAGATGCTCATTATGATTTTGTCATTGACATCAAAGAGCTTGCTTTAAGCGGAGACGAGACTTCTATTCGTTTGTTTTACCTGCGCTATTTTTCTGAAGCCTATGACCAACACGTTTGGCCTTTTTCAGGCTACTTGGAAGAAGATTTGGTTGACCAATTATTAGAGAAGTCACCTCTTGGGCAACTGGCTGAGCAGGATTTCTCCCTGTACCATCATCTGAAAATTTTAACAGCCATTAACCTTCTTCGTCTGCAAAAAGGCTACCGAACGGGGCGCTTTTTTGACAAGAGTCTGGACTGGTTTTTGGGGCAGGATTTTGCGGAGTTAGAAAATACTCTTGGTTTGACCCTGTCTGCGGAGACCTTGTCTGAGATTTTTGGGGATTATTTACAGGAGGGCTTGCTGTTTGAAGAAACTGACATTGAAGAGGCCTCTCAGAATAAACTGACTGTGGCTCTTGAAGCACTTGGTCATTTGGAAGAAACATTTGGGCTGGCTATCACCAATCAAAAGCAAGTGGCGGCTATGTTTCATAACGCGCTTTTGCTTGGTCCTTGGGATCAGCATCAGGCCTTTTTAATCTATGACTACCGTCAGGATTACTTGGATTATTTTAAATCGGATTACCCTAAGCTGTATCAGGAGATTGAAAAACGCTTGAAAACGGTGTTTGAGCCCTATTGCCATCCTTTTAGTGATAAGGATTTTGAGCATTTGGCTTATATTCTGTTGATTTCTTGGGACAATCTCTTTTTGCATTTGAGTCATCAGATTAAAAAACACCGTCTTTTGATTGTCGAGAGGGGATCTCATAATGTGGGGCAGTTTTTACAGGCCTACTTGGGGCAATTTTTTGAGATTACTCTCTTTAAGGGGCATGATTTGAAGACTCTGGATATTGAAAGAAACTTTGATTTGGTCTTGACAGACACCATTTTGGAGGAGATGACAGATGTTTCCGTCTACTATTTCAGCCAGTTAGTGCCAAGCTTAGCCTTGTCACGTCTTAATAAGTATCTGCGGGAAAATCTGCAAAAAGAATTCCAGTAAGAGGGGACTTGCTGTGAATTGGCATTGCTTGATAGGTTGAATATGGGCTTGAAAAGCCCGTGACTTATCTTGTTTTAAGGGGTAAGAGTGAGTTTGTTCAATAACTGTTCGAGTGGCAGCATTAGCAAACTCTCTTTTACTGCTTTTATCTTATTTGTGCCATTGCTTTATCAGTGGCACTTCTGTAAAATGATTAATGGAGAACTGTCCAGTAGTCGCAGGCTTTAGGGCTACTGGCAATTTTAAGAGGGGAGAGCTCTTTTGATTGAACATTATTTAGAGCAAAAAATTTTAGATAAGAAAAATCTGCTGGAGGTGTTGTTTAATAGCCCAGTGATTTCTCTAGCTGATCTTAGTTTGAAAACAGCTTTGTCTGCTTCACAGGTTAAGAAATACATGGCCCATTTGAGTGCTATGTTTACTGGAAAACTGTGGGTTAATATTGACAAAGGTCTGGTTACTTGCCAGTTCAGCTCCGTCAGTAAAACTGTTTTTTTACATGCTATTTACAATCAGTCACAAGTTTTGCAAATGCTCACTTTTTTAGTGACAAATGATGAGGCAAAACAACCCCTTGGGGTCTTTACCAAGGAACGGTTTTTATCCACTTCTGCTGCTTATAGGACCCGTGAAACCATTGTTGCTCTTTTGCAAGAGTTTGGGCTAGGTCTGTCTAAAACAAGCATCTGTGGGGAAGAGTATCGGATTCGATTTTTCATTGCTTTCTTGCAGTCGAAATTTGGTCTTAAACTCTGTGAATTGACAGCTAAAGACAAGATGGTTATCCGTGAATTTTTATTTACAGGCTCAACCAACTTACGGGCTTCTGAAACCTTATCTGAGTCCTTTGTCTTTTATGATATTTTGTTGGCCCTTTCTTGGAAACGGCATGACAAGGGGGTTGAAAACCCACCTTCAGAAATGTTAAAGCAGTTAAAAACCTTCTTTGTCTACGAGGATATTCACCATTGTGCAAAGCAGATTATTGAACCTCGCTACAAGATTCGTTTTGGACAAAGGGATTTTGATTACCTCTTGTTGATTCATTTGACGGCTGCTAATTCTTTTGCTGCTCAAAAATGGTCAGATGGGCATACTGAGCAACTCTTGCTGATTTTTAAATCCCATCCTGCTTTTGCTTCCCTTTACCAGGCTGTTTCAGACTTGCTGCCTTTGGCACCGAAAAATGATGACCGTTTACTAAAAATTGTTATCTTTTTTGCCAGGTATTTCATTTTAGATGTGCAGCAGTTTATTCCTGAACCCCATTATTTTTCGTCAGATCATTATCCGGGCAATCCCAAGGTTGTGGCTGCTCTTAGGCCTATTGTCACTGACTGGTTAGGTCAACATAACAGGACGTCACTGAATCAGCACTACTTTTTCTTGTTTTGCAGCCATATTGAGCAATGGCTTCGCAACACTTTAGCACCGCTTCAAGTCACCTTAATCACAAGTGATGCTATTAATGACCAGCTGATCAGGGAATATCTCGATAATTACTTATCGTCTGAGACGATCTCTTTTTCGACTTACTATTCGTTGGCAGATGATATCTATAAGATTAAACAGGCTTCGCCTGATCTTGTGATTACGCATCAGGACTTGATTCCATTTGTAAAAAAGGAGCTAGCACAGGGAAGTTATGTCACGCATTTTGACTATGTGAACCCGCATGAGCACCTTAATAGAATCCAACATAAGATTCTCTGCTTGCAAGAAGAGCACTATCAACAGCATATTGCACAACATTTTTTATGACACTAACAAAATATCCCCTTATAGTCATATAAGAGGATGTTTTTGTGGTCATTATAGTAAGAAAAATTAGGCTTTCCCTTTTTTCTTCTTGGTCAAGAGAGCTCCACCCAGCAATGCACCGACACCGACTAAGTTAGCAAGAGAAGCATTGTCTCCAGTATGTGGAAGTGCTGCTTTTTTAGCTGTTTCAGAATGCATAGGCTTTTGACTTGTCGAATCACTATTGCTTGATGACATCGACGTCGACTCTGAAGGTGATGTGCTTTCACTTAGTGAAGAACTTTCACTTTGTGAAGTTGAGATTGACTCAGAAACTGACATGCTCTCACTGCTTGAGGCACTTTCGCTTTGCGAGGTTGAGACTGATTCTGACGTCGACAGGGACTCACTGGTTGAGGCACTTTCACTTTGCGACGTTGAGACTGATTCTGAAGTCGACATAGATTCACTCATTGAGGCACTTTCACTTTGTGAAGTTGAGATTGACTCGGAAGTCGACATAGATTCACTCATTGAGGCACTTTCACTTTGTGAAGTTGAGACTGATTCTGACATCGACATACTCTCACTTGTTGAAGCACTTTCACTTTGTGAGGTTGAGACTGACTCTGAGGTCGACATGGACTCACTTAATGAAGTACTTTCGCTTTGCGATGTTGAGATAGATTCTGAGGTCGACAGGGACTCACTGTTTGAAGCACTTTCACTTTGTGAGGTTGATGCAGATTCCGAAGTAGACATACTTTCACTCATTGAGGCACTTTCGCTTTGCGAGATTGAGACAGATTCTGAGGTCGATAGAGACTCACTAGCTGAGCCACTTTCACTTTGTGAACTAGAGACTGACTCTGAGGTTGACATGGACTCACTTAATGAAGTCGAAGATGAACTTAATAGACTATGACTGTTAAAAACTTTTGTACTATTTGAAACTGAGGTTGATTCTGAACTTGATTGACTTTCAGTCAATGAACCACTTTCACTTTGTGAACTAGAGACCGACTCTGATTTTGACTGGGACTCACTGGTTGAGGCACTTTCACTTTGCGAGGTTGAGACTGATTCTGAGGTCGACAGGGACTCACTTAATGAAGAACTTTCACTTTGTGAAGTAGAGGCTGATTCTGAGGTTGACACTGACTCACTGCTTGAAGCACTTTCACTTTGTGAGGTTGAGACAGATTCTGAAGCCGACAGGGACTCACTGGCTGAGGCACTTTCACTTTGCGAAGTTGAGACTGATTCTGAAGCCGACATGCTCTCACTCATTGAGCTACTTTCACTTTGGGATGTCGAGACAGATTCTGAGGTCGACATAGACTCACTTAATGAACTACTTTCACTTTGCGATGTTGAGACTGATTCTGAAGCCGACATAGACTCACTGGCTGAGGCACTCTCACTTTGTGAGGTTGAAAATGACTCTGAAATTGACATGCTCTCACTCATTGAAGCACTTTCACTTTGTGAGGTTGATGTAGATTCAGAAGTTGACATGGACTCACTCATTGAAGCACTTTCACTTTGTGAAGTAGAGATTGACTCGGAAGTTGACATGCTCTCACTCATTGAAGCACTTTCACTTTGTGAGGTTGAGACTGATTCTGACGTCGACATGGACTCACTGCTTGAAGCACTTTCACTTTGTGAGGTTGAGACTGACTCTGAAATCGACATGGACTCACTTAATGAAGAACTTTCACTTTGTGAAGCAGAGATTGACTCCGATGTTGACATGGACTCACTAGCTGAAGCACTTTCACTTTGCGACGTTGAGACTGACTCCGATGTTGACATAGACTCACTTAATGAAGCACTTTCACTTTGCGACGTTGAGACCGATTCTGACGTCGACATGGACTCACTGCTTGAAGCACTTTCACTTTGCGACGTTGATGCAGATTCTGAAGTCGACATAGACTCACTGGCTGAAGCACTCTCACTTCGTGAGGTTGAAAACGACTCTGAAGTTGACATGCTCTCACTCATTGAGCTACTTTGACTAGCTGATGTTAAAACTGACTCTGAAAGTGATTGGCTTTCTCTTATTGAAGTTGAAGCCGACTCTGAGTTTGATAGACTTTGCGATTGGGAATTATAATCAACTACTCCTTCACCCGAGCTACCGTACAATCTAACTCCTGCAGCATACTTAACTCCCTCTTGATAATAACTGTTTAGAGGTTCTATTGTTGTTGATACACTTAAAGTTTTACTATCTTTTTCAGCTGAACCCTCAACAACAATAATAAATTTTTCTTGAATATATGATTTGTCCCAGTAAATAACTCTTGCATTGGCTTCCGAATTAAATTCGCTTCTAAAATTTTGAGTAACATCTTCAAACTTATTAGTATTCAAATAATCTTCATTCATACTTTCGGATAGTAAATCTGAACCTATTAATTTATAAATTTTATAATTAACTTTCGATAAATCTATATGACTATCCTGATCAGCATTTTGAATTACACTTACTAACGGAGAAAAATTTGAAGTTGAAATCAATTTTCCTAATGGATTTATTTGCGTAACATATTTAAATGAAAAATCGGTAAAATTAGCTTTTATAATTCTTGAATCAACATTATAATTCCCATGTTGTAAGGGTATTTCATATTTAACATCAACGACTTTTTCAAATATCTGATTCCCTAAAGTTAAAGAAATTTTAACATTTGAAGTTGTATTAGGAATTGTCTGATCGTCTATAAATAAACTTAACTCAGCCGAAGCTTTGATATTTGAATGTGGCTGAACTATATCCGTAAAAATATATTTAATGTTATGAGTACTATCGTCATATTTCCCTACAGCTATTAATTCATTATTTTCATTTAAAATAGGAAATTCTATTTCATTAAGACTAATTCCATGTCCATCTAAAGTGTTAGAAAGCGAAACTGATATAAAATCTCCTGGCGAGATATCCTGAATAGAAAAATTCAACTTCGTACTAACATACCCGCCCTTATCCATCTCAATAAGATTAGAATCGCTAAAAGTAACCATAGGATTTGATATGTTAGCAGTCACATCTTTTCCTGTTGTCGCTATTGCGCTAGGAGTTTCTGTTTCTGCTTCTGCTGCTAATGCAAGTGGAACTGGTTCAAAAGATCCTTGGGTTGCTGCTGAAACCATGGCTCTTGGTTGAAGGAGGGATGGTGTGGCTGTTTCTGAGGCTAGGGCTACTTGTGAGGCTGAGGCACTTTCGCTGTTAGACAGGGATTGTGACTGGCTCTCTGAGCTTGATAAGGAGCTCCTTTCTTGATTGTCTTTGACTGTTTCTGTAGTGCTTGGGCTTGTTTCTGTGACAGTAACCGTATCCATTGTAACAGTATCAGTCATGGTTAGGGGCTGCTCTGTAGCTCCTGTGACTTCTTCAGCCATAACATGGTCTGCTAAGACCAATGACCCACCAAGCATGGCACCGGTGGCTGCTATCCCTCTTAGCAGGCTGACAGCATGGGAATGTTTTTGGATATCATCTTCTAGCGCTTGAACCTTAATGTCTTGTGTTGCAAGCCCCTTAAAGAAACGCAATAAGCCTATATTTGACACAACCGTGCGCACCCAATTTTTCCCAGATTTATGCATTTTTACCCGAGTTTGGCGTGACGATTCCTGATATTGGTGTTTTTGTTTTAGCATGTCTCTCTCCATAACTACTGTAGTTGTCTCTCTTTTTAATTCTAGTCTGACCTCATTATTCTGAAACACTTCAAGGACACATCTTGCTTAAAAGAATCAAGGCTAGCAAGATTCACTAAGTCGATGATTTAAATTGTATACAATATAATGAACAACTTTTTAAAGTTTATCATTTGTTGAAAAATTAAAATAGTATTTTGATTCCTGTTTTTTCCCATTTTTTTCATTTCTTTTTGTAAATTTTGGGAAAAATTAATTGTAAGGGTTTCCCTATGGCGTCGTAAAATGATCTCGACAAATACAGACCACAGGCAATACAAGCATCGGAGCTTTATGCTATAATAATAGCTATGGATAAAATTATTAAATCGTTAGCAGCATCTGGCTCTTTTAGAGCCTTTGTTCTTGACAGCACTGAGACTGTTAAGACTGCTCAAGAAAAACACAAGACCCTATCATCATCTACCGTAGCCCTTGGCCGTACCTTGATTGCCAACCAAATCATGGCAGCCAACCAAAAAGGTGACAGCAAAATCACAGTAAAGGTCATCGGGGACTCTTCTTTTGGTCATGTCATTTCTGTGGCTGACACTAAAGGTCATGTCAAAGGTTACATTCAAAATACTGGTGTTGATATCAAAAAAACAGCGACTGGCGAAGTAGTTGTTGGCCCCTTTATGGGAAATGGCCATTTTGTCACGATCATTGATTACGGAACAGGTAATCCCTACACCTCAACAACTCCATTGATTTCAGGAGAGATTGGCGAAGACTTTGCTTATTATTTAACGGAATCAGAGCAAACACCATCTGCTGTTGGTCTTAATGTTCTTTTAGATGACAAGGACCAGGTTAAGGTGGCTGGTGGTTTTATGGTGCAAGTCTTGCCTGGTGCTTCTGAGGAAGAAATTGCCCGTTATGAAAAACGCCTGCAAGAAATGCCTTCTATTGCAAGTTTGCTGGAGTCAGAAGACCATATTGAAGCTCTTCTTTCAGCTATTTATGGCGATGAGCCTTATAAACGCCTATCAGAAGAGCCCTTAAGTTTCCAATGCGACTGCAGTAAAGAGCGTTTTGAATCAGCCCTTATGACCCTGCCAACCAGTGATCTTGAAGAGATGATTCAAGAAGACCATGGCGCTGAAATTGTCTGCCAATTCTGTCAGACAACCTATACCTTTAATGAGAATGATTTGAGAGGGATTATCAATGACAAAGCTTAATTCATCTTTTATGATTGGGACTGTTGAAATCCCACACCGCACTGTTTTAGCTCCTATGGCTGGGGTAACAAACTCAGCTTTTAGAACCATCGCTAAGGAATTTGGCGCTGGTTTGGTTGTAATGGAGATGATTTCTGAAAAAGGACTCCTTTACAATAACGAAAAAACCTTGCACATGTTGCATATTGACGAAACAGAGCACCCAATGTCTATCCAGCTTTTTGGTGGGGATGCTGAAGGCCTAAAGCGGGCTGCAGACTTCATTCAAACAAACACCAAAGCAGATATCGTTGACATCAATATGGGCTGTCCTGTTAACAAGGTGGTCAAAAACGAAGCTGGTGCAAAATGGTTGCGTGATCCTGATAAAATCTACCACATTGTTTCAGAAGTGACCTCAGTACTTGACATTCCTCTGACTGTCAAAATGCGCACGGGTTGGGCTGATAGCTCACTAGCTGTTGAAAATGCCCTTGCTGCTGAAGCTGCTGGGGTGTCTGCCTTAGCCATGCACGGTCGTACTCGTGAGCAAATGTATACAGGAACTTGTGACCATGAAACTTTGGCCCGTGTTTCAAATGCCATTACAAAGATTCCTTTTATTGGTAACGGAGATGTGCGTAATGTTCAAGATGCTAAATACATGATTGAAGAAGTTGGCGTTGATGCCGTTATGATTGGTCGCGCAGCTATGAACAATCCTTATCTTTTCACCCAAATTAACCACTTCTTTGAAACTGGCCAAGAATTACCAGATTTACCATTTGCTAAGAAACTAGACATCGCAGAGGATCACTTGCGACGGTTGATTGCCCTTAAAGGTGAGACTATTGCTGTTCGTGAATTCCGTGGCTTGGCTCCTCACTACCTTCGTGGGACTGCTGGTGCTGCTAAAGTCCGTAGTGCTGTTTCACGCGCCGATACCTTGGCTGAAGTTGAAGCTATTTTTGACCAAGTTCGTTAGAAGTCTGAAGGAGAATCATGTTGATTGTATTAGCCGGAACAATTGGAGCTGGTAAAAGCTCTCTTGCTGCTGCTCTTGGGGAGCATTTGGGAACAGAAGTTTTCTACGAAGCTGTAGACAATAACCCTGTGTTAGACCTTTACTACCAAGACCCTAAGAAATATGCCTTTTTATTGCAAATTTTCTTTTTAAACAAACGGTTTAAGTCCATTAAAGAGGCCTATAAAGCCGACAATAATATCCTTGACCGTTCTATCTTTGAAGACGAGCTCTTTTTGACCATTAACTACAAAAATGGTAATGTGTCTGAGACAGAACTCGATATCTACAAAGAACTTTTAGCTAATATGTTAGAAGAACTAGATGGCATGCCTAAGAAAAGCCCTGACTTGCTCATCTATATTGATGTGTCTTTTGACAAGATGTTAGAGCGTATCCAAAAACGTGGCCGTGACTTTGAACAGACGGATGATAATCCTGACTTAGAGGCTTACTACAGCCAAGTTCACGATGAATACCCAGGTTGGTATGATAGCTATGATGTCTCTCCTAAGATGAAGATTGATGGCGACCAATTGGACTTCGTTCAAAATCCTGATGATTTAAAAACGGTTTTAGAACTGGTTGATGCCAAATTACGCGCATTAGGTCTCAAATCATAAAAAAACAGATCGCCAAAGACGTCTGTTTTGAAAAGTCGACCCTTAGAGTCGGCTTTTTGATTACCCTAAAACAAGAGCATCATCTGTCAGTTCATGACCACTGTTTTGGTGGAAAAGCTCCATGAGTTGAGCGACAGTAAGGTTTTCTTTTGCTTTGCCTTTAACATCTACCACAATTTTGCCATGGTGTAACATCACAAGTCTATTACCATATGCAATTGCATTTTCCATGTTATGTGTGATCATAAGAGTTGTCAGCTGGTGATTCTTAACTATTTTATCTGTTAATTGCATGACCATATCACTGGTTTTGGGATCTAAGGCTGCTGTGTGTTCGTCAAGCAACAAGACCTTTGGTTTTTCTAGCGAAGCCATAAGCAGCGTCAAAGCTTGCCGTTGTCCACCTGATAGGAACTGAGTATCAACCTTGAGGCGATTCTCTAAATGCAATCCTAATTCTTTCAGTGACTCTTGAAATACTTTGCGGTCCTCTTCTTTAACGCCCCAGCCAAGTCCACGTTTTTTTCCACGACGGTAAGCAATGGCCATGTTTTCTTCAATGCTTAAGCGCGAAGCTGTTCCCATTTTGGGATCTTGAAAAACACGGCTAATGTCACGAGCTCGTTTGTTGGCAGAGAGGTTTTTAATGGACTTTCCTTCCAGTAAGATGTCGCCTGAATCGATGCTTAGTGTGCCTGCTAGTGTGTTCATCAAGGTTGATTTGCCGGCGCCGTTTCCTCCGATAATTGAGATGAAGTCTCCTTCTTCCACGTCTAAAGAGAGCCCTCTAAGGACATGGTTCTCATTGACAGTTCCTGCTTCAAAAACTTTATGAATCTCTTGTAATGCTAATAATGGTGACATAATAACTCCTATTCTAATTTGGGCTTGTGAATGTTTAACTTTTTCTGTAGTTCTGGAACAAAGAGAACTGTCGCAAGTAGAATAGCTGAGAAGAGTTTAACCAAGTCAGCATCCATCCCTGGAATAGATAAAATTGCTAAGATAATCAGTCTGTAAATGATGGATCCAAGCACAATGGATAACAAGCGCCAACCAATTGATAGGTTAGGGATAACCACTTCAGCAATGATGATTGAAGCAAGACCAATAACAATTGTTCCAACACCAGAGTTCAAATCAGCATAGCCATTATTTTGACTAAGAAGCGCCCCACAAAGCGCAATCAAGCCATTTGAAATCATGTAGCCCAAAATCTTCATTTTGTCGGTGTCAATACCGTTAGAAGCACTCATAGGGATATTATCTCCGGTAGATCGCAGAGCTAAACCAATTTGCGTCTTCATTAAGAGAGTGAGTAAAAGAATCACAATTAAGGTGACAAGCACACCCAAGATAATGACGGCAGCCAGTTTTGTGAAGCCTAGGTCGTAAAGTTGTGTGACTAAGGTCTTTTGCCCTAAGAGAGCCACGTTAGCCTTACCCAGTACTTTTAAATTAATAGAGTACAGTCCAGTCAGTGTGACAATCCCTGTTAAGAGAGCGGGAATTTTAAGTTTGGTATGGATGAAACCAGAGATTAAACCTGCAAGCAAGCCTCCACCAAAGGCCATTAGCGTGGCAAGAAGCGGATTTACGCCTGATACAATTCCTGTAGCACAAATGGCTGCGCCAAGAGGGTAAGACCCTTCTGCTGTCAAATCAGCTATATCCAATATCCTAAAGGTGATGTAAACCCCAATGGCCATAACTGACCAAAGTAGGCCCTGTGATAAGCTTGATAGAATGAGTGTCATGAGATCTCCTTATTTTTTCTCTGATAAGCCTGATACGTCAATCCCCAAGGCTTTAGCTTGTTTGACGTTGACATGTACTTGAACATTTGCTGGTTTTTCAACAGGAATTTTTGCTGGTGATTTGCCTTTTAAGATTTGCACAGCTTGTTTACCAACTTGTTTGCCTAAAGCTTTATAATTAGTTCCATAAGTTAAGAGGCCGCCTTGGTCAACCATATCTGTTGAACCACCAATGATTGGCACCTTGTGCTCAAGAGAAAGCTGACCAAGCATGGTCATGGTTGATGCAATGGTATTGTCTGTTGGGACAAAAAGAGCATCTGCTGTTTGCATAAGGCTTGTTGCTGCATCTTGAACATCGTTAGAGCTTGAAATGCCTTTTTTGGTGACTTTATAGCCAGCTGCTTTGAGTTCTTTTTCAGCTTCTTTTACTTGGACTTCTGAATTGCGTTCACTGCTTGTGTACAAAATGCCAATTTCTTTAGCTTTTGGCAATGCCTGTCCTAAGAGAGCAACCTGCTTATCAATAGGTGCCTGGTCACTTGTTCCTGTTAAGAGGCCACCTGGCTTTTTAAGGCTTTCGACAAGCTTAGCTGACAAAGGATCTGTAACAGCTGTAAAGACCACCGGTGTCTGTGTTGAAACAGTGGCCAAGGCCTGTGCTGATGGTGTTGCAATGGCTAAAATCAGGTCGCTGTCCTTAACCAACTTTTCAGAAATGGTTTGAAGGTTGCCTTGGTCTCCTTGGGCATTCTGGTAGTTTAGTTTGAGGTTTTTCCCTTCTTTATACCCTTCTGCTGCTAATTCTTCTTCAAATCCCTTACGGGCTGCGCTCAAGGAATCATGTTCCATGTACTGCAAAATGCCTACGGTGACATTGTCTTTTGGCGCTTTTGATTCTTCCTGTGCTCGACAAGCTATTAGTGTCAAACTGGTTAGGGCGATGGTCATTACATAGGCTACTTTTTTCATTTGTTTTCTCCGTCTATTTCACGAGGGCTTTTAGCTCAGCTACATTCCTGCCAAGGCTTTTAGCCATATCTTCATTGATTGCAATAAGTGGTTTTTGGGGTTTCACAATAGCCAGGTCGCTTGCTTTTTCCCCTTTGAGAATGGCTAGGGCCTGTTTGCCGGCTGATTTTCCAATAGCCTTGAAATCCACTCCTGATGTTAATAAGGTTGCTTGCAGGTAAGCTTCATCACTGCCTAGAGCTGGGACTTTGGCATCTTTTAGAACTTGACCAATGGTTGTTGCTGTTGAGGCTACGGTGTTGTCTGTTGGCAAGTAAACCGCGTCAACTTGACTAGCTAGACTGGTCATTACTTGTTGCACATCATTACTTGTTGTTACTGTTTTTTCAACGACTTTCATTCCTTTTTTCTCAAGGACTTTACGCGCTGCCTTAGCTTGCACTTCAGAGTTGACTTCACTGGAGTTGTAAAAAATGCCGACCCTCTTAGCCTTTGGCACTACCTTGATGAGGAGGTCAATTTGATCTGAAACTTCTGTTGCATCAATAGAACCTGTCATGTTCTTTCCTGGTTTACGGAAAGAATTAGCCAAGCCTGCCGCAAGAGGATCAGTGACTGCTGTAAAAACTGCTGGCGTCTCCGGATCCGTGTTTAACAGGGCTTGCGCTGCTGGCGTTGCAATGGCAAAATTAAGATTATTTTTCCCGGCTAATTGTTCTACCATGGTTTGGAGGTTAGATTGTTCTCCTTGGGCATTTTTGAGAGTGACTTTTAAGTTCTTTCCTTCTTTGTAGCCTCCTTCTGCTAAGGCTTCCATAAAGCCCTCACGAGCACTGTCTAGAGCTGGGTGTTCTGCATATTGCATAATCCCAATAGAGACCTTGCTGTTATCAGCGACTCCTTCTTTACGACAAGCTACCAAAGGTAGCACCATAAAGGCTGTTAATACTGCTAACATCAGACGTTTCTTTTTCATCACTTTTCCTCTTTTCTTTTCAAACACAAAAATAAGACCATTTAGAATCTATCTAAATGGTCTTACACAAATACACTACACTAATAAAAAGGTGCTGTATGGCGTCCACTTAGATATTCTTACTATCTATGTGGACAAACAACTCAAAAAGTCCTTAGCCTCATAGATACAAACTTAACGTTCAACGTGTTTGTATCCATGATTGCCATGACTACAAACACTATCTAAAGAAGCTAAAGTAATAACGCTTATTCAAGTTTTGAGCTGTGCTTACCAGTATCATGCCAGCACCTCCAATTCCTTTTGATTTAATTTTTTTAAATTATAATGTATTTCAATGAGGGTGTCAAGCCTTTCTTCTTGGAAAATTCTCTTATTTTTTGTTTTTTGGCAATTTTCTGACAATGAATCTTTCTCAAAAAGACTGATTTAAGGCCATTTATAAAGCAATCAATGGTTAAAAAATTTATTTTTTAAAAAGGTAATTCTTCCTCATCTAAAATGAGGTCTGCTAACTCATTGTCAGCATTGTTTTCCCGCATGGCTCTTTGTGCCCGACTTTCTAATAACTGAAAAGATTGACACAAAATCTCCATCATAAAATGAGATTTGCCCTCTTTTTCATAGCGTCTTGTACGCAATTCACCATCAATCGACATCAAACTTCCCTTGCTGCCATAAGAAACGAGTGTCTCAGCTAATTTCCCCCAAAGTATCATTGGGACAAAATCCACCTGTTTTTCACCATCAGCATTTTTGTAACGCCTATTGACTGCTAGTGAAACACGACAAATAGACTTATCCTTTGCTGTTTTTATTAATTCTGGTTCTGCAACCAAGCGGCCAATCATTACGACTTTATTATACATTTTCTATCCTCCTACTTTATTATTCGAAAAAAATGGTAGAATAATAGCAAAACATATGGGAGGTTCTCTTCTTGGATTTACTGCTAAAAAAATGTCCACATCACTTAAGCCCCGAAATGCTAGCACTTTACCATGATGCCAATTGGACCAATTACACTCGAAAACCTGATCGTTTAGCTAAAGCTTACGAGCATTCTTTAGCTATCTATGGCGCCTATGAAAAGAGGCATTTAGTTGGGCTTATCAGAGTGGTAGGAGATGGTCACTCACTCGTTGTGGTACAGGATTTAATTGTCTTAAAAAGTCATCATCGAAAAGGAATCGGCTCTGCCTTATTGCAATTGGTCTTAGATACCTATAAAGGATGTTATCACATCCAATTATTAACAGAAAGTTCTCCAAAGACATTGGCATTTTACCAAGCTTTCGGCTTGGTTCCTGTTCACCAATTGGGTTGCACAGCTTTTATTTTACAATCCTAAAAAACTGCCTTAGTTCCAATAACTAAGGCAGTTTTTCTTAAGCTTTCCAGTGTTTTTCTGGATCAAAAGATTCCCCAACAACTGCTGATGCATCTAATTCAATAATGCCACGTTTTTGTGGAGCATTTGGCAAATCTAATTCGCGTGGAGAACACATCATCCCAAAAGAATCTTCCCCTCTTAATTTTCCAGGGAAAATCAAGCTACCGCTTGGCATCATAGCACCTGGGAGGGCAACGATTGTTTTAAGACCCACTGTTGCATTTGGCGCACCTGCCACGATTTGAACCTGTTTATGATCTGCAATCTGTACTTGGCAAATATTAAGATGGTCACTGTCTGGATGAGCAACCATTTCAAGAATTTGACCAACACAAAAAACAGGTGTTTCACTGGCTTCTAAAGTGGCATCAAAGCCTTCTTTTTGCAACTCTTGATTTAAACAATCAATATCTGACTGGGTAAGGAAGACTTGTCCATTTTCAGTAATATCAAGTAAGGTTGATGCCTCAAATATGTTCCAAGCAAGCGTATCGCCATTTTCTTCTGACACCACACGCGCCACTTTACCACGACGCTCAACATGACGTTTGACATCTTTTGTCTCTTGAAGGATCACCATCAAGACATCTCCAACTTGTTCTTTATTATAAGCAAAAATCATTTTTTGTTTCTTTCCTTTACTTGTAATTAGCTAAAAACTGATTAATTTCAGCCTTAGTTTTGCGCAGTTTATTAACCAAACGCCCACGTTCTTGCCCATTTTCAATGACCACAAAACTTGGAATTCCAAAAATATTCCATTCTTGAGCGACAGCCATGAAGTCATCACGGTTTACCTGGACAAAGGTCATACTGTCATTTTCAGCTTCAATCTCCGGCATGACCGGATAGATAAAGCGACAATCTGGGCACCAATCTGCCGTAAAAAAGAGTACCACTTTAGCATTTGTCTCAATCAATTGAGCCAATTCATCATAGTTCTTTGGAATAATCATAACATATCCTCCTGATAAACAATTTCTCCCTTGTCATAGGTAAAACTAAAGCATCTGCCATCAGACAGGACAAGACCGCCCTGATGATGAGAAGAAGCAGCTCCTGAATGATCAAAATAAAGCACATCAATGGTTCCCATTTCGGAAAAGAAGTGGCGCAAATCTCTGATGCATCTTTCTTTTTTCTTGTCATCATACTTTTCTTTCAATAAGAGAGCTGTGACAGCCAGTGCTGAGGCTCCAAGTAGGTGTGAAAGTTGTTTTCTTTTTCTAGTCTTCATACAGTCCATTTTATCATAAAAGAGGGCAAAAAAGCTAGAGGAGGCTTTGGTCCATCATAGCTAAAATACTCCAAAAATGATAGAATAGAAAGGTAAAATTGATACCATTTCGAAAACGATCAAACAAGAGGAGATGAAGAATGACTAATCTATTTTCAAAGATTAAAGAAATCACCGAGTTAGATAGCATTGCTGGCTATGAACACAGTGTACGGGACTACTTGCGCCTTAAAATGACCCCCTTAGTGGATAAGGTGGAAACCGACGGACTTGGTGGTATCTTTGGCATCAAAGAAAGTCAAGCACCTGATGCCCCAAATATTCTAGTTGCTGCTCATATGGATGAAGTCGGCTTTATGATTAGTCACATCAAAGACAATGGCACATTCTCAGTTGTTGAGATTGGTGGCTGGAACCCGCTAGTGGTTAGCTCACAACGCTTCACCCTCTACACCCGAGAAGGCAAGGCTATCCCTGTGATTTCCGGATCTGTTCCTCCTCACTTCCTACGTGGCGCAAATGGCTCATCTAACCTGCCAAGTATTTCAAATATCATCTTTGACGCAGGTTTTAAAGACAAAGCACAAGCACAAGCTTATGGTGTCGCTCCTGGCGATATTATCGTCCCGCAATCCGAAACAATCCTAACAGCCAACCAAGAAAACATCATCTCAAAAGCTTGGGACAACCGTTACGGTGTACTCATGGTGACAGAACTTCTTGAAAACCTCAAAGGACAAGACCTTAACAATAGGTTAATTGCTGGCGCAAATGTGCAAGAGGAAGTTGGACTCCGAGGCGCACATGTCTCAACAACCAAGTTTGATCCCGAGCTCTTCTTTGCTGTTGACTGCTCACCTGCCGGTGACATCTATGGTGACCAAGGGAAAATTGGCGACGGCACTCTCATACGTTTCTACGACCCAGGGCATGTCCTGCTAAAAGACATGCGTGATTTCCTGCTAACAACTGCCGAGGAAGCTGGTGTCAACTACCAATTCTATTGTGGCAAAGGTGGTACAGATGCTGGTGCAGCTCACTTGAAAAATCAAGGCGTTCCTTCAACAACTATTGGTGTTTGTGCCCGCTATATTCACTCACATCAAACCTTATATGCAATGGATGATTTCTTAGAAGCACAAGCTTTCCTTCAAGCCATTGTCAAAAAACTAGATCGTTCAACAGTAGACCTTATCAATCATTACTAAAACAAAACACTAGGAGTAACATTATGAAAGTTGGTTTCATTGGTGTTGGTAAAATGGCTAGCGCAATTATTAATGGCCTCAAACAAACCGACCACGACATTATCATCTCAGGTTCAAGCTTAAGCCGTTCCAAAGAGATTGCTGATAACTTACAAGTGGCCTATGCTAACTCTCATCAAGAGTTGATTGATCAAACAGATTTTATTATTCTGGGCATTAAACCACAGGTGTTCGAAACAATACTTAAGCCACTAACATTTAAGCAACCTGTCATGTCCATGGCAGCGGGCTTAAACTTAGAGCGAATCAGTCAGATTGTTGGCGATCATTTGCCACTATTTCGTATCATGCCAAACATGAATGCGCAAATTCTGCAAAGCACGACAGCTATCAGTTACAACGAACTGGTCGATCCTGCACTCTTTGTTTCTGCTAAAGAAATGGTTGATTCTTTTGGCAGTTGCTTTTCTATTGCTGAGAAAGACTTTGATACATTCACAGCCTTGGCAGGCTCAAGTCCAGCTTACATCTACCTCTTTATCGAAGCCATGACTAAGGCTGGTCTTAAAAATGGCATGCCAAAAGAGATGGCTCTTGAAATTGTCAGTCAAACAGTAGCAGCTAGTGCCCAGCAACTACTACTTGGTTCTGAAAAACCAAATGATTTAATTGATAAAATCTGTAGTCCTGGAGGCACAACTATTGCTGGCCTTATGGAACTTGAAAAACAAGGACTAACACATGCTGTCAGCTCTGCTATAGACAAAACCATCGCAAAAGCAAAAACCTTATAATTGAACACTTGTTCAACTATAAGGTTTTTTTGATTACTTAAGATAAGGCATAAGTAGCATGAAGAGAACACCTAAGCCATTGTTGACAAAATGAATCAAGATGCTATACTCTAGCTTTTTAGTTTTCATATAAACAAAACCTAAGACCAGTCCCATGCCGCCATAGATAACCCAACTTCCAATATCACTTGGACTATGAAGGCCACCAAAAAGAAAGCTGCTGACGATAAGTCCAAGGTAAGACCCATCCCCAAAGACTTTTCCTAAAATAAGCCCGCGAAAGACAACTTCTTCAACAACTGGCGCCACAACTGCTGCGAGTATAACAAGAAGAATTGCCGGTAAATTTGCTTGTTCCAAGGCAGCTTGGTTGGCAGTATTGGCGTGACCCCCTTTTTCAATTGTCAAGATAATAGAACCTAAAATCTTAACGATAATCATTGCTGCAAAGCCAAGTCCAACCCAAAGAACAACCTGATCCCCTTTTGAAAAGGCATCTGAACTCAATAACTTTGCTTTTTTTGCTAAGATTAAGGTTGCTAATGTAATAGCCAGAAAAAGAAAACAAATAAGAGCCACTTGCCAAGGTTCTTTTCCTTTTTTGACGAGCAAGATTGGAAGTTGTTCAACAACAATAACCACAAGGGCTAAAACAAACCATTTCACTTTATGCATTATTTTTTCTTTCATCATATCCTCCTAAAGGTACCGACTAACGAGCCTTTGACCAGCAACGTAAACAATAATAACAAAATATAGTAAAAAGACAAGAAATAATCTATAGTCAAATTGAATGTTTAAAAAAGCATTTAAACAGATACAGATAATAAGCATGAAAATCGTTAATATCACTGTTACTACTGCTGAAATTTTAGAAATTTCTTGATTACGTTCATCTACATTCTTAATATACAATGTTTTTAACTTTTCAGAATTATTGGCGATGATAATGCCATAGATGCCAAGTGGAACACTTGAAATAGCAATTCCTATTAAAAATCCTTTAGTGTAACTTTCATAGTTTGATCGGAGCAACACAATCATTGTAAGGATTCCCATAAAAATAGAAAAATAACTCCACAACATGATACGTTTCTTAAATGATTGTAAACTTGGCTTGTCCTGCAATAAAGTAATAATATAATCTAACATGTTTACTCACCCCTAGTTCTTATCTTTTCGATAAAGAAAAATATCTTCAATTAAACAATCAAAATAAGTCGCTAAATTAAAAGCTAATTCCAATGATGCATTGTAACGGCCTTTCTCTAAAGAAATAATGGTCTGTCTGGTAACCCCCATATGATCAGCCAACTCAGCTTGACTTAATTTGCGAGCTTTTCGCAAGTCTTGAATACAGTTTTCCAAAAAAACACCCACTCTCTTAGTAAAGTTCTTTTTACACAAAAAAGTATAGCTCACTTTACATTTATTGTCAACAAAAAAAGAGAAACTTTTTGTTTCTCCTTTTTAAGCATTGATGTATTGTCTTATTTTGTGTTTTTCAAACGTTCAACATCACGCGCGATACATAGTTCTTCATCAGTTGAAATAACCAAGACTTTAACTTTTGATTCTGGTGTTGAGATGTCCCCACGGAAGCCAAAAACATTTTTCTCAGGGTCAACTTCCATACCAAACCATGACAAGCCATTAACAACGTCCTGACGCATCAAAGGTCCATTTTCACCCATACCTGCTGTAAATACCAAAGCGTCTGCTCCATTTAAAACAGCAAAGTACTGGCCGACAAATTTCTTAATGCGGTCAACAAAAATGTTGTATGCTAAAACAGCATCTGGGTTGTTTTGTTCAAGACCTGCTTCAATATCACGCATATCACTTGAAATTCCTGATACTCCACCCAAACCTGATTCTTTATTCAGCATGTTTACAACATCTGCCGCATCTTTAAATTCTGGTACTTGTGCAATCAAGTAAGGAATAATAGCTGGGTCAATATCCCCAGAACGTGTTCCCATCATTGGACCAGCAAGTGGTGTGAATCCCATTGAGGTATCAATTGATTTTCCATGGTAATTAGCTGTGATTGATACGCCATTACCAATATGAGCTGTGATCAATTTTAATTCTTCTAGTGGACGACCAAGCATCTTCGCAGCTTCTTCAGCTACATATTTATGACTTGTTCCATGAGCACCATATTTACGAACTTTGTTTTCTGTGTAATATTTTTGTGGAATAGGATAAAGGTAAGTGTGTTTTGCCATTGTTGTATGGAAAGATGTGTCAAAGACACAAACACTTGTAATATCAGGTAATAATTCACGGAAAGCACGAATTCCAGCTACTGCGCCAGGATTATGCAAAGGTGCTAAGGCTGATAATTCTTCAACTTTTGTCACCACATCTTCATCAACAACAACTGATTCTTTAAAGTACTCACCACCAGCAACAATACGGTGTCCAACTCCTGTAATTTCATCGTAAGATGACATAATATTGAAATGGAGTAAATCATTCAATAAGATTTTAACAGCAGTTGTATGGTCAGGAATATCAGTGATTTGCTCTTCTTTTTTCCCGTCAAATTTAACTGTTGAAATAGAATCTTTCAATCCAATACGCTCGATAACTCCTTGCGCAAGAACTGTTTCTTCTGGCATTTGATAAAGTTGCCATTTAAGACTTGAACTACCTGCATTAATTGCAATTGTTTTAGACATTTTTTACCTCTCTTGTAATCGTTTACTGTAATGCTATCCTATTATATCAAAAAATATCATGAAAAGACATTATCAGCTTTCCATTTTTTGAAGTTCTCCATGAAGAGACGAACCTTATCTGCAGACTGTAAATCAGTCAATGGATAAACAAAGGTTTCTCCTTTTTTGTCACTCTGCTTTTGCAGAACAATCAGTGATTTAGCCACGGATGGATCTCCAAAGAATGTTTCTGGCAAGGTAATCACTGCAGATAACTGAGCATAACCTTTTAACCACTCTTTAAGGAGATGGCTTTGTTGACTTTGCAAAAGACTGGCTGGTGCTAAGAAAATTGCAAAGCCATCTTGTTTTAAATATTTCAAAGCCTGTTCCATCAATAAGTGATGGGCATAGGTATGACCATCTGGACTTGCAACCTGATAACGACTAGCAATCTCATCATTAGGATAATAACCTACTGGTAAATCACTGATAATAATATGACTTTCTTTCAAAATTTGTGGTCTAACGGCATCTTCTTGAACAAAACGTGCTGTCGAATTCATTATCTCAGCTATACTAGCTGATAAATCAATGAGTAAATCGTCCACTTCAATACCTAAGTAATCTAATTGTTTACCACTATTATTCAAAAGTGTTTGTGCTAGATTACCTGTCCCACTGCCAATCTCTAAAATGTCAAGAGAGTCTTCTTGTGTCAAGGTTTCAATTAAAAATAAAATAAGGAAACCTAGACTATCTGGTGTAAATTGGTGATTCGCCTGCAGTTTTTCTGTTTGACCAACCTTGATAAAAATAAACTGAAAAGCGCGACGCCACTCTTCTTTACTTAAATTGAGTGACCTTAAAACTTCATTGTTTTTAGCGACCTGCTCACTAGCACCTTCAGCTCCCAAATAAAAAGAATTCTGCTCAATAAGGGCATCATAAATGTGCGTTTTCAACTCATTTTCAATAAGTTGACTATTTTCTAAAATAAGCTCAAAAGCTTTCTCAATATTTTCAAAATTCATAGTTCTATCATATCAAAAATGCTTGAAAATAGAAAGGAAGACAGCATTTAATTCCTTGAGTCTATGGCTTTAGATCTCCTTGATTCAACTGAGTTTTATTGCCTTGTTCTTCTATCGGGAAAGTTAATTGATAACTAGCTCCACTTGTCAGTTTAACTGTCAACTTTTGATTATTCTTTACTGTTTGGTAGTGAACAGTTCCACTGTCAAAAATGACTTGACCACTGCCATCCAAAGAAGACTGTCGTATATACTCAGCCATCATGTAGGCCCTTGAATGGTCGATTTGTAAGATATATTCCCTTTTAAAGGCATTTACTTGCTCCAAATAAACTTGCACAAGGAGAAGAAATAAGGAAGACATTAGAAGGGCATATAAGAGGATGCCCGCTTTAACACGATTTTTAAAAAGCATAAAGAAAGACTCTTTCTAGCCCACTTTTCCAAGTGATACTTACTGTAATCTCCTTATTATGATGACTAATCTTAGCATCTTTAAGATCCAGAAGCATGGGATGATAACCATGACCATTTGCTGCTGTTTTTCGAAAATCTCCTTGTTTTGAAAGTCCAAAAGCTATCTGCTTTCCTTCTTTTGCTACGTAAAGTTTATTATTTTCGACCTTCTCAAACCGAGCTCCTGTTAACTCAGCTCTCAACTGTTGTGAAAACAACAACCACTTGTCCTGATCATTTTCAACCAAATAAGACATGTTAAAAAATAAAGATTTTGTCATTCCTTGATAAACTAAGATGGCACCTGACAATATCACTAAGGCCAACATACACTCTAAAAGCGTAAATGCCTTGAGGCTAATTTTTCTTAAGGCTAAAGACTTTTTGATGCTTTTCACTAACTTCAATCCCTTTTTCACTTCTAACAACGTCCACCTCACATCCATTTATTTTCAAATGTCTTCGATTGGTCTGCACTGCCATTAGAGCAGTCACAATAAGCTCTTCTTGATGCCTAGATTTGGCTAAAAATTGTTGATTTAGTCTTATTCCTGTTAAGATAAGACTGACAATTATAACCATAATAGCTAAGGCTATAACTCCCTCAAGTAACAAATAAGCTCTAACGACTCGTTTTTCGATATGTTCCACTCCCTAAATTTAGCTGATAAGTAATCTCTTGTGCCCCTGTTTTAAATGTTATTTTGGCTAATGAATGATTGCCGCCTAACTTGTTTAATCTTATCTTATGACTCCCTAATGCCTTAACACTGTTAGGAATCGTTAATTCTTGCTCCTCAAATCTGATTTTCTTTTCTGAAACTTGAAAATAATGCTCCTTTTGCCTCAGTAAACTTACTTTTCGGCTATGCCTATAACAATTCTCAAAGGAAAGGAAAAAGAGTTGTTCTTCAACTTTACTATAAATTCCCCTAATCGGGAGAGACAGTAAGAGGATTGACGATGTTATGATTAATAGACATATTAAAGCTTCAATTAGCGTGAAGGCTCTAGTTGTTAACTTGTCTATGCTTGTCACTGTTTTTGGCATAATAATCCTGATAAGCCTTCGCTTGTTTGTCTGTAATATGACCTTTTGATTGGAGTTGAGCGAGGCTTGCTTTCCCACCTTCCGTTAATTCATATAGTTCCGCCTGATTTTCAACAATTTTAACCACTGCAGCATTACCAGCATCTGTAACCTTATCTTTTTGCTTACTTAAATTCGGAATAAACAGTAGCATAAGAACACTAATAATTAGCAAAACAATCAACATTTCTAGAAGTGTGAAAGCTTTAGTACGGCTTTCTTTTAGTTGTTTACATTTTGTTTTCATTTATATAGAACCTCCAATTGAATGATACATGGGCAAAAGCATTGCCGCGTAAATGCACACAATAATAAGTGCAACAAATAAGAATATAATAGGTTGAATCCATTGTGTCGCTTGAAATAAGCGGCTAAAGAATCTTTCCCATGTTAGTTGAGCATAAATTTCTAATTCTTGACCTAATTTAGCCTTGATATCTCCATATTCAATCATTAAGCTTAATTCCTTTTGAAAAAATGGGTATTGTAACACTTTGTCATGCAAAGCACCACCCTCTAAAAAATAGGCCTGCATATCTTGGCCGATTTCTTTTACCAGAGGAGATTGTTCTTTTGCCATAACGGTTAGTATTGAACTCAACTCAAGGCCTTGTCCCATTAAACTTCCCCATTCACGCGCAAAATAGGCAGTTATATATAGGCTAATATAGTCTTTTAAAAAAGGTATCCGACTAAACTGCTTGACTTGTTTTAATTGTGAGTGTTTTCGCCACCTAATGCTCAAGTAAAATGTGAGTAGCAATCCCAATATTAAGAAAATCAAAAAAACTAAAGGGAAGTAAGTCAAAAATTGAGTAAGCCCATTAGACTCCTCTATTTGAGGAAGCAGATAATGGCGTAAGCCAAACATGATGGCTATTAAAAAACTAAGCAAAATAAGAGGATAAGTTAGGACTTCTAATGTTTTTTTCCTGACTTGTGCCACTTTATCAAGGTAATGCATAATTTTAAACAAGCTTTCCTTGGTATTGCCATGAATATCTGCAAAACTAATTTGCGTTACAATACTGTCAGGATAACCTAAACTTCTAGTCATTTCTGCTAAACTTCGTCCACTGATGAGGTTTTCTTTTATTCTATCAAGGTATTTTGCTTCCAATAAGTGACTTTTTTCTAAAAATGCCACTATTTCAGATAAGCTAAAACCACTTGCAAATAAATTATGAAAGAGTTGCATTAATTGATACTGCTTTTTAGCTGATAATTTTCTCTGTTTGGATTTCTTGCTCAGTGAGATATCCATCCGCAAAAAGTTGATCCAAGTCTTTATTCCACTGCTCTTGTTGATAGTTTTCAAACCCCTTTCGTGTAAAGTCAATTAAGCCTCGACCACCAAGTAGCCGTTGATAAACAACAAGTTGAAGTGTTTGTGTCACTTCTTCTCTAGAGATTCCTAATTCAATTAATCTCTCATAGACACCCTTGATGCTTTTAGCATGTATGGTGGAAAAGACGACACTACCAGTTAAACTTGCTCTAATGGCTGCTCTAGCTGTCTCAGTGTCTCTAATTTCACCAATAATGAGAACATCTGGACGATGACGCAAAGATAATTTAATTAAATTATCATATGTCGTTCCAATACTGTCATTTACTTGCAACTGTAGCATTCTTGTGTCCTTAATCTCAACGGGATCTTCAATAGTGATGATTTGCTTTTGTTTAGAATCCTTTGCTAGAAGTTGATACATTAAACTCGTTTTACCGGAACCAACGGGGCCTGAAAATAAATAAAGTCCTCGTCTGGTGACTTGCTCGGCCAATTCCTTTTCCCTATCAAACCAAAAAGATAAGGACCTGTTTTGGTGGTGTAAAAGCCTGATTACTAAACTTTCCTTCCCACGATAATCTCCAACTGTTGATAGTCGAAGCGATATGTCATTTTTAGCACCATATTGGTAATCACAGGCGCCAAGTTGGCATCGACGTTTTTCGCCAACATTCATTCCCGATAGATATTTAAAGTGACTGATGAGTTGAGGCATCTGTGCGCCATCAAAAGATTCAATGCGTCTTCTTTCTCCATCAATACGCATATGAATCTTGTAATCATCGCCCTCTGGAATAATATATATGTCCTGAGCCTTCAAGTCATCTGCCATTTTAATCACTTCTTTTCCTAAGCTTTGAATCATTAAGACCTCCTTATATCATTATTCGAAAAAAAAGACCAAGTTTTAGATAAACTTAGTCTTTTATAGATTTAACTTGCAGAGGTATGGTGGTGTAGGAGAATTGTTAGCTTGTTCAAAAGATTCAACATTGTCTTCTGGAGAAACGATGTCATAATCTTTTAATAATAAGATTGAATGGAATTGTTGGAGATTATCAACACATTCCTCACACCATCTTGTTTCCCCAGTTTTCCAAAAGGTGGCTAATAAATTTTTTTGACTATGAAAATTCTCAAAGTGACTCTTCATCATTAACCACTCTTTTTGATAATAAGCGAGAGCTTCTTCCCAGTTTTCAAACGTTTTTTCTAAAATAATATCGTCTTGCCAACCTTCAATAAACCACCAGGGCTCCCAATCTCCGAACATTTTAATTACTTGATACATTTTTTTACCTCTTCTTTAGCCTATTATAGCTGATTAAAGGTCTTTTTGGAAAAATTCTGCTCATGAGGTCGGCAAACAAAAAAAGCAAACACCTTTGAAAGTGTTTGCTTTATTGTGATTAATTTTCTGAAACGACTGTTTCTTCAACAGTTGGTTCTTCAATAATTTCAACTTCATTAATTGCTTGTGGTTCAATGTTACGGTAGCGTGCCATACCAGTACCAGCTGGGATGATTTTACCGATGATAACATTTTCTTTAAGACCAAGTAGGTGATCTTTCTTACCACGGATAGCAGCATCTGTAAGGACACGAGTTGTTTCCTGGAAGGATGCAGCTGACAAGAATGAATTGGTTTCAAGTGAGGCTTTTGTAATCCCCATAAGAACAGGACGTGATGTTGCAGGGTTACCACCTGAGATAACAATATCTTTGTTGGCATCAGTAAAGTCTGCAATGTCCATAAGTGTTCCTGGAAGAAGCTCTGTATCACCTGGATCCATAACGCGAACTTTACGGAGCATTTGACGAACCATAACTTCAACGTGTTTGTCCCCGATTTCTACCCCTTGGCTACGGTAAACTTTTTGTACCTCAGCAAGTAAGTATGTCTCAACTGACAATGTATCACGGACTTCAAGAAGACGTTTTGGTTGGATTGACCCTTCAGTTAGAGACTCACCACGGTTAACTTCGTCGCCAATTTCAACTTTCATACGAGCTGTAAATGGAACGATGTATTCACCTTTACCAGTTTTACCTTCAACAAATACTTTCTTAGTACGTGTTGAAGCATCTTCTTCAACGTCAACAACGGTACCTTTAACCTCAGTGATAACAGCTTCCCCTTTAGGGTTACGTGCTTCAAAGATTTCTTGGATACGAGGAAGACCTTGAGTGATATCGGTATTTGACGCAACACCACCGGTATGGAAGGTACGCATTGTAAGCTGTGTACCAGGCTCACCGATTGATTGAGCGGCAATTGTACCAACTGCTTCACCAACTTCAACAGCATCACCTGTTGCAAGGTTGATACCATAACAGTGACGACATACACCGTGTTTTGTAGCACATGTGAAGACTGAACGAATTGTTACTTCTTCAACGCCTGCATCAACAATTTTACGGGCCATATCTTCTGAAATCAATTGATCAGCTCCGATAAGAACTTCACCAGTTTCAGGATGCTTCACTGATTTACGAGTATAACGCCCTTGAAGGCGTTCTTCAAGTGTTTCTGTAACTTCTTTGCCATCTGTGATAGCTTTAATGAGAAGACCTCGGTCAGTTCCACAATCATCTTCACGGATAATAACATCTTGGGCAACATCAACCAAACGACGAGTAAGGTAACCAGAGTCGGCTGTCTTAAGGGCTGTATCGGTCATCCCTTTACGAGCACCATGGGTTGAGAAGAACATTTCCAAAACGGTCAAACCTTCACGGAAGTTTGAAAGGATAGGCAATTCCATGATACGTCCGTTAGGAGCAGCCATCAAACCACGCATACCGGCAAGCTGTGAGAAGTTTGAGATGTTACCACGGGCACCTGAGTCCATCATCATAACGATTGGGTTTTTAGGATCTTGTGTTTCAATCAGACGTTTTTCAAGCGCTTCTTTTGCTTCACGCCATGTTGTTGTAACAGCAACATAACGATCATCTTCAGTCATCAAACCACGACGGAAGGCTTTGTTTATTTCTTCAACACGATGGTGAGCAGCTTCAAGAATTTCAGCTTTATTATCAATAACTGGAATATCAGCAATACCAACTGTTAAACCAGCAAGTGTTGAATGGTAGTAACCTAAGTCTTTCAAGCGGTCAAGGAAAGCTGATGTTTCTGTTGTGCGGAAACGTTTGAAAGTTTCAGCGATGATATTTCCTAGATTTTTCTTCTTGAATGGGACATTGAGTTCCAAACCGTCAATAACGTCTTGGATTTCTTGACCTGGTTCAAGGAAGTATTTATCTGGAGTACCTTCTGTTAAGTTAGCATTGTTTGGTTCTTGCAAATATGGAAGATCTTCTGGCATGATGTCATTAAACAAAATCTTACCAACAGTAGTTACCATGATTTTGTGTCTTTGACTATCTTTCCAAGGTTTGTTAGGCATCGAATCAACTGCGATACCAACACGACTATGTAAGTGAGCATAGCCATTTTGGTAAGCCATAACAGCTTCATCTTTGTCTTTGAAGATCATTCCTTCACCTTCACGACCAGCATCTTCCATTGTTAGGTAGTAATTCCCTAAAACCATATCCTGAGATGGTGTAACAACTGGTTTTCCATCTTTAGGGTTAAGGATGTGCTCTGCTGCAAGCATCAACAAACGAGCCTCAGCTTGTGCTTCTTCAGAAAGTGGGACGTGGATGGCCATTTGGTCTCCATCGAAGTCAGCATTGTAGGCTTCACATACAAGCGGGTGAAGACGAAGGGCTTTACCATCGATAAGAACAGGTTCAAATGCTTGAATACCAAGTCTGTGAAGAGTAGGTGCGCGGTTAAGAAGTACTGGGTGCTCTTTGATAACTTCTTCTAAGATATCCCAAATACGTTCGTCGCCACGTTCAACCATACGTTTTGCTGCTTTAACGTTTCCAGCAAATTCGCGGGCAACAATTTCACGCATTACAAATGGTTTGAAGAGCTCGATTGCCATTTCGCGTGGCACACCACATTGATACATTTTCAAAGTAGGACCAACAGCAATAACTGAACGCCCTGAGAAGTCAACACGCTTACCAAGCAAGTTTTGACGGAAACGCCCTTGTTTACCTTTAAGCATATGGCTCAAAGATTTCAATGGACGACTACCAGGACCTGTGATTGGACGACCACGACGACCATTGTCAATCAAAGCATCAACCGCTTCTTGAAGCATACGTTTTTCATTTTGAACGATGATTCCTGGAGCATTTAACTCTAAAAGACGTGCTAAACGGTTATTACGGTTAATAACACGACGGTATAAGTCATTCAAATCTGATGCTGCAAAACGTCCACCATCCAATTGAACCATCGGACGTAAATCCGGCGGAATAACTGGAAGAATGTTCAATACCATCCACTCAGGTTTATTGCCTGATTTGTTGAAGGCATCTAGAACATCTAAACGACGAACTGCTTTAATACGTTTTTGACCAGTTGCTGATTTCAGTTCTTCTTTCAATTCAGCAATTTCTGTTGGTAAATCAACACGTTTCAAGAGATCTTGAATAGCTTCTGCACCCATCTTAGCGACAAATGAACCATAGCCATATTCTTGAATTTTTTCGCGGTATTCACGCTCTGTTAATAATGATTTAGGCTCTAAAGGTGTTTCTTTTGGATCAATCACAACATAAGCTGCGAAATAGATAACTTCTTCAAGAGCTCGAGGACTCATATCAAGAGTCAATCCCATACGAGATGGAATTCCTTTGAAATACCAGATATGTGAAACTGGTGCTTTCAACTCAATATGTCCCATGCGTTCACGACGAACTTTGGCACGGGTTACTTCAACACCACAACGGTCACAAACAATCCCTTTATAACGGATACGTTTGTATTTCCCACAGGCACACTCCCAATCTTTTGTTGGACCAAAGATAACTTCATCAAAAAGTCCTTCACGTTCTGGTTTTAGTGTACGGTAGTTGATTGTTTCAGGTTTTTTAACTTCACCATAAGACCATGAACGGACTTTACTTGGTGAGGCTAATGTGATTTGCATACTTTTAAAACGATTTACGTCAACCACTAGTTTTACCTTTCTTCGATTTATCAGATTACTGCCTCCTAGAGCAATAATGCTCTAGGTCAGTAATTTATTGCTTTCAATAGGTTATTAAACCTTCTTAGTCTTCTTTTGTTTGTAAAGCTTCTTCTGCTTCTTGAACTTGTTTTTCACGGGCTTTTTCAAGATCATCAACGTGCATCACGTCATCATCTTCACCTTCATCAAGGTCACGAAGTTCAACTTCATTGTCATCTTCATCAAGAACACGCATGTCAAGACCAAGTGATTGTAATTCTTTAACAAGAACGCGGAATGATTCTGGAACACCTGGTTTTGGAATTGGTTTACCTTTAGTGATTGCTTCATATGCTTTCAAACGTCCAGTAACATCATCTGATTTGTATGTTAGGATTTCTTGAAGAACATTTGAGGCACCATAAGCTTCAAGGGCCCAAACTTCCATCTCACCAAAACGTTGTCCACCAAATTGTGCTTTACCACCAAGAGGTTGTTGTGTAACAAGTGAGTAAGGTCCTACAGAACGGGCGTGAAGTTTATCATCAACCATGTGGTGAAGTTTAATCATGTACATGACACCAACTGAGACACGGTTGTCAAATGGCTCACCAGTACGTCCATCGTAAAGGACAGTCTTCGCATCTGAATCCATACCAGCTTCAGCAACCGTATCCCAAAGGTCTTCTGCACTTGCCCCGTCAAAGACTGGCGTTGCAATGTGAATTCCGAGGTTACGAGCCGCCATACCAAGGTGGAGTTCCATAACTTGTCCGATATTCATACGTGAAGGCACCCCAAGAGGGTTCAACATGATATCAACTGGCGTACCATCTGGCAAGTAAGGCATGTCTTCAACTGGAACAATACGTGAAACAACCCCCTTGTTTCCGTGACGACCGGCCATTTTATCTCCAACTTTAATTTTACGTTTTTGAGCGATGTAAACACGAACAAGCATATTTACGCCTGATTGCAATTCATCACCATTAGCACGCGTAAAGATTTTCACATCACGTACAATACCATCGCCACCGTGAGGCACACGAAGAGAAGTGTCACGAACTTCACGTGATTTATCGCCAAAGATAGCATGTAAAAGACGTTCTTCTGCTGATAAGTCTTTTTCACCTTTAGGTGTGACTTTACCAACAAGGATATCACCTTCTTTAACCTCAGCACCGATACGGATAATTCCCATCTCGTCAAGGTCTTTAAGGGCTTCTTCACCAACGTTTGGTACTTCACGTGTAATTTCTTCTGCACCAAGTTTTGTATCGCGTGTTTCTGATTCGAACTCCTCCAAGTGAACAGATGTGTAAACATCTTCTTTCACAAGGCGCTCACTCATGATAACAGCATCCTCGAAGTTATAACCTTCCCATGTCATATAAGCAACGACTGGATTTTGACCAAGGGCCATTTCACCGTTTTCCATAGATGGGCCATCAGCAATGAAGTCACCTTTTTCAACAATGTCGCCGACTTTAACAAGTGTGCGTTGGTTATAAGCTGTCCCTGAGTTTGAACGACGGAATTTTGTTACATGGTAAACATCAAGTGAACCATCTTCACGACGAACTTCAACTTTTTCAGCATCTGAGAAAACAACTTTACCATCGTGCTGTGCAATCACTGCAGCACCAGAATCGTGGGCTGCTTGATATTCCATACCAGTACCAACAAATGGTGCTTTAGGATCAATCAATGGCACAGCCTGACGTTGCATGTTGGCACCCATGAGGGCACGGTTGGAGTCATCGTTTTCCAAGAAAGGAATACATGCTGTCGCAACGGCAACTACCTGCTTAGGAGAAACGTCTACAAAGTCAACTTGACTAGCTGGGAACTCTTGGTTATTACCTTGATGACGTCCCATAACGATTTCTTCAGCAAAAGTGCCATCTTCATTTAATTTAGAATTAGCCTGTGCAACTGTAAATTCATCTTCTTCATCAGCAGTCAACCAAACAATTTCACTTGTAACAACGCCGCTTTCACGGTCAACTTTGCGGTAAGGTGTTTGAATAAAGCCATATTTATTCAAATGTCCAAATGAAGATAAGTTATTGATCAGACCGATATTTGGTCCCTCTGGTGTCTCAATCGGACACATACGACCATAGTGAGTGTAATGCACGTCACGAACTTCATAGCCGGCACGGTCACGCGTCAAACCACCAGGTCCTAAGGCTGAAAGACGACGTTTGTGTGATAATTCAGAAAGAGGATTATGTTGGTCCATGAACTGTGACAATTGAGAAGAACCAAAGAATTCTTTAACAGCTGCCGTTACAGGACGAATATTGATGATTTGTTGTGGTGTTAAAACATCATTGTCTTGAACAGACATGCGTTCGCGAACATTACGTTCCATACGAGCAAGACCAATACGGAATTGGTTAGCAAGCAATTCACCAACTGCACGAATACGACGGTTACCCAAGTGGTCAATGTCATCAACTTTTCCAAGACCCTCTGCAAGGTTCAAGAAATATGACATTTCTGCAAGGATATCAGCTGGTGTAAGTGCACGAACTTTGTCATCAGGTTGGCAGTTACCAACAATGGTAACAACTTTATCTGGATCAAGTGGCGAAACCACTTTGAATTTTTGTAGGACAACAGGTTCTGTCACAACGGCATAGTCATTTGGTGTGTATACAAATTTGTTCAAATCACCATCAAGATGCTCTTCAATAGATTCAATGACTGAACGCGTCATTTCTGTTCCAGCTTCAACAAGAATTTCACCTGTTTCACCGTCGACAAGATTTTCTGCGATCACTTGATTCAACAAACGTGTTTTAATGTTAAGTTTTTTGTTCACTTTATAGCGACCAACTGCTGCTAAGTCATAACGACGTGCGTCGAAGAAGCGCGCAATCAATAAGCTACGTGAGCTATCAGCTGTTTTAGGTTCACCTGGTCTTAAGCGTTCATAAATTTCTTTAAGGGCTTCGTCTGTACGTGAATCATTTGGATTTTTATGGATATCTTTCTCAATAGTGTTACGAACTAATTCACTCTCACCAAAGATATCAACGATTTCGTCATCACCTGAAAATCCAAGTGCACGCACAAGTGTTGTAAACGGAATTTTACGAGTACGGTCAATACGAGTGTAAGCAATGTCTTTTGCATCTGTTTCTAACTCTAACCATGCACCACGGTTAGGGATAACAGTTGATCCATAGCCAACTTTTCCGTTTTTATCCACTTTATCATTGAAATAAACACCTGGAGAACGCACCAACTGTGAAACGATAATACGTTCACCACCATTGATGATAAAGGTTCCCATTTCAGTCATAATTGGGAAATCACCAAAGAATACTTCTTGTGTTTTAATCTCACCAGTTTCCTTGTTTACCAATCTAAAGGTTACAAAAATAGGTGCAGAATAAGAGGCATCGTGAACACGAGCTTCCTCTAAAGTGTATTTTGGCTCTTTGAATTCATATCCAACAAACTCAAGTTCCATAGTATCTGTAAAGTTTGAAATTGGAAGTACGTCTTCAAAAACTTCCTTCAAACCTGCATCTAGAAACTCTTGGAATGAGTCAGTTTGAATTTCAATCAAGTTTGGTAAATCAAGAACTTCTTTGATTCTTGAAAAGCTACGACGTGTACGGTGTTTTCCGTATCGAACTTCATGTCCTGCCAAGTTTTTAGCTCCTTTTTCTTTTTTAAGATTTGTTTTTTAACAAATAGGTCTACTTTCATTTGTCCAGAATGTGAATTTTTAGAATCTTTAAATATAGATAACAAAGTATCCTTTAAAGCAAAAATAGGCACAAAAAGAGCAGCTAAATCTGACTGTATCAGTATGATTTAACTGCTGTTCTGTCTAGTTGGACAATATTTCAACTAGATTAGACGACAAATAGTTACCAATATTATACACTATTTTTTCGTGAAAATCAAGTTATTTCTTGCCACCGCCAAAACTAGACCAGGCTTTTTGATAGTCTGCGTCTGTTCCACCAATAGCAAATTTATAGGTCATTTGACCTGGACCATTTTTAGCCCAAAGACTGGTCGTGTTCTCCCCACCAATGGTAATTTTACGCCCATTCACAGTCACTACGCCAGCTTGTAAACCAGTTGCTTTATTGACAGAGGCCTTAATCACACTGTTATCAAGTTTGAAGCGCTGACCTATACCAAAAATATCTCCATCAGCCTGATTTATAGCGTTAGCTAAATTGGCCATGTAATTGGCCTCATTATGATAACCTGTCATCGCTGCTAGTGAACTATTATCATCATGACCTGCCCATCCTCCCAAAGTAACTTTAGGAGTTGCAAGCATTAACCAAACATCAGAATAGTTTTCCGTCGTTCCTGTCTTACCAATCCAATCTGCCGAAGCTAGGTGAGGATTAATCGCAGACAAGCGGCTCTTGAAAGTGGTTGTTGAACCAGATGAAATTGGCCCTCTTAATAGCTCTTGAAGAATAGTTGCTGTCGCTGGTGAGAAAATTCGGACCGGTTTTGCTTGATGTTGGTAAACAACCGTTCCATCACTGGCAGTGATTTTTTCCACCATATATTGTTTGTGAAATTCTCCGTTATTAGCAATCATTTGGTAGGCATTGGTTTGTTGTCCCACAGAAACATCAATTCCAGCCCCCAGAGGTAAACTTTCGATTGAATAATCTGGGATATGATAGCCCATATTGGACATGTATGCTTCAACATTAACACCATTGTCACGCAACAACTTTTGCGTCCAGTAAGCAGGAATGTTCCAAGAAGTGTTTAAGGCCTCTTGAAGTGGCATCATAGCTGTCCCTTCACTATCAACGTGCATGATTTTTTGCCCACTTGAGTAAGTCGTTGGGTAATTTGATAAGATGCTGGCACTTCCCATCAAGCCTTGGTCAATGGCAGGACCATAAGCAATAATAGGTTTGATACTAGAACCAGGTGAGCGACGGGTATCAAAGGCATGGTTGTTCTGATTCATCTTGTAATCACGACCACCAATGAAGCCTAAAACCGCTCCATTTGCATTATTCGTCAGAACATTCCCCATCTGAAGAGTGCCCGTACCATCATCTAATAAACCACCATAATTAGCTGCTGCACTTTGCATCGCTTGATAAATAGTTTTATTAATAGTACTTGTTACGGTATAGCCACCTTGTTGCAACTCCGTCATGGCTCTTTCTTCATAAGCTGCTTTAGTTTTATCGTTTTTCAAATCTCTTTCAGAAACCTTATCTCGTTTGATTAGATAATCAAACATGGCAGCTTTAGCATTTTCTAAAATACTGTAATAAAGATAATCATGGTTATTACTTGCGACAGATTCTGGCTGTTTAAAATCTTGTTTAATCGGGTAGGCTTTATAGGACTCATAATCTTGCTTACTTAACATTCCTTCGCGATACATGTTATAGAGAACATGTTGCTGACGTTTAATACCATAAACCATCTCTTGGTCTGTTTTCAATTGTCCCGTTGAGAGATACGGCGAGTAAACAATTGGACTCTGTGGCAAGCCTGCCAAAAATGCCGCCTGAGGAATGGTTAAATCCTTTGGTTCAACACCAAAAATACCACGCGCTGCTTCGCCAATTCCCGCGATGTTTTGCCCCTTATTATTACGTCCAAATGGGGACACGTTTAAATAGTCTGATAAGATATCATCCTTTGAAAGGTAGCGTTCTAGAGCAAGCGCATAAATGATTTCTTTGGATTTCCGTTTAAAGGTTGGGGCATCTCCAATCACTTGCTGTTTAACCAGCTGTTGGGTCAAGGTTGACCCCCCACTCGACTCGCCTAAACCAAGGATAGAAGCTAAAGTCGCTCTAAAAACAGCCTTAGGCACAACGCCTTTATGCTCCCTAAAATTTTCATCTTCAGTAGAAACTAAAGCGTTTTTGATGTTATCTGATATAGCTTCCTTAGGAACTGGAGTCCGCAACAAATCACTGTCAATCGGCGCAATAATGCTATTATCTGAGTAGTTTAGTTGAGAAATCCTTGAAATAGCATTCACCTGCTTAACCAAACTCTCTTTACTAGGCACTTTCACAGAATCAATCTGGCTGGCAAGGTAGCCAAAAGCCATCCCCACTCCCATCATCCCAAGTAGGAAAATAATGATATAAATAAAATTCGAAATGAGTTTTAATGTTCTAAGTGCGACAATTCCTAAATCTTTATAATCCAGGTCCTGTTCTTGTTTTTTCTTATTCCTTTGATTCACGATAAAATACCTCATTGTCTATTATACCAAACTTTGATAAAGCTTGCATAGGAGGAGTTGTTTTTGATATAATGATTTCTGAAACTATAACGAAAATGGAGAAAGCCTATGAATATTTTTGAAGAACTCAAAGCGCGTGGCTTGGTCTTTCAGACGACCGATGAAGAAGCCTTAGTCAAAGCACTAACAGAAGGGCAAGTATCCTATTATACAGGTTATGATCCAACAGCTGACAGCTTACACCTTGGCCACTTGGTTGCTATCTTAACCTCACGTCGTTTACAACTAGCAGGTCATAAGCCTTATGCACTCGTTGGCGGAGCCACAGGATTGATTGGTGACCCCTCCTTTAAGGATGCTGAGCGTAGCCTACAAACTAAAGAAACCGTCCTTGAATGGAGCGACAACATCAAAGGGCAATTGTCACGCTTCCTTGATTTCGAAGAGGGCCAAAATAAGGCTGAACTGGTTAACAACTATGACTGGTTCTCACAAATTAGTTTTATTGACTTCCTTCGTGATGTTGGTAAGTACTTTACCGTTAACTACATGATGAGTAAAGACTCTGTTAAAAAACGTATCGAAACTGGTATTTCATATACTGAATTCGCCTACCAAATCATGCAAGGCTATGATTTCTATGAATTAAATGCCAAACATAATGTGACACTTCAAATTGGTGGTTCTGACCAATGGGGTAACATGACCGCAGGGACTGAGTTGCTTCGTCGTAAAGCTGATAAAGCAGGACATGTCATGACCGTTCCACTTATCACTGATTCTACAGGGAAGAAATTTGGCAAATCAGAAGGCAATGCCGTTTGGTTGGATGCTGATAAAACATCACCTTATGAAATGTACCAATTCTGGTTAAACGTTATGGATGATGACGCTATCAAATTCCTCAAAATCTTCACCTTCCTATCATTGGACGAGATCGCTGACATCGAAACTGCTTTTGAAGCTGCCCGTCATGAACGCTTAGCTCAAAAAACACTAGCGCGCGAGGTCGTAACACTTGTCCACGGTGAAGAAGCTTACAAACAAGCTTTAAAAATCACAGAACAGTTATTTGCTGGTAAAATCAAAGAATTATCCGCTAGTGAACTTAAACAAGGCCTCAGCAATGTGCCAAACTATCACGTCAAAGAAGAAGACAACCTTAATATCGTTGACATTTTAGTAAGTGCTGCTATTTCTCCATCAAAACGCCAAGCGCGTGAGGATGTTCAAAACGGTGCTATCTATATTAACGGTGAACGCGTGCAAGACTTAACCTATGTCCTAGCTGACGCTGACAAAATTGATGAGCAATTAACCGTCATTCGTCGCGGCAAGAAAAAATATGCCGTCCTAACTTACTAAAACCATCGCAAAAGCCCCGAAGTCTAAAGCTTCAGGGCTTTTATTTAATTGATTTTCTGAAAGATGAACCTCAAAAGATTTACTAAAAGGAAAATACTGATGAAAATCATGGTAATGGTCGCACTAGCTGGCGTCTCCCAATAATAGGACAATAAGATACCAGATAGCATTCCCGTAAATCCAATTAAAATGCCAATAAAAATAACAGATTTGAAATTTTTACCAATCCGCATGGCAATACTTGCAGGCAAAACCATAATGGTCGACACCAAAAGCGCTCCTGCTGCAGGAATGGTAAGAGCAATGGCAATCCCTGTAATCACATTGAAAAGAACTGACATGACCCTTACCGGCAAACCATCAACAAAGGCTGTGTCTTCATCAAAAGTTAAAATATACATGGGTCTAATAAACAGTAAGGTTAATAGAAAAATAAACAAGGCAATCACAAACAAGGCAATCACTTGCTCTTTACTGATTGTGATAATAGAACCAAAAAGGTATTGCTCTAAACTAATATTTGATTTTCCAGCCGACTTACTCATAATAATCAACGAAATAGCAAGCCCCATCGACATCAAAATGGCTGTTGAAATTTCCATATAATGTTTGTAAACCACTCGCAAGTACTCTAAGACTACTGCCGCAATTGCCACAACAATAATGGTTGTCCATGTTGGATTAACACCAATAACAACTCCCAAAGCGACACCCGCCAAGGAAACGTGGCTTAAGGTATCACTCATTAAACTTTGACGTCTGAGAATAAGGAAAACCCCTAGAATCGGTGCAAAAATACTGATAGCAATGACTGCCAAAACAGCTCGTTGCATAAAATCATAGGTTAAAATCTCTAACATGATTAAACCTCCTCTTTCTCGTCGTCATGAATATTAAAACAACGCCAAGGAAGTTCCTGATTACGTACCAAGTGAATGTTACGGTCAGCATAATCTTTCACTTCTTCCGGATCATGTGTAATCATTAAAACAGCTTTCCCATGTTTGTGGGCACTGTGGTTCATTAATTGGTAGAAAGTATCTGTTGTTCCTGAATCCATACCAGTTGTCGGCTCGTCCAACACAAAAATATCAGGGTCAGAAGCAAACATGCGTGCAATCACAATGCGCTGTTTTTGCCCTCCTGACAGACTACCAATTGCCTTATGACGACTCTCCCACATGCCAACAGATTCTAAACTGGCTTTAATGTGTTCTTCGTCATGCTGATTCAAGCGGCGGAACCAACCCCGTCTAGGATAGCGACCTGACTTAACAAACTCATAAACCGTTGATGGAAAACCGGCATTAAAACTAGCAACTTGCTGAGGAAGGTAAGCTATTCTTAGCTTTTTGCCCTCTCGGTTTTGCTTTGCAATCGTCACTTTCCCTACTTTTGGTTTTAAAATTCCCAAAGTTGCCTTGATTAATGTTGATTTAGCAGCGCCATTTTCACCTGTTAGGGTGACAAACTCGCCACTGTCTAAAGTATAGTTAATGCCTTCTAAAACAGGGTCACTGTCATAATTAAAAGACAAATTGTCGACTGTTATGTATCTCAATGACTTACCCTTCTAATTCTTTAGCAAAAATAGTCAAAAATTTATCAACCACTTGTGCTTCTTCTGGGCTAAAATTCTCTAATAGTCTGCGGTAAACATCCAATGTTTTGTCATGATGGTGCGTGTGTTCTTCAGCAATTGGTTTTGCCAAATCTGTCAATTCAAAGTAGGTAACACGAGCATCCACAACATCTTTTGTGCTGGCAAGCATACCGTGTTTGATCAAACTTTTAATAGCTTTTGTTACTGCCGCTTGACTAATATTAAGCTTCTTAGCCAAATCTGTATTCGTTAACTTATCTTGTGACAAGAGCATCAAAATATGTTCTTGAGTGTTGGTCAACTTAACATCACTTTGACAAGCACCAAATAAGAGCTCGTGTTGATTTTCAGCCTTAACCAAAATTTTGTTAACTAAATAATCGATTTTACCTTCTAATTTCCCCATCCTAAACCTCGCCTTCTTAACCAGTTAATTATAGCAAAAACAAGCCTATCAATCAACTACTGTCCATCTATAACGTCCTGACTTTATAAACTTCCTTACAAAAACCCTTGAGACTATTGACCACTCGGTCAGCCTGCTTTTCCGCCCGACAAAGAGCAAAAACAGACGGTCCACTACCTGTCATCAGAGCCACATCAGCACCAGATGCTAGCATCCTATCTTTAATCTTCTGAATAAAAGGCCTCTTGGCAATAGACACGTCTTCTAAGGAATTCCCCATCACAGTCTGCAAAGTGCTGTAATTCTTAGTTTCAATAGCTGTTACAAGTGCATCAATATCTACTCGGCTAATCCGCTCCAAATCAAGTTTAGGAAAAACCGTTCGTGTCGAAATGCCAAATTCTGGCTTGACTAAAACCACCCAAGACGAAAAACGCCCAGCAAGTTGTTCAACTTTTTCCCCTTTTCCTCCAACACGCGCACAGCCTGCTTCAATACAATAGGGAACATCACTGCCAATTGCCATACCAAGACCAATCATCTCTTGACAGCTCATATTCAAATTCCATAAGCGGTTTAAGGCTCTAAGCGTCGCAGCTGCATCACTAGAGCCTCCTCCCATCCCTGCACAAACAGGAATCTTTTTGCGTAAGAAAATGGAGACCCCTTGGGTGATGCCGTAAGCTTTCTTCACCAAAAGAGCTGCCTTGTAAACATCATTTTTATTATCCACAGGCATTTTAGAACAATCTGACTGAATCAGGATTCTATCCTCATCCATCGGTGACACGGTAATATAGTCACACAAATCAACACTAACCATAACCATGTCTAAATCATGGTAACCATCATGACGTTTGCCAATAATATCCAAACCAAGATTAATCTTAGCTGGCGCTCTTTCTGTGATTGATGCCATTTTGCCCCTCCTTTTTTTCTGTTTATATCATTTAAAATATACACAATATTAATGAAAAATTCAAATAAATTATTTTTATTAAATATCTAAACCGCTTACATTTCACAACTTTAGCTGAGATCTTGAAAATAATATCCTAGCCATAACGAGCTATTTGAGGTAGAATAGAAAGATATAGAGTAAGCCAAGGAGAAGCCTAAATGTCGTACTGGAGTAACTATCCTGAAATTGAAAATCACCTCAATCAGGTCAGCTCTCTGATCGAGGAAAGGGTCCAACTAGACCACCCTCAAATCGAAGCTGCCATAAAAAAAATGACACGCGCTGGTGGAAAATATTTGCGGCCTGCTTTTTTCTTGCTCTTTAGCCAGTTTGGCCAATCTAAAGCAAACAATCAAGATAAGCTTTTTAAAATTGCTGCCTCACTTGAAATTCTTCATATGGCTACTTTGGTTCACGATGACATCATTGATGACTCTCCCTTAAGACGTGGACAGACCAGTATTCAAACACTTTTTGGCAAAGATGTCGCTGTCTATACTGGAGATTTCCTCTTTACCATTTTCTTTGAGTTAATTCTAGAGGGAATGGCAGGAACTGACTACATGACTATCAACGCCAAGGCCATGAAAAAAATCCTAATTGGCGAGTTGGATCAAATGAAACTCTACTTTAACCAAGAACAGTCTATTGACGATTATTTAAAAGCCATTTCCGGAAAAACTGCCGAACTTTTCCAACTAGCTTGTCAAGAAGGAGCATTCTTTGGTGGAGCTGACCAAAACATCACAGACAAAGCAGCATTGATTGGCTTTAATATTGGCATGACTTTCCAAATTTTAGATGATATTTTAGACTATACTGCAGAAAAAGAGCAATTTAACAAGCCAGTTCTTGAGGATTTAAGAAACGGTGTTTACAGCTTACCATTACTATTTGCCATTAAAGAAAACCCCCAAGCTTTCAAGCCATACTTAGATAAGAAAAATCACATGACTGACCAAGACGTCAAAAAAGTTTCTGAACTTGTTCTTCATTATCAGGGCGTCGAAGCAGCAAAAGAAATGGCAAAAACTTACACACAAGAGGCCCTCTTCGCTATTGAAAAACTTCCAAAAATCAAAGCTCAAAAACAATTATTAAAACTAAGCAAACATTTATTAAAACGTCACTTGTAACAAAAAGAGCGACGCTCAAGAATAAAGTAAAAGGCATAGAATCAACGTTTTTAATAACGTTATTCTATGCCTTTTTAGAGGACTCATTTCTCAAAAGAAGAAATGAGCATAGAAATTTTAGCCAAAGGTATTGTCATTGACCATCATCAATAGCTTTTAACTGACGGTAACGTGAACTGTTTTGGGCAAGCTCTTCTGGAGAACCTTGCATTTCCAAATGACCGTCTTCAATAAAGATAACACGGTCACAAGCCTCAATCCCTTTTAAATGGTGGGTGATCCAAATCAACGTTTTACCCTCTAAAGCTTGCATAAAGGTTTTTAGCAGTTTCATTTCTGTAATAGGATCCAAACCAACTGTCGGCTCATCTAGTAAAACTATCGGTGTGTCTTGTAATAAAATCCTTGCCAAGGCCAAGCGGTGACGCTCACCTCCAGAAAAACGTAGCCCTGCTTCATCAACCATTGTTTCAAGCCCTTCAGGCAATCTTTCAACCATTTCTTTAAGACCAACTTTATCCAGAATCTTCCAAACCTCTGAAACACTAGCTTCTTGATTAGCTAAGCGTAGGTTATTTAAAATGCTAGTGTTAAAAAGATAAGGCGCTTGTTGAATCACTGAAATGTAATCTGAAATGTGTTCTTTTAATTCAGAAACTGGGTATCCACCTAGTAAAATATGCCCTTGACTGGGTGTCAAATCACCTCGTAAAAGACTAGCAAAAGTAGACTTTCCAGAACCACTACGACCTAGAATCGCCAGTTTTTGCCCCTGCTTAATCTCCAAATCAAGACCTTCCAAAACATTTCCTTGCCCATTTCCATAACTAAAAGAGAGGTTTTGAATCTGCAAATCAAAGCATTCTTGAGGCAATAAACCTTCTTCAATTTCTTTTTTGATTATAGGCAAAGCCTTAAAACGTTGAAGTGAGTCCGCATAAGAATTGCTTTCTTGACCAGCAGCCGACAAGCCCGCAAAAGCCTCTACTAAAGGAAAGAGGCAAAGGACAAAGGCTGCGACCCAATTGGCTGCACCGCCATTTTGTCCCACAAAAGTCTGACTTGCCCAAATAAGCACCAAAACAGATAGTAAACCAAAAGCAATCTCAAAAAGAAAGGTCCGTTTATGGTTGAACTCTTTCATCCTTTTTTGGATAGTAGCCAATTTGTCCTCAGAAGCCTCATGCAACTGAACGTAGTCTTGCCCGCGTTGGCTAAAAATCCAGTCAGAAACTCCCAATACATTATCAGTTAATTCCGTGTAGAGGTCATTTTTTAGAGCCTTTTCTTGTTGCTGGCGGGCTCCATTAATAATGACAGACCACATCGGGAATAGAAAAACAAGAACCCCCAAATAAATAGCCATCACCAAAGCAAACCAAATAGAGAAAAAGCCTAAAGCAATAACAACAAAACTATAGAGTAGCCAGGCAATAACTGTTGGAAAAATCGTTCTCAAATAAAGATTTTGCACATGATTAATGTCTTCAGCCAACAAGCCCATAATGTCACCTAATCGGTAATTCCTCTTCAGAAAAATAGCGTCTTGTTCTAAAGTTTGATAGAGTTTTAAGCGAAGTTTAGAGGTCATCTTCAAAACCCAATTGTGGCTGGTTAGACGCTCCAAGTACCTAAAAATCGGACGGCCAATACCAAAAGCTCTAGTCAAAACAATTGGAATATAAACCAGAAGAATATTTGTCGGTAAAGATGCTGATTTACTGATTAAAAAACCTGAGTTAAACATCAAAGCACTAGCAGCAAAAAAGGTTAGAAAACCAAGTGTCAGGGCTAAAACAAGATTAACTTTGTACTTTTTAAAAAAAGGTTTAACCCATTGATCATTTTTAAAGGCTTCAAATAAAGGAATTTTAGTCATTTAAACCTCCCATAGCGTGCTTAAGATGGAATAACGCAGCTTTTTTAGCCATCAACTCATCATAAGAGCCTACTTCTACCAAGCGACCATTTTCAAGAACCAAAATAGTATCCATTTCCTTCAACCAATGTAAACGGTGTGTGGCAAAAAAGACCAAGCGATTTGCCATTAAAGGCAACATTCTTTCTTTCAACTCAACTTCTGTCTCAATATCTAGATGAGCCGTTGGTTCATCCAGCAAGAGAATTTTACGATTTTGGTCCAAGAAAGCACGGGCTAGAGCAATACGTTGCGCCTGACCACCACTAAGTGGGCGAGCTCCGTTTCCAACAAGGGTCTCTAACCCTTGAGGCAATTCCGCTAAAAGACCGTCAAGTCCTACTACCTTAACAGCTTCCAAAATCTCTTGGTCACTAGCATCCGGTGTATAAAAAGCAATATTATCTCTTAAAGTCATCTCAAAAACGTAAGGTGATTGTGGTATGTAAAGCAGTTGCTTGCGCCAATCCATTTGGTTCATATTAGAAGTCTTTTGACCATCAATAGTGAAACTTCCTCTAGAGGGCTCTAAAAAGCCACTTAAAAGATTGACCAAGGTTGATTTACCAGAACCACTCATTCCAACAATTCCAATTTTTTGATAACCCGAAAAATGCAGCTGAGGAATCTCCAAAAATGGTGTCTTTTCATAATCTAAAGCAATGTCATCTAAGGTAATTCGTGATTGTTCTGACCAAGCAGCAAGCTTCATTTCCGTAACAGCCGATTCTTCTTTAGCAAGAATTTTTTGAATTGCCTGAAAAGCATTCTTTCCGTCCAAGGTCGCATGATAGTCACTAGAAAAATCACGAACTGGGATAAAATATTCCGGCGCTAAAATCAAAACCGTCAAAGCTGGAAAAAGAAAAATTTCTTCATTAATGAGCCGTAAACCCAAGAGAACTGCAACAATAGCAATCGATAGCGTTGTGAAAAAGTCTAAAGCAAAGGTTGATAAAATCCCAACTTTCAAAGCACTCATCGTCGCTTTTCGAAAGGACTCACTGCTATTATAAATACTCTTAGCGTAAGCTTTACTAATTCCAAAAAAACGAAGCGTGTCAATCCCACGTAAGGAATCCAAAAAATGATTGGATAAGAGTTGATAGGACGCATATTGACGGTCTGCCTTAGCCTTTGCTGCCAAACCTAAAATCACCATAAAAATGATAATCAAAGGAAATACAAGCAACAAAATGAGGCCCGACTCCCAATCCAAATAAAAAATAAAGGCCAAAATTAAAAATGGAATCACTGACATATTCATCATCTTATTTAAAACAAGATGCAAATAATTTTCAATCAAACTAATCCCATCAAGGGCCATAGTAATAACATTCCCAGATCCCTCTTCTTGCACAACTGTAGGACCAAGCCTAAATATTTTACTCAAGAGTTGACTGCGTATGGCCTTGGAGTGTTTGGCTGCAAAAGCATCCAATTGCTTGTCTTTAATGTAATTAATGGCATGTCTACCCAAATAGGCTAGCATATAGAGTATTAGAACATTTGATTGTGCCTTAAGACCCTGCCCATGCCAAAGACCTGTAATAGTACTACTTAAAAAATAAGCCTGTCCGATAATAAAGATTGCCTGAAGGAAATCTAATCCTGCAAGCAATCCTAATACTTTATGAATACCAGACAGACGCATAACCGCCTTATCAAGCATTATTTTTCCCCCGTTACAATAACTGGTAATGTAATACGTTTTCTAAAAATGTAATAAGCCCAAGCTGTGTATGCCAAAACAAATGGAACCAAGCTAATAGCTACTATTGACATAATCTTCAAGGTATATGGTGTTGATGATGCATTAGCAATTAACAAATCATATTTTGAACTGATTGAACTAATCATCACACGCGGGAATAAGCCCTGGAATAAGAGAACAACCACTGTTACCAAGCTAAGACCACTTGCCAAGAAAGCAGCCATTTCAGCACCTTTAAAGACTGACACATGAGCAAAGACTGATAAAGCAACCAAGACTACAACAAGAAGAGATGTCACGACCGGATGAAGACTAAAGAAATCTGTTTTCAAAAGCAATAATAAGGCAAAAACAGCTAAGCCAAGGTAAAGAACCCAGTAAAGCAATTGCGCATAGTTGTTTGCACGTTGTCTAACAGGTCCATCCGTTTTCAAAGCAATATAGTTCAAGCCGTGCAAATAGGCAAGAAGTAGCATAGCTACGCCACCAACGATTGAGAAAATATTGAAATAATCACTGAAACTTGCTGTCATATTAGCTGACGCATCTAAAGGCATTCCTTGAACAAGACTAACAAACATCACCCCAAAGAAGAATGGCACGATAGCTGAACCAATGGTTAAAGCCCAATTCCAAATGTTCTTTTGTTCTTTTGGCACATTGTGTCTGAATTCAAAAGAAACGCCACGAATAATTAAACCAAACAAAATGGTTAATAAAATCAAGTAGTAACCACTAAAAAGAGAAGCATACCAATACGGAAACGATGCAAACATTGCACCACCAGCCGTTAGCAACCAAACTTCATTGCCATCCCAAACTGGGCCAATAGTTGATACGATTTGATCTTTTTCTTCTTCACTGTGAGCAAGCGTTTGAACTGCCATACCAACACCAAAGTCGAATCCTTCAAGGAAGAAAAACCCTGAGAAAAGGAGACCAATTAGAAAGAACCAAAAAAATTGTAAACCACTCATTTTAATAAGCCCCCTTTTCAAATGGATCTAATGACGACGTTTTTAACAAACCCAGTTGCTCTTCTTCATGTTCTGGACCCTTTTTCAATTCACGAATAACTAGGACCACCATCATTGCCCCTAAACCACTAAAGAGAAGGAAGTAAACGATGTTTGAAACAAGAAGTGATGCTACTGAAACATTTGGTGACACACTGTCTGAAATTGTGAAGAGTCCATAAACTGTCCAAGGGTAACGCCCTTGCTCAGTAATAACCCAACCAAATGTGTTAGCAAAGAATGGTGCAAAAGTTGTCAAAGCAACAATCCAAAGCATCCACTTGTGCTTATAAAGAAGTGGATTTTTCTGACGTGTTAAGAATAATCCTAAGACAGAAACACCAAACATCAATGTCCCAAAGGCCGCCATCGTTCTAAAGCCGTAGAACAAAAGGTTTACCATTGGATAATAATTACGGTTACCGTATTTTTCAATTAACTCTTTGTTAACAGTATTCATCCCTTTAACAGAACCAGATGGTTTGCCATAAGAAAGGATACTTAACATGTAAGGAATCTTAATCCCAAAGACTTGTTTTTTGTCAGCTTCATTTGCCCAAGCCACAACTGTCCAAGCAGCGGGATCACCAGAATCTTCATAGTCACCTTCCATGGCTGCAAATTTCATTGGTTGGTCATGAAGAAGTGATTTCATCTGTAAATCACCAACTCCCATAACTGAAATAGAACCAATCAATGACACAAGCAAACCAAGACGCAGTGATTTTTTATAAATACGTTGTGTTGATTCTGTTAAAGACTCTTTTTTCAAGAGCATGAAGGCTGCCATACCTGCAATAACAATACCGCCCATGGTAATTGCACCCGTAATAACATGCGCAAATTCATAATGGAATTGGAAATTCTTAACAAGTGCAAAGAAATCCGTCATTTGAGCTCGGCCATTTTTAATTTCATAACCTACTGGATTTTGCATAAAACTATTAGCAATCAAAATCCACATAGCTGACATCATTGAGCCAAAAACAACCAACCAAATGAAAGCAGCATGCATTTTTTTGCTGATTTTTTTATTATCCCAGGTGAACATCCACAATCCTAAGAAAGTAGATTCCATAAAGAAGGCAAGCAAAGCTTCAATAGCCAAGGGTGCGCCAAAAATATCCCCAACAAAACGAGAATAATCAGACCAGTTCATTCCAAATTGAAATTCTTGGATAATTCCTGTAACAACACCAACTGCAAAACTAAGGAGCATGATGTTACCCCAAAATTTTGTCATTTTTTTATAGTCTTCATTTCCAGTAACAACATAACATGTTTCCATGATTGCAACCACTAAACATGTTCCAATTGTAAATGGAACGAAGAAAAAGTGGAAGATTGTTGTCATTGCAAATTGAAAGCGCGCTAACGTTTCAATAGTCATAAAATCCCCTCCGATTTGTAATAATAATAGCAGATAAATAAGTGACCCCTACGAAATCACTCGTAATGTTTTGACTCTTCCTTATCTTAATGATACAAATCGAAGCGTCCTTTAGCTAAAAGCTCTTTTAAACCACCCATATCAACCAGTGATTTATTCATAATGCTCTTTTTAACCACTGATGCTGGATAACCCTTAACTTTTGCTTTTCCAACTAAGCCAAAAGCATGTGTATTCCCAACTGATGCCACTGTTCCTAATGACGTGTAGTTGAAATCAACAGTTGCTTCACCTTTTAATTGATGGGCCAAATTGACTGCCGTATGTGCTCCCATACGCGTTGCAATTTGAGCAGTCGTTGCATAAGGACGGTCTGTTGATGGATCCATCAAAGCAGAAACATCTCCAATGATGTAAACATTATCATACTTAGGATCACGTAAGTCTTTATTGATGATAACACGTCCACGACGCTCAGCAAATCCAGATTCCCCCATAACAGGGCTTCCGCTAACACCTGTTGTCCAAATGATTGTTTCAGCAGCAATGGATTGACGTTCTGCATCTTCTTCTGGACTTGTTACATAAATCACTTCACCTGGTTTGATTTCTTTAATCATTGAACCAAGCATCATTTTAACACCAAGTTTTTGGATTAAATCAAGGCCGTGTTGTGCCAGTTTATCGTCAAACATTGGTAAGATACGTGTTGCTGCTTCCACACAAACAATCTCGATGTCATCAGGACTAACACCAGCAACTTTAGCATAGCGTTTACGTTCATCAACCAAAGCTCCCGCAAGTTCAATTCCAGTGAAACCTGCACCACAAACGAGCAAACGAAGGTAATTTTTATCTTTCGTTTCACGGTATTTTTCCATCATTTGTAAAATGTGATTATGGATATTTACCGCTGTATCAATGTTTACCATTTCAAGGGCATTTTCTTTAGCACCTTTAATGCCAAAGGTTTCTGAACAAAAACCTAGAGCAACAACGACATAATCATAAGATACGCTTCCAGCTGTTTTAAGTTCAACTGTATTTTCTTCAGGGTTAACTTTAACAACCTCGTCTTGTAAGAAAGTTACCTTTTTAGGGTTAATCACTTCTTTAACCGAAAAAGTAATTTTTTCTTTTGGTTGTGAACCAGCAGCAACCTCGTGTAATTCTGTTGCTTCATAATGGTATTCATTACGGTCCACCAAGGTAATATGAAAATCCCCAGCTTGCTTTTGAAGATTACGAACAGCCTTCAAACCAGCATAACCAGCTCCTAAAACTAAAACTTCTTGCATAAAATTTCTCCTCTAAAGTAGCAATCCAATAGCATATGTAAACACCAAGGTAAATGACCCCAATGCCAAAATGCGGACTGCACAGATAAATGTTTCTTTTTTTACTTGTTTTTCCCATAACATCCGCGTTTGCTTATAAATAAATGGTATTAAAAGCAATGTGAATATTACTGTTGCTGGTGCTAAATCTAGTGAAACGCCTAAGACAATGGCAAACATTGCTAATAGATTAGTCAGTGAAAACAACCATAGAGCACCCTTGACACCAATATAGTGTACGATGGTGTAACGATGATTACTTTCATCTTCTTCTTTATCACAAAGATTATTGGTCAGCATAAGATTTGCAATCCACAAGGTATTGGGCAGTGATATTAAGAAAATAGCACCAATTGATTTAAAATCCCAAGCGAACACCTGATAAGCATTCAGAAAGACGCAAATCAAGGTAATCACAAATCCCATAGTAAATCCGGAAAAGAATTCACCTAAAGGTAAACTAGATAAGGGTTTTGGCCCATAAGAATACAGAATTCCAACTGCAAAACAAAAGAGTCCCATAACCAAAAGTTGCCAACCTACCAAATAAGTTAACACCAAGCCTAAAAATGTTGCTAGGGCAAAAAAAGCACCCATTAACACTTTAAGCAAATTTAAATCTAGATTTTCCCTCCCTATAATGTTAGTCTCTTTTTGATAAGCACTATTTTTGGCATTGAGATAATCATTGTAGTTATCCCACATATCAACAAACATGTTAAATAAAAACATGGCTATAAAAAAAAGAAGAACCAGTATAGGGTGTACCGACTTATAATGATAGTAACTAAAGCAAAGACCAATCAAAAAGGGTAAAACACTTGCTGTTTTTGCCTTCATTTCAACTAGTTCCAAAAAAACTGGAATAGTCATAATAAACCTTCTCTCTAAATGTACATTAACATTACTATTATAGAGGAAATTTCTGGTTTTGAATACTAATTGAACCGGAAATTTTTGCAAATCCTCATTTATTTTCAATTTTTTTCCTTTTCTTAAGCAAATCCCTCAAAACAAACAGTGCTTCTGCTCAAAATTGCAAACAAATGCAGTTCTTAATCTTATTGTTTTTTGATAGCATTTCCAATACATTTAGACTTACAGGGAAAAGCTCCTCTAAAACCATAAAAACGAACAAGACGTCTCTGCCATTCAGAAATATCATCTTGTTCGTTTTATACTGTCTATTTAATTGATAGTAGCGAATTCCCAAACTAGAAATCTTCATTTGTTGGATACTAAAGCAATTCATTTGCAAAGCTAGGTAAAACGCTTTCTTTGATTAACATTGCTTCAAAAAGCCGTGAATGTCATTTTCACCCAGGCTATCGCCTGACGCTTCAAATAAGCTTAAGGCTTTTAAAAAATGATTTTTTGCTTGGCCCTTGTTTTTTTGTGCTAAGTAAAGTTCACCTAACCCTCTATAAGAGCATGCTTGAGCAATAAGATCCTCGGTCTTTAAAGCCTGCTCTAAAGATTGAACCATAAAAGGAAATGCCGACTCACTATCCCCTAGTTTCAAGCGCAAATACCCTTGCTCATAATTGTTAACCGACTTTTTCAAGGCATCATCAGAAAAATAACTCTCAATAATTTCCTTTTCCTTTTGAATAAAACCCAAAGCTTTGGCAAACTCCCCCATGTCTCGATAAACCATTGCTGTTTGATGAAGACCTATATGTTGTTGCTCAAGATCTGACTGCTGAGCTGCCAATTCAAGATATCTTTTCATGACTTGTAAGGCACTGTCAAAATCCTCACGACCTAAGTAAAGATAGGTCATCAGATTCAGGAAACTAAAATCCTGACATTTTTCGAATTGAAAACTATCTGCAATTAATGCCTCAGCCTCGTCGTTTTTTCCTTGGAAAAATAAGTTCCAAGCAGCATCAATCTTATCAGTCATATGAACTCCTCTAACAGTTAAACTGCTTTATCGCACCCAGTTGTTGACGCATATCAAAACACATATCAATTTTACTGTGGTGATAAGGTATAAAATGCCCATCGTTAATCATTTGTTTGATATCATCTTGCCAAGCCCAAGCTACTGCTTGAACCTCTTCTTCTTGTAAAACCAGGCTCTCCAAATCAAGATCCATTTGAACTAAAAACGTATCGTCAAACCCTTGGTTAAAGTTTATCGTGAAGGCAGGTCTGACCCCTTTTAAATCAATGTTTAAACCAATTTCTTCAGCAACTTCTCTCATAGCAGCCTCTTGCGAACTCTCTCCATATAAAGCACTGCCACCAATAGTCACATCCCAATAATTGGGCCAACCCTCTTTATCTTTTTGACGTTGTTGAATAAGCATTTGGCCTTTCTTATTAAAAATACAGACATGAACAACCAAATGGTAAGCCCCTTCTGGGAAAACTGAACCACGTTTCATTTTTTCACCTGTTTTACATCGGTCAGATGTATAAATATCCCAATATTCTGCCATATTGCCTCCTAGAAAACCCTTTTTCCTTATTTTACCAATTTATCAAAATTTAGGCATTGAAAAATAGTATTTTAAAGCCATTAATGTCTATTGCGCAATCGTTTACGAAGCTTATACAGGCCATTAGCAAGTTTGTAAAATGGACTAACTGGAATGTTAAATTCTCCAATAAATTCCTCTATAGTTGGATTAAAGTTGGATTTGAATCGTGTCAATCCATCATCTAAACTTCCTTCTACACCACCCATATTGGACCAAATAATACCATTATCATAGGCATCTGAGAATACTTTAGGATAGAGTAAGTATTGAGGATAGAATTTTTTAAAATCATCATTCATCCCAGCATACAACATCTCCATAACATTACCATAAGAAATTGAAATTATTCCAGCGATAGCTACTTCTTCTGGATATTTTACAGCAAATTGTTCAAATTCACTAATATATTTTTGTAAAGACTTTTGTTGGTCTGATAATCTGCAAAGGCGTTTTTTTTGATGGTCTTGAGTCTTTTCCAATTCCTCTTCGACCACTTTTAATTGATTCTGATACTGCTCCAACTTTTTAGGGATATTAACTTTAGCTAAATGGAGATAGGCATCATCTCCGTAGGTTTCCATAATTTTTCTAAAGTAGGCTTGATTTCGGAGTGAAATTTGTTTACGTTGCTCTGTTAATGAAACCAAATCAGCAAATGATTGTAAATCAGTTATATTTGCACGCCCAACCTCAACACCTCTTGAACTTGCATCAGCCATCAATCTTCTGGTGTGCTTTGGAAATGTTTGTTCAATAGATGCTTTAGTGTAACAATTTGCTTGGTAACGTGGTTGAATACTATCAGCGATATCAACGGTCAATCCTGTCCAAACAGCACCTGCTTTAAGAAGATTTGAAATCGCAAGTCTTGCTTCAGGTATTTCATCGACCTCTTGACCAATTGCATATTGTTTTAACACAATTGCTGGATCACATTTGATAAAAAGACTTTTTTGTTTTTTACCATAATCCTTCAATACCCCAACTACATAGTTCACCAAAGCGGTATTGTGATAATCCATGACAGGACCTCTTGGAATATAAATCATCGAAAATCCTAAAGGTAAGGGTTTTAACAATAAAGAAAGCGAAGCCACTTGCAGGCCATCTTGAAAAATTCCAATCCGTTCGTTGTGCCATTCGGACTTAATTTTAGCCCAAGAACTGCTTTGCAAAAGATTTACCTGTTCATGACCTTTGACAAAACTATCATGTTCTTGTTTTGAAATGCCAATTTTATAATCAAACCCCTTTGTAATCATATTTCCTCCCAAAACTAACTGCTTAACGCCTTCACTTTAACATTCGAAAAATCTTTGGCTTTTTCCAAAAAAATATCACTTTTTTCTCTTATAACTTTAATATTTTTTACAAGACTAATTATAAATAAGTTATATTACAAAGTCAATAGTTTTCAGTAATATTTGTAATGTTTTTGAAACATTGTAACAAAAATGAATTCTCTCAGTCGCTTCAAACCAATTAAAAAAAGACAAAGTGCTTAGACTTTGTCCTGTAACATCTCTATTAGCTTTAAGTAATGAGTTTTGGAAGGGCCATACTGCTAAGAAGCAGAGCTATTCCTAAAGCAAAAAAAGTTGTGGAAAACCCGAAATGATCAATCAAGAAGCCCGTTAGTGGAAAAATAACAATCATAGCAAAGCTTCCTATCATAGCACTGACACTCAACATGGTTGCACGTACACTGGTTTCAATTTCTTCTTGCAAATTATTGTTAAAAATTGGGAAAAAGAAAGCCACTAAACCATCGCTTAGAATGAAAATAAGGATATAAATAGAAGGGTTTGCTGTCCATGCTAAAAGCAAGAATAGGGCACATCCAAGAAACCATGAATGAGAAAGCCTGCCAAAACCATTCCAAGAGTTCGGGTAGCCTCTTCGATAGCTGACAAAATAGCTGTTAAGCGACTTAAATACAGATTGCTTTTGTAAGAAAAGCGGTCTGCTAAAATACCAGAGGGCACTTCAGAAAGCAAACTGGTCGCATGAAAAAGACTTTCTAGAAGACCAATCTCTAGCAGGCTCATACCATTTTGACTTAAAAAGAGAAGCCAAAAAGACGTTATCCCAAAGAAAGCAAAAAATTCAGAGGCCCCTAAAAGACCTATATTTTTTTTATAAGATTGTTTAAACATAAATACACATTCCTTTTAGTATTAAATAATAGTTACTGACAATATGTTAAACAATCTTAAATGCTACATAACTCCACCAATTGAAAGAGAATGCCTTCCAAAACTCCTTCTAGTCTTATTAAGTGTGTGTATTTATTAATCTTATATTTACTTACAATTATTATAGCAGAAATTGGGCTATTTAAAAGAACAAGTCACCTTGCCATCAGACCAATAAGTTTAACTTAAATCTAGCTCATATAATAACTCTGAAGTTTCGATCTGTGACGATTTATTAAAGCGTCCAGTCTTTTTTGATTTGCGTTTCATTCCTAATCTTTCCATCAAGCCAAAAGATGCTTTATTGTCAGCATCACAATGTGCAATAAAGCTTGTTACCTGAAACTGTTTTGCAAAATACGCAATTGCCGCCTGAGCTGCTTCATAAGCAATCCCTTTATGCCAATAATCTTTGGCTAAAATCCAGCCTAATTCCACACATGGATTTCCACGATCCTTAGACAAGCCTAAACCACCAACATGTTTGCCTTCATAAAGAATAGCGAACTCTAGTTGAAATTCATCTGCTTGATAGTTCTTCCAATTCTCCTCACATACTCGAAGAAATTCTTCTGTTTCTTCGAGGCTATTATTTGGCAAATGTAACATAAACTGAGTAACTTCAAAATCACTAGCATAAGCATGTGTCGAGTGGAGAAATTTTCTATTATTAGGAATTAGGTGTAGCCTATCTGTTTTAATGTCAAACATAAAAACTCCTTAAATATTTTGTTTATTTGAATAATAATAACAGACAAAAACTTTAGCATTAATAAGAGTGACTCATATTATAGAGTTAATCTCTTTTTGTTATTCCTATCTTCTACTCTAGAAGTAATTTTAGAAGATTAGAAATCTCTTCTGCTTCTGTCCAATGCAAATAATGATTCGTTCCTATACTAATTATCTCAGTTTTATCATTGAAATACTCAGAGTAGCGATATTCATTAAGTCTAAAAGACTGGGTCACAATATAAATCGGAAGTTCATTTGGAAGGGAAATCTTAGAGATATCTTCTGCTTCAATACAACAGTTTTTGTGAAAATTAATATCCTCTTTAACCAAACGATTTGCTGATTGGTATTGTTTTTCTAAAAGTATCTGCGACTCTTCTGTAGTCATTGATTTGCTACTAAGTTCTCGGAAATAATCCATCGAATCTGCATAGCTTTGTATGTGTTCTTGCAAGGCCAAGAATTCAGGATAAGGATTTTTAGTCAAATCACCAAATAATACTGAAAAAGTCGTTGGTTCAATTTAAAGGAGTCCCTTACGATTTTTTCCGCTAAGATGATTCACTAACCTTGATGCTATTACCCCACCCATACTATGAGCACAAATAATATAGTCCTTAACGTTATAGAAGTTTACTATTGTCATAAAAGACTCTACTAAGTCAGACAGACCTAACCCAACTTGATTTCTTGTAGAACTTTCCCCTGAATTAGGGTAGTCAATGGTTAGATAACCAAAATTACTATCTAATCGACTGATTAAAGGTAAAAAATTTTCATAAGATGGGAAATCACCATAACCACTTAAAAATATAACAATGCTATCTCCTGATTTGTAACGACTATAGAGATGACCAACTTTTGAATTTATTAGCATAGTACCCTTTCTTTTTTACAAACGCTTCAAATAACACACTTGTTATTGTTAAAATTATCCTATTGCTGCCAATCCGTGAGAATGGTTGTTCAACCAAGGCTTCTTATAAAATCAGTAGAAAAACGGTTACTTAACAGATTTATTATTGAATGAAAGACTGAGCTAACATCTGTAATATCTTGTTCCTTAAGATGTGCTAACTACGCAAACGTAATCTCATATTGAATCTTGCCCCAAGGTTGTTCTAAATTTTCACGATAACGTTTCAAATCAACAGTCATAATGATTTCCTTTCGTTTGAAGATAATCACTCAAATTATACTCTCTCTTGCATTTTCGCCCTTGTTATCTTCTAAGGTAGAAGAATCCTCTGTCATTACTTTGACAATTTGTTTAACGATTTCAAGTTTATTCATAGAAGCTCCGATATTATTGTATATTAGCTCTGTTATAGCACTATTTACGGGCACCCTTTGTCTTTTATAAAATTTTATAGACAAACTATGGTATAATGAACCATCACAAAGGAGACATTATGACTATTATTGCCTATAGGGTCTATTTTTGAAAGTGCATAAGTATTCTACAAAAATCAGGACTTCCAAACCATTGCAAAGGATCAGCTCCCAAAGGACTTCTCTCTTATGACAATTGACGATACCTTTTTTAACTATGAATTAATATAAAAAATTCATGGAAAATTATCCCGCAGAATATTGACAAAATAGTTTATAAATTATAAAATACTCTCAAAAGGAAGCGTTTTCAAAAAAATATAGGCTTCCTGGAGGGATAATATATGAAAGCAGTTGTTGTAAATGACACTTGTACAGGTGTTGAAGTTGTCGATCACGATATTCCAAAACCTGGATATGGCGAAGCACTTGTCAAGGTTGAATATTGTGGTGTCTGTCACACTGACTTGCACGTTGCTCACGGGGACTTTGGTGAAGTCCCAGGTACAATCCTTGGTCATGAAGGCATCGGAGTTGTTGTCGAAGTTGGCGAAGGTGTTACTACCTTATCTATCGGCGATCGTGCATCTATCGCATGGTTCTTTGAAGGATGTGGCCATTGTGAATATTGTACAACTGGACGTGAAACTCTATGTCGCTCTGTTAAAAATGCCGGCTATAGTGTCGATGGTGGAATGAGTGAATATGCTCTCGTAACAGCTGATTACGCTGTTAAAGTACCTGAAAACCTCGACCCTGCACAAGCTTCTTCAATTACTTGCGCCGGCGTTACAACTTATAAAGCTATTAAAGAATCTGAAGTAAGACCTGGCAACTGGATTGTTATTTATGGTGCAGGTGGACTTGGAAACCTTGCTATTCAATATGCTAAAAAAGTATTCAATGCCCATGTTGTAGCAGTTGATATAAATAACGATAAACTTAATTTAGCCAAAGAATCTGGTGCAGATATTATTATCAATGGTAAGGAAGTTGAAGATGTTCCTGGAAAAATTCAAGAATTAACTGGTGGCTGTCATGGCGCTGTTGTTACTGCTGTTTCTAAGGTAGCATTCAACCAAGCTGTTGACAGCGTACGTGCAGCAGGTACAGTTGTTGCTGTAGGTCTTCCATCTGAATTTATGGAACTCAGCATTGTTAAAACAGTTCTTGACGGCATCCGAATCAAAGGTTCACTTGTTGGAACCCGTAAAGATCTTGAAGAAGCATTCTCTTTTGGAGCTGAAGGACTTGTTGTTCCAATTGTTGAAACTGTTCCAGTTGATACCGCTCCACAAGTATTTGATGAAATGGAAAAAGGCTTAATTCAAGGAAGAAAAGTCCTTGATTTCACCCTCCTATAAAACGGATAAGAAACGATAAAGACAAGGCAATTATTAGCCTTGTCTTTTGTTGTCTATTATTAGTTTAAATTCTGATAAAGTGAATCATTACTTATCTTAAGTAGTGATGAGTTTTGAAGATAAGCATTAGGGTATTTCCCTAAAAGTTTCTGAAAGGCCTGAATAATATGCTGCTTATTCACTTCTTTCTTCTTATAGGCCTCAAGTAAAGCAAAAAACGCTTCCTTCTCATCATTTGTAGCAACTTTTTTGAAATAGCCCCACATATGCTCTGATGCATTGATAACATAAAAAGGATTTTCTTCAAGCTCCTGAGCTTTTGAAATCAAGAATTGCACTTGAGCCACTTCAACAAAATCATTTTTTAAATACTCACGAATTTGCAAATAAGTTCTAGGGCATTTACTCAATACTTCATATTTATATTCTGCCCATAGTTTCTCAGACAGCAATTTCTCACGTTTTTCAATCATACTATTATCCTTGTCATTATTTACCATTCATAATAGCAATTTTTCTAGCTTGCCGTCAATCAATGACCCTTTTAAAATCTCAAGAAAATAGTAGTTTCCGTTTATACTACTTTTACAAACGGGGTTTTACACTTACCCACTGAGAAAACATACTTATGACCTTGCGTTAAACTGTGATAAAATCCTTCACCATCATATATTTGAAAAATTTGCATATGGTCCCCTTCCAAATCCTTGTAAATAAAATCATAATAAGAATTATTAACAAAAACTTCTTTCAAATAATCATTTTCCACAGGCCTCGCAAGCCCTTCTATACGCATCACCTGAATTAAATAACCATCTTCCATCATAGTCGTCAAAGCTATTCGCTCATCAGACATCAATTGTTTGTAAAAATGGGTCTCTTTACTAGTCATAAAGAAAATTCCCTCTTCATTAGCAGCTGTAATATGAGCATGTCTAGCATGAGGATTCCCATCGCTATCAATAGTTGCAAATACGCCCACTTTCATATCCTCTAACAAGGTCATCATATCATTTAATTTCATAGCAATCTCCTGTAAACGTTTTCTTATAGTATAACAAAAAATACAAAAACGTGTTTAAAAGAAAAGGATATTAATTTAACAGTCAAAAAACCACAAAAGATAGATTTTTTGTGGTTTTTAAAGTTACAAGAAAAAAGTGTTTAACTTCATAAATTTTAGTACCAAGAAGGATACCTTATTGAGGTTAAGTCAAGTTTTTAGAGTAACAAACGTAGAATTTTAATCTATTTATTTTAAGCACTTACCTTTTCAAATTGATTAGGTGTAAGATACCCTAAACTTTGATGGATTCGTTTTGAATTATAAAAGGCTTCGATGTACCAGAAAATACTCTGATAGGCTTCTTCAAAGTTCTTATATTTAAATTGATACACCCACTCTCTTTTTAAATGTCCATGCCAAGATTCAAGACTGGCATTATGATAAGGGTATCCCCTTCGACTGAAAGAGTGAGTCATCCCATAATACTTAAGCAACTCTTCATACTCTAGACTCGTATACTGGCTTCCTTGGTCAGAATGAAGAATAACAGCTTCTGGATAGTCTTGTGATTTAATGGCCTTATTTAAAGTTCTTTGCACTAATTCTACAGTCATTCGCTTGCCCAAATCCCAAGCAATGACTTTTTTAGTATAACGATCCATAATGGTTGAGAGATAAGCCCATCCTTGTTGAGTAGGAATATAAGTAATGTCGGTTGACCAAACCTTATTTTTCTTTGTAGGTTCAGTCTGTATGAGATTTTTTCGATTGATGTGATCACTTAGTGAGTATCCAGGCTTAAATTTCTTAATGACTACAGACTTGAGTTGAAGTTGCTTCATTAGCTTCTGTACCAGTTTTAACCCGACTTTTTCCCATTGTTTAAATAGAAGATGATGAATTTTAGGAGCACCATAGATTCCTCGGTTAGCATTGAAGAGTTGAGAAATTTTGAGTGACAGGTATTGTCTCCTTAATTGAGTTTTAGATGGATGTCGGTTAATCCGTTCATAATAACTTGATTCAGGAACATCAAGGAGTTGACAGCTTAGTCTGACATTGAGTGCTAAAGTTTGTATGGTTTGAGCCATATCCGCAGCACTCACTTCTTTTTCTCGGCGAATATGGTCAATACTTTTTTTAAGATGTCTCGTTCTTCCTTAACTTTAGCCAGTTGTCTTTTTAATTCTAGAAAATCAGCTTTAGAGACGGAGCTTTCATTAGATTTAGAGTAGAGGTCTATCCATTTATAAATTGTTGCAGGGGCCACGTCGTATTCTTTAGACAGCTGGGTGACGGATTGACCAGAATGATAGAAGGCGATAAGGGTTTCTTTAAATTCTTTTGAGTAGCGTTTTTTCATGTTTTTGTCCTTTGTCTAAATTATACAATAGTGACTCTAAGATTTAAGGATAACATCATATGAATGAGATAAAACAATTAAAGACGATATCATCATTTACTTTTTAAAAGCTTCATATAGTTTTTTATACAACTCTTTCTTTTCCTTTTTTTGAGAATTAAACTCTTTTTTACCATAGTCAAAATTTGCTACAATAAATCCCTCATTAGCATTCGAAAAAGTAAAATATTCTATTTCAATTAATTTATTATTCTTAGAATCTTCAATAGTATTCCCAAAATTATGATTAAATTGTTTAACTTCTTCTTCACTAACTCCAAAACCCATAGCTGCTCCATCTGCAACTATGTTTGAAAATATCTCTTCTGAAGATGCTGCTTCTTTTACCGTGATTGGGTATATAGCTTCTTTTGTTTCCAATTCTTTTACTGCATTCCATTTTTGGGTATCACTAGAAGAGATTGTATAGACTGTTAAATCTACTTTAGGTTTATTAGGATTTTCTTTTTTTATGACTTGTTTTCCCAATAAGAAAAATGCAAGAAACCCAGTTATTAGTATTAAAGTAATACACATTTTCTTTTTCATATCTTATTCCCTATATCTTTCATATCAATTATAACATCAACTTTATTATAAACAGCTGGATCATGTGTTGCTATAATAACATGAAATTTTAAATAACTTTTTGCAATAAATATTTTTTAAAAAAAAGACAAGGTCTGAAAACCTTGTCTTTATAAGTATACCGGCGGCCGGGGTCGAACCGGCACGTCCGTGAGGACACTGGATTTTGAGTGCGACATTTTTATTTTTTAATTTCAAAATTACTGATTTAATAAGCTTTTCAAAATTTATATTTTTTCAAAACTCGCATGTTGTCAAGTCAAGTGCAACAAGTTGATTGATAACTAGAAATCCAGAGGTTAAGCTATTTGGGCTATCCCAAATAGGAATTTTGAAGATTGGTATTGAAGAAGTCGTCTCGGGCGCTCATTGATGGCTGTGATATAGTTGTCAAGTTCTTCAGAGGTTAGTGAATTAAAAGAGTTTCCTTTAGGGATATATTCTCTGAGGAGACCATTGAAGTTCTCATTTGTACCTCTCTCATGTGAAGAATATGGATGGGCAAAGTAAACATCAACAGCTTCCAAGTCTGAGAGTAAACTAAATTCAGAACCATTATCAGCTGTAATGGATGCAATAGGATACTGACTTGTAAGTTGTTTGACAGCACTATTAATGGTATGGGACTGTTTATCTTCTAGCTTAACTCCTAGTGCATAGCGTGTCTGGCGCTCTACCAAAGTCAAAACAACAGCTTCACCTTTGGTTTTCTTTCCAAGAACCAAGTCAATCTCCCAATGACCAAATTCAGAACGGTCATTGATACACTCAGGACGTTCTTCGATAGACTGACCTAAAGTTTTCTTATTCGTCTTAATGACTGGCTTAGAACGTTTCCTGATACTGACCATCTTAGGTAAATCGATTGGTTTTATAACTAACAGCCCCTCTTTGATATAGCGATAAATGGTTTTGGTAGAGGGAAAAACCTCCTCAGGATGATTTGCTTTATAAGTCTGAACGAAACTATCTACGCTATGGAGACGAATTTTAGCTTTCAAGGCATATTCTAATTGCTCAATGAATTTAGCGGAGCAGTCATTCAACTTGAGATAAGAGCACTTTTGACGATTGGATTCATAGACACGCTGTCCGCTATCAGCGAAATAGGCACTGAAATAGGTACGTTTCCCATTCTTATCCTGTACCTGATCCACCGAACCACGTTTGATTTCTCGACTGATTGTCGACCGGTGACGACCTAGAAGACGAGCGATTTCAGCCGGTTTCTTTCCCATTTTAAGATAAGCAGCCATTTCGCCACGTTCCGAGGCTGAGAGATGAGAATAGGTTGATTTTTTGGTAGAATGAGTGTTGGACATGTTCATCTGCTTTCTATACTGAGTTGGGGAATTCTAGTATATCAGACGAACATGTCTTTTTTGTTGCACTTCATTTTACAACGCGGGTTTTTTCAAAACTACCTATTTTTTCAAATTTTAGATACTTTTTAGAAACTATACCATATATCATCTTTATGAATAGAAGCTCTCTTTATCCATTTTTTATTTCCAATAAAAGATAGGTACTAACATTTTAATACCTACCCGTTGAGATTATGAAAAAGAAAAGTTTTAGAAATACGTCCATTGATTACACAAGGTTTTAACCCGTCAAAGCTACCCATTCAAATCTTTTCTTTAGTAAATGGCAAAGCTAGCAATCAAACTTCCACAGATAAGTAGGCAAGCAATTGCAAGTCCTGTTCTGTTCAGAGCCTCGCCACTCCAGACATCCGCACCACTGTCAAAATTGTAGGGTGTCCAATTTTTGAGAAAGCCAATATCTGGCACAATTCGGCTCATCATGTCCATAACGTAAAAGAGAAGAGCCAGACCGAGGGCAACTCCGATTTGCTTCTTCCGACTAAGAGCAGAAATCAGGAAGCAAATGGTGGCAACTTCTACCTGCAAGAGTAAGGCTAAACCATGGTAAATCATAAAGTTAGCCCAAGAAACATCCAAGTCAATCTGCCAAATAGCCAGCGCCTCTGCTCCCATAACGATGATATTGAACAATAACAGGTTCAAGAGGACGGCCAAGTATTTCCAAGTAAGGATTTGTGACCGTCCATAAGGCAAGGTAAAGAGAAACTCGCTGGTGTGACCTTCTTCTTCCTTTGAAAGAGCCACGGCTCCCTGCATACCAGCAAACATCCCTGCGCCTAGTCCAAACATAAGGACAATCTCCGTCACAAAGTAGCAATCAAAGGTCACTAAACTGACCTTGTCCATGCCAATTGCCTTGGTCATGTCCCACATATTAGCATAGAGTTCAGCGGTCTCAGCCAATTGACCTTCCACACTCTTATAAAGATAGATGCAGCCCGCACAGATAACAGCAACACTAAGGGTCCAAATCAAGAGGCTCTTAAAATTCTGCTTGAGTTCATGCTTAAGAATGGTCATGTGGCACCTCCTCATAATAGTGCATAAAGAGAGGTCTTCCAAGGAAGGCTCTTGAACAAGAAAATCATCTGGTGCTAGACTAACCAATCTTTCCAGCAAATCCTGACTAGAGCCAGTATGTGCAAAGTTTTTTGACTGACCGTCTTTCCAAATAGTAACCTGCTTGGCTTGGGTATGCGTCAGATTAGCCACGGTATTGACGGTTACAATTTTCCCGTCTTTGATAATGGCTGCGCGGTCACAGTAATTCTTAATTTCTGATAAGACATGAGAAGATAGAAAACAAGTGCTACCAGCAGTGCAGGCTTCTTTAACCAGACCGAAGAAACGTTCTTGCATGAGCGGGTTAAGTCCAGATGTCGGCTCATGCAAAATCAAAAGGTCTGGTTTATGCTGCATGGCACAGACAATACAGACTTTCTTGCGATTCCCTAAAGATAAATCCTCGATTTTCTTATCAACGGGAACCTCTAATATTTTGCAGAGTCAAGCAGCCTCTTCTGTACAATCCTTCTTCCTAGACCGAGCCGCAAAATCAATGACATCCTTGACTTTTATCTTGGGATAAAACATGGCTTCTGACGGCATGTAGCCGATATGTACAAGTGCCTCTGTTAAATTGGCGTAGCGATTGCCAAAAAGGTGACATGTCTCCCTTGCTTTTGTGAATCAGTCCAAGTAAACAACGAATGGTGGTTGATTTCCCTGCGCCATTAGAACCAATAAAACCGAAAATTTCACCCTACTGGACAGTCAGGGACACATCCGCCACACCCATGTGCTTGCCGTAGTATTTTTGCAGATGCTTGATTTCAATAATTGCTGTCATAGCTATCTCCTTTCCTTATAATCTTTAATAGGAGCACCTCTATTCTATCACAAATATTTTAAAGATATAATCATTATAAATTCACATTATGTAAATTTTAATTTTTATAAAAAAGAGAGGATACTGTCAATAATTTTGTGTAAACACAAGAGTAGAGTTTTTGAATATTAGTCAAATAAGCTATCAAGTGTGTCAAAACATACTCCGAATCCTTTATGAATACGAGCTCCGAACTTAATGTTATAGTCTTCGAAAATACTTACAAGGCATCGTTCTAAGGCTTCTTCATTTGGAAAAACCACCCTCTTCTTGCTTTGTCGCTTGATTTCTTTATTGAGTGATTCAATCAAGTTTGTAGAGTAAATACTAGACCAAATGTGATGTGGAAATTGATAGAAAGTTAGGAGATTTTCAGTTGTTTCAAGTGATGTCATAACCTTTTTGTAACGAGGTTTCCACTCAGAAACAAATTGTTCCAATAATTTAATAGCCTCCTGTAAATTTGTGGCACGATAAATCTGCTTGAACTGATTTAGAATAGGTGCCCTATCTACTCGTTTGACCTTACTGGAGATATTGCGACCAATGTGAACCAGACACCGTTGCTGTTTAGCCATTGGATAGGCTTGTTGGATGATTTGATCCACACCGTTAAGCCCGTCTGTAACAACTAGAGAAACTTGCTTAAGTCCTTGATTTTGTAGCCTCTTAAGAAGATCTGACCAAGAGACATTATTTTCATTAGGGGCAATCTCATAGCCAAGAACTGATTTATACCCTTCAGGCGTGATACCAAGTGCAATGTGAATACATTCTTTACTGACCGTACCTCGTCGCAAGGGTAAGTAAGTTCCGTCTAGATACAAGACTGAGTAGTTAGTTTGAAAGGAACGCTCATGAAAGGCAGTGACACTTTCTTGAGTCACTTTTGTGATATTTGACACCGTTGCTGGACTGTAGTGGTGACCATACATGCGCTCAATAATGTCACTGATTTCGCGTGTCGTAACGCCAGTTTGATAGAGTTTAATCACCATCTCTTCCAAGTGGTCATCTCGTCTAGCATAAGATGGTAATAAAACTGGTGAAAACTCGCCGTTTCGATCTCTTGGAATGATTAAATTGACTAAGCCATACTTCGTTTCAAACTGTCGAGAGTAGGTCCCATTACGGCTATTACCTGTATTGTAACCTTCTTTTTTATATGGCTCATATCCAAGGAAAGCTGATAGTTCAACCTGCAAGAGATCATTCATAGCTATTTCTAAAGAGGATCGAAAGAATTCATCAATATCTTGTTTTTGCGCTAGGAAGTTAAGTAATTCTGTGGTAAACTGAGTCATGGGAATAAATCTCTTTCTAGTGAAGTGTCGTAACTCTACTATACAGGATTTATTCCTTTTTTGTGTTTACACAAGATATTTTACACTACCAAAGAGAGAACCGTCTGGTTCTCTCTAATATTAAAGTGTTAAGCTGTTAACATAATAACTATATCTCAATTAGAAAAATTAATTATGCTTTCTATAATAAACAAATCCAGCAATAAGTGTCACGATAATAGTAACACCTAAGATAGACAAGCCAAAACCATCGCTATCTCCTGTTGATGGAAGTAACCCTGATTTCTTATCCTTAGACTGCTTATCAGATTTCTTATTAGGTTTGCTTGGTGTCGTTGGTTCTTCTGGTGTTGTTGGTGTATGACTATTTGTGATGGTGACATTACCATTGTCAATGTCACCAACTGTTGCAGTGTAACCCTCAACATCTGATAACTCTTTAACAGTGTAAGCAATATCTTTCTTGTTTGCTTTTTCAGCAAGACCTGTCCATGTGTATATCCAATTATTAGCTGCACTCAAAGTTATCACATCACCAGATACTTTACCATTAGCATACAATTGAACTTGGATAGCATTTGGACGGATGCCATCTTGGTCATTATTATCATCCCAAACTTTTGTAACTGTGATGCTTGTTTTACCTGGTGTATAGCTATTAGTAATATTGTAACCATCATAAGTTGTTGTGTAGTCAGCTACAGCATCTTCAGTTACGGTATAAACAATTTCACTACCCTTAGCATATTTAGGTAACTCTGTAAATGAATAACTCCAATTACTGTCAGCTGTTACTTCTTGTGAAGCTACTTCGGTACCGTTAGCTAATAGGTGAACTTTGATTGTTTCGGGACGTTTGCCATCTTGGTCATCGCTATCATTCCAAGTCTTTGTTCCTGAAACTTCGGTTGTTTCTGGTATATGAGTATTGGTAATAGTTGTGCCATCTACAACTGACGTATAACCGTCTGGAGTGTTAGCTTCTTCAACTGTATAAGCAATTTCACTACCATTAGCGTATTTAGGTAAGTCGGTAAATGAATAACTCCAATCGTCATCAGCTGTTACGGTTTGAGAGTTAATAACTGTGCCATTAGCTAAGAGGTTAACCTTAATTGACGTTGGACGAAGACCGTCTTGGTCGTCATTATCATCCCATACCTTAGTTCCTGAAAGTTCGGTTGTTTCTGGAGTATGCGTATTAGTAATAGTAAAGTTATTAGCTGATGTTTGTGTTGTTTCTGAAGTGTAGCCATCAATAGCCGTTACTTCTTCAACAGTATAAGTGATAGCTTTCTTATTTGCTTTTTCAGCAAGACCTGTCCATGTGTATATCCAATTATTAGCTGCACTCAAAGTTATCACATCACCAGATACTTTACCATTAGCATACAATTGAACTTGGATAGCATTTGGACGGATGCCATCTTGGTCATTATTATCATCCCAAACTTTTGTAACTGTGATGCTTGTTTTACCTGGTGTATAGCTATTAGTAATATTGTAACCATCATAAGTTGTTGTGTAGTCAGCTACAGCATCTTCAGTTACGGTATAAACAATTTCACTACCCTTAGCATATTTAGGTAACTCTGTAAATGAATAACTCCAATTACTGTCAGCTGTTACTTCTTGTGAAGCTACTTCGGTACCGTTAGCTAATAGGTGAACTTTGATTGTTTCGGGACGTTTGCCATCTTGGTCATCGCTATCATTCCAAGTCTTTGTTCCTGAAACTTCGGTTGTTTCTGGTATATGAGTATTGGTAATAGTTGTGCCATCTACAACTGACGTATAACCGTCTGGAGTGTTAGCTTCTTCAACTGTATAAGCAATTTCACTACCATTAGCGTATTTAGGTAAGTCGGTAAATGAATAACTCCAATCGTCATCAGCTGTTACGGTTTGAGAGTTAATAACTGTGCCATTAGCTAAGAGGTTAACCTTAATTGACGTTGGACGAAGACCATCTTGGTTATCACCATCATTCCATGTTTTCTTACCTGTAACTTCAATATTTTTTGCCTTATTCTCAACACTGAGCAGGGTTCCTTCTGTATCAGAAGCACTTACAGAAAATTGTTTTTCTGGACTATTTAGTAAATCAAAATCAATCCAATCTGGGGCAGAAATTTCTTTGACAGTATAGTTACCTACTGGCAAACCTTTTACATTTGCAATACCCTCACTATTTGTCTTTAACTGTAAGACGGTCTGACCATCTTTAATTTCTGTACCTTCTGTATTTTTTAATTCAAATATTACATCAGGAATAGGAATCTCCGTACCTTCAATTTTCTTGACAATTTTTAATTCGCCCTTGAGTGTACCTGTGATACCTGAACTTGCATTAACATTGTCAACGACGTGATTAAAATCTTCACCGTCAACCGCATCTTTACCGTTTTCTTTATACCAAGCTTTTGAATTGTTAACAAATTGCTTTTGGTTAGGATTAGTTATTTTTGTCTTGTAATTAATGGTAAAATGATTATTTGAAGCATATCCTCTTGCAATAACAACTGAAATATGGTTACCATCAACACTAATACTAGAGCCAGGATACTTATTGGCAAATTCTACTAAAGCACCTGCACCATATAGTGAATTCGGATGTATACCTTCTACATCAATATTAAAACTGTCAGTAACAAGCTCCTGTCCACCTTGAATGTAATCTTCAATTCGAATGTCTGAATCTACATAAGCTTTTTCTAAGTTTGCATAGAAAGTTCTAAAATGAAGTTAGCCATCTGAGGGTATGAAAAAACATCTCAAAGAGATATACTTGTAGTTCACCACAAACACAAGATAGGACACTTTGAGATGCATGAACATTATACACCAAAAGGAAAACATTTGACAATAGCTGAGCGTTACTTCATCGAGAAATGGAAGTCAGAAGGAAAGTCCAATAGAGCCATCGCTAACTTGCTAGGTAAAGCGCCTCAAACCATTCATAATGAGGTTAAACGAGGACTTGTTAGACAACAAATTCGTAAAGGTAAATTTGAAATGATTTATCAAGCTGACTACGCTCAAGCTAGCTATGAGAATAAACGACGAAATTCTATTCGTTCTATTGGCTTGGATAAAGATACGAAAGAGAGGATTCTGCACTATATGAGGCAGAACTTTTCACCTGAAATGATGGTGAAGTCGAAAGGTATAGCTGTTCCTGTTTCAACCATCTATTATTGGATTCATAACGGACACCTTGGCATCCATTCTGATCACATCTTGTATCCAAGGAAAAGAAAGGGAAAATCAAAGAAGGCTAGCCCTCGTTTCAAACCTGCTGGTCAATCCATTGAGAAAAGACCTGATGCGATTAATCGTAGACTTGAAAATGGGCATTATGAAATTGATACGGTCATTCTAACAAGGGCTAAGAATGAATGTCTACTAACTCTAACAGACCGCCGTAGTCGTCACCAGATTATCAGACTCATTCCGGATAAGTCTGCTCAGTCGGTCAATCATGCCTTAGAAAGTATAGTAAAGACTCACTCTATTCACTCTATTACAGCTGATAACGGAACTGAATTCAACAGACTTTCTCTTGTCTTTCCAAAAGAAGATATCTACTACGCACATCCCTACGCTTCCTGGGAAAGGGGAACGAATGAGAACCACAACAGACTGATCAGAAGATGGTTACCTAAAGGAACAAAGAAAACGACCCAAAGAGAGGTCGCATTCATTGAAAATTGGATAAACAACTATCCTAAGAAAATATTAGACTACAAATCTCCTAAAGAGTTTTTAACCGTTGGCTAACTTGGACTTGAAATTTAGCATTTTATCTAATTTTTATATAGCATATGATAATTAATTACTAAGGTAATACAAACCATTTACAAACTTATTATGGTAGTGTAAAATATCTTGTGTAAACACAAAAAAGGAATAAATCCTGTATAGTAGAGTTACGACACTTCACTAGAAAGAGATTTATTCCCATGACTCAGTTTACCACAGAATTACTTAACTTCCTAGCGCAAAAACAAGATATTGATGAATTCTTTCGATCCTCTTTAGAAATAGCTATGAATGATCTCTTGCAGGTTGAACTATCAGCTTTCCTTGGATATGAGCCATATAAAAAAGAAGGTTACAATACAGGTAATAGCCGTAATGGGACCTACTCTCGACAGTTTGAAACGAAGTATGGCTTAGTCAATTTAATCATTCCAAGAGATCGAAACGGCGAGTTTTCACCAGTTTTATTACCATCTTATGCTAGACGAGATGACCACTTGGAAGAGATGGTGATTAAACTCTATCAAACTGGCGTTACGACACGCGAAATCAGTGACATTATTGAGCGCATGTATGGTCACCACTACAGTCCAGCAACGGTGTCAAATATCACAAAAGTGACTCAAGAAAGTGTCACTGCCTTTCATGAGCGTTCCTTTCAAACTAACTACTCAGTCTTGTATCTAGACGGAACTTACTTACCCTTGCGACGAGGTACGGTCAGTAAAGAATGTATTCACATTGCACTTGGTATCACGCCTGAAGGGTATAAATCAGTTCTTGGCTATGAGATTGCCCCTAATGAAAATAATGTCTCTTGGTCAGATCTTCTTAAGAGGCTACAAAATCAAGGACTTAAGCAAGTTTCTCTAGTTGTTACAGACGGGCTTAACGGTGTGGATCAAATCATCCAACAAGCCTATCCAATGGCTAAACAGCAACGGTGTCTGGTTCACATTGGTCGCAATATCTCCAGTAAGGTCAAACGAGTAGATAGGGCACCTATTCTAAATCAGTTCAAGCAGATTTATCGTGCCACAAATTTACAGGAGGCTATTAAATTATTGGAACAATTTGTTTCTGAGTGGAAACCTCGTTACAAAAAGGTTATGACATCACTTGAAACAACTGAAAATCTCCTAACTTTCTATCAATTTCCACATCACATTTGGTCTAGTATTTACTCTACAAACTTGATTGAATCACTCAATAAAGAAATCAAGCGACAAAGCAAGAAGAGGGTGGTTTTTCCAAATGAAGAAGCCTTAGAACGATGCCTTGTAAGTATTTTCGAAGACTATAACATTAAGTTCGGAGCTCGTATTCATAAAGGATTCGGAGTATGTTTTGACACACTTGATAGCTTATTTGACTAATATTCAAAAACTCTACTCTTGTGTTTACACAAAATTATTGACAGTATCCTTATTATATCGTAAAAATTAATAAAAGTTATATTTTTTAGTCCACAAAGTATAAACTAAATATTTATCTTATTTTAAATTTTTACGTGATTTTTCAAATAAAATTAGATATAATTTTACATAATAATAAGTTTACTAATGAAAGAAGTTACCATGTTAGAAAATACTCGTAAAAAATCATTAATGCTTTTTTTGAATTAGCTATAAATAATCCAGAAAAAACCAATTTTACTATAACAGAAATAGCACATCAAGCTGTTCTCACTCGTCAAGCCATTTATCGAAAACATTTTAAAAATTTTCAGGAAATTATTAACTAAGTACATACCCTAATTGATGAGCAAATCTATCAAGTTTATAGTAATTATGATATAACTACAGATGGTAACCCTTTTGACTACGTAGCTGATAATATCCTTCCTGTCATTTATGAGAGAAGAAAGTGGATTAGTTGTCTATATACCTCTGCCATTAACCCTTCGTTTGAATAATTCATCGTCTCTACTTATACCAAATGGGGGATGAAAAATATCCAACCTCAAAGCGAGAAATTCCATTTATCAAATAATGCTTTAACCCAACTAATCATTGAACAAACGATGATAATCATCAAAAATTGGATTATTCAAGAAAACTCAACCCCACCTGATGAATTCAAAGACGATTTTCTAAGACTTATCAATACTCCATTACCTAATTAAATCTGGTGTAGATCCTAATCAAGCTCAGGATATTACTCAAGATGTCTTTTTGCAAATGATAGAATCTGAACCTTCTCTTCCATTTGAAAAAATAAAGGCTTGGATGTATAGGACAGCAATTAGGAGATATATTGATCTTTATCAAAGAGACAAACGCTATAACGAAATTTTGCAAAAAGAATTCTTTATAGAAAATAATTTGTACTACAACGAATCAGAGAATTTTTTTGAATTACATAAAGATATTAATGGATTACAAATTCCATATTCGAGTTTTGAAGAGAATTATAGTATAACGAGTAACTGATCATTTTCTAATTTTTCGTTTTCAAGTTCAATTATTCTATCTCGTAATGCTCTGTCTTTATCTGTTAAAATAATATACTCATCTTGCAATCTCATTACTGCATCTTTTAGAATTAAATCTTTTGAACCAGTAGCCAAATTCAGAACATCTTTTAAAGCTTCGTAGATTCCCATTTTTCACCTTTACATAATTTTATTTTTTTAATTTATTACTATAATCATCGCAATTTAAAATTAAATAAGTCGTTCATTTCATCTTGTACTTCACTAAAAAATAGTATTAAGAATTTCTCTTTCGTCTTTATCAAGTTTATATTTTAAAATAAGGTCATCTTTTAAGTTAAGTGCATTAACCTTATTCTTTGTAATTTCGAACATGATTGCAAATTTTAGCTTATCTACATCACTTTTCGTAAAATCTTTGATATTACTGACATCAAAATCATCTAAAAATCTTAATAAGTCTACTTTTGAGTATATTGTCTGTCCTAATAAATTATCCGTAGTTGTTTTTAATATTTTCGCAAGCTTTACGACATTTTCTAAAGTCGGTTCTCTTTTCCCATTTTCCCAATTTGTATATGTTACACGATTCACTTCCATCATGTCTGCAATTTCTTGCTGTTTTAATCCACTTTCTTGTCGTTTCTTTTTTAAATTTTGTGAAAAAAGCATAAAGTCTCCTTAAAAATCCTTGGCAATGTATCGCATTGATACTATAATATTAATGTATCAATTCGATACATTAACTTTGTTTCGTTCTGATACTAATTAAGTATACCATATCAGATTATGTATAAACAAGGAGGTTAAACATATTGATTACAAGTTAATCGCAAATCAAACAGGGAAATCAGTATCTACCATAAAGAAGTGGCGTTTACGAATAGAAAAGCTTTCAGGATATAGCTTTAAGAAGGCTAAACATAAAGTTAGTCGCTATTCAACGCAAGTCTTTTATGAGTTTACTGATGAGGAAGTATCTAAGTTTATCGAAGTAAATCGGCTAGTAAATAAAATTAATAACTTGGATCAAGCTATCAAACAGGTTTGAGGTGACCTTGATACCCAGCTCGAACAAGATTCAAAAGAAATGATTGCTGACCTGAGAAAAGACTTCCAAGCTTATCAAAAGAAAAGCTTGTTATTAATCCAATCTCTTAGGAAACAAAATCATTTCTTATCGCAACGTCTAACCACTCTTAGTGAACGGTTAGATCAACTAGAAGAGGGAAAAGATAAAAGCTTTCTCTCAAAATGGAAAAAATTGAAAGAAGAAAAATTATGAGCCTAAAGAATGCAGATATCGCAGTGAAGAATTGGGAAGAAAAAGATTACCAATTAGTCGAAGTTCAAGAATGGTTTGAATACAAAGGAAATGACCGTGAACATGCTGGTTGGAAATATGTTATTGTCTTACCTCGCTTACGTTATGAAAAAGTTGCTGTTAAGGTGCCTAATCCAAACGGTGAAGTTCCTTTTATTTCAAGTGAGAAGTTGGCGGAGTTAGGTTCTGCTACTGTGACATTCACTAATCTCAATGTTGGTATGTATACACGTACTGCTAAGAATTCAGAATTTGTGTCACTCGAATTAAGCGCAAAGGCAGATGGGATTTCATTAGCTAAAGAACCTGCTAAATAATCTAAGAGTTTTCTTGTGAGTGCGGAGAGTTCACTCACTACGAGCGAGACGACGAAGTCATAGCTCGTAAGGGAGTGAGAAACGTGTCCGCATGAGCGACAATGGAAAATCTTAGTTTGATTTCTAAAGAGTTTTCTGGGATTTAATTTGCCCAATGCCTAATTGTGACGGGCGCACCATTCAGGGCTTGTCGACAGAATGGTATGTAACCCAATAATACCAATGCTTTCAGCGATTTTCGAAAAAACAAGAATCCTTGAAAATCTTGGGCAAATTGATGGGTAAATTAATGGGCAAATTAAACTAATTTGCCCAAGAATGATAAAAATTTTCTATAGAAAGGAGATAAATGAGTCGAAAAAGAACTACAACTTATATCTTTGAGCAACAATTGCATGCAGAATATTGGGATTGGGAAGAAGATAAAAAAGCATTATTTACCAATTGGGAAAATCATAAAACAAAAATCTTCCAAGAAATACATCGTCGCATTAAAACCCTCGAAGAAGATATTCCAGCAAAGGTCGCTTTAATTGTTCATGATAAAGATATCAAGTATGGAATTAAACCTGTAGAGCCTCATATCCATGCTTATATTGAATTTGCCAGTCGTAGAGACTTATCTGTATTAGCTAGTGCTCTTGGTCTCTTACCTCAATATATTGAACCAAGTGGTCAAGGGAAATATGGAAAAGTCAATTCCAAAGCCTATTTAATTCACGCAAAGAGTCCTGATAAACATCAGTATGCCTCTAACGAAGTGGAAACTTTTGGAACATTTGATTATGAGGCTTTTATTGAGGATAACAAAGCAGATTTTTCTAAACGCTATGCCGTTGCCAAAAGAGAAAAATCAGACGAGAGTTTGGATAAAGTCTTTCAAGAAATTATCAATGGTCATCTAACAGAAGATGAGATCTTTGCGGACGAAGAATTAACCTTTCTTTGGTCTTATAATCAAACAAGACTTGATGAAGCTTTTAGAGCTTATGGCAAGATAGCTTCTAAACGAACTTTAAGGGAGTTAGAGAATGGTGAGTTCAAGCCAACAATTATTTATGTGCATGGTTCTTCTGGAATAGGAAAAACCACTTTAGCACTTGAGGTGATTGAAGAAATTATCAAGAGAGCTAAAGAAGAGGGTCTCAATTGGAAAATGTACAGCGCTGGTGCTAAGAATATTTTTGATGAGTACTTTGGTGAAGAGGTTATTCTCTTGGATGACCCACGGTCTGATAGCTTATTACCAGCAGACTGGTTAAAACTCTTAGATCCTTTAAACAAGTCTTACCTATCCGCACGTTATAAAAATAAGTTAGTCATTGGTCGACTGATTGTTATTACTAATTATCAGTCCCTGAAGTCTTTCTTTGGAAAGATTCAAAATGAAGATTTAAACCAGTACATCAGACGGTTTAATAACGTTTTAGAGATTTCTAAGAAAAAGGGAAATCACGATAAAGAAAAAGATAGATTCTATAATCTATCAGAAATTAAAGAGTTAAGTTACAACGATTATTACCAAACAGGTAATGATCAAGAGATTCAATTACATTTTGGAGAAGAAGATATCTATTGCACTGATAATAAAGTAGATTTTATTAATCGTGTTTTAGATGAACATATTCTTCCTCGCAAATTACCACAAATAAAAAAGCGTCCCAAAACTCCGGCAAGAGAAAAAGGAAA